>JALHMG010000003.1 GCA_022844135.1 Lysobacterales bacterium
CAAAGAAAAAGCTTGACGATGCTATGGAGGAGGATGCGAAATTGAAGCAAGCCGCGTGAACCGGCGCGGTCTCACAAAAACCGGTTGGGCGGGTCCAAGGGAATTGGGAGGCAAGACACATTGAATGGCGAAAGCTGGGTTAACGACACGCAGCAGAAGCGGCGCGGCGACGAACAACAACGGCGGAAGCCATTTCAATACCACACGGCCAAATGCTTTTACAATCTCGATACACATTTCGAGCGAGCGTGTTGCGGAACGTGTGGCTGGATTCGGAACGCGGAACGGCGAGTCAAATCGGCTCATCGGATGTTGGGACTGACCCAATCTTGCTCCTTGTGCGACTTTAAGCTTGGCGATTCGCATGATTTCGTCGGTCAGCCCGCAGCAGAACGAGACGCAAGGAGCGTTGTTTCGCCCTTTCAGGGCTCTTCCTTGAAAAACCGCCTAACCCAGGGCTTTCGCCCCGGGCTATCGCATCGCGCCCCGTTGGGGCGCCTTGTTTCGCGGCCCGGGCGTCGCGGCTCGGGCGCATCCACTGATCACCTGTGCAAACTTAAAGTGTTGTTTTTGATTTGCAAGGGTGTCGCGTACAGCGGCGCGGCTGTCGGCGGCGATCGTGTAGCCGTGGTCAATCGGTACCGGCAATCCCCAACACCAACGGCGCGCCGCGCAGGGCGCGCAGGCGTAACGTCGTGGTGCCGGGAGGTTGGTCGAGCCGGACGTGATAGACGAAAAGTTGCGGGCTGCCGCCGCCGCGTTCGCGGGACTCGGCGGTGCGCACGATGAGGGCTACGTCCGCGCGCGGCAGATGGGCGCGTTCGGGATCGTGGATTGCGCCGTCCCAGGAGGGCGGCACGGACACATCGCGGCTGGCGAGTGTACGACCTGCCGCATCCAAAAAATCGGCGGCAAACGCGGGATCGCCGATCAGTTGATTGCCCAGGAAGAAGTGCACACGTCCACCCGTTGGTGCATCTACCTGCGCTTCGGCGGGAAAAACCGCCGCGCCGAGTGCAGTGCCCGCAGGCGCCAGCTGCAGAGCCGGGCCGAGATCGACGTCGACACCGCGCAGGCGCATGCGACCGCGCGGCCAACCTGCGCTATCGGTGATGCCGAGGCCGCGACTGCTGCCCTGAAATCGTTGCCCCGCGGCGACGTTGAATGGCACCGGCGGCTGGGTGATCGCGGCGACCGGGAGAGGCGGCGGCGGGCCCGAATCGCGCGCCGTGCGATCAGCAGCGACTGGACCGGCATCGCGTGAGGGCAATGCATCGTGCGCTTCGGCGCGCAACGCAACAAGATCGCGGCGATCCGGCTGAAGTGAAATCTGGTGTCTGGTGCCGTAATGGCTCACAGCAATCAGTGCGTTATCTGCGAATGCCAGCTCGGCGATAACATCGTTGCGCGCCAGCGGCAGCGCTTGCGGCGCCAGCAAAGGCGACAAGGTGTCTAGCGCATAGAGGTGGATGGCCGCCCGGGTGGCAAAGGCGGCCAGGCGGCCATCGGCGGAAACCGCTGCGGCTTCGTTCCAATCGCTGCCGAACTCGATCAGCTCAGAACGCGAATCGCCCTCGTACACGGCGACGCGCGCGCCTGTACCCAGCCAGCGTTCCCCCAGTTCGAAGACGCGATCATGCGCGTTCGGCGTGGCGATCCGTCGCAGCAATTGGGGCGGCGTGCCCAAACGCCATTGCTCCAGAGTGCCTGGTTGCAAACGGCTGACGGCGGCCGTGGCGATCAACACACGGTCCCCGGTTATCGCCAGATCAGCAATACGCAGCGCCGTGTTTTCGATGACCATCGCCCCGAGAGGTCGACCATCCATACCGAAAGCGAACAAGCGCGGACCTTGCCAAAATGCCCAGCGATCGGCGCCGAAACGAACGCCATCGACCAGGCCGCTGCTTGAGACGGGCTCGGATCGCCATTCGCCGTGAGTCAAGTCGAGGATGCGCCAGGTCATCGTCAACTCGCCCTCGTCTTCGATCCACGCGACCAGCGCCAGCTCTGACGTCGGATGGACAACCAGCGTTTGTGCGCTGCTCGGTAACTCCAGAGTACGTCGCTCGCCGCTGCGCTCGATGTAAAGCGCGCGGCCCGCCGCCATGAGGACAGCGCCGCCGGCGGAGCGCTCGATGCGATTCGGCGGCGCCGGCAGCGACCAGTCGCCGCTGGCGAGCGACACGACGTTGCCCGCAACGGGTAAGTCTGCGGCTGGTCGCTCGGTTTCGCCTGGGAGCCAGGGCGCAAGCGTCAGCTCTGGCTGCGGCAGCCGCGTGAGCAGAATATCGCCCTCGCTGCCGTAGCTGGCCAGCAAGCCGCTCGGCGCATGCAGCGCAACTGCGTTCATGCCGATGAGCGCGCCGCGATGACGCAGCATCGCCAGCGGTTCGGAGGGCTCATCGCCTTTCGCGGCGAATGGCCAGACCGCGACACGGCCGTCGTTGCCGATCAGCCACCCGCCCAACGGGTCGACAATGACCGAGTTCATCCGATCGCCGCCCGAGGCCAAGGCGCGCGTCAGCCAACGGCCGCTGCTGATCGACAGCAATCGCACGCTGCCGCGGCTGCCGCTGACGCCGAGCAGATCGTCGGCGAAGCCAAAGTCGTTGACGGCATCGTCGGCGCTCAGAAGCGTTGTCTTCTGCGTCCTGAGATCGACCAGGAGCACATCGCCCGCCGTTCCCCCAATGGCCAGCCAGGCGCCGTCGTTGCTCGGCAACCACGCACCAATTTCGCCGCCACTGGGTAGCTCGATGCGTGCCAACGTGGCGGCTGTTTCGGCGTCGATCAGGACGACGCGCTTGAAGCCCTGCTCGGCGCAAGCCGCCAGACCGCGCGTCGTCAGATGGCAGTAGCGCGAAGCGACATCGAATTCGACACCATCCGGCGACCAGGGATCGACGCGCCAGCGCTGCCAGCCGCTCGCGGTTTTCAGTAATGCGTGACGACCGTCGGCGGCAAAGCTTTGCGCCAGCGCGGTCACGGGTGGTGTGGCGAGCGAGCCATCCGCCAGAGTGACGCGTTGCATCGCGCTGACATCCGGACGTGCGACGCCCGAGCTGCCACTGGAGTACAGCACGGCATACGCGCCATCGGGCGTGGCCTGCATGCGTCCAGCGAAGCTGTTGCCCCAGGCGGTGGGCGGAAACGGCGGCGTAATCCGCCAGCGCTGGGCGCCATCGAGCGCCAGCGCAGCCAGTTCGCCATTGCGCAAGCTGGCCAGCAGCAGCTGACCATCCTCGGCGATGGCGATTGAGCGCCCTTCGCCGCCGCCGTCGAGGCGAGCGATCTGCCTGGGGCTGCGCGCGAGCAGCGCGCCCAGACGCAAGCGGTCCAGTTCCGCATCGTTGCGGCTGCCGCTGCGCTCCGCGTCGGCGATGTTGGCCACAAGCGCAGGTACGGCCGCCAGCGCATCGCCGCGCGCCTGCGCCTCGATCGCACTTTGCCGGCGCGCATCGAACAGTGTCGCTTGCGCGGCCGCGCGGTGATTTTCCGCTTGTCGCCATAACGTCACTGATAGCGCAAGACCCGCGAACAGCGTGCATGCCAATCCACCCGTCAACAGCGCTGCTCGCGGCTCGCGGCGCGCCCATAGCATGACGCGCTCCGGCCAGCCGGGCCTGCGTACGCTGACCGGGCGACCATCGATATAGCGCTGCAAGTCGTCCGCCAACTCGCGCGCACTGGCGTAGCGTTCATTCGGTTTTTTGGCCAGACAATGGCGACAGATCGCATCCAGATCGGAGGGCACCGATGGATCGCGCATTCGCGGCGGATCGAGCGGATGATCGAGCAACCTGCGCAGCGTTTCCGCGTTGTTCTGCCCAACGAAAGGCGGCTCGCCGGTGAGCATCTCGAACAAGATCGCGCCCAGGCCCCAGACATCGGTGCGAATCGACAAGCGTGCGTTGCGCCCGGCTTGCTCGGGCGCCATGTAGGCCGGCGTACCGGCCGCCATCACCCGGCCTTCGGCGGCCTCTGATATCCGATGGGCGAGGCCGAAGTCGCCCACCTGAGGCGCGCCGCGCTCGTCGATCAACACATTTCCCGGCTTGAGATCGAGGTGCAGAATGCCCACCTGATGCGCGTATTCGACGGCCTCGGCGACCGTGCGCATCAGCCGCGCCACCTCGAGCATCGGGCGCTTCTCGCTTCGCAACCACTGCCCAAGCGTGGGGCCCCTCACCAGCCCCATCGAGAAGAAGTGCAAGTTCTCATGCGTACCAATTTCGAACACCGGCACGATGTTCGGGTGCTGCAGCCGACCAGCGTGGCGCGCTTCGCTGCGAAAGCGTGCCAGCATGTCGTCGACCGCGAACGGATCGTAGGCCAGGATCTTCAGCGCCACCTCGCGATCGAGGCTGATCTGCCGTGCGCGATAAACCACGCCCATGCCGCCGCCGCCAATGCGTTCGAGCAATTCGTAATCCGCGAAGCGCCGATCGCGTGGATCGTCGAGGTCCAGATTCAGCGCGCGAAACGGCTGCTCCTCGCGATCGAGCGCTTGCGTCGAATCGGCCAGCCGACCGGTCAAGCGGCCGGCCCTTGGAACAGGTACACGTTGCTATCGTCGCTTCCTGCAGCAACGTAAGCCGCATTGGCGGCGATCGCGATCGGCCAGCACATCTCGCTGGTCGCGTAGGTCCACAATTGCAGATTGAACAGCGGTTGCCAGAGCGTGAAATCGCCGCTGCTGGAATGGCCATCGGCGGCACCCAGATAGGTGCCGGAGGCGTCCATCGACAAGCCATTCGGCGACTGCATTGTCGTGCTCTGCCAATACAGCGCGCCAGCGTTGTACTTATTGGCATACAAAGCAACCACACCACCGCCCGACGAGACGTTACCAGCCACGCCGATCATCGATCCGTCTGCGCTGCAGGTCACGCCATAAATGGTTCTCGCGCCGCCTGGAATCGCCGCCGACCAAGCGGGCGCAGGGTCGCTCAGAAAATCGGCGATGCGCAACGCGTAAAGATTGCCATCGTTCGCGCCGACGTAAGCGTAGCTACCATCGCTGGCCAGCGCGCCAGCGTGCACGTACGCCGAGTTCGGCACTTGCCAGCTCTGCTGCTGGGTGATGACTCCACCCGATTGCACGAAGACGATCACCTCGCCGTAGTAGCTGACAATCAGCCCTGTGCTACCCGCCGCATCGATCAGCGCGACCAGCACCTGATCGTCGGTATTGGTCAAGGGAATGGCCACCGGCGACGCAAACGATCCGCCGGGCGCGCGCACGAACAAATAGCCCTGATCGGCGCCTCCGACCAGCACCGTGCCGTTGGCGTTCAAGCGCACCATGTTGCCGCGCTTGGGTGGGTTGTACATCAAAAGTTCGCTTTGCGAAGCGATGTCGTACGCAGCGAAGAAACCATCGTAGGTGGGATCGCCTTTGTACCAGCCGCCGCTCGCGACCGTTTCGCCGTCGGCACTCAGGTCCACCCAATAAACGCCTTGCCAACCGTTGAAGGTTTTCGTCAACAACGCGTTGCCAGCGTTATCCCAAACATAGGTGCCGAACACACCGTATTGGCTTTGCTCCGCCGCCGCCGTGCTGCTGATCCGCCGCAGCGTTGCCAGCTCCGCCGTTTTTGCGCTGCTGCTGTAATCGTGGAAGAAGGTGCCGGCAGCGATCCGCGAACCGTCGGCCAATATCGCCACCGAGTTGATGAAGTAGCCAGCGTGTGGCGTTTTGGTCCAGAGCGTAGTTGGCGCAGTCATCGGTCGGGCTCCTGATGGGTTGAACAGTGCTAGTGGGTTGCCGATACGCAGATGGTCCGCAGCCGCGCTACTCAGACTGTCGGAAGCGCTTCGCTTGCCGCCCGACCAGCTTCAGTGCCAGCGCCTCCGGCAGCAGCTTCGTCAGCGCCGCCACGAAACGATTGAAGCGGCCATTGACCAGGATCGCAGCGCCATTTTCGCTCGCCCCGTAAGCTTGCTCGGCAACCTCGTTCGCGGTCATCCACATAAAGCGCGGCATCGTCGAGACTTTGCTGCGCATGCCGTTAACGTCGTGGAACTCGCTGAAGGTGAACCCAGGGCACAGCGCCAACACATGCACGCCGCGGTGCTTCACCTCTTGCGACAGCGACTGCGAAAAGCGGATCAGATAGCTCTTGGTCGCGCCGTACAGCGTGTGCCCGGCGGTGCTGGGGACTAAACCCGCCAGCGAGGCGACATTGATCACGCGCCCGAATCCGCGCTCGACCATGCCCGGCAACAAATGGTGCGTCAGTTCCGTCGGCGCCCACAACAGCACACGCAAGAAATCCGCATGCGTGCGCCAGTTGACCGACTGGAACGTACCCGGTACGCCGTAGCCGGCGTTGTTGATCACGCCATCGACCAGGAGGCCGCGTTCGCGAAGTTCATCGACGATGCGGCTCGGCGCCAGCGGATCGGCAAGATCGCTGACGACGATGGCGCTAGCGGTACCATGCGCGGACTTAAGTTCGGCAGCGAGCGTTTCCAGCCGCTCGGCGCGCCGCGCGATGAGCACCAGATCCCAGCCATTCTTGGCCCAGGTTCGCGCACAGGCCTCGCCGATACCTGCGGAGGCGCCAGTGATCAGCATGCGACGTTTGGACACGGCGATTCCGTTCATCGAAGAGTCCGCGAAGTTTACGTTGCTCGGGTACAGATTGAGAGACGAATCCGGACTTACTGGCGTCAGGATTGCATTTCATTTCGATCCCCAACTGACACCGAACAGAAAGTCGACGCGATTGCTGTCGACTGGGCCCACCGACGGCAGGTACTGCACCTGCATAGTGAGATCGAAGCGCTCGAACGGATACTGTGTGCCGAAGGCCAAATAGGCACTATCGTCATCGGACGAGCGGCGCAGGACGTCGCGCAGAAACGTCGAAACGCCGCCGCCCAACTCCTCGACGGTGATGACGCGAAAAGTATCGATCTCAACAACCCCGTTTGTATAGGCCCAACCGGCGCGCGCAAAGGGTTGCCAGCGCCCTTCCCACACAGGCTCGTAGCGCAAGCCAAGCGCCGCGTAACGCTCAATTCGATACGTCAGCTTGGAGTCCAATCCAAAGTCGTCGGGATCCACCGTCCTGGGCGAGGTGCGTGCATGGCCCACGGCAATTTCAACGCCGACCCGGGGATGCAACGGCCATGTCAGCGCAACCAGCGACGCGGCACCCGAGCCTGCGCTTTGTTCGGCGAAACCTAGGGCTGCGTCGAAGCGCATTCCCTCCGCATGCGCAGCGCTTGCGCCAGCCAATACGATTGCCAATATCGGTGTCTTCATTCTTGGTTACCCGGTCATACGCGCCGATCGCGCGCCCTGCAATGACTCGGAACCAAAGCGATAGTTCAATGCTAAATATCTGATGTATAAGGAAACTTCTTTGCATTTCTGAGGTCGCTGGACAAACGAATACTGCGGCCCCTACATGACGCGGAAGAACCCGGCAAAAGGGCCTACCCAACAAAACGACGAAGCTCAGTGCGCCGGATGAGCAACTCGTAGCTCAGGTAAGAAAGCAGCAGCGTCGCAAACACGGCGATGGCAAATTTGAGTGACCAATGCCATGACAAATCCATCAACAAGTACTGAGCAAGGAACAGCAGCGGCAGGTGCAATAGGTAAGTCCAATAGGATCCGCCGGCCAGATAGCGCATCACTCGCGACTGGGCATTCAACCACCGCCGCCCGGCGACCCAGCAGGCGAGCGTCATCAGCACACTGATATAGGCGCCGAGAATGGCCAGAGACCATGGCGCGCGAGGGTTGGACGGATCGATCGTTGCGTGCCGCAGGAGCGCAAACCAAAGCCCATAAAGAAGCACGCCGATCGATGCCAGCCAGATCGGCGAGAGCGCGTCGATCCATCCGCGGCGTCGATACACGGCAGTGCCGAAGGCGAAAAAAGAACCGAAGAAGGCGAACGCCCAGAACTGCGGCAAAAAGCTCTCGGGCGCCGGGTGCGGCGCGACGACGGATGCGAGCGCTGGCGACAGCAGCATGGGTGCTACGCAGATCCACCAGCGCGGTAACCGCTCCGGCAGTCGCCACACAGTCTCGGGCAGGAGCGAGCGCATCGCCCACAGCAAAACGTAGAACCACAACAGATAGTACAAAAACCACAAATGGCTGGTACTGGGCGGCAGCTGCGGTGGATTGGCCTGCAACGAGAACTGCGCCACCCACTGCAGTACGGGCGATGGATGCTGCACGTTGGCTGCGGCCCACTGCGTGCTCCAGCTCAAGCTCATTACGATCGGCACCAGCAACACCGCGAAGGGGATCAAGATTCGCCGCGCACGATTTCGCATCAATCCCAACATGCCGCGCCGTTCGATGAGTTCTGCAGCAAAGTAGCCGGCGATCATGAAAAACAGCGGCATGCGAAACAGGTGCAAGAACCAGGCGAATATGTCGACGAGCTGCGATTGCGAGCGATCCGCCGGCGGCCAGTACGGATGGATCAATGGACTGTACGCCAACGCCGCGTGGAACAAGACGCCAGCCAGCATGGCTAGCGCGCGCAGGTTGTCGAGGTAATGGAGTCGCATGGGTTTCGGTTGCAGTCGTTGAGCGGGGAACGGGGCACGGGGGACGTGGAACGGGGACGGAGAGGGGAGTGAGGTATGGAAACGACACACTTGCGAGCGCTGATGACGATTCGCAGCTTGTCAGATGCCCGTGCCGCGTCCCGCGTGCCCCGTTCCCCGTTCTCAATAGAACGCCGTCTTCCGGCAATGCGCCCAGCCCGTCAGGCACAACAGAGCCACGCTCAAGACCAATTGCGCGGCCAGGATCGCGATGACCGGGGCGTTGAAGATGATGTCTGGCCCGCGCGCGATCGCGCTGATCGATTCGATCTGACCGAGACCCATGATGAAGGGGTTGATCATCACCATGCTGCTGATCATCGCGAAGATGTTCCAGCCCTCCGATTCGACCGCCATCGCCACGCTCAGCGATACGCAGAACGCCGCCAGGATGTGACCGAACAGCAGCATCGAATAAACGACCAGACCATCGGGCAATGGCGTGAACAGAATCACCGCGATCGTCCCGACCGCCAGGACCAGGAAAGGCACGGCAAATGTGATCAGGTTGCCTGCGAGTTTCGACAGGTAAAAGTCCAAGGGCGAGATCGGCAGGCTCATTACAAACGCGAGCGTTTGGTCGCGTCGCTCATTGACCAACGACGTCGAGATCGAGAAACACGATGCGGCTACGAGCACGATGATGAGGAGCAACGAGCCCAGGTAAAATGCCCAGGGCTTGGCGAGGCCAAGCAAGCACAAGGCGAAGGCGCCGGCCAACACATGCGCGGCAAGTTGCTTTTGAAACAACAGCCAGTCTTTCGCAATCAAGCGCTTGATGACAGGAATATTGAGCGAATTCATGCGACGGCTCCAGCGCGAACGGTGGTCACGAAAATGTCTTCCAGGCGCATCGGATCGACGCTGTCGACGACGAGTCCTTGCGCGATCAGACGCTCGGGCATGTCTGCGGAATAGCCGCGCACCTTGATCTCCAGCACCGAACCGTTGCGCCGCGCCATGGCGATTTCCGGCCACTGCGGCGTGGCCGCGCCATGGCACACGATGCGACGCCAATCGTCCAGAAAGCGTTCCTTGTCTTGCGATGCGATCAGACGTCCTCGATGCAGAAAGCTGATCGAATCGGCGAGTTGCTCAACATCGTGCGTGTTGTGCGACGAGAACAGCACGCTTCGCGAATCGTCGCGCAATACATCGCTCAACACCTCAAGCACCTCGCTACGCGCGACCGGGTCCAGCCCGGTGGTCGGCTCATCGAGCAGCAACAGCCTCGGCCGGCGCGCGAAGCAGAGCAGCAGCAGCGCCTTGACTCGTTGACCGTGCGAAAAGCCGGCAATCGTTTGCTCGCTTTTGAGATCGAAACGACGCAGCAAGTCGCGCGCATAGACTTCGTCCCAACCAGGATAAATCGATGCGATCAGATCCATGTGCCAGCGCAGTGTCTGGCTCTTGTAAAGGCGCATATCTTCGGACGCGAAACCGACATCCCGTTTCACCGCAACCTGATCGTCCGGCATGGACAAACCGAGCACCTGCACCGTGCCGCGATCGGCCCGGACGAGTCCCGTGAGAATGCGTAGCAAGGTGGTCTTGCCGGCGCCGTTGACGCCCACCAGACCCATGATTTGCCCATCCAGCAAATTCAGGGTCACGTCTTCGAGCGCGAACTGCGGGTAGCGCTTGTGAATGCCTGTCAGGGCGAACGCTGCCGTCATGATTTTCTGGTCTCCTCAGTGGCTGCATCGAGCAATTGTTGGATGTCTGCGCGCGTCAGCCCAAGCCGCGCGGCACACGCCAGGAACGATTCCAAATGGCGCCCCATCTCGGCGCGCAATAGCGCCCTGGGTAAGTCCTGCGTCGCCGCAACGAACGATCCCTTGCCGTGACGCGTGACGATCACGCCCGCATGTTCGAGTTCAAGGTAGGCGCGCTTGACCGTGATGACGCTGACCCTGCTCCCCGCTGCCAGCTCGCGGATCGATGGCAGCGGATGTCCTGCCGGCCAGTCGCCCGCCATCACTTTGGTCGAAATCTGATCGACGATCTGCCGATACATCGGCCGACTGTCGCTGTCAGAAAGAAAGAGTTCCGCGCTCACTGTGCATACTGTACTTATCTCGTATGCACAGTATGCACAGCGCAATTTCGGCCGTCAAGCGCGGTTTACGGTTGGATTGCGAGGAGCATTGGTTCTTCAATTGCGACAACGAGCAACGACGAGATCGGCGCAAAGAACGAGCAAGCGCCGCGTAAGCGAAGAAATGACAGCGATCAGTTTGTCATCCGAACCGGATCGCAGGTTTGCGCGACGCTGGGCAGGAATCGAGTCGTTTCTTTGCAGTCGTAAGAAATGTTCGGGCTAGTGTGGTGTCCCAAAAATAACTGGAAGAAATGTCCGATGGATTTCGGCCCGAGGCAAGGCGCGAGAAGGAGTCATAGCAGCGCTATGGCGACGACGAGCAACGTAGCATTCGGGTCGAAAGACGCGGACATAATTCCAGTTATTTTTGGGACACCACACTAGGCGGCGACCGAAACAGCGATGCCACGAGTGGTTCGCAGCACACCGTCTCGTGCGGCGCCAATGGCGATCAATCGTTCGGCGTGGAATACCGCCAGGTTTTCGCCGACGATGTCCGTGGACACGAACTGACCCTGTCGCAATTTCGCGGCCGAGATCGTATCGACATCCAGTCGCTGCAGATGCCCGACGCCAGCTTCGATCGGCAGTAACAGCGCGTCGAGTCGCTCGATGGATTCGTGCTCGATGGAATCGAGCGCTTGCATGGCCGGAGCGAGAAACGGCGTAGCCCAAGTGCGCCGCAGGCTGACGATATGTGCGCCGCAGCCGAGCGCTTGCCCCAGATCGTCGATCAGCGAGCGGATGTAGGTACCGGAGGAGACGTCGCAGTCGAGCGTGATCAGAGGAAGTTGCAGTGCGACGATATCGAAGCGCGACACGACGATCGCCCGAGCCGCACGCTCGACCGTTTCGCCGCGCCGAGCGAGTTCGTAGAGCGGTCTGCCATTGCGCTTCAGCGCCGAATACATCGGCGGCACTTGCATTTGCGGGCCGCGAAAGCGCACGAGTGCGCTGTCGATTTCCGCTACCGAAAGCGCCGGGACCGGGCGGGTCTCGACGACCTCACCTTCCGAGTCCAGGGTGTCGGTGCGTTGCCCCAGGCGCGCGGTAACCCGGTAACCCTTATCGCCGCCCAGCATCAGGCCGGCAAGCTTGGTCGCTTCGCCCAGGCAAATCGGCAACAGGCCGCTGGCCAGCGGATCGAGGGCGCCGGTGTGCCCCGCTTTCTCAGCGCGAAAGGCGCGGCGCACGCGCTGCAGAGCCGCATTCGATGTGGGTCCGGAGGGTTTGTCCAGCAGCACAATACCGCTCACGTGCCGCGCGCCGCGCATCAGCTCTTCAGCGAATCGCGCAGCAACTGATCGATACGATCGCCGCGGTCGACCGAGTCGTCGTAGTGGAATCGCAACTCCGGCATCGTGCGCAGCGACACCAGCTTGGCCAGGGTTTGCCGATAGCGCTTGGCTTCCTCTTTCAACAGCGCCAATGCCGGCTTCGCATCCTCGCTCCGCAGCGCGGTAACGAACACCTTGGCCACCGCCAGATCGCGGCTGACCTCAACATCGGACACACTGATTTCTGGCAGCAATCCGCCGCGCACATCCTCATGGACGAGCACCGCAACCTCGCGGCGCAACAGCGCAGCGATGCGATCGGTTCGAGCGAAGGTGGTGCGTGACATGATGGTTCCTGAGTGGTTCGACAGGCGCTTGCGGCGAGACGGTAGAGCGTCGGTGGCTTGGAGTCAATCGCAATGCGGCTCAGGTCAGCGCTTTCCAGAGCGTCGCAGCACCGATCAGCAAGAAGCCGACGCCTGCAATGATGTGCAGTGTTTTCGGAGTGATGACGTTGGACAGCAAGTGTCCGGCAAGCACGCCGATGGCGCTGGTCAGAACCAGTGCCGCCGACGCGCCGAGAAATACCGTCCATTTGCTCGCCTGCTTGTCTGCGGCAAATAGCATCGTCGACAACTGCGTCTTGTCTCCGAGTTCGGCAATGAAGACCGTCAGGAAGACGGTCAGAAGTAGTTTGGGTTCGATCATTTTTGGTTGTCGCCGCGTGTCAAAAATTCGAGCCTTTCAATCCATTGATGAAAATGCGGGCATTTCACGCGCATCGCATCGACACCTATATGCGCAGCGGCGATAGGTCCCAGTCTCGGCTTTCCACTATGGTATGGCGGATGATGCCTGGTTAGTCGTTTCGAGGGCGCGCCATGCGGAGTGTCGTTGATCTCTTCTGGCGAAAGACCATCAACCTCGGCTTCAAGCTCGCTCCAAGGCGCGCATTGCATCGCTGCTGCTGATGCCGGCAAATCGGAGAACAGCAGGGCCTCGAACTCATGCAGTTGCAGATGCGGAAGAAATCTGTGATCGGAAAAGTGATCAGCCAGCGCATCCTCGATCGATTTCGCTTTCGCGGCGCCAGCTAGTTGCGCATCGTTCCCAGGCCATTGCCTCGGCAGAGCATAAAGATCAAACATAGTAGTGACGATAGAACGGCCCCGTGCGAGCTGATTACGAATCTCCCGCTCGACCCGAGGCCAACTTAGCGCGCCGCCTTTGGCTGCGCCGCCGCTTGGATTTACACCTGTTCGCACAGTGATCGGCCGTATTTCGAGACCAGCGGAACACAGATAAGGGCCGAGCACTTGCTGGACAAACTTAACTTCTGTGGATCCTTCGACAATGATCAGCACGATCATAGGGATGGGCCGGCCCCGAGCACACCGCGTTGCCACAACGAAGAGAGCGACTCGCCGGGCTCGCCTTCATATGCCTCAAGCCATTGGCGAAGTTCGTCCTTAGCCAAACGCTTAAAATGGGAAGCGCCGCCACGTCGCTCCACGGTGAAAACATCATCGGCATCGAAGTAATCAAGCAAAGCCGGGGATTGGGTTGCTATAACCAACTGGCAATGCTCAGCAGCATTGACCAGGAGCGATCCCAGCACATCGATCGCATGCGGATGCAACCCTAGTTCCGGCTCATCAAGCAGCAGCACCCTCGGCAGTCTATCCGGGGCTTGCAGTAACAGCGTAGCCAACGCCATGAAACGCAAGGTTCCGTCCGAAGCCTGGTGTGCATCGAATTCGTAGTCGCGACCACGCTCGAACCACTTGAGGCGAAGCATCGAGCCAGCAAATTCGAACTCGAATCGAGCAAAGCTCGGATAGATAAGCCGAATGTGATCTTCGATGAATCGAAACCGCGCGGGCTCTTCATCACGTATCGCTGCCAGAACGGCGGCAAGATTCGATCCTTTTTGGTCTAAATAGCGGCGTCTGCCCACTTCGGCACTTTGGCGCAAAGGACCAGAAAAGCTCGTGTCGTGGAACTGAAAACCACGGATGTTTTGCAGCAGTTCCTTGATGACGCGTGGCGTCGGCGAAGCAGACGGCTCCATCAGTTTGGATTCGACATGACCACCGCCAAGCTCTTTCCACCGAGGCACCGTTGAACCCGTCGGCAAGAACACGTATCTCTCTGATGCGAAGATAAATCGATCCCCAGCAATGGGGACCCACTCGGCCTCGTACTGATTGCGTCCTTTGCTCGTGAGGATATCGACACCAACAAAGGCCCGATTCGTATGCCTGGAGCCGAAATGCAGCCACCGCGACGCAAATCCCAAATCGGCAATAGCCATCTGAAATTCGCCCGGCGACAACAGCATTCGATTCAGCAACCAAAGAACTCGGTACAAATTACTCTTGCCGGCGCCGTTAGCGCCGATCAACGCGGTCGGGCGCCCTGGCGTGAAGCTTAGATCGACGTCTTCCAGCGACAGCAAGCCGCGAACTTGCAGCCGCGTCAGCGCAGTCGCTGCAGGCTGTTTGCCAGTACGCATCACCCACCCAGCGTCCGCTGCACCTCAACGCGATCGAAACACTCGATTTGATCGCCCACTTTGACGTCGTTGTAGGCCTTCACTGCGATACCGCACTCGGTGCCCATGCGCACTTCGTCGACCAGGTCTTTGAAGCGGCGCAACGACTCCAGTTCGCCCTCGAACACGACCACGTTGTCGCGCAACACGCGGATCGGTTTGTTGCGCTTGACGACGCCCTCGATGACCATACAACCGGCCACGGCGCCGAACTTGCTGGAGCGGAACACGTCGCGCACTTGCGCCAGGCCAATGATCTGCTCGCGCACCTCGGTCCCGAGCATGCCGGTCAGTGCCTTACGCACGTGATCGATGGCTTCGTAGATGATGCTGTAGTAGTTGATCTCGACCCCGCCATCTTGCAGCACTTTGCGCGCCTGCGCATCGGCGCGGACGTTGAAACCAATGACGATAGCTTTGCTGGCCACCGCCAAGGTTGCGTCGGATTCGGTGATGCCACCGACGCCCGAAGCGATGACATTGACCTTGATCTGATCGGTGGCGAGCTTCACCAACGATTCGCGGAGCGCTTCGGACGAACCCTGCACATCGGCCTTGATCAGCAGGTTGAGCGTCTGCACGTCGCCCTGGCCCATCTGCGCGAACAAGTCGTCGAGTTTGGTCGACTGTTTGGCCAATCGCACATCTCGGCTCTTCAACTCGCGTGCGGTTGCGGCATCGCGCGCCGCACGCTCATCGGCCACGACGACGAAGTCGTCGCCCGCATTCGGCGTTCCCTGCAAGCCGATGACGACGGCTGGAATCGATGGGCCGGCCTCGGCGATCTGCCGCCCGGCCTCGTCGAACATCGCGCGCACACGGCCCCATTGCATACCAGCGAGCACGATATCGCCCTTGCGCAGCGTGCCAGCCTGAACCAGCACCGTTGCCACCGAACCGCGGCCCTTTTCGAGGGTCGATTCGACGACCGTGCCACGCGCCCTGCCCTTCTCCGGCGCACGCAGTTCGAGCACTTCCGACTGCACCAGGATCGCATCAAGCAAGTTGTCGATGCCAAGTCCAGTCTTCGCCGATACCGGGATGAACTGCACATCGCCGCCGTACTCTTCCGGCACGACTTCTTGTTGCAGCAGGCCCTGCTTGACGCGCTCGGGATCGGCGTCGGCCTTGTCCATTTTGTTGACCGCAACAATGATCGGCACCTTCGCCGCCTTGGCGTGGTTGATCGCTTCGATCGTCTGCGGCATGACGCCGTCGTCGGCCGCTACCACCAGAACCACAATGTCCGTGACTTTGGCGCCGCGCGCACGCATTTGCGTGAACGCTGCGTGGCCCGGCGTATCCAGGAAGGTGATCACGCCCTTCTTGGTATTCACGTGATACGCGCCGATGTGCTGCGTGATGCCGCCGGCTTCGCCGGAGGCTACGCGGGTACGGCGAATGTGATCGAGCAGCGAGGTCTTGCCGTGATCGACATGCCCCATCACCGTGACCACCGGTGGGCGCGTGATCGACTCGCCGGCATTGGGGTCGATGCTGGTCAATTCGGTCTCGATATCGCGCTCGCCAGCGCGCTTGACGGAGTGGCCCAGCTCTTCGGTCACCAACACTGCCGTGTCATGATCGATGGTCTGATTAATGGTGACCATCACGCCCATCTTCATCAGCGCTTTGATCACTTCGGGGGCCTTCACGGCCAGCTTCGCCGCCAATTCGGCAACGACAATCGTTTCGCCCACTTCCACCTCGCGCACAACCGGCGCGGTGGGCCGGGAGAAACCATGATCGCGGCCACCGCCGCGCTGCTGCTCTTGGGCGCGCGGACGCGGCTTTTTCTTGTTCGGGCGACGCGCGCCGTCGCTCAGGTGCAGTTGCCCACGATCGAAGCTCGGCTCGGCCTCTTCCACCACCGCCTCAGCGAATGCACGCACCGGCGCGCGCTTTCCTGCGACCGGCTTGTGGCCGCGCGGCTTCTCATCGGCCAACTCGCGCTTCTTGGGCTTTTCGACGACAACCGGCTTGGCCTTATCTTCTTCCGGCTTGCGCTTGGCTTCTTCTTCGGCAGCCCGCGCGATGGCCTCAGCGGCAAGCCGCTCAGCTTCTTCGCGCTCCTCGCGTTCGCGTTTGCGTTGCTCTTCCAGCTCGCGCTGTTTCTCTTCGTCGGCGATACGCCGGGCTTCGGCATCGCGACGAGCGATGTCTTCAGCGTCGCGCCGCAGTTGCGATTCGGCCAACAGCTTCTGCGCATGCTCGCGCTCTGGATCGGCCTCAGATTGCTCGACGACCGAGCTGCGCTTGACGTAGGTCTTCTTCTGCCGAACTTCGACATTGACGGTCTTCCCGCCGCCGCGCGAACCTCCGGGCGTCAGCGTGATCTCACTCACGGTCTTGCGCTTGAGCGTGATTTGACTCGGCGATTTCAGATCTTCTTTGGCTTTACCGTGCGACGCGCGCAGATGCTCCAGCAGCTTGACCTTTTCGGCCGCGCTGACTTCAGCCTGTACGCCGGAAACTCTGAGGCCGGCCTCCGCCAGTTGCTCCAGCAGCCGCTCCGGCGCGACGCCGAGCACGAGAGCCAATTTTTCTACGGTGATGCCGGCCATACCTTCTCCGAATAATTCTGTTGCGACGCCTTGTCGCATTGACGCTCGATCAGCCTGCCTCTCCCTTGACGCGGGGGAGGATGGCGCGACACCTCGCCCAAACCCTCAATCAGCGCAACGCCCGGGGCGATGATTCATCGCCATGGCGCTGCCGCACCTCATTCGTCTGCGAACATCGTCGCACGCGCCGCAATGATCAGCGCGCGGGCGCGGTCTTCGGTCATGCCCTCGAATTCCATCAGCTCGTCGGTCGCCAGGTCCGCGAGGTCTCCTCGCGAACGCACGCCGCCTGCCGCCAGCGCGAACGCCGTGGCATCGTCCATTCCCTCGATCGACAGCAAGGAATCGTCCGGGCGATGCTCGTCCAACGCCTCTTCCTTCGCGATCAGTTCGGTGAGCAACGCATCGCGGGCGCGCGCCCGCAATTCCTCAACGAGGTCTTCATCGAACTCATCGACGTTAAGCAACTCGCCAGCAGGCACGTAGGCAACTTCTTCCACCGAGCTGAAACCTTCGCGCACCAGAATCGCTGCGATCTCTGCATCGACCTGCAAACGCTCGGTAAAGAGCTCTACCGTCGCCGCCGACTCGGCCTCGCCCTTCGCCGACGCCTGCGCTTGCGTCATCACATTCAATTGCCAACCCGTCAATTTGCTCGCGAGGCGCACGTTCTGGCCGCCGCGACCGATGGCCTGGCTCAACTTGTCCTCAGCGACTGCCAAGTCCATCGAGTGCTTTTCTTCGTCGACGATGATCGACTGCACCTCGGCGGGCGCCATCGCATTGATGACGAACTGCGCCGGGTTGTCGTTCCACAATACGATGTCGATACGCTCGCCGTTGAGCTCGTTGGAGACCGCTTTGACGCGCGAACCCTGCATACCGATACAGGCGCCGACCGGGTCGGTACGATGATCGTTTGCACGCACTGCGATTTTGGCGCGATCGCCCGGATCGCGCGCAGCGGCCATCACATTGACCACGCCCTGACCGACCTCAGGCACTTCGAGCTTGAACAACTCCATCATGAATTCGGGCGCGGTGCGCGATACGAACAGCTGCGGCCCGCGCGTTTCGGCCTTGACGTCGAACAGGTATCCGCGCACGCGATCGCCGGTTCGGAAGTTCTCTCGCGGCACCATGCGCTCGCGCAGGATAATCGCCTCGGCGTTGCCGCCAAGATCGAGATAGACATGGCCGCGCTCGACGCGCTTGACCACGCCAGTGACCAGCGTGCCGATGCGATCCTTGAATTGATCGACCACCTGCGCGCGCTCGGCCTCGCGGACGCGCTGCACGATGACCTGCTTGGCAGCTTGCGCCGCGATGCGGCCAAACTCGGCGTTCTCGATCTGCTCTTCGATGAATCCGCCGATCTCGATGTTCGGGTCGTCTTCGCGTGCCACCGTCAAAGCCGTCTGGCGCTCCGGAAACTCGAGCGGCGAGTCGTCCGCGATGACTTCCCAGCGGCGGAAAGTCTCGTAGTTACCGTTGCTACGATTGATGGTGACGCGGGTCAAGATATCGCCGCCATGCTTGCGCTTCGCGGCCGACGCCAGCGCCGCTTCGAGGGCGTCGAAGATGACGGCACGGCTCACGCCCTTTTCGTTGGCGACCGCATCGGCGACCAGCAGCATTTCCTTACTCATCAGACTTTCCTTTAGCCTTTCCCGGCTTAGATGCCGTGTCGAACTGCGGCACTAGCCGCGCTTTGTCGATATCGCTGTGGCGCAGCGTGACCTCATTACCCTCGACCGCCAGCGTCACGCTGCCCTCGTCGGCGGCGTTGAGCACACCTTGAAACTTGCGTCGATTATTGATCGGCGCAATGGTTTGCACCCGCAATATCTGGCCCACAAAACGTTGAAACTGTGCGGGCGCGAAGATCGGCCGGTCGATGCCGGGCGAGGACACTTCCAGCGTGTAATTTCCGCTGATCGGATCGTTGACGTCCAGCAACGCTGAGATTTCTCGGCTCGCCGCTTCACAATCTTCCAGCGTGATGGGCCGGTCGGTGTGATCGATGTAAATCCGCAGCAAACCCCGCGAGCGCGACAGCGCCAGCTCAAGACCCCACAACTCCAGCCCTAAAGAACGCACGGCCGGCGCCAGCAATGCTTGAAGTTGGTCCTTCTTGGCCATGCGGTGTGTTTGTCTTCTTCAGAAAAAACTGCGGGCAACAAAAAAGCCTCCGAAGAGGCTTTCTGACGAAAACCAGTGGAACCGGGCTCGATGGGCTGAGGTCGGTTAACCACGCGACACCGCTAAGCATAGCCCCAGCGATCCGCATGAGCAAGTTCGACGCGTTCGCGAACCGAGTTGATTCAGGTCAATGTACCGCCACCATCGTGCGCCTAGCGTTGGCTGGCGGCATAACCGCGACGATCGAGACGTGGACGAATCGCTTCGAGGGTTGAATTGCTGCCCAACCCTCGCGCACGACGAAGTTCGCCAAACCCAACCTGCGCAACTGGCATCCCTCATGCTCCAACCACTCTTCGAAGCCGACATTTTGCGCCGTTACGACCATTCCGGCCCGCGCTATACGTCGTATCCAACCGCTCCTCAGTTCCACGACGGTTTTGGCGAGGCGGACTTGCGGGAACAAGCGCGTCGCAGCAATGCGGATCTGATTCCACGCTCACTGTCCCTGTACGTGCACGTGCCGTTCTGCTTCAGTCCATGCTTTTATTGCGGCTGCAACCGCATCGTCACACGCGATGCTGCGCGCGGCGCGTTGTATCTCGAACGCTTGCTGAGCGAAATCGAGCTGACGGCGCCGCTGTTCGATATCGATCGCGACGTAGTGCAACTGCATTTCGGCGGCGGCACGCCGAATTTTTTGTCGCCCCAGCAGTTGGCGCGCATCGTCGATCGGCTCGATGCTCGGTTTCATTTCTCCGGCGCCAAAGAACGCGATTTCTCGATCGAACTCGACCCGCGTTCGATCGCCTGCGACGATGTCGCCGCGCTCGTCGAACTGGGACTCAATCGCGCCAGCCTGGGCGTCCAGGACTTCGATCCAGAGGTCCAGGCAGCGGTGAACCGCGTGCAGAGCGAGGCGCATACGCTGGCGCTGATCGAGGCATGCCGTCGCGCCGGTATGCGCTCGATAAACGTCGATCTGATTTATGGACTGCCCATGCAGACGCGCGCCGGCTTCGCCCGCACCCTGGCGAGCGTCATTTCCGCGAAACCCGATCGCATTGCGGTTTATGGTTACGCGCATATGCCGAATTTGTTTCGCGCGCAAACCCAGATCGACGCAGACGATCTGCCGGGCGTCGATGAGAAACTGGGCTTGCTGCAACTGGCCATCGACACGCTCACCGCCGCTGGCTATCAGTACATCGGCATGGACCACTTCGCGCTACCCGGCGATGAATTGTCGCTGGCGCAGGAGCGCGGCGCGCTGCATCGAAACTTCATGGGCTACACCACGCACGCCGAGTGCGATCTGGTGGGCCTGGGCGTTAGCGCCATCAGCCACATCGGCGACAGCTTCAGCCAGAGCCCGCGCGATTTACCGTCGTGGGAATCGGCGATAGACGCCGGGCGCCTGCCAGTCTGGCGCGGCGTATCTCTCGGCGAAGACGATGTTCTGCGCGGCGCGGTGATCCAGTCGCTGATGTGTCATGGACAGATCGACATCGGCGCGATCGAGCACCGTTATGGAATCGATTTCTCAGCCTACTTCGCATCTGCGCTGGAGCAACTTAAGGCGTTGCAGGCCGATGGCCTCGCGACCGTTAGCAAAACGCACATCGTCGCGACACCGATCGGGCGGCTGCTGCTGCGGCGCATCGCGATGTGTTTCGATGCTTATCTCGATTCGACCACCCGCAAGCCAGTGCAGCAGTACTCGCGCGTCATTTGATTGCCGCGCAGGCGCAAAAAAAAAGCGGCGCGACTGTTGCCAGTCGCGCCGCTCAATATTTGTTGGTAGCGGGGGCAGGATTTGAACCTGCGACCTTCGGGTTATGAGCCCGACGAGCTGCCTGACTGCTCCACCCCGCACCGGTAAGCCCGCTACATTAGCGAACGCGAGTGGGCAACGCAAGCGAGAATGCTGAACGAATGGCATGGAAGCGTTCTATGCAGCCATCCGCGCATCAATGCGGGGCGAGGGCCGTGAGCCGAACATCGTTCTCCGAGCCGATCACATTGGAACACTGCCGGCGCTCCGACATCGAGAAAAACAAGCTTATCCCACGCCTCGATAGAACACCGGCGACCGCGAAGTCGCAGCGACACCCCCCATCGTATTCACGAACGCGGGCCTATACTTTGGGCATCGCAAATCGAGAGTGGACCGATATGGCCGACGGCACTAACAAACCTGCTGCGCTGGATCCCAGCGATCTTTACAACGTCCGATCCTTGCTCTCCGACGAAGAGCGCATGGTGCAGGACACTGTCGCGCGATTCACCGACGAGCGCGTGCTGCCGATCATCGGCGCTTGTTTCGACGAACACCGCTTCCCAGCGGAGTTGGTTCCCGAGATTGCCGAGCTGGGCCTGTTGGGATCGAGCTTGCCCGAGGAATATGGCTGCGCCGGCATGACCGGGGTGATGTATGGCCTGATTTGCCAGGAGCTGGAACGCGGCGATTCGGGCATCCGCAGCTTCGTTTCGGTGCAGTCGAGCTTGTGCATGTACCCGATCTTCGCTTTTGGCAGCGAGGAGCAGCGGCGCCATTACCTGCCACGTATGGCCAAGGGCGAGCTGATCGGCTGCTTTGGGCTCACCGAACCGCACGGCGGCTCCGATCCAGGCAACATGAAAACCCATGCCCGACGCGATGGCGGCGATTGGGTGATCAATGGCTCGAAGATGTGGATCACCAACGGCGGTATCGCTGGCGTCGCCATCGTCTGGGCGATGACCGAGGAAGGCATCCAGGGCTTCCTGATCGACCGCGGTACGGCGGGCTTCACCACCCAGGACATCGGGCGCAAGATGAGCTTGCGGGCCTCGATCACCAGCGCGCTGTTCTTCGATGATGTCCGCATTCCCGATACCCAACGCTTGCCGAATGTGCGTGGCCTCAAAGGCCCGCTGTCGTGCTTGACGCAGGCGCGCTACGGCATCACCTGGGGGCCGATCGGCGCCGCGATCGCCTGTTACCGGGAGGCACTGGAATACGCCAAGTCGCGCATCATTTTCGGCAAACCGATCGCCGGCACCCAAGCCGTGCAAATGAAACTCGCCGACATGGCGCGACGCATCACAATGGCACAACTGTTGTCGCTCCAGTTGGGCCGGCTCAAGGACGCGGGCCAGATGCAACCCACCCAAGTCAGCCTGGCCAAGTGGAACAACGTGCGCATGGCCATCGATATCGCCCGCGAAGCGCGCGACATCATGGGCGGCGCCGGCATCACGGTCGAGCACAGTCCGATCCGGCATGCGCTGAACCTCGAAAGCGTGATCACTTACGAGGGCACGGAAACCGTGCATCAGCTCGTCGTGGGTCGGGAGATTACCGGTATCAACGCGTTCTGAACGCTGGTCCGACAGAAACAAGAAAGCCCGCGAAAGCGGGCTTTTTTGTTTGTCGCCGGCGTCAAGCGCAAGCGTCAATCGCTGAACATCCCACGCATCTTCTTGAACGCCGCCGCTTCGATCTGGCGAATGCGCTCGGCCGACACGTTGTACTCTGCCGCCAGATCCTGCAGAGTGGCCTTGGGCTCGGCGAGCCAGCGGCGCGTGACGATGTCGCGGCTACGTTCGTCGAGCTTTTCCAGGCCGTCGGCGAGGATGTCGAGCTGACGATCGCTGGAGGTTTCGGTCTCCAGGCTCTCGTAGGGATTGGCGCTCTGATCGACCAGAAACGCGATCGGCGCGGGCTTGCTTTCGGTCTCGTCATCCGCCGGCGCATCGAAAGCCACGTCCTGACCCTGCAATCGCGCTTCCATCTCGCGCACAGTTTGCGGATCCACACCCAAGTCCTTGGCGACCGCCTGTACTTCCTGCGCGTTCATCCAGCCCAAACGTTTCTTCGCGCGGCGCAAGTTGAAGAACAGCTTGCGTTGCGCTTTCGTCGTTGCCACCTTGACGATGCGCCAGTTCTTCAAGATGAACTCGTGGATCTCGGCACGGATCCAGTGCACGGCAAACGACACCAAACGCACGCCCATGTCCGGATCGAAGCGCTTGACGGCCTTCATCAGGCCGATATTGCCTTCCTGGATCAAATCGGAAATGCCCAGGCCGTAGCCCGCGTAGCCGCGCGCCACGTGCACCACAAAGCGCAGGTGCGACATCACCAATTGGCGTGCGGCATCGAGATCGGCATTTTCGCGGAAGCGCCGCGCCAGTTCTTGCTCGTCCTCAACCTCCAGCACCGGGATACGATTGACGGTGCCGATGTAAGCATCAAGACTGCCAACATTGCCCAGAATCGGCAAATTGTTGGCCACCAAAGCCTGCGTGGTCATCGATAAATCCTCAAGATGGTAGGGCTTGCAGCCTGCGCTGCTCCCAGATGGCCCGATTTTAGCATGCCGATGTGAAAGCGGCGACGCGGAAAAAGTTCCGCACTCGCTGTCCGTCCTTCATACAGGCCATCGTGCGCCGATTTGGCGGCGCCGTCCAATGCATAGTGACGATGGACGCGATAGGCGTCAGAAAAGTTCAGACGGCGCCTTTTTGTGGCAAGCAATGCTTGTTCGCAAGCGGATGGTTCAGCACGCGTGTCTGTGCGCCGTGTCTGGGCGCACTCAAGGCGAAAAACCACCTCGCCTGCGAACGCTACACGGCTTTACGCCCACGCAAACTGGCCGATGGCATACTCGACGAGTCCCACGCAACGCCCGCCACGGGTCTCGACGTCGATGACCGCGAGCAGTGCTCTTACCAACCAGTTGCAGGCTTGGCGCGATGGCGAAAGCAACGCGCGGGAACGTCTGTTCGAGCTGGCCTACGCGCAATTGCGAAGCATCGCCGCCGATCGATTGGCGGGAGCGGCCGGTCCGGCTTGCCTGTCGCCCACGGAACTGGTGCACGAGGCTGTCCTGCGCGTCCTCGGCCGCGAACCGGCGTGGCTCGATCGCGCGCACTTCTGCGCGTCGATGTCGCTCTATATGCGAGCGGTGCTGATCGACCATGCGCGGTCACGCAGTTCGGAGAAACGCGGCGGCGACATCATTCACCTGACCCTGTCGCATGCCGACTCGGGCGAGGAGTCGACGATCGTCGACCTGCTTGCGATCGATGCCGCGTTGACGGCGCTGGAAGCGCAGGATGCGCGCGCGGGGTCGGTGCTGCACCTCGCTTACTTCGCCGGGCTGGACCGCCACCAGATCGCCGCCGTGCTGGACGTCTCGGTGCAGGTCGTCGACCGCGAGCTGCGCTTCGCGAAGAGCTGGCTGAACGCACGGTTGCAGACCCGCCTGTGAACTCTCCTACCGAGAAACCGAAGTCGCCTTTGGTCCCTGATCTCGATAGAGCCCAGTACGCACGCGTCAAGCAGCGCTTCGCGGAATTGATGGAACTGCCGTCTGCGGCTCGATCGCAGGCACTGGCGGCGATCGACGATGACCCGGCAGTTGTTGCCGAGCTGGAACGTCTGCTCGCGCACGCAACCGCAACGCTCGATTGCGAGCCTTTACACAGAGCCCTGAAGGGCGTGGTCGGCGCAGCGGGGCCTGGCGATACGCTCGGTGCCTGGACACTGGATGAAGAGATCGGCGCCGGCGGCATGGGCAAGGTGTTCCGCGCGCATCGCAGCGACGGGCATTTCCACCAGCAGTCGGCGATCAAACTCTTGGGTGGAGTGCCGAGCGCGGCGGCGCTGCGCTTCCTGGCCCGCGAGCGACAGATCCTGGCCAGCCTGACACACCCGAACATCGCACGTCTGCTGGATGGCGGCAGCACGCCGGGCGGTCAGCCCTATCTCGTGATGGAGTTTGTCGACGGGCTGCCTCTGGTGGCCTACTGCCGGGAACACACGCTGGCGACGCCCGCGCGCCTGCGTCTGCTGGCCGAGATTTGCGCCGCGGTCTCGTTCGCCCATCAGCAACTGGTTGTGCATTGCGACCTCAAGCCCGGCAACATCCTGGTGACGCGCGATGGACGACCGATGCTCCTCGATTTCGGCATCTCGCGCCTCGTCGGCGATAGCGACGGGCGAACTCTCGACCGCGACGCTATCTCCTCCAAAGCCGCCTCGACCACGTCCACCGGTATCGGCTACACACCGCGTTACGCCAGCCCAGAGCAGAAGGCCGGACAGCGCGTCGGAACGGCCACAGACGTCTACAGCCTCGGCCTGGTGATGGCCGAACTGCTGGAAGTGCCCTGGCCGGACGGCGGCCAACCCGACATCCGCGCCTTGCCGGACGAACTCGGTGCGATCATCCAGCTGGCAACCCGTCCGGACCCGGAGCAGCGTTATGCGAGCGCTGAACACCTGGCCGCCGACCTGCGCCGCTATCTGGCGCACGAGGCCGTGCAGGCCAAACCCGCGACGCCCACCTACCGGCTGCGAAAATGGTTGCGTCGTTACTGGTTACAGGCCGGCGCCGCCACCGCATTCCTGGCGCTGCTGACTGGCTTCTCCTGGCAGATGCGCCTGGAGCGAGATAGCGCACAGGCCGCCGAGCGCGCCGAACGCGCAGTCCGGGACTATATGGTCGCAGTCTTCCAGGGCGCCGACCCTGAACTGGCCGGGCGCCGCGATCTGCCCGTTTCGCAAATCCTGGATGCCGGCCGCGCGCGCCTCAAAGAGACCCTACAGGACCAGCCGGCAACACGCGCAGAGATGGCGACGATCCTCGGCAGCGTCTACCAGAACATCGGCAGGCGCCAGACTGCGGTGGAGCTGTTCGACGAGGCTATCAGGCTCGCCCGCCAGGAAAATCTTCCGGTGCTGCTGGCCGACGCTGTGCAGCGCAAGGCCTACTCGCTGTACGACATGGAGGATTTCGCGGCGGCGCTTCCGGTCGCCCGGGAAGCACTGGCGCTGCGTGCCAGCGAGGCACCCGGCAGTAGCGCCCACCTCGCCAGCTTGCGGCTGCTGGGCCTGGTCCTCAGCCTCAGCGGCGATGAGAAGCAGGCCGAGCCACCGCTGCGGGAGGCCCTGGCGCTGGCGAACCAGCACCACGGCGAGGCGTCGGTTGAGGCGGCGCTCGCCCAGCTGGCCTTCGCCCGGCACTGCGGCGCCTGGGGCGGACGCGCCAGCGAGGTGCTGAAACACGCCACGGCTGCGGGCGAGATCTTCGCGCGCGAACTCGGTGCCGACCACTTCCGCGTCGCCGATGCACTGGAAATTCGCATCCTCGGGCTGGCGCAGGACGGTCGCGCTGCTGAAGCCGTGGACGACGCACAGCAACTGGTCGAGCGACGTAGGTCGATCTACGGTCAGGTCAGCAATCCGCACAGCTATGCGCTGCACGTGCTGGGCTCGGTCCTGCGGCGCGCGGGCAGGCACCTGGATGCGGTGCCGGCATTCGGCGCGAGCCTGGCGATCCACGAGGAACTGGAGGGCGGTGACTCCGAAGCGCTCAAGGTGCCACTGTGGGCACTTGCTCTGACGCTGGAGGAGGCTGGACACCACGCCGAGGCGCTCGCGCAATTCGAGCGCTACCTGCGCATCCAGCTGGCCCATCCGGAGAATGTGGCCGAGTCCATCCTGGAACTACGCCTGCGCATCGCCCGCAACCAGCACTGGGCCGGACAGGTGGCGGAAGCCGAGGGCGCGCTGCAGTCGATCGCCCGGGAGGCGGGCGCCGAGCCCTCCGCCGATGCCGAGATGCAGGTGGCGGCCCAGCTGGAACTGGCGGCCGTCGCTCGCGCACGTGGCGACTTCGACGCCGCGCTGCGCTGGCTCGAGGCCACCGGCGCGCAAGACGATCCGCAATGGCACGCCGAGCGCGGGCGACTGGCGCTCGCGCAGCGCGATCTGGCCCGCGCCGGGGAAGCGTTCGATCGGGCGATCGCGCTTGAATCGGCGCGCGACGGAGAGGACGCGCCCGCCGTCTGGTTGCTCAAGGTCGACAAAGCGCGCTGGCTGGCGGCCTCCGGCCAGCGCGCCGATGCAGCGAGTTTGGCTGCGGCGATCCGCCAGCGGCTTTCCCCGATGATCCATCCGCAAGGCCGCTGGGCCATGGAACTGGCGGCCATCGACGCCGGAGACTGAGGAGGTTGCGCCTGCCCAGTGGCGATGACCCACGCATCCCAGGCGCCGCCCATCGATGCCAGCTCGCACCCACTCCTGCGGGCTGACCAGCAACACTTGCGCTGCGGGTGAGGCCGTTAACCCGCATATTTCATGAGGTCGCGATGAAATGGCTTGATTTCGTTGTTACAGCGTGGAAATCATCGAGTTGGTCGTACTGACAGAGTGTTCGCTGCCATTTCCTCGCTAACACGGCCCTCGCTCGTTCTTTGCGCCGGACTCTTCGTTGCTCGTCGTCCCAATGGAACAACCATTCCTCCTCCTCGCGCCTCGATTCCGGCGCAAAGCCCTTCGCGATCTTCCGCGTTCCCTCATGAAATATGCGGGTTAATGCCTCGTGGCCATTGCCGAACACGAAGTCCTGGGCGCCTGCCCACGACCCTTCAATCTTGGCTTCGACTGCACACGCGTTTTGTCATGCGCTGGAAAAAAAGGTATCGCCTCGTCGACAAGCGCCGATTGCAACCTCCAGCCATTCCCGGCAGCCTCGCGCAGTCTTGCCCACTCGCGCCTGCCATGACTGCCTTCCCAACCTTGCTTTCGCCGCTCGATCTTGGCTTCACCACCTTGCGCAACCGCGTGCTGATGGGATCGATGCATACCGGCCTTGAAGATCGCGCCCGCGATTACGACAAGCTCGCCGCGTACTTTGGCGAGCGTGCCGCGGGCGGTGTGGCGCTGATGGTGACCGGCGGCATTGCGCCATCGATGGAAGGCTGGCTGGCGCCGTTCGCGTCGAAACTGTCGTGGCCTTGGGAGGTGGCGCGGCACCGCAAAGTCACGTCGGCCGTGCATAGCGAAGGCGGCAAGATCGTTATGCAGATCCTGCATGCCGGTCGCTACGGCTACCACCCGATGTCAGTCAGCGCATCGGCTGCAAAATCGCCGATCACGCCGTTTCGTCCGCGCGCTTTGTCGAGCGGCGCGGTGCGCCGCACGATCAAGGACTTCGCACGCACCGCCGCCTACGCACGCGAGGCGGGCTACGATGGCGTGGAAGTGATGGGTTCGGAAGGCTATTTGATCAACCAGTTCCTGGTGACGCGCACCAACCTACGCCAGGACGAATGGGGCGGCAGTTTCGAAAACCGCATGCGTTTTCCGGTGGAAATCGTGCGCTCAATCCGCGAACGCTGCGGGCCGGACTTTATCATCGTGTATCGGCTGTCGATGCTCGATCTCGTTGAAGACGGGCAATCGTGGGACGAGATCGTGCAGCTTGCAAAAGCGATCGAGGCGGCTGGCGCGACGCTCATCAACACCGGCATCGGCTGGCATGAAGCCCGTGTACCGACCATCGTCACCAGCGTGCCGCGTGCGGCGTTTGCGTTCGTCACCGAGAAACTCAAGCGCGAAGTCAAGCTGCCGCTGATCACCACCAATCGCATCAATATGCCGGACGTCGCCGAGCGCATTCTCGCCAGCGGCCAGGCCGACATGGTATCGATGGCGCGACCGCTGCTTGCCGACGCCGACTGGGTGCGCAAAGCGGCCGCAGGGAAACCGGAGGAAATCAACACCTGCATCGCGTGCAACCAGGCGTGCCTGGATCATGTGTTCGAGCAAAAGCGGGCCTCGTGCCTGGTGAATCCGCGCGCCTGCCACGAGACCGAAATCGTCATTGCGCCGGCCGCGCAGAAAAAGCGCATCGCAATTGTCGGGGCTGGGCCCGCAGGTTTGTCTGCCGCAACGACGCTGGCCGAGCGCGGCCATCGGGTCACGCTGATCGATGCGGCGTCTGAGATCGGCGGGCAGTTCAATATGGCCAAGCGCATTCCAGGCAAAGAAGAGTTCCACGAAACCCTGCGCTATTTCCGCGTGCAACTGGCAAAGCTCGGCGTCGACGTGCGCTTGAATCAGCGCGCCGATGCCGCCTCGCTGGCGAGCGAAAAGTTCGACGAAGTGATCGTCGCGACGGGCGTTACGCCGCGCGATCCGAAGATTCCGGGACAGGACGCGCCGAGCGTGCTGAGCTACATCGACGTTCTCGCCGGCAATGCCGCTGTGGGACCGCGCGTTGCGATCATCGGTGCGGGCGGCATCGGCTTCGATGTTGCCGAGTTCCTGGCGCATGAGCACTCGACCACCATCGATCCACCGGCGTGGTATCGCCAATGGGGCATCGACCCAACGTTGTCGACCCGCGGCGGACTCGCCAAGGCCGCGCCGCCGCCGCCGGCGCGTCAGATCACGCTGCTGCAGCGCTCGGATGGCAAGCTCGGCGACAAGCTCAACAAAACCAGCGGGTGGGTTCACCGCAGTGCGCTGAAAATGGCGCGCGTGGAGATGGTCGGCGGCGTGCAGTATGAGCGCATCGACGAGCGCGGTCTGACGGTGCGCAATGGCGATGGCAGCACGCGCCTGATTGCGGTCGACAACATCGTCGTCTGCGCCGGCCAGTTGCCGCAACGCGCACTGCACGACGAACTGGCCAAGCTCGGCATCGCCAGCCACCTGATCGGCGGCGCCGAACGTGCTGGGGAGCTGGATGCGAAGCGGGCGATCGATCAGGGCGTGCGACTGGGGGCGCGGCTTTGAAGAGAAATGCTCTCGAGCAAATTGGTTGATGCGTCCGAGCCTTCATTTGCCAAATCGCTGGACTCGGAGAAATCGAGTGGAGGTCGGCCAACCCACGTGCCGCGCGCGGGAACTTCGAGTTCAATTCGAGGTTCAGCAAGCAACCACTTCTTGAGCGTGAGTGCGCGTTTCGCCTGAGGATTTGCTTTCGGTGAGTGGACGCCAGTCATCTCGGAGCGAGCCGGGTGATTCATTGTTGGTCATGATCACGCTTGCTCCCGAGCCGTGCAATCCCCAGAATCCGCGCCCTATTCTGCTCAGCCCCGACTATGACCACCCACGTCGACGAAACACTGCGGCGGCGGACGTTTGCGATCATTTCGCATCCGGACGCCGGCAAGACCACGCTCACGGAAAAGCTGCTGCTGTTCGGCGGCGCGATTCAGATGGCGGGTTCCGTGAAATCGCGCAAGGCGTCGCGACATGCGACCTCGGACTGGATGGCGCTGGAGAAAGAACGCGGCATTTCGGTGACGAGCTCGGTGATGCAGTTCCCGTACGCGGAGCGCATCGTCAATCTGCTCGACACGCCGGGCCACGCGGATTTTTCGGAAGACACCTATCGCGTGCTCACGGCGGTCGATTCGGCGCTGATGGTGATCGACTGCGCGAAGGGCGTCGAGGAGCGCACCATCAAGCTGATGGATGTGTGCCGCCTGCGCGACACGCCGATCATGACCTTCATCAACAAACTCGACCGCGAGGGCCGCTCGCCCATCGAATTGCTGGACGAAGTCGAGAGCGTGCTGAAGATTCAATGCGCGCCGGTGACCTGGCCGATCGGTATGGGCTCGCGCCTCAAGGGCGTGTATCACCTGCTGCTCGATGAGGTCCACATCTTCGAATCGGGGCGGAATTTCTCGCGACAGGATTCAACGATCTTCCAAGGTTTGGACGCACCCGAATTAGCGACACGCATCGGCGCTGAGGCGCTCAAGGAATTGCGGGAAGAGTTGGAACTGGTGCAGGGCGCATCGCACCCATTCGATCTGGCCGCGTACTTGAGCGGCAAGCAGACGCCCGTGTTCTTCGGTTCGGGCATCAACAACTTCGGCGTGCAATTGCTGCTTGATTTCTTCGTCGAGCGCGCGCCGGCGCCGCGAACTCGCGCCACGGAGACGCGCGCGGTCGATCCCCTGGAGGAAAAGTTCAGTGGCTTCGTATTCAAAATTCAAGCGAACATGGACCCGCAGCATCGCGATCGCGTTGCGTTCTTTCGCGTGTGCTCGGGGCGCTATTCGAGCGGCATGAAAGCCTGGCACGCGCGCGCCGGCAAAGAGTTCAAACTCGCCAATGCGCTCACCTTCATGGCCTCCGATCGGGAGATCGCTACCGAAGCCTATCCGGGCGATATCCTGGGTATCCACAATCACGGCACGATCTCGATCGGCGATACCTTCACCGAAGGCGAGTCGCTCAAATTCACCGGCATTCCCAACTTCGCACCAGAGTTGTTTCGCCGCGCGCGCCTGCGCGATCCATTGAAGCTCAAGCAATTGCAGAAAGGCTTGACACAGTTGTCTGAAGAAGGTGCCACGCAGTTCTTCAAACCCTTGCTCGGCACCGATCTGATCTTGGGCGCGGTGGGAACCTTGCAATTCGATGTCGTGGCCTATCGCCTCAAAGACGAGTACGGCGTCGATTGCGTGTTCGAGAACGTGCAGATCTACACCGCGCGCTGGATCGGCGGCGACGATGAAAAGTCGATCGAGGACATGGAAGCCAAAGCCATGCAGAACATGGCCCGCGATGCTGCCGGCGCGCTCGTGTATCTGGCGCCGACGCGCGTCAACCTGCAGCTGACGCAGGAACGCTACCCGAAGCTGCGCTTTGCTGCGACCAAGGAACATGCGCAGCCGGTGGAGATGTAAGGTTTTGGTGCAGCCGGAAAAGCAAGCAGTAGTTCACACGAAGGCACGAAGAAACGAAGGCGTCTCGTCACCGAGCGCGATGAATCTCGGTCCTACTGGAGCCATGCAACAGACGTAACTCTTCGTGTCTTCGTGTCTTCGTGTGAGACAGCTTTCTGTCCCTGCTCTTAGGCCCTGACCGACCGCGGCCGCTTCGCCGCACGTCGGCGCGTTGGCTCTTCAAGATCGTCTTCCGAACCTGGCGCGATGATGTATTCGGGATTCCACTCGGGCACTGGCCCTTCGAGGATCCACGCGCCGCCATCGTAGCCTTGGCCGATCAGATGCTCGAGCCACTTGCTGGCGAAATTATTCATGTGGCGCCGATACTGGGCGATGATCTTCGCTGGCGTTTCCGGCGCAAACAGACGCCGACGGTGCGCATCGAAACGGCAGTGCGTAACCTCCGCCTGGCGCCCATCGTGATACACGCGCCAGTACGACTCCGGATCTTCCGCCGGTGTCGATTCCTTGAAGCGCAAGCTCAGTCGCAACAGCGTGGTGTACGGCTGCTGTTCGAACACGTCGAGCACCAGATCAGCGCGATCCGGAATTGCCTTGACGTATCGCCCTGGCGGCAAGGTCCGCGTGGGGAGCAGCTGATTCAGGCGCGCGTAATTCTCGGCATACAAGCCGAGAAGCCAGTCGAGCGGATTGGGCAAGAGAGAACGCGCGTGCATGGAATCGACCTTCGCTATCCACCATCCGCACTCAGCGGCGAATGGTCCCGGTTCGAGCCGGGGCTCCACATCATGGCAACGTGGCGGCGGATTTCAAGGGCATCAGGCTGAACGGGCCCAATCCCGGATCGGCGAGCTACGGCCAAATTGTCTGGCGATCAGCGATTTTCGAAGCCTTTAACGGAATTTATACGAACGGCGAGCATATGAAATTTCAGCGGCAGTTTCGCGACTTGTTCCAGACCCACCGCCCGGCCGGCATGCAGAGCAACCAGAACGCCAGCCCGCAAAACGTCCGCAAGCGCGAAGGCGGGGGACCAAACGGGTCGCTATCGTCGGAAAGCTTAACCTCGACCGGATCGATCAATGCATGCAAGTAAATCGGCGTAGCTAACAATCCAACAGCGAAAAGTAACGCGCCAACCAGCATCCCTAACAGACGCACTACTCCACCGTCACGCTCTTGGCCAAATTGCGCGGCTGATCGACATCGGTGCCTTTGAGCACTGCCACGTGGTAAGCCAGCAGTTGCATCGGCACGGTGTACAACATGGGCGCGATGAAACTGCCAACGCTCGGCATCGCGATGACGTGCTGGCGATCATTGGCCATGCTCGCTGCAACATCTTCGTCGGCGAGCACAAACATCTCGCCGCCGCGGGCGCGCACTTCCTGGATGTTGCTCTTGAGCTTCTCCAACAGCTCATCGTTCGGCGCCACGGCAATCACCGGCATATGCTCATCGACGAGCGCCAGCGGGCCGTGCTTCAGCTCGCCGGCGGGATAGGCTTCGGCGTGAATGTAGCTGATCTCTTTGAGCTTCAACGCGCCTTCGAGCGCGATCGGATACTGCACGCCGCGGCCCAGGAACAGCGCGTGCTGCTTGTCGCCGAAGCGCTCGGCGATAGCCTGAATCTTGCCGTCGAGGGCAAGGGCTAGGCGCAGCGCGTTCGGCAATCGCAGCAACTCGCTTACGCATTGCCGGTAGCGAGTGTCCTCCATGCCTTTGGCACGCGCGATTTCGAGCGCCAGCAGCGCCAGCGCCACCAACTGCGTCAAGAACGCTTTGGTCGACGCCACACCAATCTCGGGACCCGCACGCGTCATCAGCACCAGTTCGCTGGCGCGCACCAGCGAGCTTTCGGGGACATTGCAAATGGCCAGGCGCGCCAGATACGGGCGCTGCGCGGCGTGTTGCAAAGCAGCCAGCGTGTCGGAGGTTTCGCCCGACTGCGATACCGTGACCAGCAACGAACGCTCGATCACCGCCGGTTGTCGGTAGCGATACTCGCTGGCAATCTCGGCGAAGCACGGAATGCCGGCCATCGCTTCGATCCAATAGCGCGCCACTTGCGCGGCGTGATTGCTCGACCCGCAAGCGACAATCTGCACTGCTTGCAGCGCCTGGAACTGCTCGCGTGCGCCCGGACCGAAAATTTCGGTGAGGATGCGGCCGTTGGCGATGCGGCCTTCGAGGGTGTCGGCCACCGCCTGCGGCTGCTCGTGGATTTCCTTCAGCATGTAATGCCGATATTGACCGCGCTCGACCGCATCTGGCCGCAGTTGCGCGGTTTTCACATCGCGCACAACCACCGCCCCACTCGCGTCATAAACGACCGCCGCTCGAGGTGTGAGATGCACCAGATCGCCATCGTGCAAATAGATGAACTGGCGCGTCTCGTTGAGCAGCGCATAGACATCGCTCGCCAGGTACTGGACGCCCTCGCCCAAACCGACCACCAACGGCGAGCCACGGCGCGCGCCGATCACTTCGTCGGGCGTGTCGCGGTCGACGACCGCGATTGCGTACGCGCCCTCGAGTTGCGCCACCGTGCTCTGCACGGCTTGCAGCAACGTTTGGCCAGCACCTCGTTTCTGATGGATCAGATGAGCTATTACTTCGGTATCGGTTTCCGAGGAAAACGTGTAACCAGCTGCGAGCAATCCGGGCCGTAGGTGCTCGTGGTTTTCGATGATCCCGTTATGCACCACGGAGATCTGCTCGCCGCTGGTCATCGGATGCGCATTGCGCTCGCTCGGCACACCGTGCGTCGCCCAGCGCGTATGCGCAATTCCGGTCCGCGAGGTCACCGGCTCAGCATCGTACAAATCCTGCAGCGCCTTCACCTTTCCGGCGGCGCGAAAGCGCCTCAACTCCGAGCCCACCTGCAGCGCCAATCCGGCTGAGTCGTAGCCACGATACTCGAGCGCCTTCAGGCCCTGAATCAGCGCCGGCACGGCATTGGCGTGCCCGGCAATTCCCACGATTCCACACATGCGGTTGATCTCTGTCCCGATCGATTGGGCGCGAGTCTACGCGTTCGAGGCCAGCGGCCCTGTTCTAGTTCTAGCGCAACGCTGACGAGCAGGTACGAAACGATGACGTTTTCCCAATTACTATTCGCACCACACAGCCTTCGAGATCGACCGCCATGCGACCCGCCCTGCTCGCTTTGCTCGCCAGCGTTTCCGCAACCGCCTCTGCAGACGACTTTCCCGTCAGCGTCGACACCGCCGATCACAAGGTGGTTGTCGAGCAGGTACTGACAGGACTCAGTATTCCTTGGGGCATTGCATTTCTGCCCGATGGCAAAGCATTGGTTACAGAGCGTCCGGGCTCCGTGTCCCTGGTCGATCTTGCTGCCGGCACGCGCGTGGAGCTGAAGGGCGTACCGGGCGTGGCGGCCGAAAATCAAGGCGGCATGCTCGATGTGCAGATCGCACCGAGTTACGCCACCGACGGCTGGGTGTATCTGTGCTACAGCATCAAAGGTATGCAGGGCCTGACGACGCGAATCTCGCGACACAAGCTGGTCGGCAGCGAACTCACCGACAAGCAGGTGCTGTTCACCGCCGAGCCGTTCATGAAGACCGTGCATCACTTCGGCTGCCGACTGCAATTCGATGGCAAGGGGCATGTGTTCTTCGGCATCGGCGATCGCCAGGAGCGCCACATGGCGCAAAAGCTCACCAGCGATAACGGCAAGATGCACCGCATCAACGAAGATGGAACGATCCCGGCGGACAACCCGTTCAAGAATGCCGACGGCAAGCCCACGTCGATCTGGAGTTATGGACACCGCAATCCGCAGGGCGTGGCATTTCAGCCGGGCACCGGAGAGTTGTTCGTCACCGAACACGGACCGCGTGGCGGCGATGAAGTGAACATCATCCGGCGCGGTGAGAATTTCGGCTGGCCAGTAATCACCTACGGGCGCGAGTACCACGGGCCGTCCATCGGCGAAGGCACGCACAAAGATGGCATGTTGCAACCGGCCTTCCAGTGGACCCCGTCCATCGGCCCCTCGGGCCTGGTGTTTTACTCGGGCCCGGCCTTTCCGAAATGGAACGGAAACCTGTTGGCGGGCGGCATGGCGTTGACGTATGTGTCGCGACTGACCGTGGATGGCGATCAGGTTGAAGAAGTCGAGAAACTCTTCGAAGGCCGCGGCTGGCGCATCCGCGATGTCGAACAAGGTCCCGATGGCAACGTGTACTTGCTGACGGATAACGGCTGGCTACTGCGCGTTCGTCCCGAGTGAATGTCTCCGGAACCGTCGACTTGAATGAAACCGTCGACTTGAATGAAACGCCGAGTACACCCCGGCGTTCCAGGAGCTAAAGCCGCGGCAGAGCGTAGTCGACGATCAACGGCGCGTGGTCGGAAAACTTCTGGTCGCGGAACACGTTGGCCACCTGCGCTGCGCCGCGCAGGTTCGGCGTGGCGATCTGATAATCGATGCGCCATCCGACATCATTCGCGTACGCGTTGCCGCGGTTGCTCCACCAAGTGTATTCCGCCACGCCGGGTTTCAATTCGCGGTGCGTATCGACCCAACCCGATTGATCGAGGAGGCGGTCCATCCAGGCGCGCTCGTCCGGCAGAAAGCCCGAGTTTTTCTGATTGCTGCGCCAATTCTTAAGATCGATCGGCTTGTGCGCGATGTTGTAGTCGCCGCAGATGATGAAGCGCCGACCGCTGCTTGCCAGCCCTTCAAGATAAGGCTCCAGATAAGCCATCACTTCAAACTTGTGCGCCTGACGATCGGAGCCCGACGAGCCGGATGGCAAGTACAGCGAGACGATCGACAAATCGCCGAAATCGGCCTGCAGCCAGCGCCCCTCGGCGTCGAAACGCCGCGCGCCGATGCCGCTGACAAAACGGTCGGGTCGCTGGCGCAAGTACAGCGCCACGCCGCTGTAGCCACGCGTCTCCTCGGCATCGCGGAAGTAACCAACGTAACCTTCGATACCGAAATCCTCGGCGGCGCGTTCGGGCGCTTGCAGGCGCGTTTCCTGCAGCGCAATCGCATCGGCATCTTGGGTGGCAAGCCATTGCAAAACGCCTTTGCGCGTTGCCGATCGAAGGCCGTTAAGGTTCAAGGTGATGATGCGCATGGTGGACTTACGCAAAGAAGAGGTCGCAAGGCTACCGCGACTCGCGAGTCGTTCTACAGCGTGATGCTGCTTTCTCTCCAAACACCATTGACTTGCGTCTTCCCCGCGAAAGCCGGGATCAGTGACTCGCTGGTGCTCTGCACCCAGTGTAAGTCCAACCGAAGACGAACGGCACTGGATTCCCGCTAACGCGGGAACAACGAGCGTATGGTGCTTGAAGGGATAACGCACGAGCATCGCGCCATGGCGCGACCCACATTAGACTCATGGCTATGCATATCGACCTCAATGCGGACCTGGGCGAAATGGGCGCGGAATCGCCCGACGACGCGCTGCTCGCGCTGGTGTCCTCGTGCAACATTGCCTGTGGTGGGCACGCCGGCGACGATGGCTCGATGCGGCAGGTTGTGCGCATGGCAGTTGAGCACGGTGTTGCAATGGGTGCACACCCGAGCTTGCCGGATCGGATCGGCTTTGGGCGGCGCGATATTGCGCTGGACGCGGCGACGTTGCGCGCAAGCCTGCGCGCACAGATCGGCGATCTGATCGCGATTTGTGCCAGCGAAGGTGCAACGCTGACGCACGTCAAACCGCATGGCGCGCTGTATCACCAGATGGCGCGCGACGATGCCATCGCACAGATGATCGCAACGGTCATCCTGGAACTCGACTCGCGGCTGACCTTGTTCGGCCCCACCTGGGGCGATTGGGCCAAGGTCGCGAAAGACCATGGCCTGCGCACGCGGATCGAAGGCTTCGCCGATCGCCGCTATCGGGACGACGGAACGCTCGTTTCGCGCAGCGAACCGGATGCACTGTTGCACGGTAGCGCAGCCGTAGAACAAGGCGTTCGCCTGGCGCGCGGTGGCCCGCCGCAAATCGATACGCTGTGCGTGCACGGCGATGGCAGCGATGCCGTTGCGCTCACCCAGGAGCTGCGTGCGGCTCTGATCGCAAACGGTATCGAGATACGTCGATGCTGACGCTGGCGCTCCTGCCGCTGGCGGTGGTCGTGCTCGGCTTCGCCGCGCGCCAACATCCCGCTCGTGTGGTGCTGCTGGCGATGCTCACGGCAGGTCTGGTTGCCCTACCCTCGGTATCGGCATTTCTCGAGCTGGTTGGAACCCAATTTCTCAAAGCCCGATACCTGCTGGTGTTGATGTTCGCGCTGCCCGTCATCGCCATTCTCGAACGCCACGGATTGCGGGCGCTGGCGGCGCAACTGGTGCGCGGCTGGAAAGGCGTGCGTACCGGGCGCCTGCTGCTCGCGTATCTCGCATTGCGTCAAGGCAGTGCGGCATTGGGATTGACGAGCCTCGGCGGCCACGCACAAATGGTGCGGCCGTTGGTAGCGCCGATGGCGGAGGCAGCGGATGGCGACAAACATGGCGAGCCCCCATCGACTGGTGCGCAGTCGCTTTCCGGCCCGGCGGCACAGGCGCCGGTAGTTCGGATCGGCACACGCCTTTCGGCGTATGAGCGCCGATCCTCACCCCCCTTGACTCAAGGGGGCAACAACAGCCAAAGCCTGCTTGGAGAAAATTTGACTCAACTGGCAAGAAACGGCTCCGACAGGAACTCTAGCGAAGAGGTACGCGCTCTCGCGGCAGCAACGGATAACGTTGGCCTGTTCTTTGGCGAGGATTTATTCCTTGCCTTCGGTGCCGTGCTCTTGATGCAGGCGTTCTTTGCCGAGCGCGGCATCGAGTTGACGCCGCTGTCGATTGCGCTTTGGGGTATTCCCACGGCGATTCTGGCTTTCGTCATTCACGGTGCGCGGCTGTTGTGGCGCGATCGCAGGCGATGAGCGCGCTGACACCCATCTACTGGCTGCTCGGTGCGTACTTCGCACGCATCGCGTGGCGGGCATGGCACGGCGCAGCGCCGCGGCCACGCACACGCACCGCGTTCTATGCAACGCTCAGCGTGTTGTTCGCGTTCGGCGACTGGATGCCCGCGCAACTCGCTGGCGCATTGGTGCTGCTGGTGGCCGCCATCGCCGGTTTCGGCTTGCCCGAGTCGACGTCGAGCCAATCGGCGCAAGCGGCAGATCGCGGTCGCAGCCAGTTGCTGTGGCCGATTCTGCTGATCCCGGCACTGACGGTAGCTCTCACGCTCTTGATTCCCAAACTGGCGTTGAGTTGGCTGAGTGGCGCCAACGTTGCCGTGGTCGCTCTCGTCGTGGCCTGCGGCACAGCGCTGCCGTTGGCGCTGGCGATCACCCGCGAGCGGGCCATGCACGCCATCGATGCCGGCGGCGATTTGTTTGAAGCGATCGGATGGGCCGCCATGTTGCCGCTGCTACTGGCCGTGTTGGGATCCGTCTTTGCCGCAGCGGGCGTTGGCGATGCGCTCGCGACGCTACTCGGTGCATGGCTGCCGCTCGACGTGCGTTGGGTCGCGGTGATTGCCTATGGACTGGGCATGGCGCTGCTGACGATGCTTATGGGAAATGCCTTCGCGGCGTTCCCGGTGATTGCGGGCGGCATCGGGCTGCCGTTTCTGGTAAACGTTCACGGCGCCGATCCCGCACCACTCGCGGCCATCGGCATGCTGTCGGGTTACTGCGGCACTCTGCTGACGCCGATGGCGGCCAACTTCAACCTCGTCCCCGTCGCGCTGCTCGACCTGAAGGACCGCTATGCCGTGATTCGCGCGCAAGTCCCCACGGCGTTGCCGCTGCTGGCGGGCAACCTCATTCTGATCGGCGTACTTTGCTTCCGATGACTACCGTCCTGTTGAGCGGTTTCGAAGCTTTTGATGGCGATGCGCGCAATCCTTCCGCCGAAATCGCCATACAGCTTGATGGCGAACGCATCGCCAGCCGGCGCGTGGTCGGCATCGTTTTGCCCGTCGAATTTGGTCGCGCGGCGCGGCAATTGTTACGCAGCATCGAGCATGAACGACCAGACATCGTCATAGCCACCGGCATCGCCGCTTCGCGAGGAGCGATCACACCCGAACGCTTCGCGCTGAATTTCGTCGATGCACGAATCGCCGACAACGCCGGCCGCACACCGCGCGCACGATCGATCATCCGCAGCGCGCCGCTGGCGCTGCCGAGCACGCTACGAATAAGCCGCATGCTCGATGCGCTAGGCGCTGCCAAACTGCCCGCAGAGGCCTCGCTATCGGCCGGCAGCTATGTGTGCAATGAGGTGTACTTCCGTCTGCAGCACGCGCTGTCAGGGAGCGAGATTCGCTCAGGTTTCGTGCATTTGCCGCACGCGCGAGAAATGGCACCAGGCAATACGAGTGCATGGCCATTTCAGGCTTTGCTCACGGCCGTCCGCGAAGTGCTTGCAGTCGCGTAACCGTCCTTCGTGGGAAGGATGAGTGTTGCAGAGACTGCGAAGCAACAACGGCACGTCACGATAGGATGGACCGGAGTCGTCAGCGAATCGCGCAGCGAAAACCACGTTTTCGCTCCGCGGGCGAGCCCTGCTTGAAAACCGGGTCAAAGTTTCCGCAGGAAACTTTGGCACGAAGAGGTAACCGGGTCAAAGTTTCCGCAGGAAACTTTGGCACGAAGAGGTAACCGGGTCAAAGTTTCCGCAGGAAACTTTGGCACGCGCGCGGTAGTCTTCGCGCCCACCGCTTCGGAGGAGTGCATCGATGGCCGTGTTCAACAACGTGCTCGAACTGATCGGCAATACGCCGATCGTGCGCTGCCAGCGCCTCGACACCGGCGTCTGCCAGTTGTTCTTCAAGATGGAATCGATGAATCCGGGCGGCTCGATCAAGGACCGCATCGGGTTATCGATGATCGAGGATGCCGAGCGCCATGGACGCCTGAAGCCCGGCGGCACCATCGTCGAGGGCACTGCCGGCAACACCGGTCTGGCGCTGGCACTGGTTGCGCAGCAGAAAGGCTACCGCTTGATCCTGGTGGTACCGGACAAGATGAGTCGCGAGAAGATTTTCAATCTCAAGGCGATGGGCGCAGAAGTGGTACTGACGCGCTCGGATGTCACCAAGGGCCATCCCGACTACTACCAGGATCTGGCCAAGCGCATTGCTGCAGAAACACCGGGCGCGTTGTACATCAATCAGTTCGGTAACAACAGCAATCCCTACGCGCACGAGTTCGGCACCGGCCCGGAAATCTGGCAGCAAATGGGCCACGAAATGGATGCGATGGTGTTCGGCGTTGGCTCGGGCGGCACGCTGACCGGCCTGTCGCGATTCTTCAAGCGCGCAGCACCGCACGTCGATTTGGTGCTCGCCGATCCGGTGGGCTCGGTACTAACGAGATACGTTAACGAAAAGACGCTCGACACCACCGGCGGCAGTTGGACGGTGGAAGGCATCGGCGGCGATTACCTGACCGCCATCAGCGAATTCGACCACGTAAAGAAGGCGTACGCGATCAGCGATCGCGAGAGCTTCGAGGTCGCACGCGAGCTGCTGAAGCTCGAGGGCATCCTGGGCGGCAGTTCGACCGGCACCGTGATCGCCGCCGCGCTGCGCTACTGCCGCGAGCAAACCACGCCGAAAAAGGTGGTGGCCTTTGTCTGCGACACCGGCAACAAGTACTTGTCGAAAATGTTCAACGACTATTGGATGCGCGATAACGGCTACATCACGCGCCAGTCCACCGGCGATTTGCGTGATCTGATCAATCGCCCGTACTCGGAGCGCGACACGATCGTTGTGCGCCCGGCCGAAACGCTGACGGTGGCGTACCAGCGCATGAAACTGTACGACGTCTCGCAACTGCCGGTGATGGACGGCGACCAAATCGTCGGCATCCTCGACGAGTCCGACGTGCTGATGAAAGTGATCGACAATCCCACCGCCTTTCAGGCGCCGGTTAGCGACGCGATGATCACCAAGCTTGATCAGGTGCAGGTTTCCACACCGGTCAACGCGCTGCTGCCGATGTTCGACCGCGGCCATGTGGCAATCGTGATGGATGGCGAGCGTTTTATAGGACTGATCACGCGCATGGATGTGCTGAATTACTTGCGGCGCAGGGCGCAATGATGCGCACCATCGGCTGGCGCGAGTGGTTGGCGCTGCCGCAGTTCGGTGTGCGCGCGATCAAAGCCAAGATCGATAGCGGCGCGCGGTCCTCAGCTTTGCACGTCGTTTGGCAGCAGCGCGAGACACAGGGCGGCGCGCCGTGGGTGCGCTTTGCGGTTGAGTCCGATGGCCTCGGCTCGGCGAGCGTCGAGTCCGCCGGCGAGATTGTCGACGAGCGCGATGTCACCGACTCGGGTGGCCACACCACGCGTCGTCCGTTCGTTCGCACCCTGGTTCGAGTGGGTGAGGACGAGTGGCCGATTGAAATCAATCTCTGCGATCGTCGTCATATGCGCTTCCCGATGCTGCTGGGGCGCACAGCGATGATGGGGCGATTGCTGGTCGATCCAGCGCTGTCGTTTACTTTGGGTGGCGCAGAGGAGTCGGACTCATGAAAATTGCCGTCCTGTCGCGCTCGCGCCGTATTTACTCCACCAAGCGCCTCGTCGAGGCCGCGATTGCGCGCGGCCACGTGGTGCGCGTCATCGATCCGTTGCGCTGCTACATGCGTATCAGCCCAGGGCTTGCGGAAATCCATTTCCGCGGGCGCGTGGTCGAAGGTTACGACGCAGTGATTCCGCGCATCGGCGCGTCGATTACCTTCTACGGCACGGCGGTGGTGCGGCAGTTCGAATCGATGGGCGTGTACACGCCGAACACCTCCGACGCCATTTTGCGTGCGCGCGACAAACTACGCGCGATGCAACTACTGTCGCAGCAAGGCATTGGCATGCCGACGACCGTGTGCGCCGATTCGCCCGACGATTCGGAAGACTTGATCAAGATGCTTGGCGAACCGCCGCACGTGCTGAAACTGGTGCAGGGCACACAGGGACAAGGCGTGGTGCTGGCGGAAACGCACTCGGCATCGCTGAGCCTGGCCGAAGCCTTTCGCGGCGTGCGCGAACACTTCCTGATGCAGGAGTTCATTCGCGAAGCCAAGGGCGCCGATCTGCGCGCGTTCGTGGTCGGCAATCGCGTCGTCGCCGCGATGATGCGCCAGGCACGCGAAGGCGAATTCCGCAGCAACTTGCATCGCGGCGGGCATGCGTTGCGCGTCAAGCTCACCAAAGAAGAGCGCGAGACCGCGATCGCTGCCTCGCAGACCATGGGGCTGGGCGTGTCGGGCGTCGATCTATTGCGCTCCGATCGCGGCCCGCTGGTGCTCGAAGTCAACGCCTCACCGGGGCTCGAAGGCATCGAGGCGGCATCGGGCATTGATGTGTCGGGGTTGATCATTGAGCACATCGAGAAGGCCGTGGCCAGGCGTGAGGCGCGCAGGCAGTAGCGTTCGTCCTTAAGACACGCGGACCCATGGTCCGCATGCTGCGGAATGCGAATCTACTGGATGCGGTCCGCGTACCAGACAGCCGCCGATGGGGCGAGGTTAAGCCGCCCGCCGCAACCCTGGGCGCGACGCAGCCGCACGATCCAAGGCCTGCTTCAAATCGTGCGCCAGATCGCGCACGTCCTCGATGCCCACGCTCAGTCGCAGCAACTGATCGGAAATGCCGGCCACGCGTCGCGCCTCGGGCGTCATCGACGCGTGCGTCATCGTGGCTGGATGTGCGATCAGGCTCTCGACGCCGCCCAGCGACTCGGCCAGCGAGAAGTGCTTCAGGCCATCCAGCAAGGCACGCACAGCGGGCTCGCCGCTCGTCACCTCAAAGCTGATCATCGCACCGAATCCGGACTGCTGACGTGTCGCGAGGGCGTATTGCGGATGGTCGATCAACCCTGGGAAATACACCTTGTCGACCGCGGGATGCTCGGCCAGCAGCTCGGCGAGGATTTGCGCGTTCTCGCCGTGCACGCGCAGGCGCGCCGACAGCGTGCGCAAACCGCGCAGCGTCAAATAGCTATCGAAGGGCGCGCCCGCGAGGCCCATGCAGTTGTTCCACCACTTGAGCGGTTCCAGATGCTTTGGGTCTGCGGCGACGATTGCGCCACCCACCACATCGCTGTGCCCGTTCAAATACTTGGTCGTCGAGTGCAGCACCAGATCGGCGCCCAATCGCAGCGGCTGTTGCCACACCGGCGATAGGAAGGTGTTGTCGACCAGTACGATCGCGCCACTCGCCTTGGCCTGTGCCGTCAGCGCGGCGATATCGACAACGCGCAGCAACGGATTGCTCGGTGTTTCGATCCAGAAGAGATCGGCGCCCTGCGCCAGCGCCGCCGCGACCGCCACGGAATCGTTCTGATCCACCAGCGACAGCCGAAAGCGACCACGCGCTGCAAGCGTGTCGAACAGGCGCCAGGTGCCGCCGTAACAATCATGCGGCGCGATCAGGTGACCGCCCTCGGGCACCAGTTGCAGCGCCAGCGTGATCGCCGCCATGCCGGTGGCCGTGACCACCGCGCCGCAACCGCCTTCCAGCTCTGCCAAAGCTTCGGCAAGCGTATCGCGTGTTGGGTTGCCAGAGCGCGTGTAGTCGTAGGCGCGGGGCTGAGCGAATCCGGCGAAAGAAAAATTGCTCGACAACACCAGCGGCGGCACGATGGCGCCATGACCGCGGTCACTGTCGATGCCGGCGCGAACGGCTTTGGTTGTGGTCGAAATCGTGCTCATGTAGCCCCCGCTGGTTGACGATTTCGGAATGCTACACGTCTAGTAGTGTAGACGTCTAGACGTCCTTATTTGACTAGTGAGAGATGAGCGTTACGGTCAATGATCAATAGCCAACTGAAGAGCGGGAGTAAACGTCGAAACCGCAACCCGCCACAGCGCATGTCCTGACGCCCAGTACTTGCGCTCGAAGGGACTGACCGGCTCATCGACCATCAATGGCTCTACGGACGAGGGCACACCGAGCAGGCGCAAGGCAAACGCGAATTCCTCGGCATAGATGGACCAATTGGTGCGCAACTCAATGCGCCGCGCGGTGGCGATGAGCGCGGGGAACACCGGGTGCGCGTGCCAGCGACGCATCAAGTGTTGCGCCTTCGGCCACGGATTGGGGTACCAAAGATAGAGATCGTCGACCATCGCGCCGCTTTCTGCCAACACACGCCACACGCCGGCGCAATCGGCGCGCAGCAGGAGCGCGTTCGACGCCGATCGATCTGCCGTTTTCGCCAACCGGTGCGCCGACTGATCGACACCCAACACCGCTGTTCCCGGTTGCCGCCGCGCCAGCGCCAGCGCGCTCTCGCCGGTGCCGCAGCCGGCGTCGAAGGCGGTGCGCGAGAAGCCCTTTGCGAATCCCAGCCACCGTTCAAGCGCAGCACGATCGCGCGATTGAATGGGCGTGCGATCAACCGATGCTTGATGCTTCGCGACGATCTCGGCGAGCCGCTGGTGGATACCGGATTGCGAGCTATCGACGTTGCGCGAGTTGCCTGAGTTCACGTTCGTCGACACACGGCTATGATGTAGGCGATTGAAGCAAAGCCAATCTGCCTTGTCGACTGCGCTGCCCGCCACACAAATCCATGCCCTGCCCTCGCCGTTGCGTCTTAAGCGCGGCGGCGAGCTGCGCGACGCTGTGATCGCCTTCGAAACCTGGGGCACGCTCAACGCCGCGCGCAGCAATGCAATTCTCATCGTCACCGGAATGTCGCCCAGCGCGCATGCGGCGAGCAATGCGCTGGATCCGTCCCCCGGCTGGTGGGAGCCGATGATCGGCGCCGGACGCGCGCTCGATACGCACCGCGACTTCGTCATCTGCGTCAATTCGCTTGGCAGTTGCAAGGGCTCAACCGGCGCCGCCTCGCCCCATCCGGACGATGGCGAACCGTATCGACTGCGTTTTCCGGCGCTCAGCATTGAAGACGTCGCCGACGGTGCAGCCGCCGTAGCGCGAGCGCTCGGAATCGCGCGACTGAAGCTGGTGATTGGACCAAGCATGGGCGGCATGACCGCCTTGGCGATGGCACATCGCCATCCGGAACTGGTGCCGAACATCGCGCTGATGTCGTGCGCTGCGCGCTCGTCGCCCTTCGCCATTGCGCTGCGTTCTCTGCAGCGGCAAATCGTGCGCGCCGATCCGCACTGGGACGCCGGCAATTACTCGGCGGCGATAGACGTCGCCTCAGGCATGGGCCTGGCGCGCAAGCTGGGCGTGGCCACGTATCGCTCTCCGCAGGAATGGCGCGAGCGTTTTGGGCGCGAGCGACTTCAGACAAACACCCGCACCATCGACGACGATCCCTTTGCCAGCGAGTTCGCGATCGAGTCGTACCTCGATTCGCACGCCAGACGCTGGGCTGGCGGCTTCGATCCCAATTGTTATCTGTACTTGTCGCGCGCGATGGATTGGTTCGATCTGGCCGAGTACGGCGGCAGCGTGACGGCGGCATGCCGCCAGATGCGCATCGACCACGCGTTGGTGATCGGCGTAACCACCGACATTCTGTTTCCTGTCGAACAGCAAGAAGAGATCGCCGAATCCCTGCGCGCTGCGGGTGCCCACGTCGACTACCAGCCGCTGCCGTCGATCCAGGGGCACGACGCATTCCTGGTCGACATTCCTCGCTTCGCACCCGTGATGCAGCGTTTTCTGGCGCGGCTTTGAGGCGATCTCAGCGTCGCGCTCTGGTGCGACGCCTCTCCCCACACTCGGTGCAAGCGAACTGCGGCTTGCTATGGCGCGAAAACGAACCGCGTCGCGCCATAGCGCAGCCCACAACGCTACTTGAGCAGCGCGTTCACCCGCTGCAAATCCGCAGCCGCCACCGTGCCGGCCGCACGCTTCAAGCGCAGCGTGTTCACCAGATAGTCGTGACGGGCTCGCGCATAGTCGCGCTGTGCCTGGAACAAGAGCTGCTGGCTGACGAGCACATCGACGATGGTGCGTGTGCCGACTTCGAAGCCGGCCTGCGTGGCATCCAGCGCGCTCTGGGCCGAAACTTGCGCCTGGCGCCGCGCTTCCACCTCGCTGATGCCAGCGATCACCGAGCGATAGGCGCTGCGCGTCTGGCGCACGATCGCGCGCTTCTCTTGCTCGTACGAATCGGCGGCCGCGTCGCGGTTGAAGGTCTCCTGGCGAACCCGCGACTGCGTGGCGAGACCTTCGAAGATCGGAACATTCAGCGTAAACACAAACCCCCGATCGCGAAAACTCGAATCGCCGGGAGATTCAAGACCATTGGTCGTGCTTGAGCCCCACCTGTCGCCGCTCGTCCAACTGTACTGCACACCGAGAGTGGGGTAGTGCGCGGCGTTTGCGGTCTCGATGGCGCGCTCTGCCTGTTCCAATTCGAACCGCCGGATCGCCAGCGAGGCGCTTTCAGCCTCGGCCGTGCTGACCCAATCTTCCATTCGATCTGGATCGGGCCGATCAAGCGCGATGTTCTCGACCAGCGGGTCGACCGAATCGATCGGGCGACCGGTCAGTTCCGTGAGCGCCTCGTAAGCATCATCCAGTTGGTTCTGCGCCAGGATCGCTGCCGCACGCGCGCCATCGAATCGGGCTTGCGCTTCGTGCACGTCGGTGATTGCCGAGAGACCAACCTCGAAGCGCTGCTCTGCCTGTTCCAGCTGACGCTTGACGGCCTTCTCTTCGGCCTGAGCAGCGTCGAGGTTGGTGCTCGCCGTGAGCGCGGCAAAGTATGCCTCGGCGACACGAATGACCAGACCGTCGACAGCAGCGTCGTAGCTGGCAGTGGCGCGTGCCGCGCCAGCTCGGGCGCCGCGCAGGCGCGTGTAGTCGCTGTGGTCGTAGATGCTTTGCGACAGACTCAACGAGTAGTTGCGGGTCGTCGATTCGCCAGACGAATCGGAGCGACCGAATACGACGGTATCGTCCGGCTGACGAAAGAAGCCGTTGCTCGAACTTGCATCGCTGGAATCGTTCAATGTCGCGCGTCCGGAGATGTTGGGCAGCAACGCCGCCCGCGCCTGCACGATGCCCTCGCCGGCAGCCATCATGTTGGCTTCGGCAGCAGCCAACTGCGGATCGCTGGCGCGCGCCATTTCGTAGATCTCGATAAGGTCGGCGGCTGAAACGGGCGTGGCGGCTATCGTTCCCAGAATGGCGAGGCTGAGGTATTGGCGACGCATGAAAACTCCTTAGGCTTAAAGCGTGAACGTCGGCGCAGGTTCGGCGCCGCGCAGATAGTAAAGATCAGTTTCGAACAAGCTGCGGCGCTGCACCGCTTCGCTGGACTGGCGCTCGATCAGCGCGGCTTCCATCGCTGGCGACATGCCGCTGACGACAAACATCCGGCCACCAGGCTTCAGCCACGCGAGCCAGGCGTCCGGCACATGATGCACAGCGCCAGTGACCGCAATCGCGTCGAAGGATTGCGCGGGGCGAAAGTCGAAAACATTGGCATGATGAATTTGGGCGTTGCGAATGCCCGCCGCGTTCAGTCGCGAGCGTGCGCGCTCGGCAAGATCGGCGTGCAACTCCACGCCCTGTACCTGGCGCGCCAGTCTCGCCAGACAGGCAGAAATGAAGCCCGAGCCGACGCCGATTTCCAACACCTCGGAATCGCCATCGAGATCGAGCGCTTGCAGTAAGCGCCCCTCCACGACGGGCTTGAGCATGTATTCATCGTGGTCGAGCGGAATGGCAAGATCGGTGAACGCCAGTTTTCGGTACCGCGGCGGCACGAAATCCTCGCGCTTCACCTCGCCCAATACATCAAGGACACGCGTATCGAGCACGTCCCACGGGCGCACCTGTTGTTCCACCATATTGAAGCGCGCACGCTCGAAATTCAGCGATCCAGCCATGACCTAAGTTCCAAAGAGCAGAAAGCGCCAAGAATGCGGCGAGCAACCCTGAAAGCTCAAGGGGAGAATGGGTTTGCGAGCCGGCAGGCGGGTAGTGCCGGAAGTATGGTTTTTTATATTCTCGCGGGATCGATTCGGTTGCACCTCGTTACGCGAAGTTCTTTGTTGCCTGCCGCAGAGCTCAGCCAGCGCCAAGGCACAGCATTCCCGCCTTCGCGGAACTGACAAGGCTCATTTGGTTCACCCACCGCAAGAACCCGGAATCGGGCCACTTAAGCTCGCGCGTGATAAGCCCCCTCGACCACCCACTTGTAGCTGGTCAACTCGCGCAATCCCATGGGGCCGCGAGCGTGCAGGCGTTGAGTACTCACGGCGACCTCAGCGCCCAGACCCATCTCGCTGCCATCAGTGAAGCGCGTGCTGGCATTCCAGTAGACGGCGGCCGAATCGACCTGCGCCAAAAATGCGTTCGCGAGATCGGGATCGGCAGTGAGAATGCCGTCGGAGTGACCCGTCGAGTGCGCTTCGATGTGGGCGATGGCGGCTTGCAGCGAATCGACCACGGCGATACCCAAGGTTAGCGACAGCCATTCCGTGTCGAAATCCTCGCTACCGGCAGGCTGCACGTCTGCGCCGCCCACATCGGCCCAGGGCAGTGCGTCCGGGTCGCAGCGAAAGCGCACGCCATCCTGCATCAATCGACCGACGATCGCCGGCACCCAACGCGCGGCCACCTCGCGCTGCACAAGAACGGTGTCGAGCGCGTTGCACACGGTCGGGCGCTGCACCTTTGCATTCTGGATGACCTTGAGCCCGGCTTCCAGATCGGCATCCGCGGCGATGTACAGGTGGCAAATACCGATGCCACCAGTGATCACCGGGATGCGGCTCTCGCGGCGACAGTATGCGTGCAAACCAGCGCCGCCTCGCGGAATGATCAGGTCGACGGATTCGTCGCATCGAAGCAGCGCCAGCGTGTCGTCGCGATCTGTGGAGTCGATCAGAGCGACCGCTGCGACCGGCAATCCGGCAGCCGCCAATGCCGAGCAAATGACCGAAGCAAACGCGCGATTGCTGTGTTGCGCCTCCTTGCCGCCGCGCATCACCGCCGTGTTGCCGGACTTGATCGCCAAAGCGGCGATATCGATCGCCACATTCGGGCGCGACTCGAAGATAACGCCGAGCACGCCCAAGGGCACGCGACGCTTGTGCAGGCGAAGCCCATCGCTGCGCTCGAAGGCGTCGAAGCGCTCGGACAACGGATCGGGCATCGCCGCCACCGCAAGCACATCGCGCGCGATGGCTTGCAATCGCACCGGCGTGAGCGTCAGTCGATCGACCATGGCTGTGGCCAGTCCATCGTCGACACCTCGCGCAACATCGATGGCGTTAGCGGCGAGGATGGCTGGGCGCTGCGCTTCCAACTCAGCGGCCATCGCCAGCAGAAATCCGTTGCGCTGCTCGCCACTGGACGTACGCAGCGCCCTGAACGCGGTGCGCGCTGCCGCCGCCTGATCCCTAACCTGACTCATAGCAGCACCAGATCGTCGCGGTGGATGAATTCGGCGCCATAGTCGTAACCCAGCGTTTTCTCGATGTCGCCAGAGCGCCGACCGGCAATACGGCGCAGATCGTCGGCATCGTAATTGGCCAGTCCGCGCGCTATCGGACGACCATCGTCGGACAACACATCCACAGTGTCGCCGCGTCCGAACTCGCCGTGCACCTTTGCGACGCCAACCGTGAGCAGGCTTTTGCCGGCCGCGAGCGCTGCAACCGCGCCGGCATCGATGGCCGCGCCAACGCCGGTGCGCAATCCGCCCAGGATGTAGCGCTTGCGCGCGTCGGTCGGCGGCGCCAAGGGACTGAACCGCGTAGCGCGACCGTCTCCCTCGATCAGCCTCGGGATGAGCGCCGGATCGGCGCCGTTGGCGATCACAACTTCGGTGCCGGCGCGGCGTGCGATGTCGGCGGCGCGCAGCTTTGTCAACATGCCGCCCGTGCCGAGCGCTCCGCCCTTGCCGCCAGCGTTCTTCCATACGGCCTCGGGAATCTCGCCGGCATCGATCTTCGGCAGCAGGCGTGCGTCGCCGAAGCTGCGCGGATCCTTGTCGAACAAGCCGTCCTGATCGGTCATCAACAGCAGCATGTGCGCATCGATGAGTCCGGCGACCAGCGCCGACAACTGATCGTTATCGCCAACGCGAATCTCCTCGGTCGCCACGGTGTCGTTCTCGTTCACGACCGGCAAAACACGATGCCGGAACAGCGCCTCGAAGGTATGCCGCGCATTCAAGTAGCTGCGGCGACGCTCAAGATCGGTCCGCGTCAGCAGCACTTGCGCGACGCGCAGCTGGTAGTGCCCGAACAACTCGGCATACAGCGCCATCAGGTGCGGCTGGCCGATCGCGGCGAGCATCTGCTTGGCTGCCACGGTATGCGGATCGACGGTGCCGAGCACGCGGCGCCCTGCGGCAACCGCGCCAGAGCTGACCAAAACCAGATCGTGGCCGGCCGCCATCAACGCCGACAGCGTCTTTGCGTAATCGATCAGGCGCGGCGCATGAAGAGCGCCATCGTGCGTGACCGTGGATGAGCCAAGTTTGATAACGATGCGCATCGGACCGCTGCGTGCGGGAAAGCCCCGAAAGCTAGGCGATCGGGCTAGAGGACGCAAAACCTCTGCCCGCAATTCGCCCGTCAGGATCTTGGAACGGCCGATTGTCGCCCTTGCAGCGCCGCTTGGGTGTCGTCTGCTCCGTTGCTGCGATTCAACCTGAGGCGAAGCGCCGTGAAAGCAGTGATGCGAGTTCTTTGTGCGGTTCCGCTGGCGTATGTGCTGGTGTATCTCGGAAATTTGCCCTTCCTGAGCGCGGCGCGCGTGGACCATTTCGATGCCGTCGCGCATCGCGGTGTTCATCAGAACTACGCCCGCAACAACCTCACCAACGAGACCTGCACGGCGACGCGGATTTTTCCGCCCACGCACGAATACATCGAGAACACGCTGCCTTCCATGCGAGCCGCTTTCGCCGCGGGCGCTGCGCGCATCGAGATCGATGTCCATCGCACCGTCGACGACGAGCTGGCGGTGTTCCACGACTGGACACTGGAGTGCCGCACCGAACACCGCGGCGAAACGCGCGATCAAACACTGGCCTTGCTGCAATCGCTGGACGTGGGCTACGGCTACACGGCCGACGGCGCCACATTTCCGCTGCGTGGAAAAGGCGTAGGCGCGATGCCCAGTTTGCGTGAGGTGCTCTCGGCCTTTCCCAATGGCCATTTCGTGATCGATCAAAAGGATCGCGATGCGAAGACAACGGCGCGGATTTCGGCACAGCTGAACGCACTGAACGCGGTCGAGCGCGCTTGTCTGTACGCCATTCCCGATCGAGGTCGTCAGTTCCGCGACGAGAACACCAACGCGTGCATCTTTGCCCATCGGCAGGAAATCAAGGCTTGCCTGATCGACTATCTCAAGGTGGGATGGCTCGGTGCGATACCGGCAAGTTGCCGCAACCGCCGGCTGGTCGTGCCCTCGGGCGGCCTTTCGCGCTTGCTCTGGGGGTGGCCCGGCACCTTCGTCGAGCGAATGCGCGCAAACGGCACACGCGTCTATGTCAATACAGCCGACGCCAGCGACACCGAACATTGGCGCGCCAGCGGCTTCGACGGCCTGTGGACCGATCGCATCGAAGTGCGTTGAGGACTATTCGTTGACTTGAACTTCCGGGACGTCCTTGGGGCCGGCATAGAAATACGTGTAGCGCTCGTCGATACGCATCTCACTTTGCTTGCCGCTGGCATCGGTGTACAACAAGAACTGCTCGCGCCGGGTCGGCAGTTTGGATGTGGTGCTGATCCAAAGGCGCGCGTGGCCAGCTTTCTTGCCGGCAATCATCAAATCGAACTGGATGCTGATTTCGCCGCTGTGGTAGCCCTGCCCCACGGCCGCATCGCGCGGCATCACGTTGGCCACGCTGATCCAATCGCGCACGCCGCCATCGGAACGTTCAGGAGGATTGAGCTGGCTCAAGTTGATCAGCGGCTGGCCAAAACCGGCACGCATCAAGGTAATCAATAACGCTTCGCGGAGCGCGGCCGGCTGCTTTCCCTCGCGCTTCTCGTCGTTGAGCTTCAGCTCCAAGGTTTTGCCGTTGCCCGCAAAATCGAGCACCGCACGCTGACTGCCGATCGCACCTCGAAAGCGGCCTTCGACGGAACCATCCGGTGGCAGCTTAACCCGCCCATCCATGCGCCGAACGTAGGGCTCCTGGATATCGACATGCACATAGAACTCGATGTCTTCGGCGGCCAGCAGATTGCGCTCCACGGTTTCGAAAATCTTTCGTGCGCCCGGGTTCTCAGCGCTTTGAGCGCCACCGGTGAGCAGCAACGCGAACAGGATCGCAAGCAAGCGCATCTTATTCTCCAGTGGCGATGGGGCGCCCAGGGTCGGTGATCCAGCCGCTCCAGGAATCGGCGAACAAGCGCGAGCCCTTCAGCCCGGCAAGTTCCATAGCCAGCAGATTGTGGCAGGCGGTCACGCCTGAACCGCACATATGCGCGACCTGCGCGGCGGATTGGCCGATCAAGGGCCGAAAGCGTGCTTCCAACTCATCGATAGACTTGAACTGGCCATCACGCAAGTTGTCGGTAAATGGCGCATTGATCGCGCCCGGCACATGGCCGGCAACCGGATCGATCGGCTCGATCTCGCCACGAAAACGCGGTGCGCCGCGCGCGTCGATCAACACACCGCCCTTTTGCAAAGCCGGTATGTCGGCTGCCGCTATCCATGCATCCCGATCCAGCGATGCGCGCAAATGCGTGGATGCAGAATTCGGCACGTCGGTCGACAGCCCATGACCCGCCGCCTGCCAGGCTTTGAGCCCACCATCGAGCACTCGAACGCGCAATTGTGTGGACTTCGAGAACAGCCACCACGCGCGTGCCGCGTACATGCCCTCGGCGGCATCGTAGCAGACCAGTTCCGATTCGCTGTCGGCGCCGATGCGCCCGAGCACTGCGCTCAATTGCGCATCAGTCGGCAGCGGATGGCGGCCGCGCGTTGCGACCAGACTTAAGTCCGACAGGTCCTGCTCAAGATCGACAAAATGCGCACCGGGAATGTGGCCGATTGCGTACGCGCGACGTCCCGCACCGCTGTCGGACAACTCGAATCGGCAATCGAGAATGCGAATTCGCGCTTCGTGCAGACGCGCGTGCAATTCGTCAACGGAAATCAGCGGCGTTGAGTCCATGGCGCTCGAAGCGGTCGATGAGGTTGACCAGCATGCCAGCGGTTGCGCCCCAGATGCGATAGTGGCGATAAGGGATCACGTAATAGCCGCGCATGCGGCCCATGAACATGCGCTCCTCGCGCACCACATTAGCGCGATCGAGCACATGCGCCAGTGGCACCTCAAAAACCTCATCGACTTCGCTCGGATCGTGAGCATAGGAAACGCCGGGATCGATAATCGCCAGCACCGGCGTAACGTTGAAAGCGCTGATCGTCGCATAGCGATCGAGCAGGCCGACGGGCGCAATCGATGTCGCTTCGATACCGGTCTCTTCAACTGTCTCGCGCATCGCCGCTGCGACGGCATCGACATCGCTGTCTTCGACGCGACCGCCCGGGAAGCTGATCTGTCCAGCATGGTGCGTCAGCGCCTCGGTGCGGCGTGTGAGCAGCAATTGCCAACCATGAGGACGCGGCACCAGGCCGACGAGTACACCGGCATTGCGAAACGCCCTGCCGGCAGGGAGCAACCCGTCCAGCTCATCGAGATTCAGCGGCACGCCGTCGGGTGCGTCGAGCGGCAACAACGCCGCGCGCGCGGCGTCGATGGGATGACGCGACAACCAATCAAGCACACGCAACTCGCTTCGGTAATTCTTCGCTCATGATGCGCGCACGCTCGCTGTTGTCGAGCCGACTCCAGATAGTGATCTCGTGGCTCGTGCGGCGACAGCCGAGGCACAAGCCGTCCTTGTCCATGGTGCACACGCCAATACACGGCGTCAGCGGCGGATCTGGGTTGGTGAGACGTATGTTTAGCATCCGGCAAAGTTATCAGGTCCGATGCGAAGGCGCAGCCCGCAAGGTGTTGCGACAGACAGGCTTCGTCCGGTTTCGGATCTCAACGCTGGAATCGGGAACGCGAAGGCGACCAGACAACGCGCTATCGGCGCAGGGAGCGCAGGCTTGTCGTGGACAAAAACGGGTCAGCAAACATCAGACCTCGGCCTGGGTTTACTTTTTGCGATTTAGTTTTTACCGTTCGCACCGAAGCCAACACGGGATAACCGCGCTGCATGATGTCGATGGCCACCAGAATCCTTAGCGACTACGGCAAGCTGCTGGGCAGCATCGAACCCGGCTGCTGTGCTTTGCCGCTGTCTTTTTTGCCGCACTCGAAAAATGCGATTCGCGAAGCGACCCTCAAGGTGTTGAAGCGACTGCAACCAGAGGACGCCGCGCTGCGCGATGCGCTGATTCGCGGCTATATCTTTCTTGCCCAATTTGTTGATGACGACGAAGCCATGGCGGTCTCGCAAGGACAGGCGCAGCTCGATTCGATGGCGCTCGCCGCTGGCGAGGAACCAGATTCGCCCGAAGCCTTGGCCGCATTGCGCGTGATCAATCGCATCAAGCTTGATATGGAAACGTCCTTGGCCGAGGCTTGCGATGTCGCGCGGATCGTCAATCCCGGCGTTGTCGGCGCGCTGAACACCTGAGCGTGGCTGCGCATGGATTTAGTCGATCTTCATCGATGCTCACGCAAATTGTGTGCGTCGATAAAGAAGGGGGCGACACGATGGGTCGAATGCTTGCGGTCAACGGTACCGAGCTTTTCGTCAGCGAATCCGGTGCCGGACCGCAGACGGTGGTCTTCGCGCATGGACTGCTCATGGATCACCACATGTTCGCCGCGCAGCGCGCCGTGCTCGATCCTGGTTTTCGCACCATCGCCTACGACCATCGCGGGCAGGGCCAGTCGTCGCCCGACGGCCCGTTCGATATGGATACGCTGACCGAAGACGCGGCAGCACTTATTCGCCAGTTGGGCGCACCTTGCCACTTTGTCGGCATGTCCATGGGCGGGTTCGTCGGTTTGCGCCTCGCGGCGCGCTACCCGGAGCTGGTTTCCAGCTTGACACTGATCGACTCCTCGGCCGAGGCCGAGCCTTTCGTCAAGCGACTGCGCTATCGTGCGATGCAGCTTGTCGCACGCCTGTTTGGGCCCGCTCCTCTTGTAGGTCAAATTCTGCCGCTGATGTTCGGTCCGACGTTCTTGCGCTCGACGGAACACATCGAGTCGCGCGAACGCTGGCGGCACCACATCCAATCCCTGCCGCGGCGCATTGCCGGGCCAGTGGGCGGTGTCATTGGCCGCAGCAGCGTCGCTGCCGAGTTGTCGGCAATACGCGCGCCGACGTTGATCTTTGTTGGCGCCGACGACCAAACCACCACGTCAGACGACGCGCAACGCATGGCAAGCGCGATTGAAGGCGCGAAGCTGGTGGTCGTTCCGAACAGTGGACACAGTTCCAACCTGGAGGCGCCAGCGCTGGTGAATCGGGAGATGCTGACTTTCCTGTCGGGGCGCTTGAAGACAACGGCAGCCGCTGCCTGATTGCACTGCATCTGAATCCGCCGACGCACCGGACGGCGTCATGGCGCGGCTATGGCGGCCGCAAGGACGATCGACCGAACGCCCGGTGGCTGCGGCGAGGAGCCAAAAGCAACGCTGCATTCGTGTCGAAGGACGCGGACATGATTCCAGTTATTTCTGGAACACCACACCAATCAGCGTGCGGCACACGCTGGCGCACTGGGGTCAAGCAGCGCCAGCCGCACGGCACTCGCCAGCGCCAACCCTTCCTGGCGCAGCGTCTGGTATCGAGCGATGCAGGCTTGTGGGCAACAACTTCCGCCTGATGGTCCGCAGCGCGGAAGCGCTGCGACGCACGCGTCCATCGTCGCCGCATCGCCGCTGGCGCAGCCCAAAAATCGCTCCGAGCAAACCGCCAGGCGAGCTTCGGTCACTGTGACCGCATCGCGCGGTTGTGTCGATCCCGACGGTGTTGGCGCCACAGGCGGGGTGCGTTCGCGTTGCTCTGCCAACCAGCGCTGCAGTTCGCGCTGCGCTATAGCAGGGTCGCCATCAGTCTTGATGCCCTTCGAGGCGCCGCCGGGACACGGCTTATCCTGAAACACAATTCGGCCTCCATCGGCAGCACAACGATGGATTTCACCGCTGCCGCCGAGCGCGACGGCCATCGCCAGGAGGGCAATAGACGTCACTGGGCACGCCGGAACGGAAACGTGAGTTGACCGGTGAAACTGACAGGCATCGCTTCGCTGATTCCAATGTCGGAAGGCGGTCGACGATCACGCGGCCACAGGAAGGTGCCAAACAGTTGATCCCAGAGCATCAGATTTTCGCCATAGTTGCGATTGCCCTCCGAGAGCACCCGTGAATGATGCCACCGATGCAGTTCGGGCGTGTTGAACAGGTAGTTCAACCAGCCAAAACGCATCGCGACGTTGCAGTGCGTCAGCATGCCTGCGAATGCTGTGATCGCCGACAACCAGGTGAGGCATTCGCCTGGGGCTCCCAGCATCCAGAGCAGGGGCGCGCTGAATGCGATGCTCGTCAGCGCATTGCCGATGTGGAAACGACCGGTGTTCCAGAACCAAAGCCGCGTAACGCTGTGGTGCACTGCATGCAGACGCCAGATGGGCGCCCATTCGTGCGACAGACGATGCGCCCAGTAAAGACCAAACTCGGCGATGACCAACGTCAACAGCACCTGCGCCCACATCGGCCAGTCGGTTGGCCACCAGGACGTCGCAGGCGAATGGCCGGCCGCGCCGATGACCGCACTACTGAAGACCCAAAGTTGCACGCCACCCTTGCTCATCAGCGTGTGCAGCAAGTCAGGCCACATTTGCCCATCGTCGAGCAGCCACGCCCGCTCGAACGGATACACGCGTTCCAGCGCAAACAACGACAGCGCCAGAAACGCGTAACTCAAATTGAACCCCAGCAGTTCATGCCCGGCAGCGATGCCAAGCGCGGTGCCAGTGCAGCACAGCACCATCAGGGTTGGCCATAGCAGATAGGCGATCAATGTCTTCATACGGCAAGCATTGCTGCCGCCGATGACGATTTGATTACTCGAAGCCGTAGCGCAACAAGACTGCCGGCACGTGCATCACGATGCAGTGGATCGCGCCCGCCAGACCGATGATGTTGCTGCAATCGATGGGAACGATGGCGCGAGTTGGAAACGCTTGCTGGAATACGCTGAGGGCGTTCTGATTCTGGGTGGTGTAGCCATTGAACTGGCAGGTCAGAACGGTGCTGTTCAACACTACCGCGTTGGTATAGGTGTAGTGCACACCGCCGACACTGAAGCCGCCGATGCGCAGTACAGTTTTGCCGCTGTTGATCAGTTGCGTCGCCACGGCCTCGGTGACTTGCCGCGGCGTTGTGTAGACGCCGCCAATCGCAGGGTACTCGTTGATGATGACGCGATTCCCATCCGCCGGCAGCATCCACATATCGATGTGCTGCGTCGAATCGAAGCTCACCGGCATCGGATCGGTCACCGTGAGATTGAGGCCCTGGTAAGCAAGATAGGCGTCTCGCACCGATTGTGTCGTGGCGCCTGGATTCTCATTGACGATGAGGGATGTCATGTAGGCGCTGCCATCTTCGAAAAGATGGAAGTTGCCGCCGCCGTGACTGAGGGGCAAATCGTATTTGGTTTCGCCGAGCAGCGTTGCGAACACGCCCGGGACGAGATCGTCGTTAGGGCGCGGGCGGTTGTACACATGGTCCACAATCGCGCGGCGCCCATTGTCGTCGATAAAGCGCGGGCCATAATCGCGAATCCACACCGAATCACTATTCGCGATGACAAACTGCACCTGGCTCAGGTTGGCGCCAGCGTTGGTCAGGGTGCTTTGGGCCGACGCCTGCAGGCCTGCCGACACCACGACATAGAGCTTGAAGTTGGCCTCGCCCGTGGTGATTGCCACGGCCATCGCCGACAAAATCGCATTCTGTTGGCCCCAGCGAATCATCAATCCCGCATTACGCTCATATTCGGCGGGCGTATCGATGGTGCCTCCCGGCGGCGCCAGCGGCGCACGCGACAGATCGCGAGCGCGCCAGATGCTCTGTTCGAACGGCGTCATGCCGCGCGGTAGCGTCGGCTCATCGTCGCGAATCGTGGCGAGGAATGCCGGATCGGCCAATCGTACGGAGGCAACGGCAACATCTGCCAAGCCAACCAGAAGCATGGCAATAACGGCACCACGCATAGAGCCTCCGCAACGAAAAAAGGCTCGCCCGAGTGGGCAAGCCTTTCAGAATCTGGCTCCCGGAGCAGGGATCGAACCTGCGACCCAGTGATTAACAGTCACTTGCTCTACCGCTGAGCTATCCGGGAACGGTGAGCCCGAAATAATGCGTGGATTTTTCTGGGCATGTCAAGCACTGCGAGCACGTTGCTCTGGAATGGGCTTTCACGGCTCCTGTTCCCGGCGCGAAATTTCATGGCGCCGTAGAATCTCACCATGACCGACCCGCGCGCGCTCGCACTCGAATGCATATCGGAATGCATGCCGAGCCTGAAATGCTCGAAAACGATGTTGGCCGAGGCCCATATCGGCTCTTCGGACTTGTTGATCGGAACACATGAACCGATCGCGATCCCCATCCCAGGGCGCCCCGCCCGGCCCGAACTGGTGGCTCCTCGCGAGCTAAAACATCGCAAACTGACGACAGTGCATGGCCGGGTCGCGCTGGTCCACGCAGTGGCGCATATCGAGTTCAATGCGATCAATCTTGCCTGGGATGCGGTGTATCGGTTTCCAGGCATGCCGGACGCCTTTTATCGCGACTGGGCGAGCGTTGCGGCAGACGAAGCTCGACATTTTTCGATGTTGCATGATCGACTGACCGATCTTGGCTTTGCCTACGGCGACTTCCCGGCGCACAATGGACTTTGGCAAATGGCAGTGGATACTGCGCACGATCTGGTCGCGCGCATGGCGTTGGTGCCGCGGGTACTCGAAGCGCGAGGGCTGGACGTGACACCGGGCATGATCGAACGCTTGCTGGCAGCCGGGGACGACGACACAGTGGCGCTTCTGCGCATCATCCTGGCTGAAGAAGTGCGCCACGTTGCGATCGGATCGCGTTGGTTCAAGTACGTTTGCGAACAGCAAGATCTCGAACCCAGATCGACGTTCCGCGCAATGCTGGAGCGCTACGGCATGGATCGTGTACGCGGTCCCTTCAATTTCCCGGCCCGGATGGCCGCAGGTTTCGATGCGGAGGAGATGGCAATGTTGGAGTCCCTGGGTGCTTAAGGGCCTGATCGCCGCACTGGGCATCGCCTTCGGTGCAACCGCCACCGCAGGCGAGCTGCTGAAAAACCAGGTGTTCGACCGCTATTCGCCTTTGGTCGCGTCCGATGAATTTTCGCGCCGCGTATTTACGCCGACGACGCACGATCGGTTGCAGCGTTTTCAAACGCATCTGGGCCGGAAAGCGATCGAACATACCGTCGATCTGGCCAATGAGCGCTTCGAGGTTTATGTGCCCTCCCGCAAACCTGAAGCGGGTTACGGCCTTCTCGTCTACATCTCGCCCGAGGACAACGTCTCCATCACCCGGCACTGGAAACGCGCGCTCGACCGGAGCGGAGTGATTTATGTATCGGCGCGGCGCAGCGGCAACACCCATAACGTCTACGAGCGGCGCATACCGCTGGCGTTGCACGCATACGAAAACATTCGAGCCCGCTATGCGATCGATCCCAACCGCGTGGTCATCAGCGGCTACTCGGGAGGCTCCCGGACTGCCATCCGCACTGCCGCTGCGTACACGGATGTGTTCACTGGCGCTTTACTGATCGGAGGGGCAAAGGTCATGGGGGAGGAGGATTTTGCGCCACCGCCCTTGGCGCTGATGACACGCATGCAACGCGAGATGCGCATCGTGTACTCAACCGGCAGCCATGACATGCCCAACCGCCGACTGGACGGCCGTAGCATCGAAGCGCTCAAAAAGCGCTGCGTCGCTGGCGTATTCAAGATTTTCGATCGCAAAGTCGGTCATGAACTGCCGGATGAGAGAACCTTGGTTCGCGCGATGGCGCGACTGGACGCGCCCCTGGATGAGCGCAGCTTGGCGTCGCAGAATGAATGCATGAAAAATCTGCAGCCACAAATCGAAAGCGACATTGCTGCTGCCGAAGCGGCGTGGGCCGATGGCAATCGTGCCCTCGCTGGTGAGCGTCTGGGCAATGCCGATCTTGCCTGGGGTGGATTTGCCACCGAGCGTTTGGTCAGGCTCGCCAGAATTCTCGCGCCGAACTGAGCCCTTCGCGTACAGCCATTCCGCTCAGGTCCGTCTGGTTGACGCGTCGATCTGCCGTTTCGACAAGAACGACGGATCAAGACCCGCGATGGTAGGGATGATTACCGAGCTGACTCACGGCTCGAAACAGCTGCTCGGCCAACACGATGCGCACCAAAGCGTGCGGCAAAGTCAGCGGGCCTAAGCTCCACTTCTGATGCGCGGCCATCAGGCATTGTGGAGCCAGGCCGTCGGGACCGCCGATCAGAAAGCACAGGTCGCGGCCGTCCATCATCCAGGCGGCGATATGCTTGGCCAAAGCCTCGCTCGACCACATTTCGCCACGCCCGTCGAGTGCAATTACGCGGTGCTGCCTGGGAATCGCAGCGAACATCCGCTGACCCTCATCGAGTACGGCACGTTTCGTGTCCAGAGACTTGCCGCGCGGTCCGAGCGGCAATTCGGTCAAGGTCAGCGGCAGTTTGCGTTCGAGGCGCTTAGCGTAGTCATCAAAGCCTTGCTTGACCCAGGTCGGCGCGCGCTCAGCGATCGACAGGATCAGCGCGCGCATAGCCTCACACTGCCATCGCAGAGGCGCGCGATTCCTCAACGATGCCCCACATACGTTCGAGTTGATAGAACTCGCGCATACGCGGCAGCATCACGTGAATAACGGTGTCGCCTAAATCAACCAGGATCCATTCTGCGTCCTTTTCGCCTTCCATTCCTAGCGGCGGGTAGCCAAGCTTCTTCGCTGTGACCACCACTTCGTCGCCCATGGATTTGACGTGGCGCGTTGAGGTGCCGCTGGCGATCACGATGAAATCGCACACACTGGTCTTACCGCGCACATCGATGACCTTCAGGTCGTTCGCCTTCATCGAGTCGAGGCGCGCAATGACCGCTTCGCGGACCACCTCATCGATGGATTTCTGAGGCGGCGACTTCGCCGCGATGCGCTTGGGCGCTTTGGCAGGCTTGGTTGCGGCGACCGCTTTGGTGGCCTTGGTGGCGGATCGCGTTGCGGTCGTACTCTTGGCCTTCGCAGCCGATTTCTCTTTGGACGACTTGACCGTCGACGCCTTCGCGGAAGGTTTTCGCGGGGTTTTCTCGGTAGTCAAAAGCGGTTTTCTCCTGGGTAGGTCCAGCAATTATAGGCGCCGATACCAGCCGCGCTCATCGATCATTCGACATACAGGTTCAGGAACGAGATGTGCGATCGATCGTCCGGCGGCTAAACGCTCCCGTATCAGGCTGGAGGAAATCGGCAATAACGGAATTTGCAGTCGCAGAATGAGGCCATGGCTTTGCGTCCGCAGATCGAGAGGAGCAGAAGTGGCGCGATGCGCAAGCTCAAGCTCCAGCCGTGGATCGATCAGGGCGTGCGCGTCTGGGCGCGTCAACACCACCAGATGGGCCAGCTCAAATAATGTTCGCCAGCGATGCCAGCTCGCCAACCCAGCAAAGGCATCGGCTCCGACGATCCAGATCAAAGGCGTACCGTTGCCGACTTCGTCGCGGACCGATTGCAGCGTATCGACCGTATACGATGGCCCCGGCCGGCTAAGTTCGCGACGATCGCACCGCAGTACTCGCTGGCCCCATATTGCCGCATCGATCATCTCCGCGCGATCGGACGCCGAAACTCCAGGTATCGCGCGATGCGCGGGCAGCGCGCAAGGCACAAACCGCAATTCGTCCAAAACGAGCGCTTCGGCGCTTTCGATGGCAGCACGCAAGTGACCAATATGTGGCGGGTCGAAGGTGCCGCCGAGTAGCGCTAGACCAGGCATTTCATGAGGTCGCAACGAATTGGCATAACTTGGTATCGATGGCGCTGGAAACATTGTGTCGCCCGGTGACGCTGACGAACCAGGGAGACCATTGCACTTTCTCGCGCCTCAAGTCCGTCGCAAGCATCCCCGTTCCCTCAGCAAACATCCGGGCGAGCGCATTCACGCAGCGAAGCGCTCAACAAGCTTCGGCGATGTCGCCCGAAGCAACCATCTTTCCAGCAGCACCCATGGGTCGCCCGCCTCGCGCCCCTTAGACGCCGCGTCCACCACACGCGCCTCGCGGAATAGCCGCGCCCAAGGGCGATCAAGGGCACGCTGATAGAGCGCGGCGCGCGAGCCGAAAACCCCGCGCGTGGGCCAGAAGCTCGACAAGTTACCGCGCTGCTCGGACGCCAGCATCAGCGTCTGCATTTGTGCAATCGGATACCACAGAAAGCTGGCGGGCTCCTCGCCTTCGCCTCTCAAAGCACGCAAGATGTGCCGCACGCGCTCTGGGTCGCCGCGTAGCACCGCGTCCCAGAGCGCCTGAACATCGTAGCGGGCGTGATCGGCGACAAGGTCGACCAGAGTAACCGCATCGATGACCTGACCCGGCGCAAGTAATGCCAACTTCGCTAACTCCTGATCTGCGGCCAGCAAGTTACCTTCGGCGCGCGCGTTCAACTCTTCAAATGCGTCGCTCGTCAGTTGCACCTGATGTCTGGCTGCGCGGGTTCGAAGCCAGGGTACAAAGTCTTCCCGACTCATCGTGGACACTGGCACGACGACGCCGCTGGTGTCGATGGCCTGAACCCAATCCTGCCGCTCCAGCGACTTGTTCCATTCCGGCAGGGTCACCAGCAGCACATCCAATCCCGGATCGCGTGCGAACTCGGCGATAGACTCGGCTGCGCCCTGCGTGATTTTCAGAGAAGGGAAACGCACTTCGATGAGGCGAGTCTGCGCGAACAAGCCCAGCGAGCGCACGTCGACGCGCCAAGCATCCCAATCGAACCCGCTGGCCACATCGAATACCAAACGATCCGTTGCGCCCGAATCGCGAGCGACGGATCTCAGCAAGTCGCAAGCTTCCAACGCAATCAGCGGCTCATTGCCGGCGATCAGGTAGCAGGATTTGAGCCCGGATCGAAGGTGCTTGCCAAGTTGATCGGGACTAACGCGCATCAGGCCGCAGCGAGCGATTGACTGATCAGCAACTCAATTTGCCCAAGGTCAGGTATGACAGCCTGATCATCGCGAACCATGACGTTCATCAATACACCTGGGCGTGTCGGCATCGAGTCGGACGATGGGACCAGAACTTCAGGCGAAAGCGTAGTCAATCGCGGGAAGCCCTGTGCCAACATCGCAATGAACGGCATGCGCTGATAGCCGCCTAACGCTTTGAGGACAGTCACTCGGGTTCCGCGTGACCCTTCGTCGAGCGCCATGCCGGCGAGCAGCGAAAACGAGAACAAGGGAATGCGCCATCCGCGCCAGGCAACCCGACCCATCAGCCATTCCGGCGCATTGGGAATCTTGTCCGGCGTCGACAGCGTGATCACTTCGGCGACGCTGGCGTTGGGCAACAGCACGCGGCCGTTAGTGACTGGAATCATGAGGCCGCGGATCTCGCGTTGGTCGATCATCGATACGTCCCGTCAGCTCAAAACGCTTAGCACACGCTCGGCCAATTCCGCAGGCGAGCCTTCGAATCTCACTACACCTTGCGCCTTTGCGGCCTCGATCATCGTCGCAATCACGCAGCTCTTTCGGTCTTGTACCCAGACCTCGCCGCCGCGTTGCGCGAGATAACGCGCTCCCTCGACAGCGTCGCCACCCATACCGCTAAACAGCACCAGTTTGGCTTGATCCCCGAAGCGGTCGGCGACATCGCGCACGATCTGATCGATCGAGGGCGAGTAGGGCGAATTCGATTGCGCGGGAGATAGGCGGATGCAGCCACTGTCGTCGATCTTCAATTCCTCGCCCGCTGGCGCCACGATGACCTCGCCGTGCTTGAGTCGCTCGCCGGATTTCGGATAGCGCACGCTCAACTTGGACGCTCCGTCGAGTTGCATCGCCATCATTTCCAGGAACTCAGCGCCCATGTGCTGCGCAACGATGAAGGCAGCCGCCGTATTCGCCGGCAGACCAGCAAGGAACGCCTTGATCGACTCCGGGCCACCGATCGACGCGCCAAGGACATAAACGCGACTCAGGTCGGGCAACGAAAGGCCAAACACTGGCGTCGGTGCATTGCTCTCGAATAGCCCATCGAAATCATCGGTCAATGCCTGATTGCCCGCACTCGACTCGTCGGCACTGAAATCGAGCGCAAAGTCGAGATCGGACAATGCAATTTCATCCGCCGCTGTCGCCACAGGAGCAGCAGCGGGCGTATCGAAACCGAAATCGGTATTGAAATCCAGGGAATCGATGCTGAAGTCGTCCGCACCCGGCGACGCGGGCGCGCTCGCTGCAGCCGTAATCTCGTCATCAAGCAGTTTGAGGTCCGCCATGGCCAATGACGCCTCGAACTCAGGCGGCAAAGTCTTTTCTGCCGGCTTGGCAGGCGCTTTAGCCGCTTCCTCGCGCTCCACAGCCAGCGGCTTGGCCGGCGCATCCAACCGCCATTCGGCGACCGTCTTGCCAATGTTCGACGTGGGAACGACCTCCGGGATGTCGACCGGTTCCAATGACCACTCCATGGGCGCCTCGACGACCTTGGGCTTGTTGCTTGCCGCGGCCGGGACTGGCGGAGCTGGTCTTTCCACAGCAGTCTCTGGGGCGAGTTCCGCGAACAAGGCGTCAAGGTCGGCAAGCTCAGTGCTGCTGATCGGACCAGGTTGCGTCACGTCGACCAATGGTGCCGGCGCTTCAAACAACGCCGGATCAATGTCTGTGCTCTGTGGTGCGGCATCCACAGGTTCGGCAAACAACGCATCCAGATCGGCGAGATCGTCGCCGACGGTCAGCGTCTGCGAGGACGCTGGCGGCGGGGCTGCGGTTGGACTGGGTCCAAACAAAAACTCATCAAGCGGAACATCTTGATGTACTGCGTCTGCAGCCGGCAGTTTGACAATGGGCACCTCACGCGTGATCGGCAATTCGGAGGGTGCATCAAACTGCAGCTCAGGTATTGAGGCGAACACATCGTCGCCGAGTTCAACGCTCGGCGATGCAGCCTGGGGCGCCACGACCGTCTCTGCAACTATGACTGCCGCTGGCTTTGCAGCGGATGTAGCGACCGGAGCGGGCGCAGTAACCTGAGGCGGCGTGCGCTTCGGGCTTGGTATGCCTTTCGCGTCCGGCGGCGCCGGCGGTGTAACGTTGGTACCGCCCTTCAGCTTAGCCGACAAGTGCCGCATCCAGCGTGCGCGATCCCACCCGCTCAGATCGCTGGACGCCTCCGGATCGTTGAAAATGACCGGCTGGGTTGCGCTGTCCAATGCTTCGGTCACTTGATCGAGTAAGTCGTCGAGTTCCGAATCGAGATTGACCACGATTGCGTCAACGCCGCTGTTCAAGATGCTCGCCGAATCGATGGCATCCGCGCGCGATTCGATCGCCACGCGCACGCCCGCGTTAGCCAGAGCAGCGCGCAACGCGGCCGAGCTCTCGGCATGTTGGTAGACCAAAGCGACGGAGATCTCAGTGGACATGCGCGTGGCCCGCTGTCAGTGCTTCCTGGACATTCTTCAACAGATCGTTTTCCTGATACGGCTTTCCAAGGTAACGATCGACGCCGATTTCCATCGCACGCTGGCGGTGTTTGTCGCCAGTGCGCGAAGTGATCATGATGATCGGGATGTGCTTCAAGCGCTGATCGTTGCGGATGTAGGTGGCCACTTCATAGCCATCCATGCGCGGCATTTCGATATCCAGCAAGATGACGTCTGGCATCCGGTCTTGCAGTTGCTCGACTGCATCCAAGCCATCCTTTGCCGTAAACACATCGAAGTCGGCACGTTCGAGCACGCGCGTAGTGACCTTGCGCATCGTGATGGAGTCGTCGACCACCATGACCAGTGGTTGACGTCGCATCGTTGGTTCGGGCAACGGTTCCAGCAAATCGAGCTCTGCGGCAAGCTCCGGCGCCTGTCGCAATGCCACGCCGTGACGAACCAGCGGCGCCAAGTCAAGAATCACCAGAACGCGTCCGTCGCCCATGATGGTGGCGCCGAAGATGCCCGGCACTGAGCTCAACTGTACGCCCGCAGATTTGACGACGACTTCCTTGGAACCGATGACCTGGCTGACGCGGATCGCCGCGCGCTGATCGCCGGTGCGGCTCATCAGCAACGGCACCTGCGTTTCGTCTGTCGAATGATTGACTGGCGAGCGCAACAAGTCGCCCAAATCGTAGATCTGGTACGACTCGCCGCCGTAGATGATTTCGAGCTGCTTCTGCTCAAGCCGACGGTCCATTTCCTTGCGCGGCATGCGCGTCACGCCGGTGATCGACGTCATTGGAATGGCGTACGAGCTTTCGCCCAATCGCACCAAGACCGCCTGAGCAACGGCCAGCGTGAATGGGAGGCGAATCGTAATGCGCGTGCCATTGCCGGGGTCGGAATCCATTTCCAACGAACCGCCCAACTGCTTGACCTCGCTGGCAACGACGTCCATGCCCACACCGCGGCCCGCGACTTTGCTGACTTCGGCCGCGGTGGAAAAGCCGGCTTCCAGCACAAACTGATAAATGTCGCGATCGCTCAACTGCGCGTCCGGATTCATCAGCCCGCGCTCAATGGCTTTGCGACGAATCGCGTCGCGATTCATACCAGCGCCATCATCGGTGACCTGGATCAGGACTTCGGTCGCCTCGCGCGAGACGCGAATGCTGACTGCTCCTTCCTCTGACTTGCCCCGCACCCTTCGTACGTCCGGCAGCTCGATACCATGGGCGAGCGAATTGCGCAGCATGTGCTCGAAGGGCGCCGTCATGCGCTCGAGCACCGTTCGGTCCATTTCGCCCTGCGTGCCTTCGACTTTCAGCTGCGCTTTCTTTCCAAGCTCCGCCGCCGTTTGCCGCAGGATGCGGCGCAGGCGCGGCACGAGGCTCTCGAACGGCACCATGCGCGTACGCATGAGGCCCTCTTGCAAATCGGAACTGACGCGCGACTGTTGCAAGAGCAAGGTTTCCGATTGCCGGGCGATATCGTCCAGCAAGTTCTGAATCGAAACCAAGTCCGAAACCGATTCGGCGAGTGCTCGCGACAGTTGTTGCAGCGTCGAGAAGCGGTCCAGCTCCAAAGGATCGAACTGCGTACCGCCAGACTGCTCGCTCTCACGCTGAAAGCGCGACAGGATCTGCGCTTCGGTTTCCATTTCCAGTTTACGCAACTGCTCTCGCAAACGCAGAACGGTTTGTTCGAACTCGACGAGGTTGAAGCGGAATCCTCCCATCTGCGCTTCCAGGCGCGAACGATAGATGGAGACCTCGCCAGCGAAATTCACCAGATTATCGAGCAAATCGGCGCGGACGCGAATCAGTTCCTGCTGAGCGGCGCGGGCCGACGCCTCGTCTTCATCCAACTGAGTCTTGCGTTGCGTTCGCGGAGCCGGCGCTGGCGCCACGCGCTCGGGCGCGCTTTCAGGAGCTGTCGGTGTCGCAATTTCAACTGGCTCGGGGGCTTCGCTGACCGGACCCGTTTCGACCGGCGCTGCGATGAGCTCGGCCTCTCGGCCTTCCAGAACCAATTCGATGCGCGCAATGATTTGTTCCGGCAGACCTATCGCCTGTCGGGCGCGGACTCGCTGGACCATCCCATGAAGGCGGTCGAACGCACGCTCCAATGATTCGATGGCTGGGCGCGATGCCTGACGCTCGCCTTGAACGATCGCCTCGAAGAGCGATTCCATAGCGTGGCTGAGATCACCGATTGGCGTTAAACCTGCCATTCGCGCGCCACCCTTGAGGGTGTGCAGATCGCGCTGCAGTGAAGACACTGTTTCGCGGTCGCTCGGGTTTTCGCGCAGCTTCGCCATCATGCCGTCGGCGTGATCGAGGATGTCGACGCCCTCCTCGACAAAAATGTCGAGCAGTTCCAAATCCATATCGGGCAGGTCGAGCGCGCCGGGTGGATCGAGGTCGACGCCCGAACTTCCGGCATCTACGGGTGCCGCAGCCTCGAGTACCACCGCGTTTGATGCGGCCGTCTGTTCCAGCACCGGCGTACTGACATCGTCGGAATGAACATATTGCTGAGAGGACGACGGCTCTTCGGGCATCGCCTCCGCAATCGAAAGTTCTTCTCGCATCTCCCCCACAACCAACGGCTCTTCATCTGTCGGCTGCGCAAAAGAACCAACCTCGGGTTCTCTGACGGCCACGTTCTCAAGAGCGGCCGCAGCTTCCTCTTCCGGCGTGGAATCCTCGACATCAATCGTCGAGATGGGGGAATCAAGCGCCGCAACAGGCATCGGTTCCACGTCATCGACCACTGTTTCAATGGCCAGAACGTCATCCAAGGAAACCGCGTCCTCACGAGTATCTTGTAACTGGCCCGAAACGATCAGCTCGCCGATCTCGTCAGCCATCGATTGCTCTGCCGCATCGAAGCTGCTGTCGCTCAGCCAACGGTCCAGCTCGGCTTCTGCCGAGGCCCGCAAATCGCTGACGGCAATCGCCTCCTCGTTCGCGGTCACTTCACCATTGACGTTCGACGACTCGATCCCTTCCGACGCTTGAAGCACCATCGCCGGCCGGTCGTCGGCATTTGAGCTTGCCAACTCGTCGAGAATTCCGAGGTCTTCAAGGCTGTGTGCCAGCGAAACATCAAGACCGGGCTCGGTGGCTTCCAGATCGATTTGCGCCAACGGCTCACTGGCATCCGGCGTTGCCAAGTCCAAAAGTGCCGCCAGGGACGACTCGTCGGCTGTCGGGGAGGTGGCGCTCCCGTCGATGTCCTGCAGAAAATCGAGATCGGTTGGTTCTAGTTCCAGGTCTGCTTCTACAGACGAACGTTCAAGGTCGCTGGCGTCGAACACCAGAGCCACCGTCTCATCCGCCATTATCGGGTCAGCCTTTTCCGACGCATCACTGACGACCGGAAGTTCCGACGCATAACTGACGACTGGTAGGTCTTCGCCGGAGATCTCCAGCCAATCCGTTGCAAGCTCATCCTGACGATCTTCCAGGTCCCGCCCCGCACGTTCGATTGCCTCACTTTGGTGCGAAACATCGGGAGTGTCTGCGTGTGTTCTCTCCTCGGCCGCCAGATCCTTGAGCGACTCGCCAACCGTTGCTTCCGGCTCAATCCACGCAGCATCGGCGACGGGCATCGGTTCCTCGCGGATCGAGTCAACGTCGGGACCAGCCACGTCCAGCGTCAACGCCAGATCGGCGGCAGGCAAGGCATCCTGGATGGCGGAAATGTCGACGGCGCCTTCCTCGACTGGGTTTAACGCCAGATCGACGCCCAGCTCGGCCACCTCCAGCGTCTCGTCGGCCTCGTACCATGGCTTGACCGGTTCCGGCTCAGGCGCATGCTGTTCATCAAGCTCATGAATGCCGTAGCCGTGATAGGGGTGATCCGGTGCAGGCAAGTCGTCGCGCAGCGCGATCACGCGCTCGGCCAAATACTCTGTGGACGAAACTGGTGTTTGGGCCTCGATCGCGAGCATTGTCTGTTCGATACAGACAGCCGCATCGTGAAGCGCTTGCAATCCCTCATCGCTAGGCTCGCGGCCCTGTGCGCGCAGGCGTTTCAAGTACCCTTCAAGCGGGCCGACAAAGCGCGTCAAGACGGGCAGGTCGACCATCGACAGCGCACCGTTGAGCGTATGCACGGCGCGCAATAGCTCTTCACTGACCGGCTGCGGAACAACCGCTGATTCGCTGTGTTTCAGATAGCGACGAATCGTCGCCACGTGCGCGGTGACCTCGCTGCTCAGAATGTCCATCAACAATGGGTCGACATCGAGCGGCGAGCCTGCAGCGGGCGACACCAATGCATCGCCGCCAGAATGCTCTGGCACGTCGACCTGTACGTTGTCGATCAGCTCAACGACACCGGGCGTGGGAATGTCGGCTGCTTCGACTGCGCCTACGCCGACCTCATCGGACCGGGTTACAGAGTCGGACCAGCTCGTGTTCTGGACACCGGTAGATTCCACCACCGCAAGCTCAATCTCTGCTCCCGCCGCGGCAGTCGGCTCATCAGCCGTGACCACCGGGGCGGGCGAGGATTTTGGGAGCCAAACCTCCTGGCCAGTGGCCAGTTGGTCGGCGACCCACATGATCGTTCCCAGATTGCTATTCGGCTGTCCCTCTCCCTTTAGCGCCGCCAACATCCCTGGAAGCGATCCAATGGCGTTGTCGAGTAGATCCAGGGCAGCTGGTGTCGGGTGAATGGTCTTATCGAGAATGCGATTGAGCATATTCTCGATCTTCCAGGCGAACTCACCAATCGCCAATGCGCCGACGAGCCGTCCGCTTCCTTTGAGAGTGTGGAAAGAGCGACGTACAGGCTTCAGTTTCTCAAGGTCGCCAAGGTCCGATTTCCAAAGCGGATATTGGCGGTTGAGGTTGTCAAGTTCGTCCTGTACTTCTTCGACGAATACCTCGCGGATTTCATCGTCGATCTCGTCAGACGGTACCGAATGAAAGCCGACATCAGGCAACGCAAAGCCCGGCATCGGAGCCGGCTCGACGCGTGGAACGGGCGCGGATACCGACGGTACCGGCTCGATGACGGGAGGCTCAAGCGCGATGGGTTCAGCGATCGGCGCTGGCTCAAAAACCGGCGCTTCGAAACCCTCTCGCAACGACTCAGACAACGTCTCAGGTTCCCGGCCGACCTCGGGAATGTTCTGGCTTTCGTCTACCGCCTCGGCCAGCGGCTCGATGCCGATGACCTGATCACCCGACGTGCTCAGATCGATGTCAACCGAATCGCGCGGAGCAACGTCGGCGATCAAGTCGTCGAGATCGAGCGCTGTTTCGCTGCGGATCGATTCGGCAAATTGGACATCGGTTGCAAAATCCAGGCTATCGAATTCGGTAAGCGTGCTGCTCACGCTGGGAGCCTGTACTTCCGCAGCGGTTACGTTCAATCCATCCAGGTCTACGCTCGCCGGCTCAGTAGCTGGTGCAGCTTCGCCGATAATCAACGATTCCAGACCATCCCCAGGCGCAATCTCCACAGGCGATGACGGGTCGATTTCCAGGGGCGCATCGAAACTCAAATCCACAACTTCCGACGAGCCCGAAATCATTGAATCGATTGTTGCGGCATCGGGCAATCCGACGCTTTCGGCCACGTCGGCTTGCGCTGCAGGCAAGTCTGGCGCCGGCAGCTCACTGGACGTCTCCAGTCGATCGGTCGCAAAGGTATCGGGGAACGTCGGAAAGTCGTTCGCTGCCGGTGCGGTATCGGCAATCTCTGCGACTTCCGGCGCCATTTCGGCCCCGTCCGCTGGCAATGGCCAGTATCCCAACGCTTCCAGACTTCTCCGCGTCACATCGAGGATTCTGTCGCGATTGCGCCGGCCTTCCTTTACCGCTTCAAGATAAAACTCAATGCTGGCAATGGCATCCGCCATCAAATCCAGTTGATCGCCAGACGGCACCCGACGGTGCTTCAACAACTCGACTTCGGCAAAGCGCACCACGCCGGTGAGAAGCTCGGCGGGCTCCGGAAGATTAAGCATCCGCATAGCGCCGCTGATCTCTTCCAATAGCCGCGGGATCTGCTCAATCTTGCTGTGATCCCAAGGCGATTCGATAAATGCGACGATGTCTTGTTTGGCTTGCTGGATGTTGGCCGAGGCTTCTTTGGTCGTGGCATCCAGAATCTTGCGTACTTCGGCCTGCGGCAACTCGAAACCGCTGCTCGGAACCGATTCCTGCTTCTGTTCTGCGCCAAGTCGCTCGATGTGGTCGTCGAGCGAACTTTCCACGTACAGCAGAGATCCGGCGATGTCGAGCAACGTGCTCTCTTCGGCGGCCTGCCGGCCTTGGACGATGCGCTCCAGGACTTCCTTCTGATCGAGCACTACGCGCCGCGGAACGCCAAGGCCCAACATGCCGAGTGTGTCGGCAACGCGATGCAACGCGTCGCCCTGAGGCGCCAGCTCCTCGACGTTGCTGCTACCCGTCCGCAAATGCAGATCGAAGGCATCCTTGATACGCAGCAAATCTTCCTTGATCGCCGTACCGACGGTGTCCAAGAGTGCGCGGTTGTGGCCACTCAATGCGCCGCGTGCGTGTTCAAGTTCGGCCTGACTCGGGATCAGTTTGTCGAGCCGATAGACTTGCTTCAGTTCGGCGACGCGTTGAGAACTTGCCGACGATTGAGCGACGTAATACAGCAGTCCTTTGGTCAGTTCATTGGGCGGCTGCGCCGAAAATGCCGCTTCACCGCCATCGATGAGTCGCTTGATCTCGCGATCGACGCGACCGATCAGCAGCTTTAGGGCAACCGAAGCCTCAACGCCCTTGACCAGCACAGCCTCAAGTACACCGCCAGCCACCCAGAACAGGCGTCGTGCGTCGAGTTGCACACACATCGAGCGTAAACGATCGATTGCGGCAATCAGCCGCGTCAGATTGCCATCGATATCTTCGCCCTTGAACCACTTCAACAGGCCAAACTGAAATGCCAACCGCAATCGCCCGCCGTTGGCCGACATCAGCGGCTGCGGCGTCGGCAGTTTGGCGCCATTGGCGCTCGCCGGCAGAGCGGCGCTAAGGTCAGGCGAAAACAGTGCCGTCTCGCTGAGCAACTTCTCGCCACGACAGGCACGCAAGTCGTTCAAAAGCGGCAGCAGCACGATGGGGATATCGCGATGGCCGCTCTGCAACCGCTCCAAATAATCGGGTAACTGAACCATGCCGCGCATGAGCACGGTGTAAGCATCTTCGGCCTGCTTGATCTGCCCGTCGAGCAGTCCCAGCGCGAGGCGTTCCATCTCCTCAACAACCATCGCCGCGCCATACAGTTCGACCATGCGCAGGGTGCCCTGCACTTGATGTAAATAGCTGGCGCAGAAGCGCATCTGGCTTTTGTCGGAGCTGTCCTCGACAAAGGCTTCCAGCGCTTGCTGAGCTTGCTTGAGCGTGTCGTCCAGCTCCTGCTTAACCCAGGTCAGCGTGGTGAAATCGATGTCGTCTTGAAGCCTCATCCGCGGACTCCTTTGTCCCGGCTATGTGATGGACGACCGAAAGGTCGACCGCCAGACTGGTTGTCGGTTGTTAGTTGTGGGTTGTCAAAGAAACCGCTCAGCGGTTCACCAACACCCACAACTGCGAACCCGCAACCCAAGCTATCCATAGCTTTAAATACCTAACAGCAAACCGATTGCCGAAAGGCCTACGCCTTTCCAACAACCAAACACCAACAACCGACTACCACGAACCAACGTCAACTCGGCAACTTGAAGTCGGCAACCGAGCGACGCAGGTCGGCGGCCAACTGCGCCAGATTTCCAATCGACTCTGCCGTTTGGCTCGCGCCAACCGAAGTCTGGGTGGTAATTTCCTGAATCACGTTCATTGTTGCTGAGATGTTGGTCGCAGCTGCCGACTGCTGACGCGCGGCTTGAGAGATGTTTTGAATCAAATCCGCCAAGTCGTTCGAGACCTTCTCAATCTCGCCCAGCGCCAAGCCCGCGTCTTCGGCAAGGCGCGCACCCGCTACCACCTCGGCGGTGGTTTGCTCCATGGAGCTGACCGCTTCGTTAGTGTCGGACTGAATGGTTTGGACCAGCGTTTCGATACGTTTCGTAGCGTTGGAAGCGCGTTCTGCAAGGCGCTGCACTTCGTCCGCCACGACCGCGAATCCACGACCGGCTTCACCTGCTGAGGCCGCTTGAATAGCGGCGTTCAGCGCGAGAATGTTGGTTTGCTCGGCGATGTCGTTAATCAGTTCGACGATCGATCCGATTTCTTGCGAGGACTCGCCCAGACGCTTAATACGCTTGGAGGTTTCCTGGATCTGGTCGCGGATGTTGTCCATGCCTTGAATCGTCTGACGCACGATCGCCGCGCCTTTGCCTGCGATCTGCACCGAGCGCTGCGCAACGTCCGCGCTTTCGGCGGAGTTGCGCGACACCTCGTCAATGGACACGGCGATTTCATTGATCGCCGCCGACGCCGAAGTGATCTGTTGTGCCTGATGTTCGGCGGCTTCGGCCAGATGCATTGCAGTCGCCTGAGTTTCCTGGGCGGCGGCTGCGACCTGCACGGCGGTTTCGTTAATCGTGGTTACCAGGCTGCGCAATGCTTCAACTGCGAAATTGATGGAGTCCGCGATCGCGCCGGTGATGTCTTCGGTGACGGTGGCCTTTACCGTCAGGTCGCCCTCTGCGAGCGATCCCATTTCGTCCAGAAGGCGCAAAATAGCTTCCTGGTTACGCTGATTCAGATCGGCGGTGATCTTGTAGCGTTTGGCCTGGTCGCGATAGATCAAAATCGCCAACAACACCAACGCGATGGCAGCGAGCGCTCCGAACAGGACAGCGGCCTGCACGGACGGGAAGTTGCGGCGATTGACCTGCTCGGCGTATTCGGCGGAGAGAACTTCAGCGTCTGTCAGCAGCTGCTCGCTGTCCAGGGACACGGTATTTGAAGCTTCGCGGACGTCGATCAAGTCGACCGAACCCGTCGTGATTGCTTCGACGAACTGTCCGAGTTCCTGGAATGTGGTGTAGATGTCCGCCAACAGGTTGCGGATCTGCGGCGCCTCGACGGGGCGGATGCCGGTGTTCGCATCGCCGTTCTGCAATCCATCCAACACTTGGCCGAACAAAGCAGCGTCGCGATTGAAGCCATCGGCGGCGGTGGAAGCCGTTTGTCCGCCCTGGAGTACTTCATTCAAGCGACGCAGCATTCGGTCGGCCAGCGTGACTTGACGACCAGCGACGTAGATCTGGTCCTGCCCGGCACCGCGATCCGCGAGCAACTGCGCGACCTGATCGGAACGAGACTGCAAAAGCGGGATCTTGGTCTGAAACTCAGCAGCCGTTGCGTTCAACTGCTCGATAACGTCCCGGCGCGCCAAAATCACATCGGCGGCTTCCTGAATCGGGCCCCAGGTTGTCTTGACCTGATCGAGCGCGGTCTGAACCTCTGGATTCTTGCGAATCGACGGCACGCCTTCCTGCGGATCGCCATCCTCGAGCTTTTTCAAGTGCGACTGAATCGTGCCCTTGATATCGCTGAGCTCGTCGAAGGCCTCGTCTCGGCCCCCGGCCGCTTCAGCCGCGAACTTCGCCAATTGCTGAGAAAGCACGCGAATGTCGGTCGACAGGCTGATCGCCGCGCGGTCCTCGTTGTTGTTCACGTTGGAAAAAATGAAGTTCGCGATCAAGCCGATAAGGCCCACCAGCAACACCACCACGAGGATGGCTAGCATGGTTGAAGATTCGCGCTGTTGGATTCCGCCGGCCGCCGCACTCATCCGAAGCTCCCCTACTCTATTGGCCCATCAAACCACCAAAACGCAAAGCGTCACGCCGACGCTTGCATGAAATCTGGTGCGCGCATCAGCTCCGTCATACTGAACACGCCCCAAACCGATTGTCCCACTCGATACTCATTCTCGATGAAGCGACTGACCGGCGAATCCGCATAGACGTCCATGCCGCGCAACTGCTCATCGACAAAACTGCGTTGACCCAATACTTCATCGACGACAAGGCCTGTGGCCCCCGAGGCCTGACGTACAACCAAAACTCGCGTTCGCTCGGTGACACGGAAAGGCTCGCCCTCCAAGAAACCACGCAAGTGCACCACCGTGACCAGGTTGCCGCGCACATTGGCGATTCCCAGCATCCACGCTTTGGTGCCCGGCACTGGAGTGATCGCCGGGAACATCAAGATTTCGTTCACTTCGCTGATCGAGCTGACAAGAAATGCATCACCCAATCGATACGCAATCCCGCGCCATAGTCCAGGCGCATCCAATTGCTCGGGCAAACCTGCCACATGCGCAAGGGAACGCTTCTCGTAATCGAGCAAGATCTCGAAAGGGTTCAGCGCAGCGATTTCTGGCAGATCGATCACAACTGACGCTCCCCCTGACAACGAGTCATGCCGCAGCGATAAGGTTCTGTATGCGTTGCACCAAGTCGCGTTCGACGGGCGGCTTGGAAATAAAATCCTTCGCGCCCTGACGCATGCCCCAAATGCGGTCTGTTTCCATGTTCTTGGTGGTCACGATAATGACGGGAATCATCGACGTCTCGGCATCGCGGCTCAGGGTCCGCGTTGCCTGGAAGCCATTGGTGCCAGGCATGATCACATCCATCAGAATCAAATCGGGTCGCTCAGCCCTCGCCTTGGCGATTCCCTCTTCGGCACTCGAGGCGCTGCTGGTCTGAAATCCGGCGCGCTCCAACATTGCGCTGAGCACGCGCACATCGGTAGGAGAGTCGTCGACAATCAGAATACGTGCCATGAGCGCTCGTCCTTCAACTTTCCGGAGCTGCCACGCGTCCATCCACATAACGCCGAATTGCGCCAAGCAACTCCTCGCGGGTGAAGGGTTTGGTCAAGTACTGTTCGGAACCCACGATCCGCCCGCGCGCTTTGTCGAACAGGCCATCCTTACTCGACAACATAATCACGGGCGTGGTCTTGAACACCTGATTGTTCTTGATCAGTGCACAAGTCTGATATCCGTCGAGCCGCGGCATCATGATGTCGACGAAAATGATTTGTGGATGGTGGTCCGAAATCTTCGCCAGAGCTTCGAATCCGTCGGTCGCGGTGACAACATCGCACCCTTCTTTCTTGAGCAGTGTTTCGGCGGTCCGACGAATGGTCTTGCTATCATCAATGACCATGACACGCATGCCTGCCAGGCTGCCCTTTTGCTGCAAATCGTCCACGTCCACCTCCGCCAATTCAATGGCTTTGACATTAGTCTGAAAAACGCAAGTCCTATGCGTCTTTCAAGTTGCGAGCCCGTACACGCCGCTCTCGCTCCCCATGGCTCATGCGCTCGATCAATGAGCCGACCGTCCCCAGTTCGCACCGGCAGGGCGGTTTAGCTCGCGCCGGGCAGACATCGAACGATCTGCTCGAACGCTTGTATCCCCAGGCGGCAAAACATCGCGCCGCCCAATTAAGCTCTCTAGCCAACCCTAAATCGGTTGTCAAGTTTGTGTTGTAAGTATTTGTGCTCGCAAGAGTTGCAAGCATCGATCAGCGCCCCTTAGCGCGCGGTCGCGCGCAGATGACGCATCATACACGAGCGCCTTGGAAGGCCATCAACGTTAGTCATCAGGAGCGAAGCAGCCTGATGGTGCGAACCATGGCTGGTTCGAAAGCGGGTCGAGAACGTAAGTATCTGATCCACAATGAGCGAGTTCTGACGCGCGAGGGGAAAACGCCCGCCAGGTTCGTTTCTCAATAGACTGTTACCGATAAGGAGTTTTCGTGCAACGACGACTTGCGGTGCTCATGGACCCGATCGAGCACATCAAACCGTACAAGGATTCGACTTTTGCCATGCTGTTGGAAGCGCAGCGGCGCGGCTACGCCGTACACGTGCTCACTCAAGATGGCTTATCGATGCGCGACGGCGATCCCTGGGTGAAATCACGCCCAGTGCGGGTATTCGATAGCCGCGAGCATTGGTTCGAAGCTGAGCCTCCGGAGAACGCCGACGCTGCGTCTTTCGACTTCATCTTCCTTCGTAAAGACCCGCCGTTCGACGCCGATTATCTCTACGACACGCAAATCCTGGATCGCGCCGAGGCCCGTGGCGTTCGGGTCGTCAATCGTCCATCGGGCTTGCGCGACTTCAATGAAAAGCTGGCAACCAGCTGGTTCCCAAGCGTCTGCCCGCCGACCCTGGTATCGCGCCGCAGCGACGAGCTTCGGGCGTTCGTCACAGAACATCAGCATTGCGTTGCCAAGGTGCTGGATGCCATGGGCGGGGCATCCATTTTCAGGGTTGAGTTGGGAGATCCCAATACCAACGTGATCGTCGAGACCCTCACACAAGAAGGCCGTCGCGCGGCAATGATCCAGCGCTACATCCCAGAAATCGCAGATGGCGACAAGCGCATTTTGATGATCAATGGCGAGCCTGTGGACTACGCTTTGGCGCGCATTCCTGCCAGCGGCGAATTCCGCGGCAACCTGGCGCGAGGTGGAAGCGGTCGCGGGCAGCCGTTGTCCGAAAGCGATCGCGAGATTTGCGCAGTTGTCGGCCCCGAATTGCGCCGACGCGGTCTGTGGTTCGTCGGTCTCGATGTGATCGGCCGATACCTGACGGAGGTCAACGTGACGTCGCCGACCTGCATCCGCGAACTCGATGCGCAGTTCGGCTTGAACATTGCCGGGAAGTTGTTCGATTTCCTGGAGGAGCGCGCGTGAGCGAGCCTGGCCACGATCGATTGTCGATGACGTTGACGTTTGCCGCGATTGTGCACGCGGTGGCGATTTTCGGAATTGGCTTCCAAGCCGATCGCGATCCAGGGTCGGTGTTGCCGTCTCTCGACGTCATTCTGGTCCAATCGGCGACATCGGAGAAACCCGACAAGGCCGACTTCCTGGCGAACGCCGCGCAAGCTGGCGGGGGCAACAGCGACGAGGCCAAACGGCCGACGGAAGTCTTTTCATCGCCACTGCCCAAGCCCGAGGAAGGGGTTGCCCCGGTTCCGATCAAAGCAGGCGCACCCGATCCGCTGGTAGCGCCGCAAACAACGCCAGTTCTTACCTCAACTGAGTCGGCAATGACCGTAGCGCGCGTCGAACCGGATGCGAGCAAACCCAGGCGCACCTTGCCCAAAGCCGATACGCTCATGGAGCGCAGCGCGGATGTGGCGCGGCTCGCGGCGGAACTCGATAGGCGCACACAGGCTTATGCCAAGCGCCCGAAGCGCAAATTCATTTCGGTCAACACGCAGGAATACGTGTACGCCAATTACATGGCTGCCTGGGAAGCTTTGGTCAAGCGTGTCGGAACGCTCAATGCGGGCGAACTCGATCGCCGCAAACTGCGCGGCGATCTCGTGGTCACCGTCGCGATTCGCCGCGACGGCACGCTGGAAAGCGTCGACATCATTCGCTCTTCGGGACAGACGTTGATCGACGAGACTGCGCTGAAAACCATCGAGCTGTCAGCGCCGTTCTCGCCCCTGCCGCGCGTCGCCGATGAAATCGACGTCCTCCACATCACGCGCACCTATGTGTTTTCGGATGGCGACCTGACGATGAAGTGACGTGCTGCTTTTTGGTGGCAAGTAGTTTGTTGATTTCGCTAATCGAAAGCGCCAACGCGTCTCTCCAGGAACCAGCAACCTACAACCAGCCACCTGCGTCAACGCAGCCACATCCTCGCCGTCCTTGCCGGCAAGCTGAAGGTATAGTTGGACGAGGTAATGCGCACAACGCTTGTGCTCAGGACGTCCCGGTAGTCGGTGTTCCACCACAGCACGCTGCCGCTCATGCCGACGTTTGCAGTCACGGTCGAGCCGCACTTGTTGATGCCGACGATGCCGCGGTTGCCACGTCGGAAAATCAAATGGCAATCGCTATAGGACAAAACTTGCTGATCGAGGCCCTGCGCGGCGTTGTGAAAACGAATCATGGCGGTCAAATCGGTTCGCTTGTACGCATCTACCCAGCGATTATCGCCGCTCTCGTTGTTATCCGAGTACAGGAGCGGTACACCGCCGTTGCGACCCATCACATAAGCGTATGCAAGCTTCTCGTCGGTGGGATCGAGTATCAGATAGCGAAAGCCGCTGTTATTGGGAATATCGTGGGTCACCGTGAATGTTACGGCTCGCGACGACGCAAGCGCCTGACCATAGGCACCTGGATCGACCAGCCGGTTCATGCTGCCGCCGAATCCCAACGCCGCCCTGATCTGCGCAAATAGTGGGAAGTCGTAAGCGCCATGGTCGGTGCCATCAAGATAAGGTTTCAAAAAGCGCTCGTACTCCGATTCGCCGGCACCACCGCCAGTGATCACTTCGCCGAACACATGGACACCACTTTTGATCGCGGGCGTCAGCACATTGTTCACGTGACTCAAGCTCATATGCTTGGCGGCGTCGATGCGAAATCCGGTCACGCCCAGCGTTTTCAACGCATTGAGATACGATTGCTGCTGCTGCACCACCCAGGTGTTAGGCACCAGATCAGGCAAGCCAACATCGCCGCCGCCGCACAAGCGCCAGTTCTGGACTTGCCAGACATTGTTGTAATCGTTGATGCATTGCGCAGGACCAAAGTCCCATTGCGACAGGAAATTGCTCGTAAGCGTTCCGAACAGGCGCTGCTGATTCCAATAACTCTGATTGCTGGCGTAGGTATTGAGAATTCGCTGACCGGGGTAATTGAGATCGCTGCGCTGGGCCGCTTCATTGGCCATGTGGTTCAACACGATGTCGGCGTACACCTTAACACCCTGGCCGCGCAGCGCGTTCGACATCGCACGAAAGCTGTCGGTATTGCCAAGCGGGTGTTCGATGACGCGATAGTCCTGAGGCTGATATCGCGCCCACCAGGCGCTGCCCTCGCTTTTCAGCGGCGGCGCAACCAACACACTGGCATAGCCGAGCTGCTTTATCTCTTGGGCCCGCGCTTGAATGCGCGAGTACGGCCAATTGAATGCGTGCAGCACAACTTCGGCCTGTGCCGCGCTGGCGCCCAACAGACTTGCGGCAACAAGCCACCGAGACCGCTGCGCGGTCTTCAAACTAGAAAGCATGTGAATCCTCCCCAGGACAGTTGCGCGGACACCATCGCGCCGCGCGCATTGGCGACGCTCCCCGGCTGCCAACGCGGTGCAAAGCCTATGCGGGAATTGCAACAAACGGCGATAGGTTGCAATCGTATTCAGGTGCGATGCGCTCAGTTTCGCGCGAAAGCGAATTTAGCCGGGCGCCGGAATCGGCGCCCGGCTAAACATTCGTCACGCGGTCAGCAAACGCTGCAACTCGTCGGCCGCTCGACGGAACTCGATACTGGCTTGCCGAGCCATGCCCGCCGTATCGCGCAATGTTCCGGATCGAGCGCCGTGCTCGATCAGTTTGGCGAGGTCCGATAGCGCCATCGCGCCCAGATTGGCACTCGTAGACTTGAGCGAATGCGCTGGCGCGATCATCGCCTGGACGTCGCCCCGCTCAGCCGCACTGTTGAGAATCTGCAGGTTCTTCGGCGTGTCTTCCAGGTACACCTTGACCAAGGACGTAAATTCGCTACCCATCACATCGATCAATTCGTTGACGATGCTTTCGTTAATCGCCGGCGCTTGGGGCGTCAGCCGCACGGGTTCGCTAAGGCGCGTTGGTACGGGCGCCGATGCGGCCTGCTGCGGCGGCGTTGCGGGAGCTGGCGTTGGTAAGGGCGAGACCGGCGCCGACATAGGCTGCTGGAGAGGCGCCGCTGCTGGTTCGGCACGTTTACCCTTAGGCATCCACTTGCGAATGGTCTGCTCAAGCAAACCGCGATTGAGCGGCTTGCTCATGTAGTCGTCCATGCCGGACGCCAGGCATTTTTCGCGGTCGCCCGCCATCGCGTTGGCGGTCATCGCGATGATTGGGATTCGCGGCAGATTCTTTTCCTGTTCCAAGGTGCGCCGCGAACGCGTTGCGGTGTAGCCATCCATCACCGGCATCTGGCAATCCATCAACACGACATCGAAGCCGCCCCGACCCATCAGATCGAAAGCCTCCTTGCCGTTCTCGGCAACTTCGAGCGTGATTCCGATCAATCCCAACAAACGCTGCGCGACTTGACGATTGACCGGATTGTCCTCAACCAGGAGCGCATGACCGCCAAGCTTGGCGGTTTCGCCGGTCGACGGTGCAACCTCGACATTCGGCGCGGGCTCCTTGCCCAGTCGCGCGGCTTCCTCCAACAGATTGAAGCGACGTTCGCCACCCGCATCCACCTGGAGAACTTTGTTCAGCGCCGACATCATATCGGCGTCGCTGTACTGACGCTTGACCGCAATGCTGCGCGCCGCGTCGCCTGCCAATTCTGCAGGCGTGGTCTCTTCGCCCTCGATATGGACCATCTTCAGCCGCTCCAACGTCGGCTCGCGTCCAACGTTGCGATACAGCGCCGGAGCGGTGGTGCGCATGCTGCCGAGATCGACGATGGCAACGTCGAAGGCCCAGTTCTCTCCCAAGGTGGCCGACGACTTGAGCTTGCTCAAAGCATCGGCAGTGGTGTTCGTCGAAATCTGACTCATGCCCCACATCTGGCACTGGCCGCTCAAACGCTGCGTCAGGCGCTGATCGCTGCTGACGATGAGCGCACGCGCGCCGGTGAGATCGCGGCGATGCGTATTCACATCGCCGAGGGCTTTCAACATCGGCACGCTGAACCAGAACACCGAGCCCTTACCGAGTTCGCTCTTTAGCCCTATCTTGCCGCCCATCAATTCGATGATGCGCTTGCAAATGACGAGTCCGAGCCCGGTACCTCCATAATTGCGTGTCGTCGAGGTGTCGGCCTGCGAAAACGGCTGGAACAACTTTTCAGCTTTCTCGGGCGAAATCCCGACACCCGTGTCGCGTACGGCAAACAAAATTTCGCTATGCGTGCGCGTTTCGCCGCGTTTGCTGATCTGGATGGCGATCGATCCCTTCTCGGTAAACTTCACCGCATTACTGACGAGATTCGAGAGCACCTGGCGCAGTCGAACCGGGTCGCCGCGGCAGGCAAGCCGAACGTTAGGATCGAAGCTCACAGAGATCTTCAGGCCCTTGTTGTCGGCCGACCGCTCCATCAGCCGGAACACCGAATCGACGACTTCCTTGAGATTTAATCCAACGGTTTCGAGTTCCAGCTTGTTGGCCTCGATCTTTGAGTAATCGAGGATGTCGTCGATGATCCGAAGCAGATGCCGCGCGGAGGTGTAGGCGGTGTTGAGGTACTCGCGCTGGTCGACTTCGAGTTTGGTATCGCGCAAGATTTCGAGCAACGGGATGATGCCGTTGAGGGGCGTGCGCATCTCGTGGCTCATCGTTGCGAGAAACTCGCCCTTGGCCATATTCGCGGCCTCGGCCGACTGTTTGGCCAATTCCATTTCCTTCTCGAGATTGCGATGCCGCTCGAGTTCGCCACGCAGTTGCAAAAGCTCGCTGTCCGGAGAGGGCGCCTCAACGGCGCGCACCAAGAGCGAGGGCGCAGGGTTAGCTGTTGGCAGAGGCCCGGCGTCTGGCTCGGCATCGGACTCGTCGCGGGCAACGAACCAATTGCCGACGACCATCAGAACGGCAAGCGCCGCAGCTGCGATACCACCGCGCGCACCGAACAGTTGCACCAGGGTCGGCAACAGCATCACCACGAGCACGCCGCCCATCAGCAAGCGCTCGGCGCGGAACATCCAGACGGCGGCAACAGCCAGGCCAACGATGGTGATCGCGAGCGGTAAATTGAAGTCGTTCTGCACAATGCCGAACGCCACCGCTGCCCCACCCCACATCAATGCGCTGAGGATCAACAGCGCCTGGGCGATCAGGAACGCAAGCTCATTGTCGCGATCGGCCAGACCGCGCACCCAGGCTGCGCCACCGGCGAGGCCCAACTGCAGAACTATCCATACGGCGATCGTCGGCACGGCCGCCAGATTCATCGATCCGTAAGCTGCGGCAAGCGTCAACGCCGCGCTACCAAAACACCACGCCGCAACGGCGCGCACTATCGCCAATCGCCTCTGTTCAGCGATGGCTCGCGTCTTCGATGGATCCATTGTCGCCCCCGTATTCTTCTTGCCGCGAACCCAAAAACCTCGTGCATCTGTGCCATCGCCAGCCCGCCGCAATCGGACCCTGGTCATCTCCGGACCAACGACAGCGACAGGCCGTATCTGACTTGCCCGTTAGAGCGCCGACGCGCTGAAATCGAACCCCAGATCGGTGCCGGGCTGTTGCACGAAGTTGCCTTGAATCAAGTCCACACCCAAGGTCCAGAGCGATGCCGCACTCTGCGCATTCTCGACCTTGGCTGCGATTACGTACTTGCCGCCATCGTGCGCGGCGCGAATCAACGTTCGCAGCTCATCCGGCGCATGATTTCCATTGCCCTTGGTGTATTTGTCCGCCAGCTTCAGGAAATCGGCGCTGAGCACGCTGAGCAACTGCAACGCTGTCAAACTGCCATCGTATTCGTCGACCACCACGCGCACGCCAAGCTTGCGCACGGCCTCGAAGAACGCCAGCGCCTCGCGCATGCTCGACAGCACATCGCTCAGTTTGACTTCCAGCGTCACCGCATCGGGCGATATGCGCCGTGTTTCCAACTGCTGCTTCAGCCACGGAATGCGCTCAGCATCCATGGTGCTTTCGACGCATTGGTTGATGAACAGCCGCACCGGTCGGCCCTGGCGCTTGCGGTCTTCGATGATCCGCAAGCATTGCGCCAGACACCAGCGATCGACGGCTGCGACCAGGCCCGCCGAGCGCGCTGCTTCCAGCACCTGCGCCGCGCCGATGATCTCGCCGGACTCGCCGCGCATACGCAACAACACTTCGTACTGCTCTTCGCCCGTTGAATGCAGCGAAACGATGGGCTGGAAAAGCAACTGCAATTGATCGTCTTCGAGCGCGCGCCGAACCGCATCGGCGAGCGAAGTGCCCTCGCCTACCGCCTGCGCCTCGTGCAAGGCAATGTGTCCCGGCTGTTGGCGAGCCCGCGCCGATGCGCGCTCGGCAGCATTCAACATATCGCTGGCGTCGGCCATGTGCACCGAGAACGGTGCGATCCCGACGCGCGCAGCGACGCGCACACTGTGCTTCTCGGCTTCGATCAGGTCTTGGGCCAGTCGAGCGATCATGGCCGCCCCCAGACCCTTCAGCGCGGCAACCTCGCGCACGCCGCTCAGCAGTATGAAGCTGGAATCGCCATACCGCGCAGCCAATTCATCCTCTTGGGCGAAACTGGCGATCGTTGCCCCGAGCTGCTTCATCACCGGCTCGTAGACCGCCAATCCGCGCTGCTCGCGAAGATTCTGAGCGCCGTCGATTTCGATAAACAATACGCCGCCTCGCTGCTGGCTGCGGTCGTCCACGGCCAGCAGGTCGTTCAAACAATCGATAACATACGTGCGGTGGTACAGCCCTGTGGTGCTGTCGCGCGGGTCGAGCACGCGCTTGCGCGCGATCTGACGAGCTCGGCGTGCGCGGTTGTTCACAGCAGAAATCAAATGCTTGGGTCGAATCGGTTTGGCGAGGAAGTCGTCCCCTCCTGCCGACAGCGCTTCGAAGTGCTTTTCGGAATCCTGCTCGCCTGAGAGAAAAACGATCGGCGTGTTGATGAACTGATCGCGCTCGCGAATGATCGAGGTCAGCTCCATGCCAGAGATATTCGGCATGTACAAATCCATCAGGATCAGATCCGGCTTGAAACGCTCCAGTCGATCCAGCGTTTCCAATGGATCGGTGATAGCCAGGGTGTCGAAACCGGCTTTGCGTAGCACCGACTCGGCAAATATGGCCTGACTGCGATCGTCCTCGACGATCATCACTTTGAAGGGTTCGGCGCTCGGCAATTCCATCAGATCGCGAATTCGCGCCGCAGCGTCCTTGACCGGCATGGGCAAGGTGACGAAGGCATCGGCGCCTGCACGCATCGCTTTTAGCCGCGACGCCAGATCGTTGGCCGAGGAAAACGCCAGCAACGGAATCTTCAGCTGCGTGCGCGCACGGACACGCTTGATGAACTCGCCCAGGTGCTCGATCTGTTCGAAAAACGTACCGTCGGTGACGATCGCCTCGGGCGACAACGAGCCCAGCATTTCCTTGAGTTCTTCGGGCGAATCGACACGCTCGACCTGAAATTTCATGCCCAGCAACTGTTGCGTCAACTCGCGCGCGAAGGGCGCGATGTCGGCGAGGTAGAACACCCGCCCGGTTGCCAATCGGGGCGCTTCTTTCTCGATCGCGACCGGGGCTTTCGGTACCGGCGGCGACGGGGCCGGCTGATCGAGCCCGAAAACACTGGTCGAGTTAACGATTTGCGCTGGCGCATCCAGGCGCAGCCCAGGCGGAACCGGATCGCCCAGAGCCCATTCTTTCGGCGCCGCAATCGTCATCTGCGCGGGCGCCTTGCCGTGCGTCTCGCTGCTGATCGGCGCAACGTCGTGCTGGCTGAAGCGCCGCCAGTAATCCTCCGGCGCGCGCAGGAACATCGGCACATTGGCGCCGGCCAGCTTGTCTGCAGGCGCAACGATGAAGTCGCGAACGGTGCGGATTTGCGGCGCTGGCGGGTTCGCCACTTCGATCAGCGCATCGAGCAGGCCCTCGATGCGCTGCCGATCGCCATCATCGGGCAAGCGCAAATGCTTGATCAGCGGCTCAAGCGCGCGTTCGATCTGAAACAGCTTCTCGCTGGCATCCACCAGACCATAACGGCCCGCAGCGCCGGCCAGGCCTTGTACGTCCTGATACAGCAACGTGACGGTATTGACGTCCCAGTCGCCCTTGCACACGCGGAGGCCGCGCTTGCGAACGGCTTCGGCGCGGCGCGGCAGGTGCTTGAGAAACGCTTGCCGGAGCTCGGCGTTGTGTTGGGATTCGTCCTTCGGGAGCACGGCGATCTCGGTCAGCGCATCAGCGCAAAACTATAACGCGCCAAGCCGTTGGGATGGCGGGGAAATGGGCCTCAAGTGTTGCAACGACACAGGAATTTTGATGGTCGTCGAACCGACAGCGCACTCTCCGCCAATTTTTTTTTTGCCTCCTCACTTGGCAAGCTCAACCGTCCACCTTCGCCCGCTGCTCCGCCAACACCCTGCGTGCCGACTCGATTTTTGCCTGCGCATACGCCACGGCGCGCGTCGCGTACTGACGCGCAGCGGGCGTGGGGACATCCATCGCCGCGCCCAGCATCCATTGCGCCTCAGCGACGCGGTCCAGGGCGGCGTTCGGCGCGGTGTAACCTTTGACCACTTGCGGGTTCTGCCACAGCGTGAGGGCCGCCGCGTCGATGGCTTTAGTGGCCTCGGCGATGGTTTTCAGACGGCGCTTGAGGGGATGCTCGTCATCCAACACCAGGGTCGGATCGGCGCGCAGCAACGCCGCCTGCTCGGCCTCGATCTGCGTTTTCGCCAGCGCCCAGAGCGCCTTCGCCGCGTTCAACTCGTCGAGCAGGTCGACGACACTCGATTGCAGTTTGCCGATATCGACCAAGGCCGCCTGCCGCGCCGCCAACGCCTCAATCGACGCCTTCGAACGCGGATCGAGGCGCACGTCGAGGCTTCCTTCGGCGCGCGCCTCGCCATAGCGCAGCTTGACGACATAGCTGCCCGGCAGAACCGATGGCCCAGCCGGATCGAACAGGCCCGGCGGTGCTGGCGATCGCGGCGGCGTCATTGCCAGATCCCAGACCCAGCGATTGATGCCCTGTTTAGGTTCGATCTCGACAAAGCGCATCAAGGCACCGCTGCGGTCGCGAATTTCGATACCGAGCTTCGCCGCAGGCCTGGCCGGATCGGGCGGCGGCGCGTTGGCCTTGCGCACGCGCTCCGCATCGATATCCGGGTGCGGCAGATTCGGATCGTTGAGCGCAAAGGTCAGCACGCCGCCCGGGCTCTGGTTCTCGCCCATGTACGCGGAGTTACCGCCGAAACGTGGTCCAGCTGGCTGCTGGATGGAGACCAGCGTGCCGGGCGTGGTGTCCACCAGCGCCAACGGCGTCGTCGGCAGGCCGCGGATCATCGCGCGCAAAGCGCCAACGTCGTCGATCACGAAGAACCCGCGGCCATGCGTTCCGAGCACCAGATCGTCTTCGCGCCGCTGGAACGCCAGATCCATCACCGATACCGAGTTCGGCAGTCCGTGCGTGAAACGCTGCCACGTCTCGCCCGCATCGAAGGACAGAAAAAAACCCAGCTCCGTGCCCAGGTACAGCAGTTTCGATTCGACGGGATCCTCCATCAATGCCAGCGCGTAGCCGGTGACGCCCTTGACCGGCAACTGCGTTGAACGAGCGCCGAAATCGTCGACACGCCAGGCATACGGCGCCATGTCGCCATTGCGATGATTATCGATGACGACGTACGCGCGCCCGGCCACTTGCTGCGAGGGGAAGATGTGCGCCAGGTAGCCATCGCCCGGCGCGCCGCGGAGCGACACCTCCTTCCAGTCGCCGCCGCCGTTGCGCGTCACGTGCAATCGCCCATCGTCGCTGCCGGCCCAGATCGCACCCTGCGTCAGCTCGCTGGTCGCCAACGCAATCAACGCGTTGTGATTTTCAGCGCCAGTGATATCGGGGGTCAGGCCGCCGTTTTTGCTTTGATCCTGGCGCGCCTTGTCGTTGCGGGTGAGGTCCGGCGAGATCGTTCGCCAGGTTTCGCCGCGATCATCGCTCTGATGAACGAACTGGCTGCCGAAATAAATGGTGCCGCTCGCGAAGGGGTCTTGCGCCAGCGCCGCGTTCCAATGGAAACGCAACGGCACGGCTTCGTCGTCGGCTGCCGGTCGAATCATGCGCTTGGATCCGGCCTTCAGGTCGTAGCGCACGATGTAGCCTTCCTGGCTCATCGCATAGCCGCGCGAAGCGTCGTCCGGATCCGGCATGGTGTCGAATCCATCGCCGAAATTGACCTCTCGCCAGTGGTGATTCTGAATCCCGCCGGCTTCCCAAACCGCGCTCGGGCCTTGCCATGAGCCGTTGTCCTGCAGGCCGCCGTAGATGTTGTACGGCTGCTCGTTATCCACGCGCACGTGGTAAAACTGGCTGAGCGGCAGGTTGGTGACGAAACGCCAGGTGGCGCCGCGATCGTAGGAAAATCCGACGCCGCCGTCATTGCCGTTGATCAGCAGTTCGCCGCGTTCCGGATGTACCCACAGCGCGTGATGATCGGGGTGCAGGTCATCCCAGCCGATGAAGGTCTCGAACGTCTTGCCGCCGTCGTTCGACACCTCGCCGACGACAGCGAGTTTGTAGATGCGCTCAGGCCGTTCGGGGTCGACGATCAGATCGGAGAAATAGAACGGCCGCGGATGGATGTTGACGCTCTCGTTGACCTTGGCAAAGGATTCGCCGCCATTGTCCGAGCGCATCAGCAGATTGGCCTCGGCCTCTACGAGCGCGTAAATGCGATTGGGTTCGCTCGGAGCCAGTGCCAGCGCGATGCGCCCCAGCTCGCCGGTCGGCAAGCCCTCGGCGACGCCCAGCTTCTGCCAGCTTTCGCCGCCATCCACCGAGCGATACAAAGCCGATCCAGGACCACCGGACTTGAACGAATACGGCGTGCGCGCAAATTCCCAAAGCGATGCGTACAAACGATTTGGATTGTGTGGATCGATGATCAACTCGCTGGCGCCGGTGCGTTCGTTGCCGGTGAGCACAGCGCGCCAGGACTTGCCACCGTCCGTCGACTTGTACACGCCCCGCTCGCCACCGCCGCTCCACAAGCGCCCCAACGCCGCAACCCAAATCGTCTGACTGTCCTGAGGGTGCACAACGATGCGATGAATACGCTCGGACGATTCGAGACCCATCAGCTGCCAGGTCTGACCGGCGTCCGTCGAGCGATAGACGCCGCCGCCGATGGAGGCCGAGTTGCGCACGTTGCCCTCGCCCGTTCCCACCCATACCGTGTTTGCGTTCTGCGGATCGATCTCGATGGCGCCGATCGCGTGCACCGCTTCTTTGTCGAATACGGCGCTCCAGGTGATTCCGCTATTGGTGCTCTTGAACACACCGCCGGTAGCGCCGCCGATGTAGACCACGTTTGGATTGGCCGGATCCGCCGCGATCGCCGCTACGCGTCCGCTCATTGCCGCCGGCCCGATCGAGCGTGCTTTCATGCCAGCCAGCAGACGCATATCCACGCTCGCGTGCGCGGCTGAAGCCAACAACAATCCAGTGAGCAAAAGCGCGCGCATCAGCCATCTCCTCGTTCGGGCGGCCGTGGTCGCCACGGCGTCAGGGTAAAATTCTCAGGCACCGGATCATGCCCTCCTTGGCAGCCAGGATGACATCGTCCAAGCCGACAAATCGTCAAATAGCTGCCGCGCAATGCGCCAAAGCGGGCAATCGCATGCGCTGAGTAGCGCGAGCAGGTTGGGTAGAAACGGCATTGCGCGCCAATCAGCGGACTCAGAAACCGCTGGTACTGGCGAATCAGAATTATAAGCGCGCGATCGAGCATCGCAGGACGATAGCCGATCAGCGATGATCGCGAGTCCACCCCTGATCGCATTGCAATGGCCCGCGCCCGAAAGCCCAAGAAAAAAAAGCGTCCACCGCTGCCGATTGCCAGCAAGCCTTCGCTGATCGTGGCGAACGGCGACGGCGTTGAGGCCTTGGCGATGCGAGCGGCGCTGGCTTGCGATTGGCCTGTGCTCGGCTACGTGCCGCGCGGCCACAGCGGCAGCGCGCTGCGGCCGGGAACCCTGAGCGATCATCCGTTGCAAGCTGTCAAATGGAACGCGCGTGCTGCGGATCTGACGATCGTCGTGACCGCCAGCGCTGCGCTTCATGGCCGAGCGCAATGGGCAACGCGTTGGGCTCAGCGCTATCGAAAACCGACACTGCACTGGTGGCCGGGCAACGCCGACACTTCGCGATTACATGTCTGGCTGACCACCTACCGCTGGCGCAGCGTGCACATCACCGGCGCCGCCGCGCATCAGTTGGGCCGCGCGGCCGACTTGATCGAACTGCTGATCGCCAGCATTCAACGGCACGCTTGCGGTAGAGTTATCGAATCCTCCAGCGCGGACCACGGCGATGTCCATCAAACCGAAGAGCCACATTGAAATCACCATCCACTCGATGAAGGTGTTCCTCAACGACGGCAAGCTCGACATCGCCGAGCTGAACTTCCTGTTGGGACTGGCCATGCGCGACAACGGCATCGACGAAGACGAACGCCGCGTGTTGAAGAACATCCTGTCTCAAGCCGAGAAAAGCGAACTCGATCCGAGCACGCGCGCGCATATCGAACAGGTGCGGTTGGAGTACAACCTTTGACCGTTTCGAGCCAGGGTTTCCTGTGGAGACTTTGGCTCGATGATTGAGCTCAGGCCCGCGGAGCGAATAAGTGGTTCTCGCTGCGCGACGGCCATTGGTCTTCGAACTCAAATCCACCATCCTAACGAAAACCGCTCTTCGCCGTTCCGCCTAGCGCTTCTTCCCCAGCTTACGTGTCAACGTATTGCGCCCGCAGCCTAAACGCCTGGCGGCCTGCTGACGATCGCCGCCGGTGAGTTTGAGCGCCTCATCGAACAGCGTGCGCTCTACGGCTTCTTTGGCGCTGTCGAGCAGATGCGGTGCATCGGCAATAAGCTGGCCACGTGTCCATTCGGCGAGCGCGCGGGTCCATTGCGTTTCGCTCGATGCGCTTGGTACAGACGAATCGCTGCGAATCTCGTCGGGCAAATCGGCATTCAGAATGACCGCGCCCGGCGCCATCAGCGCCAACCGCTGGCATAAGTTACGCAGCTCGCGCACATTGCCCGGCCACGCATAGCGGGCCAGCGCCGCGACTGCATCGGACGACAACTGCTTGGGCGTCACGCGCATCTCGCGCGCTGCTTCGCCGAGGAAGCGCTCGGCGAGCCGCGCCACATCCGAGAGCCGTTCGCGCAACGGCGGCAAGTGGATGCGCACCACATCGAGCCGATGCAAGAGATCGGCTCGGAACTCGCCCTTGGCGGCCTTGGCGCGCAAATCCTGATGGGTTGCGGCGATCACGCGCACATCGCTCTTCATCAATTCGCGTCCGCCGACGCGGTAGAACTCGCCCTCCGCCAGCACGCGCAGCAGGCGCGTTTGCAGGCCCAACGGCATGTCGCCGATTTCATCGAGAAACAACACGCCGCGCTGCGCCTGCTCGAAGCGTCCCTGATGGCGCCGATGCGCGCCAGTGAACGCGCCCTGCTCGTGACCGAATAGCTCGCTTTCCAGCAATTCCGGGGCGATCGCTGCGGTGTTGAGCGCGATGAACGGCCCGCCGGCGCGCGTCGAATGCCGATGCAGTGCGCGCGCGATCAACTCTTTGCCGGTGCCGGTTTCGCCGGTGATCAGCACCGACAAGTCGGCGCGCGACAAACGGCCGATGGTACGGAATATTTCGCGCATCGCCGGGGTATCGCCGACCAGCCCCTCGTCCAACCAGTCGGTCTCCGGCATCGGCACTTCGCGCGCGGTGGCGCGGCGGGCCATGTCGATGGCTTGATCGAGTTCAAAAGGCTTAGGCAAATAATCGAATGCTCCGCGATGAAATGCGGCCACCGTGCTCGGTAGATCGGTGTAGGCGCTCATGATCACCACCGGCAAGCCGTTGGCACGCTCGCCGAGCTTCTCGAGAAAGCGCATTCCGTCCATGCCGGGCATGCGCACATCCGAAAAAATCAGATCGGGCCGGCGCTCAGCGAGCGCGCGCAGCGCCGGCTCGGCGGCGTCGAAACTCTCAACCGCAAACCCCGCGCTCGCCAGCGCTTTTTCCAGAACGAAACGAATCGAGCGATCGTCGTCGACCAGCCACACCAGCCGTCGATCGATCGCGGGCGCCGGCACGCTCATGCGTTCACCGGCAGCAGCAACGAGAAGGTTGTGGCGCCAGGGCGCGAAGTGAATGCCAACGTGCCGCCATGCTCGCGGGCAATCGCCAGTGCCACCGGCAAACCCAGACCGGTGCCTTCTTCGCGGCCGGTCACAAACGGCAGAAACAAGTGGTCGCGAACGTCTTCGGGCACGCCACTGCCATCGTCCATGACATCGATGCGAATCGCCAAACGCTCGACTCGCTCGCCAATGCGCACGCGATGCTCGGCGCGCGTGCGCAGTCGAATATGCGCGGCGCCAGCCTGCAGCGCATTGCGCGCCAGGTTGAGTAGCGCCTGATGCAGACGATCGGCGTGCCCGGTGATGTCGGGCAAACTTGGGTCGTAGTCGCGCTCCACACGCGCGCCGCCTTCGGCTTCCGTCAGTGTGCGTACGCGCTCAAGCACCTCATGCACATTGAACAGTTCGCCGGTGCGCACCAGTTCTGGCGCCAGCAACAAACGATCGACGAGCCGCCGAATGCGATCGACTTCGGTGCGGATGACTTGCGTGTATTCGGCGAGCGCGCGATTGGGCAATTCGCGCTCCAGCAATTGCGCTGCGCCATGCAAACCGGCCAGGGGATTCTTGATTTCATGCGCCAGCGCTCGCGCCATTTGTTGCGCCGCTGGCTCGGGTGCAGGCAAGGCGCCCTCTCCCAGATCCTGATCGGCCTCAGCGACCAGATGGAACTCGACGATCACCTCGCCCGAACGTAGCGGGCTGACTTGCACATCGAAACGCCGCGGATGGCTGCGCTTCATTTCCAGCAGCATGCGCCTCGCGACCAACTGCTCGCCGCCTTCGATGGCGCGATCGACCAAATCCAGCAGCGCGCCCGCGCCGAACGCCAACGCCGCAACCGATTGCTGCAGCAGGCGGCGCTCGCACAAGCCTTCGACGAGCGCCGCGTTGGCCCTGACGATGACCCGCTGACGGTTGACCACCGCCAGCGGGGTTTGCATCGAGTCGAGCAAATCCTCCGCGCCAATCGCCGATTCGTCGCCCTTGCGAATGGCGCGGAGCAAACGCATCAGATCGAGTAGTACTGGTTGATTTCGATCGGGTGCGTGTGCATGCGCAACGCGGTGACTTCCTTCATCTTCAGCTCGATGTAGCCATCGATAAAGTCGTCGTTCATCACGCCGCCGGCCTTCAGGAACTCGCGGTCGGCATCGAGCGCATCCAGCGCCTGATCGAGCGAGTGGCACACCGTCGGGATCAGTTTCTCTTCCTCTGGCGGCAGATCGTACAAATCCTTATCCGACGGCGCACCCGGATCGAGCTTGTTCTTGATGCCATCGAGGCCGGCCATCATCAGCGCGGTGAACGTCAGATAGCCGGTGTTGATCGCGTCCGGGAAGCGCACTTCGATGCGCCGCGCTTTCGGGTTCGACACCCAGGGAATGCGGCACGACGCCGAGCGATTGCGTGCCGAATAGGCCAGCAGTACTGGCGCCTCAAAGCCCGGCACCAGGCGCTTGTAACTATTGGTCGTAGAGTTGCTGAAGGCGTTGATTGCGCGGGCATGCTTGAACACGCCTGCAATGTAATGCAGCGCAAGCTTCGATAAGCCGCCGTACTCGTTGCCGCTGAAGAGATTCTTGCCGCCCTTGCTGATCGACTGATGCACGTGCATGCCAGAACCGTTGTCGCCAACGATCGGCTTGGGCATGAAGGTTGCGGTGTGGCCGTGCTGGTGGGCGATGTTTTTGACCACGTACTTGAGCGTGAGCAGCTCGTCGGCCTTCTTCACCAAGGTGTTGAAGCGTGTGCCGATTTCGCACTGGCCGGCGGTGGCCACCTCATGGTGATGCACCTCCACCGGGATGCCTAGCGCCTCCAGCGTCAAGCACATCGCCGAGCGCAAGTCCTGGAACGCATCGACGGGCCCAGTTGGAAAATAACCACCCTTGATGCCGGGGCGATGACCGGTATTGCCATGCTCGTACACTTTGCCCGAATTCCATGCAGCTTCTTCCGAGTCGATCTCGTAAAAGCTGCCCTTCATCGAGACTTCCGAACGTACGCTGTCGAAGATGAAGAATTCCGGCTCCGGACCAAAAAACGCGGTGTCGCCCACGCCGCTGGCTTTCAAGTAAGCTTCGGCGCGTTTGGCGATGCCGCGTGGGCAGCGGCCGTAAGGTTGCATCGTAGACGGCTCAAGCACATCGCAGCGCAGCACCAACGTCGCCTCATCCGCAAACGGGTCCATGAACACGGTGGAAGCATCCGGCAACAGCACCATGTCCGACTCATTGATGCCTTTCCAGCCGGCAATCGACGAGCCGTCGAACATCTTGCCGTCTTCGAAGCAGGCTTCGTCGAGCGTGGAGGCTGGGATCGACAAGTGCTGCTCGCGGCCCGACATATCGGCAAATCTGAGATCAGCAAACTTGACGCCGTTATCCTTAATCAGCTTTTTGACTTTTTCGATCGACATTGAGGCCTCCGTGGGGCGCGAATTGAAATGGTGCACGAGCGGCACAGCAATCGTTGTGCCACGCACAAATGCGCGAGATAGCGGGTCATTGTGGCATGCGTGTGATCGTATTTGGTGCAAATCGGATCGAGAATGCACCAAAACCGTGATTTCGCCGTTGGCACGCAAAGGGATTCAACCGTGCGGGCATCGCCGATGAGCACCCTGCTTGCGCATTTACAGTCCCGCCTCTCTGCGCTGGAACTTGACCTGCCTGCCGACGTCCAGGCGCGCCTGATCAAGTACATCGACCTGCTCGCGCGTTGGAACAAGGCGTACAACCTCACCGCCATTCGCGATCCGATAGCGATGATCGATCGGCATCTTGTCGATGCGCTGGCCGTGCTGCCGCACTGTCGCGGACCTGATTTGGCAGATATCGGCACCGGTCCGGGCATACCAGGCCTGGTTCTGGCGCTGGTCCATCCTTATGAGCGCGTTTGGCTGGTCGACAGCAACGGCAAGAAGGCGCGTTTTCTGCGCGAATGCCTGCGGCAATTCGACCTGCCGCAGGTCGTGGTTCATGAGGCGCGCGCCGAGGCGCTGGCTGCGGCGGCGTTTCGCCAGGTGATATCGCGCGCCTATAGCGACCTGGCAACATTCGTTTCGAGCACAAGACAACTGCTTGCGCCGGAAGGTCGCTGGCTGGCGATGAAGGGCAAAGTGCCCGGCAGCGAAATCGAAGCGCTACCGGACGATGTGATCGTCGAGCGCATTGATGTGCTCAAGGTTCCGGGAGCCGATGGCGAACGCTGCCTGGTGACGCTTTGTCGCGCCATTTCGTCAAGTGGTAGCTAACGAGTCGCGCCCCCGGATTTTCTGCAACGCGGACCCACGATCCGCAGCTTTGGCCTGGAAACCATGCGAACCGCGGGTCCGCGCACCGCTTCATTCACCCACGCGGTTTGAAGCCCGCAAACTGCGCACGCAGCGCTTCGTACGCCGCACGATCGGCGTCGGTCACAGGAACCGGTGCCTGGATCTGCAGCACCACAAACTGATCGCCCGCCTCCTTACCCGGCATCCCACGACCTTTCAATCGCATCTTGCGCCCCGATTGCGAACCGGCAGGAATCGATAACTCGACCTCGCCGGCCAAAGTTGGCACAGCGACCTTAGCCCCAAGCGCCGCCTCCCAAGGTGCAAGCGCAACGTTCACGGTGACATCTTTGCCGTCGAGCGCGAACACCGGATGCGGGCGAATCTTGACTTCCAACAGCAAGTCGCCCGGCTCACCATCGGCGCCCATATTTCCTTGGCCGGCCAGACGAATGGTCTTGCCGCTTTGGATGCCGGCGGGAATCTTCACCTCCAGGGTGCGCACGCCGCGCGCGCCCTGCACACTGATGCGTTGTTTGCCCCCTCGATACGCCGACTCGAGATCGATCTCGATGCTGGCGCGCACCTCGCCCATCGATGCACCGGCCGAACGCCTGGGCCCACCGCGCATGCGTCCGAACAGCGATTCGAAGAAATCGCTGAACTGACCGCCGCCATCGCCGCCCAGGTCGAATTCGAAACCGCCGCCGCCAGCGCCGAACGGGCCGTGCGGTCGCACTTCATCGCCAGGCCGATAGCCACCCGCGCGCAACTGATCGAATGCCGCACGGCGTTCGGGATCCTTGAGCGCCTCGAAGGCCTCATTGATGTCCTTGAAACGGTCTTCGGCGTTCTTCTCTTTGCTCACGTCCGGATGGAACTTGCGCGCAAGCTTGCGATATGCCGATTTGATCTCGTCATTGCTCGCATCGGGCTTTACGCCCAGCACATCGTAGTAATCCTTAAAGCGCATCCATGACTCCAATGAAAAAGGGCGAAGCTCGCGCGTCGCCCTTCGATCATAAGCCCAAGCCCCGAGCCGGGCGCGAAGTCCGGCTCAAGGCGTCATCGGACAATCAACGCGTCAATGTGAAATCGAGATGCGACGCGGCGTGGTCTCCGGTCGCTTCGGAATGACGATCTCGAGCACACCGTGCTTGCCGTGCGCGCTGATGCCATCGGCATCGGCGCTGTCGGGCAGCGCGAAGCGCCGATAAAAGGTGCCGTGCGTACGCTCCACGCGCGTGAACTTCTCGTTCTCGGTCTTGGTTTCGACCTTGCGCTCGCCCTTGATGGACAAGATCCCTTTCTCCATATGGATCTCGATGTCGTTCGGATCGACGCCCGGAATATCGGCCAGGATCACGAAGCGATTGGTCTCTTCGCGGATGTCCACGCGCGGCGCCCACTGACTGGTCACCACATTGGATTGATCGGTCTCGTCGATGTTGAAAAACTTCTCGATCAAATCGCGAAATTCATTCGGCGATCGAGCAGCGGCCGGAAACGGATTGAATCGTGCGATAGTCATGGCATTGCTCCCAAGTTTGGATGGCGAACCTCATGTCGCCGTGGTCCAAAAATGTGGTTGCCATGTGGATTTTCAAGTGCGGGGCGAAGCGCGAAAGCGTCAAGATTCAGCATCAAACGGCAACGCCTGAGCTGGAGGTTGGCCGAAACCCGAAGGCGCTGAGCGGCGGCGCGCATTGATTGGCAGATCGCGCCGTCAACGCCCGCGCTTTCTCTCCGTTCACGAACCAATCATGCCGGGGCGTTGCTCTGCCAGAAATTGACTTTCCGCTTTTCGCACTTGACCGTCCGAGCAGCTAAGCTTCCGCATCGCCAACATCTCCCAAACGCCATGCCTTTCCCTTACACCCGACCGCGCCGCATGCGCAAAGATGAGTTTTCGCGGCGCCTGATGCGCGAGCACACGCTGACGGCCGACGACCTGATCTGGCCGGTATTCGTCACCGAAGGCAGCGGCGTTCGCCAGGCGGTGGCGTCGATGCCGGGCGTCGAGAGGTTATCGATCGATCTTTTGGTCCGCGATGCGCACGAAGCTGTCGAATTGGGCGTTCCGGCCATTGCGGTGTTTCCGGTGACGCCCGATGCCGCCAAGAGCCTCGACGCCGCAGAAGCATTCAACCCCGAGGGTCTGGCGCAACGCGCAGTGCGCGCGCTGAAATCGGCGCTGCCGACGCTCGGCGTGATCACCGATGTCGCGCTGGATCCCTTCACCACGCACGGCCAGGATGGGCTCATAGACGAAACTGGCTACGTGCTCAACGACGAGACCATAGAGGTCCTGGTCAAACAGGCGCTCTCGCATGCGCAGGCCGGCGCCGACATGGTTGCACCGTCGGACATGATGGACGGCCGCATCGGCGCGATTCGCTCGGCGCTCGAAGCGCAGGGTCATCGCAACACCCGCATCCTTGCTTATTCCGCCAAATACGCCTCGGCGTTTTACGGACCGTTTCGCGACGCAGTCGGCTCGGCAGGCAACCTCAAAGGTGGCAACAAGTACAGCTACCAGATGGATCCGGCCAATAGCGACGAAGCGCTGCGCGAAATCGAAATCGACTTGCAGGAAGGCGCCGATATGGTCATGGTCAAACCCGGCATGCCCTACCTGGACATCGTGCGACGCGCCAAGGATCGCTTTGGCGCGCCGCTCGCCGTGTATCAGGTCAGCGGCGAATACGCGCAACTCAAAGCCGCCGGGCAAAACGGCTGGATCAACGAACGCGCTTGCGCGATGGAAGCGCTGCTTGCGTTCAAACGCGCCGGCGCGGATGCCATCCTGACGTATTACGCGGTGCAGGCGGCGCGGTGGCTGCGGGACTAGCGAACGGTCAGCGCCATTTCACACGAAGGCACGAAGACACGAAGAAAGGGAGGCGTAACTTCGTAACTTCGTGTCTCGTGTGAACTGAACGCTCTTCGCCCTTGGCTGGCTGTCCAAGATTTGGAAGCCATTGCAAACAGCTTCGCGCCAAGGCGCGCCCAAAGGAGAAAGGTGGTTATCCAAAGCCCAGCCAAACTCAATCGCTTCCTGCACATCATCGGGCGTCGGAGCGATGGCTATCACTTGCTGCAGACGGCGTTCGAGCTGATCGATTGGTGCGATGAGATCGAGCTGGAAGCGACCAGCGACGGGATCGTCGAACGTGTCGATGGACCGGGCGATATCGATCCCAACGCAGACTTATGTGCGCGCGCCGCAAACGCTTTGCGGCGTTTCGCGCCAGCACGCGGCTGTCGCATCCGCTTGCGCAAATCGATTCCGCAGGGAGCGGGGCTGGGCGGCGGCAGTGGCAATGCGGCGATGGTGTTGCGCGCACTGAATCGGCTTTGGGACTTGAAACTGCCAGCTCAAGCGCTGGCCGATATTGGCCTTGAACTGGGCGCCGATGTGCCGATTTTCGTTCGCGGCGTTCCGGCCTGGGCGGAAGGCGTCGGTGAACGACTGACACCGCTGCCGTTCGTCGCGCGTCGCTATCTGGTGGTCTTTCCTGGCATCGCCACTCCCACTGCACCGATGTTCGCGCATGCGGATTTGCCGCGCGCCACAGCGGCCATTGCGATTGCCGACTATCAAGCTGGTACCGCTACGCAGAACGACTTCGAATCGCTCGCGTGCCGACTGTACCCGGCGATTGCAGAAGCCCGAGGCTTCCTCGAACAGATTGGCCCGGCGCGCCTGACGGGCAGCGGAAGCGCGCTTTTTGTCGAGAATCCGCCGCCCACGGTTGAGGCCGTGATGACTGGCGCGCCGCTGAACTGGCGCTGGAAGATATGCAATTCGCTACAAATCCCGTTTGACAGCGTAAACAAACAGCCGCCAGAATTACCGGCTCCGTAGCTGCTGCCCCTGATTCGTCAGGAAGATGTCTCAACGGGCGGCGGCGGCGGATCGGTTTGGGGTGTCGCCAAGTTGGTAAGGCACGGGATTTTGATTCCCGCATTCCTAGGTTCGAGTCCTAGCACCCCAGCCAGTTCTATGGGCCGCGAGCGGTCGATAGAACTGGTTCCGCTTTGATTCTCGCAATCCCGCTCAGCGCCTGGCGCCCTGCCCCCTTGGTGGCGAGTTCGCCCTGGTCTTAAATCGCCTTTTGGTCTGAAGCCATGAGCTCAAAGCTGTCCGATCTCAGCGCACCGGGTTTGATGATCTTCTCCGGCAACGCACATCCGCGACTGGCGGGCTCCATCGCGTTCGAGCTCGGTGTGCCGCTTGGAAAGATCAACTGCGGACGATTCTCCGATGGCGAAGTCGCCGTCGAGATTCTCGAAAATGTGCGCAACCAGCACGTTTATCTGATCCAGCCGACCAGTCCGCCGACTGCGGATAATCTGATGGAACTGCTGGTGATGGTGGATGCGTTCAAACGCGCCTCTGCGGCTTCAGTCACCGCAGTCATGCCGTACTTCGGTTACGCCCGCCAAGACCGTCGCGCGCGGAATGCGCGCGTGCCGATCACCGCGAAAGTGGCTGCCGACATCATCGGCACGGTCGGCACAGATCGCGTGCTCACGGTGGATTTGCACGCCGATCAGATTCAAGGCTTCTTCGATGTACCGCTCGACAATGTGTACGCCTCGCCGGTGTTGCTGGCGGACATGTGGCGCCACTACTCAGGGGAAGATCTGATCGTTGTTGCGCCGGACGTTGGCGGCGTGGTGCGCGCTCGGGCGATCGCCAAGCGCTTGGATGACGCGGACTTGGCGATCATCGATAAGCGTCGGCCAAAGGCCAACGAATCGGTGGTAATGAACGTCATCGGCGACGTCACCGGCAAGACCTGCATCCTGATCGACGACATCGTCGATACCGCCGGCACGCTGTGCTCTGCGGCCAAGGCGCTCAAGGAGCGCGGCGCCAGACGCGTCGTCGCCTATTGTGTGCATCCGGTGCTGTCGGGTGGCGCGATCGACAATCTCAACAACTCCGTGCTCGATGAGATGGTCGTCACCGACACCATCGCGCTGCGCCCCGAAGCGCGCGCATGCACACGATTGCGGCAGTTGTCGGTTGCCGAGCTGCTGGCCGAGACCATTCGTCGTATCGCTGGCGGGGAGAGCGTAAGTTCGTTGTACGTAGATTAGTTTTGGGGCCAGAAGCCCGCGGTGCGAAAACCTGGTTTTCGCTGCGCGAGAAGTTGGCTGATTCGTTTCGGGCGTCGATGCACTTTGCGCCCTGACCGCCTTATCGAACGCTGAGCCGTGCGATCTCGATCGAGACCGCAGCGCTCATCGCTCGAAGCCCCTGGTCGCGGGTGGCTTATGGATCGGCGGTGACGCGTACGCAGGATGCGTATGCGATGGAAATAACGCGTTTCCATCCATGGAACGCATAACAAGGGATGAAAAATCATGGCCAAAGTACACAAAGTGCCGGTGGAATTCCGAGCCGACAACGGGAAGGGTGCGAGCCGCCGCCTGCGTCGTTCGGGCAAAGTGCCGGCAATTCTCTACGGCGGCGATCTGCCGCCGCGCGCGTTGCAACTGGACCAGCTGCTTGCATATCGCTATGCCGGAAACGAATGGTTCTACACGTCGATTCTGGAACTCGATGTCGGTGCCGAGACCCAGAAAGCGCTGGTGCGCGACTTGCAGCGTCATCCGTACAAGCCGCTGCTCACGCACATCGATTTCCAGCGCGTGCTGGAAAACGAGATCCTGCGTCTGCGCGTGCCGCTGCACTTCTTGAATCAAGAGAAGTCGCCGGCCGGCAAGACCGGTGGCGCGTTGATCCTGCACGAATTGAACGACATCGAAATTGCGTGCTTGCCCAAAGACCTGCCGGAATTCCTCGAGATCGACTTGATCGAGCTCAAAGTGGGCGACACGATCCACGTCTCCGACATCAAGCTGCCGGCTGGCGTTGAAATCCCGTCGCTGAAATTGGGTCGCGAGCACGATCTGGCGGTGGTGGTTGCACGCATGACGGTGGAAGAGCAGCCCGAAGCTGCGGCCGAAGGTGCTGCTGCCACACCGGCCCCGGCGGCTGGCAAGAAAGCTGCTGCCGCGCCGGCCAAAGCCGCTGCGGCCGCACCGGCGAAAGCCGCTCCGGCGAAGGCTGCTGCCAAGCCGGCTGCGAAGAAGTAAGCACTCGTCGTTGCGCTGGCGCTTGGCGCCAGCGCAACGGGAAGCGGGGCCTGGGGCACACGGCACGAATAGGCGCTGCTTCCTGCTGCCACTACTCATTGACATCGGTCGCCGATCCCCGTCCCTCCAGTGCCCCGTCACACGTGCGCAGTAAGCTATGCCCATCCGTCTCATCGTCGGCCTCGGGAATCCGGGTCGAGAACATGCCGAGCAACGGCATAACGCTGGCTTCTGGTTCGCCGATGCCTTGGCGGACAATCTTTCTCTGCGTTTTTCGCTCGAAAGCAAACTCAACGCCGAAGTTGCCCGCCTCACTGGTCGCGATGAGCCGCTGTGGCTCGTCAAGCCGACCACCTACATGAACAAGAGCGGCCTCGCAGTCAGCGCGGTTCTCAATTACTACAAAATCGATCCGGCCGATGCGCTGATTGCGCACGACGAACTGGACTTGCCCGTCGGCGTCGCGCGCTTGAAATTCGACGGCGGCCACGGCGGCCAGAACGGCATCCGCGACACCATCGCGCAGCTGGGCCACGGCAAGTTCCATCGGCTGCGTATCGGCATCGGTCATCCGGGGCGCAAGGATCTGGTTACTCCCTGGGTACTCGGCCGCGCGTCGATAGCAGACGAAAAACTCATTCGCACATCGATTGCCAATGCACTCGATGTGGTGCCGCTGCTACGCGCCGGGCACATCGACAAGGCCACCCAAACCTTGCACACGCCGCAGCCCTGAGCTTGCGGCACGAGCGCTAGATCACTATGTGACCACGATCGCGATCTGATGCGTACCGGATCGCGTAACGGCCAGCACCTTGCCGTTCTCAGCGACGCTGGTGATGTCGCCTTGTCCGGCCATGGGAACTTTATGAGCGCCAATCTGCAGGTCGTCTCCGACCATTCGTACGCCATTCGATGAAGCGTGACTGTCTCCAGGCCATAGCTCACTCGCCACCGCGTGGAAACTGCTACCGAACGCATCGGCATGGACGAGAAACACCTGATCGCCGGATCGCGCCAGCCATTCGCCGCTAACAGCCGCCACGCGCGGCGGCGCGATGAATGGACCACCCAGACCACGAAACCGACCGACGCGTGCGACGATGCGTGGACCGCGACCCGGGACACCATGCCAGCGATCAGCAACCTGCGCCGACAGTTCCGCCTGCGCACGCTCCGGCGGCACCTCCAGCGCAAGCCCTAAGGCGATGCTGTCGAGATGCCGCGCCACAGCCAGCGCACTAGCGCGATAGTGCGCCAAACCCGAGCGCCATGCCGCCACTTGCCCAGCGCGGAGAAAACTGTCGACATCCGAAACCGACGTCAACGCCAGCAGGCGCCGATGGAACTCGGGATAACAACCATGATCGGCGACGTGGATGCAGGCATTGGCGAGAGCGGACAAAACCCGTTGCGGCGATTGCGCCATCAGCCGCGGCGCACGCAACGCTAGCTCGTGCCACAGCGGCACGATCATCGGATAGCGTGCGCCGGCTCCAATGACAGCTTGGCCGATCAGCTTCAGGCCAAGCTCGTAGAGCGATTCGAAAAGCTCGCCGAAGACGCCCTCCGGCGCGCCGTTCAGCGCCGATGCCAGCGCATCGACATCGGTTCTCAAGTACGCCAGAAATGCATCGCTATCCAACGCCGCAAACCGTCGCCGCGCATTTGCGAAACGCGCGTTCAATACGGGGCGGTGGGACTGAAGCCAGGTGGCGAGTTTGGGGTGCATCTGGTTGTTGGTTGTTGGTTGTTGGTTGCCGCAGCAAAATTGCCATCGTCAATCCCCGCGAAGGCGGGAATCCGGTGAATTCTTGTCGTGACGCATCGGGCGCAACTATCAAAGCCAAGACGCTGGGTTCCCGCTTTCGCGGGGATGACACAATCATCAACCGCAGAACCAACAACCAACAACCCTACCCCAACCACCGCAAATAATTCCCATAGCGTTGATGCAGAGACTTCAGCAGCAGCAAATCGTCATGTAACGGGCCATACAACTTTCCGCCCTTGGCGATCGCCTGAATATGCCGCTCTATCGCTGCCAGCCGCTTGCGCGCCTCCGCAGCGGTGACGCCATCGAGGCCGGCGGCAAGCTCGGCGGCCAGATCGCGCACCGGATCGCGACGATCCAGATCGAGTCGGTCGTAGTCGAAGCAACTCTGATCGAACAGCGATCGCAGCCAGCCGATTCGATCGCTCTTCTGCGCCGCATTCGCGGGGCTTTGGAAATACGGCGCGTCGAGATCCGCCTTGAGTTTGTCGTGCAACACGAACGGCAGCGTCTGGCGCACATCCTCCAATTCCACCTCGGTACTGCCGCGAAAAAAGGCCATCGCCTTGGCGTACACCAGCAGCGTCATCAGATTGCGCACCGATAAGCCGTTGACCGTCTGGCAGCCCAAATCCTTGAGCCGATCGCGGCCATCGTCCTGGGCGCTGAGCCACGCCCAATCGGTGCCCGCCAGGCGCGCGGTGTCCTTGCTTTTGTACTCGAACTGCTCGCCGGCAAGGTCGTTGAACTCGAATTGGCTGGCGAAATACTCGATGCGCCGACGCAACGGCTCTGGCAAAGGCATGGCGCGAATGCGTTGGCCGAGCGCCTTGATTTCAGCCTCGCTGAAGATAATCTCCGGCGGCACGAAATCTTCCGGGCGCGCATCCTCTTCGATACGCGTCAGCAACTCGCCCAAAAAGCGCGGATTGAACGGCAGCGCCTGCACGATCACATCGATGCGATCGCGCAGCGCTTCGATCACCTGATAGGTGCCGCCGCCCTGATCGTCGTTCGCGGTGAGATACCACGCGGCCGGCGGGCACTCGTACACCTGGTCGAACAACTCGGCGTAGTTATCGCCCATCAGCGTCAGCAACGCGCTTTGCGTACGCGTCGGGATGCGGTTGTACTCGTCGACGATTTTCACGCGCATCGACAGCCAGCTGCGCCATGCGATCCGCACCGCATCGATGCGCTGCGCCGAGACCAAATCGGCCGGCAACGGGCTGCCCAGCAGATCGGCTGTGGTCATCTGCGGATGACCACGCTGCATGCCGCGCTTGACCTCGCGGACCGGATAACCGGCCAGCACACCCATCAGCAATGCGCTCGCCGTCTTGCCGCGCCCAGGCCCGCCGATGAACAAACACTTGCGTTGCGCGGCGAAGGTCAGCAGCGGCAGCAGCACGAAGCTCGAATAGCTCTGCGCGCTCGGCAATTTCAGCGCACTTTTGCGATCGCCCAGCGCAAACTCCGCGCCCGGTCCATCGTTGTATTCGATGTCGTAATGCGGGCTGATGATCGCGGTGTTGACGATCCAGAAGTACGCCTGACGCAACTTCTCATCCAGCGCCGCCGATACCTCAGCCACCGGCGCCGCATCCGCCGGCCCCTGATACAAGGCCGCGACATCGAACTGCGGCAGCACCGCCGCAGGTTTAGGATTCGTCGGCGCCGCCGACACGCGCTGGAATAGTTTGAACATCGCGGGTTCGCAAACTCAGCATCGACGAGGCGACGATAGCGCGCGCTGCGCGTTTTGGGCGGCCCTAACCGCTCGCGTCTGGGTTCGCTAACTCGTTCGCGACAGGTGAGCGGCAATTCTCCTGAAAACGCAGAAGCTCCGGCACTGGCCCCAACTCCTCGATAGCGTGGGCAAGATAACGATCGATATTGTGCCGCTCAGGATCGCCGCGCAATTGATCGATCGAGTTTTGGATTCGCATCAGCTTTGCGTGGCGAAGCGCGCGAATGGGCTTCAGCCCGCGCTTTTCTATTCGTGCGGCGGATTGGACCAAGCCACGTTCGGCGAAGAGATTGGCTTCGCTGATGCGATGAGATTGCGTCCGGTAAATGATCGCCAAGCCAGACAATGCCCTGACTTCCAATGCATTGGCGCGTTGCAGATTGGCCTTCCAAATTGCGATAAAGAGTGCCTGCGAACCCTGGTAGTCGCCCTGCGCAAGACGGATTTCTGCGGTTAGCAGCTCTAACATCTGTCGCTCTCGCAATGGGGCCTTCGATTGATAGCGTAGGCCATGATCCAAGGCCAAAGCTGCATTCGACGGTTGACGATCAGCCAAAAGGTTCTCGCCTAGCTTTCGAGCAACTCGGGACGCATGTTCAAGATCGACAATTGTCAGCAGATTTCGATACGCAAACACTGCGAACTTGTAAACGAGCAACTCGTCGAAAAGATCTGCGGCTCTGTTGAGTGCCAGAAGGTCGTCCTCACGATCGATGCCAGCAAATTGGCTGGCCGTAACTGCCAGGCTGCTCGCCAATTCGATTGCTTCAGCAGGATTGCGATGCCGACGAGCAAGTTCTTCCGCGCGCCTTGCAACTGCAATTAGTCCACCTGGCGTGGCAGAGGGAGCGGTGGCGGAGACAGCAACACCGGTCTGCGGCCCATCCGCCACGTCGGCGACACGGCCAGCTTCGGTTGTCGAAACGGCCATGGCGAAACTACGAACTGACCACAGATCCGGTGCGATCGCTCTCACATCACTGTCGTAAGGATTGCGCATTGCCAATATCAATAGTCCGCGAACGCGCTTCGATAGCTCGCCACGGCATTCGTTCAGCAACACCAGGAACTTTCGAAGCTCATTCAACCGCATCGAGTGCAAGTCGCACCAGATCAATTGCATCGGGCCATTCGCCCGGATTGCGGTCAGCAGCTGCTCGGCACTTGCCCGCCCGCTCGCTCGATGTAAAGTTGCCAGAGCTCGAGGAATACGAAATTCAAGTTCACCGAACAATCGATGCTGGAACTCCAACATGTCCTTGAACGATTCGCCAAAGACGAATCCAAGCTGGAACTGACCGACGCCAAATTCGATCCGAGTCAGCAGATCCCGGATCAATTCGTCTGTTTGGTCCTCATTGACCAGCGGCTGGCTCATCGATGATCTGGCTCAACAGCGGATGCACATCGTACCAGTCGAACCCATTCCGGTAGTTCATCACATACTTGCCGTTCAACAACCGCGCCAGTTCAAGTACCTGATCCCGGGTCGGTAGATTGCATTGCTTGGTTTTCGCAATGGTCCGAAGCCATTGGATTTCGTCATCCGCCAATGGCAGCAAATCATTGCGGGCATCGCTAAGCACCTTGTCGATAACACTTTGCGTCAGCGGTGGCTGAAGTTGCCGTGACCCTGCCAACACGGCTGTGTTGCGAACGAGCTTGAAGTATTCGCGCAGATCGCCCCCGGACATCAGGGCCAACTGGCTGAGCAGCGGCGATGGAATCAGTTCGAACACATTGGCCTGTCGTGCCTGCGCGATGTCGAGAAGAATCCGAATGCGATCAGGATCGGCATGGCCCTCACGAGTTCGCACTCGAATCGTTGGCAGGAACGTAGCGCTGTCCTCTTGCATCGCTGCGCCAACGGCTGAGCCAAGCCAGGGATGGACCACAGCAACAGTCTGCACGCCAGCGAATCGAAGCTTGTCGGCGTGCAAACTGAAGAGCATAACGACACTGTCAGCCACGGCCTTCGCGTTGTCGTAGCGCCCAGACAAACGATCGATCGAGTCCATGATCCACACCACGCGTTTGCACCGCGAGGCGGCTAACTGCTCCACGTAATCGGCTGTCTGGCGCCATACTGCGTCGATGCGTGCGCGGAGCTTCTCGCGGAGTTTCTCGCGAAAGCTTGGGTTGCTGCGGAACGCGACACCGAATTCAGCCTGAAATCCATCCGGGCCCACGCCGATCTTGAACTCGCGCTCGACGTCGATCTCGGTTCTTAAGAAGTTGCCAAGCCGTTCAAAAAAGCTGGCGTTCTCTAACTTGAGATGCCCTATCAGTTCGCTGGCCGCTCCTATCAAGAACTCGCCAATTTCGATGGGTTCGCTGTGCTCGAAGATGCCTTCGAGATTGGTTAGCCAAACTTCGTAGCCATCTTCCTCAAGCATGGCTTTGAGGCGGAGCAACTCGCTGCTCTTCCCTGTGCCTCGTTGACCGGACACCAAGTGCAATGCCGAACCCTCGGTCTGCCCGAACGAAATGCCGGTTGCAAGCTGACGAATGGGATCGTCCGCAATTCCGTACTTCTCGCCCATGCCGTAGTAGTTGACGTATCCGGGCTGGTCTGGGCCGATGGCTTGATCGAGCTGAAGTGCTCGAAAAAGGCTTCTAAAGTCGTTCACGTTCGAATCCTTTTGCTATGAATGTCAGCATAGACCGATCGCTGCTGGTTGAAATGGCGTCTAACATAGTTCAATGAAAATCCCGCGAGCGGATGCCGGTGCCTTCCAGGAGATGCGTGAGGTTATCGAGCCGCTTGGCCAGCAAGTGCGTAACGCCCTCGGCTTTTTGTAGCTCGCCGGTGACGCCGAGCAGTTGCGATTCGAGGACGACGCGGCGTTCGCGGTCGGCGAGATCGCGCCAGATGATCAGGTTCAGCCAGCCGCTCTCGTCTTCCAGGGTGACGAACATCACGCCCGAGGCGGTGCCGGGGCGCTGGCGCAGTTTCACGAGGCCCGCCACGCGCATGCGCGTGCCGTGGCTGGCGGCCATGGCCTCGTCGACGCGACGCATGCGCAACGATTTGAGTTTGCCACGCAGCAGTTTCAGCGGATGGTCGACGAGCGTAAGCTGCGTGCTTTGGTAGTCGGCGAGCGTGTTCTCGGCGGGCGTCGGCAGCCGCAATTGCGCAGGCTCCTCCTTGATCTGTGCGGATGCCAGAAGTTCGGGCATTTTCTCGATGCCGGTGACTGCCCATTGCGCACGATGGCGATGTCCGGTCAGGCCACGCAATGCGCCAGCATGGCTCAAGATTTCCAGCTCGGAGCGTTCGAGTTCGGCGCGCGTGGCGAGATCCTGTACGGACGAGAACGCGCGCTCGCTGCGTGTGGCGATCAGGCGCTGCGCGCTGTCGATTCTAAAGCCCTGGATTTCGCGAAAACCTAAACGGATCGCGATCTGGCGTTCGTGCTCCAGACTCGCGTCCCAGTTCGAGAAACGCACGTCGATCGGCCGCACCTCCACGCCATGACGGCGCACGTCCTGGACGATCTGGTCGACCGAATAAAAACCCATCGGCTGCGAGTTGATCAGCGCCACTGCGAATGCCGCCGGGTGATGGCATTTGAACCATGCCGAGGCGTACACCAAGAGCGCAAAACTGGCGGCGTGCGATTCTGGGAACCCATAGGAGCCAAAGCCTTTGATCTGCTCGAACACCTGCTCGGCGAAGCTGGTTTCGTAGCCGCGCTCGGCCATGCCGGCGATGATCCGCTGGCGATAATGTTCAAGCCCGCCGCGGCGCTTCCAGGCTGCCATCGAACGACGCAACTGGTCGGCCTCGCCCGGCGTGAATCCAGCAGCAACGATGGCGAGCTGCATGACCTGTTCCTGGAAAATCGGAATGCCGAGCGTGCGCTCGAACACGCGCTTTAAGTCCTCCGATGGATAGCTGACCGGCTCTAAACCTTGGCGACGCCGCAAATACGGATGCACCATCTTGCCGGTGATGGGGCCGGGGCGAACGATGGCGACTTCGATCACCAGATCGTAGTAGTTCTCCGGCTTCAGGCGCGGCAGCATCGACATCTGCGCGCGCGACTCGACCTGGAACACGCCCACCGAATCGCTCGTTTGCAGCATCGCGTAAGTGGCCGGGTCTTCGGCTGGAATCGATGCCAAAGACAGCGGTGCATCGGCTTTGTAGCTGGCGACCAGATCGATGCAGCGGCGCAGACAACTCAGCATGCCGAGCGCCAGGCAATCGACTTTCAGCAGGCCCAAGGTATCGAGATCGTCCTTGTCCCACTGGATGATGGTGCGATCCGGCATCGCCGCATTTTCCACTGGAACAAGCTCGCTCAGCGGGCGCTCGGAAATGACAAAACCGCCGACATGCTGCGAGAGATGGCGCGGGAAACCCAAGAGATCGGCGGTGAGCTTAAGCAGTTTTTTGATCTTGGCATTCGAGGGATCGAAACCGCGCTCGATCAGGCGCTCCTCCACCGCGCCAAAGCCATCCCACCAGGTCAGCGCGCCGGTGATTTCCTCGACCTGATCGATGCTCATACCCAGCGCCTTGCCGACATCGCGCAGCGCGCTCTTGGGCCGATAGCAGGCCACCGTAGCGGTGAGCGCCGCGCGGTCGCGGCCGTATTTGGCGTAAACGTATTGGATGACTTCTTCGCGGCGCTCGTGCTCGAAGTCGACATCGATATCCGGCGGCTCATTGCGCTCGCGCGAGATGAAGCGTTCGAACAGCAAATTGCCGCGCGCCGGATCGACCTCGGTGATGCCGAGCGCGTAACACACGGCCGAATTCGCCGCCGAGCCGCGGCCCTGGCACAAGATGCGCCGCAAACGCGCGAACTCGACGATGTCGTGTACGGTGAGGAAGTATGACTCGTACTTGAGATCGGCGATCAGCGTCAGCTCGTGCTCGATTTGTGCGCGCACCGGCTGAGGCTCGCCGCGCGGCCAGCGACGGCGCAGGCCATCTTCGGTCAAGCGGCGCAAATGCTCGGTGGCCGTGCAGCCGCCGGGCACTACTTCATGCGGATACTGATAGCGCAGCTCAGCCAACGAAAAGCGGCAGCGTGCGGCGATACGCAACGTTTCATCGAGCAGCGCCTGCGGATACAGCGCGCGTAACTGCTGGAGACTGCGCAAATGCTGCTCGCCATTCGATGCCAGATGAAAGCCGGCTTCAGCGACGCTGCTGTGCGCGGCAATCGCCGCGAGCACATCGTGCAACGCGCGCCGTCCGCGTACGTGCATCTCGGCGCTGCCGATCGCCGTCAACCGGATATCAAGCGCTTCCGCCAACGCTTGCGCGTACGCCAGCCGGCGCTCATCGCCATGCTGGCGATGCAGCGCCACGCCAATCCAGCGCTCTGCGAAATGCGCAGCGAGCCAATGGCCGGTGGCGAGCGTCTCGGGCGAGGGCGCGAGCGGGTCTTCAGCAGGCGGCTCGCCTGGCAGCCAGATCGCCAGCACCCCAGACATCGCTGCCCGCACATCCGCTCGCGTCAGCGCGTACTCGCCTTTCTCGGCATTGCGCCGCGCGTGCGTGATCAGGCCGCAGATCGCCGTGTAGCCCTCGTGATCAGCCGCAAGCAGCAGCAGCTTGAGCCCGCACGCGAGGCGAAACTCCGAGCCCAGAATCAAGTGGATGCCGACATCCTTCGCCGCTTCATACGCACGCACCGCACCGGCCATGGTGCACTCATCCGTGATCGCGAGCGCCGCATAGCCCAGCTCCTTCGCTCGCACACACAACTCCGCCGCAGTCGATGCGCCGCGCTGAAAACTGAAATTTGAGAGGCAGTGGAGTTCGGCGTACATGGCGCATTGCTATTCGCTCGCGGGCTACGCTAAAGCCATGCTCGCCGTCGAAACACTGATGCCCGCCTTAAACGAATGTTGGAGCGATCGACTCAAAGAGCGAGGGCACGAGAGCACGAGGGCACGAGGGCACGTGCTTCGTTCGAGGCCATCGCATGTAGTGCGTCGCAGACTTTCAACGCCTGAGTTCGAAGGTACCTGTTGTGACCAGGCGTAATAAGGCCAGGACGATGGTCTTACTGGCAATAACACTGAGCAATTCGAACGAAGCACGTGCTCTCGTGCCCTCGTGCCCTCGTGCCCTCGCTCTTGAGTCATCAAAGTCTTTTCCGTCCTTTCTCAAGTCAATAACTTGATTCCGTCAAAACGGAAGCGCCATCTCTCAGGCACCCTCAATACCGCCGCATCAACCCCACCAGCGCGCCCTGGATCTGCACGCGCGCCGGCGTGTAGCGCTGCACGGGGAAGTTTTGATTTTCGCTGTGCAATTCGATCTCGCCGCTGCGCCGATACAGGCGCTTCAGCGTGGCGTTTTCGCCATCGATCAGCGCCACCACCACCTCGCCGTTGCGCGCGTTGTCGCGCGGCTCGATGAGCACAGTGTCGCCATCGAGAATCCCGGCATCGATCATCGAATCGCCGCGCACCTTGAGTGCGTAGCACTCGCCGCGACCGCGAAGGTGCGGCGGCACGGCGATGCGCTCGTGCCCGGAAATGGCTTCGATCGGTCGTCCGGCAGCGATGCGTCCGAGCAGCGGCACGCTGCCATCGTCGAGCGCCGTTGATGTGAGGCGCACACCGCGCTGCTTGCCATCCATCGGCGCCACCAATCCGGCATCGATCAATGCCGTGATGTGTTTATGCAATGAACCGCGCGAGGCCAGGCCCAGCTCAGAGCACAGCTCATCGAGGCTGGGCGCATCGTGTCCCTCGCGCTGGCGCTCGATCAGGTGATCGAGGACGCGCTGTTGTGCATGTGTTAGTGCTTGCATGTTTTCCATTGGTTCTCTACGCTAGTCACAGGAGAACGAAACGAGAACAACGATGAGCTTAGCGCAGCTTGCGGTGAAGGTCGAGTGTTCAAACAATGCGTCGCCTCAGACCGACGAGCGATCCTGGCCTCGCTCCTCGACAACCAGCGTATCTCCACAACCCCCATCGACTGCTGCGCAGTCGATAGCGCCCTTGACTCAAGGGGGCGGTCAGACGTCATCTGATGACGTTGACGTCGCACACCAATGGGTGAGCCGGATCAAGCGTAAGTACAAGTCCTGCATCACCGGCGAGGCAGTGGTCGCTGCGCGCGCCGCGCGCTTCGCGCCGATGCCAGATCTTGATCCGCGCCTGCAGGCGGCCCTGCGCGCACGCGGTATCACGCAGCTCTACAGTCATCAGGCCGAAGCCTGGGCGGCGCTGCGCGACGGCGCCGATATCGTCGTCGCCACGCCCACCGCCAGCGGCAAGACGCTGTGCTTCAACGGCCCGGTGCTCGATGCGGCGCTCAAATCCGGCGCCAAGGCGATGTATCTCTTCCCCACCAAAGCGCTGGCGCAGGACCAGGTCGCGGAGTTGCTGGAACTCAATCGCGCCGAAGATCTGGGCGTGCGCGCCTACACCTTCGATGGCGACACGCCGTCGGATGCACGCCAGGCCGTGCGCACCAAGGGCGATGTGGTGGTCACCAACCCGGACATGCTGCATCAGGCGATCTTGCCGCATCACACCAAGTGGGCGCAGTTCTTCAGCGCGCTGCGCTTCATCGTCATCGACGAGGTGCACACCTATCGCGGCGTATTCGGCTCGCACGTGGCCAATGTGCTGCGCCGCTTGCATCGCGTTTGCGCGTTTTATGGCGTGCGCCCACAAATCATCTGCTGCTCGGCAACCATCGGCAATCCGCGCGAACATGCCACCGAGTTGGTGGGCCGGCCGATGCGCGCCATCTTGAACAGCGGCGCGCCGAGCGGCGAGCAGCATTTGTTGTTCTGGAACCCGCCGCCGATTAATCCCGACTTGGGCATCCGCGCCTCGGCACGCTCGCAAGTCAGCAAACTCGCGCGCCTTGCGGTGAAGGCGGGTTTGAAGTCGATTCTGTTTGCGCAGTCGCGGTTGATGGTCGAGGTGCTCACCAAGTATTTGAAAGACATATTCGACCGCGATCCACGCAAGCCGGCGCGCGTACGCGCCTATCGCGGCGGCTATCTGCCCGACGAACGCCGGCTCACCGAAAAACTGATGCGCGCTGGCGCCATCGATGCGATCGTCAGCACTTCCGCGCTGGAGTTGGGCGTCGACATCGGCGCGCTCGATGTGAGTTTGCTGTGCGGCTATCCGGGCAGCGTTGCGGCCACGCGCCAACGCTTGGGCCGCGCGGGCCGACGACAACAAACGGCGGTCGGCGTGCTCGTTGCCGGCAGCGATGCCCTCGATCAGTTCGTGGTGCGCAACCCGCAATACTTTCTTGAGCAATCTCCGGAACATGCACGCATCGACAAGGAGCAGCTGCTGATCCTGCTCGACCATATCCGCTGCGCATCGTTCGAATTGCCGTTTTCTGAGAACGACACCTTCGGCGAGCGCGATGTTCGCGAGTTCCTGGACTATCTGGTCGACGAGGGCGTGTTGCATCGCAACGGCAGTCGCTGGCACTGGATCGACGACAGTTATCCGGCCAATGCCGTGAGTTTGCGCAGCGTCGCCGACGGCAATTTCGTCGTGGTCGATCGAACCGGCGGCAAGCAAACCATTCTTGCCGAAGTCGATTTCTCATCCGCTGCGCTGACCCTGTACGAGGGCGCGATCTACATGATCCAGTCCATCCCCTGGCAGGTGGAGAAGCTCGACTGGACCGGGCGCAAGGCTTACGTCACGCGCACGCATGTCGATTACTACACCGATGCGATCGACTACACGCGCCTCAAACCTTTGAGCCAGTTCGAGTCGGCCAAAAGCAGATGCGGCGAGGCGCAGCTCGGCGAGGTTCACGTGGTGCGCCGTGTCGCGGGGTACAAGAAAATCCGCTACTACAGCCACGAAAACATCGGCTACGGGCCGGTGAATCTGCCTGATCAGGAACTGCAAACCACGGCGCTCTGGTGGCGTGTCGAACCCGGCGCGCTCGATGAAGCCTTCCCGATGCGCTTTGAAGCGCTCGATGGATTTCTGGGTGCCTCCTATGCGCTGCACACCGTCGCTACGCTGCTATCGATGTGCGAGCCTCGCGACTTGGGTAAGGCCGTGGGCAGCGGCGACAGCGAATGGTCGGCAACGGTCAGCGGCAAGGGCCGCGGCGAGTTGCGCAATGCCGCAGGCGAGCCGGTGGACTTGCAAGCCATGGCCGAGTTCTCGCCCGCCGTGTACTTGTACGACAACTATCCGGGCGGCATCGGACAATCCAGGCCGCTGTACGAGCGCCGCCAGGAGCTGTTGAGCGGCGCACTGAATCTGGTGCGCAATTGCCGCTGCAGCGCCGGCTGCCCGGCGTGCGTTGGGCCCATTTTGCAGAGCGACGAGCAACGCCAACCGAAGGCGAGCGCGTTGAAGGTGTTGGGGTTGTTGGTGGCGTGAGGGCCTTCACTCGCTGACGCCTGGCCGATGAAGGAGCCAAAGAGCTTTTCATACGAAGCACGAAGGCACGAAGATACGAAGAAGGAAATGATGACCGCATATCTCTTGCGACTTGCCACTTCTTGTCTTCTTGTCTTCGTGTCTTCGTGTAAGGCGCTTTTGCTTAGTCTACAGATTGGGCGACGCCCAAAAGCTGCTGCGTGATCGACGGGTCGAGGAACGCATTGATGCATGGCATTGCAGATCAACCGAATCCCTCCTCTGCGACTCTGGCCCATCGACTCGGCCTGCTGCGCGGTCGCGATGTGCGCCCTGCCTCACCCGATTCCGACATTGCCCAACGCATTGCACGGTTGAAGCTGCTCGCTACCGAAGCACGACCCAGCACGCCGCGCGGGGACGGGCGCTTGCCCGGCGAAACCATTGCGCCGGGGCTGGTTCTTATCGAACGAAAACTCGGCGCGCTGCAGGCGCTCAAGCTGCGCCTCGATCTGCCGGAAACGCTGCTACCCGATTGGCACGAACACAACCCGGTGCCGCGCGAGCGGCTGCTGTTCTTCGATACCGAAACCAGCGGTCTCAACGGTGGCGCCGGCTTGAAGGTGTTCATGCTCGGTGTGTTGCGCTGGCGCGATGGCTGGACGCTCAAGCAATACATCCTGAGCGATCCCGATGGCGAAGGCGCTCTCGTAGAGGCGTGGCTGGCCGAAGTGAGCGACCAGCCCGTGCTCGTCAGCTACAACGGCAAACGTTTCGATATCCCGGCACTCGCAACACTGGAGCGATTGCATGGCGAGAGCAGCGGCGCTGCCGAGTTCGCGCACTGGGATTTGTTGTATCCCGTGCGCCGCCGCTTTCGCAAGGTCTGGCCGAACTGCCGTCTGCAAACCGCCGAACGCTTACTTCTGAATAAACATCGCGTCGACGATATGCCCGGCAGCGAAGCCCCGCGCGCATGGCGGGATTTCCTGCGCTTCGGACACACGCACGCGCTGCTTGAGATAGCGCGCCACAATCGCAGTGATTTGGAGTCGCTGATTGCGCTGCTGCGCCAAATCGGCACGCATGGCCCATGGACTCTTCCATAGTAAGTGGCAAGCTCGGTTCGGAATCACTTGCTTTTCGCCAATGTCCAGTACCGTCCAACCGAATGGCCGTCGAGAGTTCGAGCGTGTTCGTTTTTCTAACTCATTCATGAACCAGTGATTCGGCGACCGCGAATGGCAGCCCGGCGGCAAAACGCTCAGCGTCAGAGATTTGCGGAAGCTTCAAAACGACCCGAGCCTTGCCATCGCGGCTGTCAATCCAAACACCCAACTCCCTGTCAATTCCAGACACTTGCAACCATCGATCCAGGCAAACCGTCATCAACCACGCGCCGTCTTTGTGACCCAGGCGATAAGCGCGTCGGGCAAGAAAGTAGGCGAAAATGTGATTGTCTTGCGACCGTGGCGGCTCGTTCTGACCAGCATTGATGCCATTGGAATGTTGCAAAATGGTCGCAGCTTGAGCGAACTCGGTAGCAGTCCAGCTCAAGCTTTCCGCCGTGATTTCGAACAACCGAGCACGGAGCCGAGCATCACTGACCGCCTCCGAGCGACGATCGTAAGCCTGACCTTCCTTCCATGCTGACCGCGTTTTCTGGTCGATCTGATAAAGCGTATTAATGTCCGATGCGCCAACTGCCTTCGCGCTGAAGGCGCAGAACGCTAGGAACGCGAGAAAAATTCTCATCAATCGGCCTCAGATGAAGCGGGTTTCGTCAAACCGATATCATCAAGGGTTGACTTCAACGAAGCCACGCAAACGCTCCCAAAAACCCTGGACGAACTCGTCGAGCGCATCGGCGCTGGCCAGGCGACAGATTCGGACATCGATTGCCGGCGTTTGAGCATCGACAAGAGGACCAACATCAACCGAATTCGCCCAATTGCTTCAAGAGCTCCGATGGAAGTTGAACACCGTCGCGTTGAGCGATTGCCAACATGGCTCTTTGTGTATACCCGCCGTGCAATAGACCCTCAGCATCGCGAACAAACCAGTCTTCGATATCGTCCAACGAGCAACGCCAAAGCCGTTCGAGCTGGCCCGAATGCGTCACCGGCGGTGCCAAAAGACGTACGCCAAATTCTCCATCGTCTAGCACTTCCAAGACTTCCGCCCACAGATGCTCCGAATCGCCCGAGTTCGAGGCAAACTCCAGTTTGATTTGAGCGCCTTGATGCGGTTTCGTGACCAACCGTTGGAACTGGCCAATCGAAGCTTTGGCGAGACTCAGTGCTTCCATCATTATCGGATCGTCTTGCGCAACCTCTAGCGGCCCGAAGACCGGTTGATACGCGCGCTGGCGCTGGTAAATCCAAAGCGCCAGTGCGGCAACACATGCGCTGGCGAACAGATAGATCTCCACGGCCTCCTCCCGTCAGCTTTTCGCAGCCACAGAAAACGCGCCAGAGCAACGTCATACGGACGCTAACGTTCGTCCTTGTTCACCCGTCCCAAGGACCACGGTTGGGGCGCTAGCATCGCCGTCAAACACCGGGCGACGCAATGGCACTACCCCCGCAATCTTTTGACGAACTCGTCGAGCGCATCGGCGCTGGCCAGACGATAGATCCCGACAGCCTGCCAGAAGCGCTACGCGCGCTGCCCGAAGTGCAGCGTTTACTGGCCTTCGCACGCGTCGCGCAAGGCTTGAGCCAGGCAACGCCGCCGGCCGCAGAGAATCAGCAACTGGGGCCGTGGGTCTGCGTGCGCGCACTGGGCAGCGGCGGCATGGGGGATGTGTGGCTGGGCGAGCGCCGCGATGGTGTGGTCACGCAACAGGTGGCAATCAAACGCCTGCGGGTCGACACCGAACGTTTCCGCGCGCGGCTGCGGGCGGAGCGGCAAATCCTGGCGCGCCTGGAGCATCCCGGCATTGCGCGCTTTATCGACGCCGGCGTCGATGAGCGTGGCGCACCCTGGATGGCCATCGAGTACGTGTCGGGCGTAACGCTGACGCAATGGGCGCGCGGCCGCAGCCTGCGTGAGCGACTCACCTTGTTCCAGCGCATTTGCGCGGCAGTGGCGTACGCGCACCGACACCTCATCGTGCATCGCGATCTGAAGCCCGCCAACGTGCTGGTCAATAACGAAGGCGAACCGAAACTGCTGGATTTCGGTATCGCCAAACTGCTCGACGATACGCAGCGCGAATCCACGCTCGCGTCGATGACGCCGGCCTACGCGGCCCCTGAGCAATTGCGCGGCGAGCCAATCTCCACGGCCACCGATGTTTACGCGCTAGGCCTGATGCTGTTCGAGTTGCTCGCCGGGCGTCTGCCAGACAGCCGCACCGGGTCGGCGATGGCGCTGGCGGTTTCCGTCGACGCCGAAGAGACGCAACGCGTCAGTCAGGCAGCAAGCACCGAGCTTCCCTATCTTGGCCAGACTTTGAGCGGCGATCTCGATGCGATCGTCGCCGGGGCGCTGCGCGCCGAGCCGCAGCGGCGTTATCCGAGCGCCACGGCGCTGAGCGAGGATATCGATCGCTTTCTGCGTAACGAACCGGTGCAGGCACGAAGACCGACGCGCCGATACCTGTTCGCCAAGTTCCTCTCGCGCAATCGTTACGCTGCGGCCTTCGCTCTAGTGGCGGCGCTGGCGCTGGTTGCGGGCAGTGCGCTGGCGCTGCAGGAAGCGAGGCGCGCCGATCGGCAGGCGCAGATCGCGCGCGACGAGGCGGCGCGCGCCATAGCGCAATCGGAGCGCGCCCTGAAGGTCAAGGACTTCGTGATACAGATCTTCGGCGAAAGCGATGGCATCAATCGGACCGGCGAAAAGGCTCGATCGCCCCTGGATATGGTGCAGGCCGGCATCGAAGGCGCCGAACGGGATCTGGCCGACGATGATGAACTGCGCGATGCGATTATCGGCGATCTGGTCGATCTCGAAATCCGCCTTGGCAGGAACGACCCAGAACTGAAGCGGATCAACGCCGTCGTCGCATTTCGCGAGCAGCGCTACGGCAACGACGCACGCTTGGCGGACGCATTGATTACCCGCGTGCTTGCGCAGTTCCAACTCGGACGCTTTGTCGAATCTGAGGCCGACATCGCTCGCGCCCGCGCAATTTACGCGCAGGTCGAGGGCGATCATGATTTGAAGGTAGCAAGTTTGGATGCGCAGCTCGCGCGCGTTCGATTCGCACAGACCCAATATGCCGACGCCGTGGCGCTGATGCGACAGGTAGTCGCCAGTTTTGAGCGCATTCGCGGCCCCAACCACGCCGATACTGCGCTGCGCTTATCCAATCTCGCGGGCTTCCTGTCGCGCATGAACCAATACGACGAGGCGCGCGATATCAGCGAGCGAGCGCTCGCCATTCTGGAGAAGGCGCGCGGCGAGAACCATGCGATCTTGCTGTTCCCCTTGCAGAATCTCGGCGATATCGAGCGCAACACTTTTCATTACGACAAGGCATTGGTGCATTACCAACGCATGCGCGACATTTTGCGCAAGGAAGTCGGCGAGAATCATCCGCGCTACGCGATGTCGTTGCAGCGTATCGGCTCGGTGCATCGTCAGCTTGGGCAGCTCGATGAGGCGCGCGCGATCACCGACGCCGCACGGATCATCCAGGCGCAAGGCGGCTATGCCGAGTTGGGCGAAAGCCTGTTCACGCTTGGAATGCTGGCGATGGACCGCGACCGACCCGAAGAGGCTTTGGACTGGTTCACCCAGGCACAGCGCTTCACTGAGCAGCGGCAGGGTCCGCAGCACATCCAGACCTGGCTAAGGCTCGGGGCGATGGCCAACGCTCTGGCGGCGTCGGGGCGTCACGCCGAGGCGCGGAAGGCACGCGAGCGCACGATCGCCGGACTTTCCGCCCTGGGTCCGAGCGCCAGGATCGAACTGGCCTTTCAAGACATCAACGCGGGCTTAGCCGAGCGCCTGGCAGGCGATGCGGATCGCGCCATCGAGCTGCTTTCCAAGGGCAATGAGGAGCTGGATTCTCTATTGCCGGCGGGCAACCCCATCCGCATGGCGGCCGCGATTCAGCTGATGTCAACGCTCGCCCGACGTGGCGACCCCGGCGACGCAGAACGCGTCGATCGACTGATGGCAGCGCTCCCATCACCTGTCGCTAACTTGTCGCCGCTGGCGCAGGCTCATTGGCACTTCGCACGCGCCATGCGCAGCGAAGACCCGGAGCGCGCCGTCGCGTTGGGGATGGCACGCGAGCAAGCGGCCAAGTCCGGTGCCGACGGCCGTTGGCTGCGAGCAGAGCTGGCCGCCGACCGCCGCCAATGATCCGGTCAGAGTAACCCCGCAGTTCGGGTTTGCGGCTTGAGCAGATGCCGGAGACGAGCTTGTACCACGACACTGTCCCAGTCGCGAACCGGCATACTTGGCAGGACTGCGCTTTGAGATCGACGGCCATGCTGCGAGCTTGCCTGCTACTCCTTTGCCTTGCGATCGCCATTCCGGCGATGGCCGATCTCTACAGCGGCGAGGTCGCGGTTGCCGATCAATCCGAAGCTGAGCGCACGGCGGCCAATGCCGAGGCGCTGAAGCAAGTGCTGGTCAAAGTCTCGGGCGACCAAGCCGCCGCCGAGCGGCCGCAGGTGGCGGGGGCGTTGAAAGACCCGACACCATTGGTGCAAGCCTTTTACTATCGCCAGGAAGTCGATCGCAGCGGCGCCACGCCGCAGCTCAAGCTCTATTACGTCGCCAATTTCGAACCCCGCGCGATCACTCGCCTGCTGTCGTCGAGCGGACTGGCGCAGTGGGCCCGCGAGCGACCAACCTTAATGGTGTGGATCGCCATGGCAGAGTCCAGCGCAGCGCTGAGCGAAAGCGAACTGCAGCCGCTGCTGCGCCGCGCCTCCGAGCGCGGCATCGTCCTGAAGCGCGGGCTCGACGAAGACGCAGCGGCAAGCGGCAATCTCGACACGCGCGACGTCGATGTGCTCAAGCAGATTGCTTCGCGCGCCGGTGTGCCGGGCGTGCTGGCCGGGCGCCTGTTTCCATCCAGCGACAATGTGATCGGCCGCTTCGCATTCAATGACGGCGAAAGAACCGAGAGCTTCGAGGTCTCTGGCGCAAGTCCGATCGATGCGCTGCGCGCCGCAGCCGACGAAACCGCCAATCGCCTCGCGAGTCGCTATGCCTTCGATGCCGCCGACTCGACGCCCGAACCGGTGCGTGCGGTGATCCGCAACATCGGCGATGCTGGCGATTACGCGCGCGCCCAGAGCTATCTGGCGTCGCTGTCGATCGTGCGCGAACTGCGTCAGAGCGCAGCGGCGGGCAACACGCTGACGCTCGACATGAGCGTGTCCGGCGGCAGCGAGCGACTCAAGAGTATCGTCGGCCTGGGCGATGTGATGAGTGCGGCCGGCGAGTCGATCGATGGCGAGGTCGTGCTTGATTTACGCTGAGGGCACTGCATAGCGGCCGCATCCATGCTCCGCCACCTGCCCAATGCGCTGACGCTCATGCGGCTCATCGCCGCAGTACCCATAGCGCTATTGATCGCGCATGAGCACGCCGGCCCGGCATTGTGGTTGTTCCTGGCGGCTGGGGTCACGGATGTGCTCGATGGCTTTCTCGCCAAGCGCTTTGGCTGGATCACGCGGCTGGGCGGGTGGCTCGATCCGCTCGCCGACAAAGTCCTGATCATTTGCGCGACCGCAGCGCTTGCGTGGCATGGCGATCTGCCGCTATGGCTGTTCGCACTGATCGCGATGCGCGATGTAGTGATCGTCGGCGGCGCCGTGGCCTTTCACTTCAACTACGCGCCGCTGCGCGCTGCGCCGACGCTGATCGGCAAAATGACGATGCTCACCCAGGTGCTGATGGTGCTGCTGCTCCTGGTCGCAAATGCTTATCCTTTGCTGATCCCGGCGCTCGCCGAGTCGGCAGCGTTTGCGATCACCGCAGCGCTACTGGTAGCGAGCGGCATCGACTATGTGCGACGCTGGAGCCGCAAAGCCCGGCGCTTGAAGGAAAAAACATGACCTGGAGTTATCGCGCACAAATCGCGGCCATTTTGGCGGCCGTCGGCCTGTTCTTGTATTTGTTGGGACCGATCCTGACGCCGTTCGCCGTCGCCGCGCTGCTCGCCTACCTGGGCGATCCGATTGTGGATGCCCTGGAGCGCATGAAACTGTCGCGCAGCCTATCGGTGGGCATCGTCTTTACGGTGATGACACTAGTGCTGCTGTTGGTGCCCCTGGTTCTGGTGCCGCTGCTGGAAGACCAGATCCGAATCTTTGTCGAAAAGCTGCCGGCCTACATCAACTGGATTCGCGAGCGCCTGATGCCGATCCTGGTCGAGCGGCTGGGCGTTGATCCGAATCTGCTGTCCACCGATCAGATCATGGCCATGCTGCAAGCGCATTGGCAGCAGGCCGGCGGCATTGCCGCAACGGTGCTTGAGCATGTGTCCAAATCGGGGCTGGCGATCGTCGCGTTCGCGATGAACTTGCTGCTGATTCCGGTGGTCACGTTCTACTTCCTGCGCGACTGGGACACCATGATCGAACGCGTGCGCGAACTGCTGCCGCGGCATATCGAACCCAAAGTCGTCGAGATCGCACGCCAGTCCAACGATGTGCTCAGCGCTTTTTTGCGCGGCCAACTGGCGGTGATGCTGGCGCTGGGACTGATCTATTCGATCGGACTTTGGCTCGCCGGCATCAAGCTGGCGTTCCTCATCGGCATGTGCGCAGGGCTGTTGAGTTTCGTGCCGTACCTAGGCGGCATCCTGGGCGTCGGCGGCGCCGTCATCGCGGCGCTCGTCGAGCACCGCGACTTGATCCATGTGATGTACGTCTTGATTGTGTTCGGCGTTGGCCAGACGCTTGAAGGCTTCGTGCTCACGCCGTGGCTGGTCGGCGATCGCATCGGCCTGCATCCGGTGGCAGTGATCTTCGCGATACTTGCTGGCGGTCAATTGTTCGGCTTCGTCGGCGTGCTGCTGGCGCTGCCGGTGACCGCAGTGTTGATGGTGATCATGCGCCACGTCCACGAGCAGTATCTGCAAAGCCGCCTTTATCAGGACGGCGCACCGCCGCCGTCGTGAACCAGCTGGCGCTGGCGCTGCCCGGCATCGGGGCGCCGACTTTCGATAACTACTACGGCGCTGCGGGCAACCTCGCGCCGTCGCGTCTGGTCGCCTTCGCGGTCGCTCCCGTCGATACCCAGATTGTGCTCCTGGGCGCGGCGCAGAGCGGCAAGTCGCATCTGCTGCAAGCGGTATGCGAACGCGCGCGCGAACATGGCATCGGCGCCCAATATGTGTCGCTGCGCCGCACCGATGCGACCGAGTGGCTGGATAACGCCAACGGTACGCTGATCGCCGTCGACGATATCGATGCCATTTCCGAACCCGAGACGGCGCTGGCGCTTTTTGCCCTGCTCAACCGTCAACACGATGCGCGCCGCGCCATACTTTGCGCCGGCACCTCGCTGCCGACCGTGCTGCCCGATCTGCATTCGCGCCTGATGCGCGCAGAGCAACTGGCGCTGCCCGCCATGAGCGACGATGACCGTCGCCTCATCCTGTCCCATCAAGCACGCCAGGCAGGCATACCGCTAGAACCTGGTGCCATCGAGTATCTGCTGCGCCACCATTCGCGCGATCTGCATGCGCTGATGACGCGCCTGGACCAATTGCACCGCTTGAGCCTTGAGGGCAAGCGGCGGATTACGGTAGCGATGGTACGCGGTTGACGCCGATACGCTGCGGCAGCGCGAGTGTGCGCGAAACGTAGCGTCAAACCGCGCACTGCTTTAGCAAAGGCGAACGAGCGAGGCTCTATTCTCTGCACCATGAGTTTCTTCGAAACCGATCCCGAAACGCTGGCGCCGCTGATCACAGAGCTGCGCGCGCTCGCGCGCAGCGCGCGGCGGCGGCTGCCGCACGGCGAAACGTTGGCGACGACGGCGCTGGTGAACGAGGTGTATCTGAAACTCAGTCGCGAACGCAGCGCGGTGGCCGTGGATCGTCGCCACTTTTTCGCCCTTGCGGCCCGCGCGATGCGCGAAATCCTGATCGACGATGCGCGGCGCCGCAGCGCGCGCCACGCTGCGAGCACCAACGAAGACGACAACATCTCCCTCGCACCGGAACTCGACGCCGAACGCCTGGTGGACATCGATCAGACGCTGAAGGCGTTAGCTGACATCCAACCGCGACTGGCGGAGGTGGTGATGTGCCGCTTTTTTGCCGGCTACACCGAAGAAGAGACTGCCGACATCATCGGCGTGGATGTGCGGACCGTACAACGCGACTGGAAGCGCGCCAGGGCGTGGCTGGGCGAACTCACCGGCACTCGATGAATCGAGATCTGGCGCGCATGCGGCGGCTGGATGAGCTGCTCGATGTAGCGCTCGGTGGATCGCTCGAAGAGCGCAACGCGCTGCTGAAGACGATCGATGGCGAAGATCCCACGCTGGCGCTGGAGTTGAAACAGTTGCTCGCCGCAGCCGAACAGGACGACCCGTTGCTCGACGGCAAACCATGGGCGCGCCTGGAACCGCAACTGGGCACATCGCATGCCGCAGGCGACGCAATTGGGCCTTATCGCCTGCAGCGCCTGCTCGGCACAGGCGGCATGGGCGAAGTGTGGCTCGCCCACAACGAGGCGGGCATCGACGTTGCGCTGAAGCTGATTCGCAGCCATTTGTCGCAAGCGGTACTGAGCGAGCGTTTGCGCCGCGAGCGCGACATCCTGATGCGCCTCAAACATCCCAACATCGCGCGCTTGTTGGACAGCGGGTTGTCGGTCGCCGGCGAGCCCTACTTGATCATCGAGTATGTCGACGGCCAACCATTGCTCGATGCCGCTCACGCGGCAGGAATCGACGTACGTGGTCGCGTACGGTGGATGCACGCGATCTGCGAGGCCGTGGCCGCCGCGCAAGCGCAGCTCGTCGTTCATCGCGATATCAAACCAGCAAATGTCTTGGTCGATCGCACGGGTCTGCCCAAGCTACTGGATTTCGGCATTGCCAAACTGCTCGACAGCAGCGGCTTCGGCGGCAGCACCGAGCTTACCCATGCGCTGGGAGGAGCGCTGACTCCAGCGTATGCAGCGCCCGAGCAGTTGCGCGGCGAGCCGGTCAGCACCGCGAGCGATGTCTACGCCCTCGGCGTGGTGCTACACGAACTGCTCGTCCAGCAACGACCGCAACGAGAAGGTGAGGAGCTCCTGGCACCTTCGCGAGTCGCTTTGCGCGCGTCCGACCCATCGGTACGGCAACGCGCGCGCGAGCTGCGCGGCGATCTGGACGCCATCCTGGAGCGTGCGCTGCAGACCGACCCTGCCCAACGTTATCCCAATGCTCAGTCGCTGGCAGAGGAGCTGATCGCCTGGCTCGAAGGCCAGCCAGTGCGCGCCCGCGAAGGCGCAGCGTATCGGCTGGTGAAGCTGATCGCGCGCAATCGAGTGGCGAGCATCGCCATTGCGCTGGGCATGATCGCGAGCACGGTCGGCGCCGTCGGCGCCTGGCAGCAGTCGCATATCGCACGCCGCGAGGCGCAACGCGCGGCCTACGTGCAATCCTTTCTCGAAGACTTGTTCGCCAACGAACTACCTGGCGCGCCGCGCGACGAACTCCCAAGCACTGCAGAACTTCTGGAGCGAGGTACCCAGCAGGCGCTGGCCGACCTCGACGCCGAACCTGGCGCGCGGTTGTCGTTGTTGCTGTCGCTGGCGCGCATCCAAGTGGGCCAGCGCCAATGGGCAGCGGCGAAGCGCAGCTTCGAAGCAGCACGCGCGCTGCTGCCCGAGATCAACGATGCCGAAGCCTGGCGAGGCGCTGCCATCGATGCGGATCTGGCGACGGTGCAAACACAACTCGAACCCGGCGACCACATGCGTGGCGTGGACGCCCTGCAAAGCGCAGTTGCGCAGGCACGCGCACAAGGCGCGCCGGACGATTGGCTGATCGGCAAGCTGATGGAACTGATCGCAGCGAACGTCGATAGCAATCGCGACGACACGGCGCGAGCGCAGGCCGACGAGCTGCTAGGTCTGGTCGCACGATTCGCGCCCGGCTCCGATCGGGAGATCAGCGCGCTCACCCAGGCCGTCGTTGCCTATTCGCACGACCAGATCTTCCGGCCCCATGCGGAATCGCACGCGCGGCGGGCGTTGGAACTTGCCTCAACACTCTTCGGCGAGGAGCACGCCGAGACCGCCTATGCGTCGATGCGCGTGGCCGGTGTGTTGCGCATCAAAGGCGACATTGCAGCCGCCCTGCCCTTTGCAGAGCGCGCCGCGAGCGTCGCGCGACGCGCCTACCCAGCTCAGCACCCGCAACTGGCACGGATACTCGAGGAGCTGGCGCGCATCCGCATTCGCAGCGATCCGAACGCCGACACCACGGCTTTGTGGCGGGAGGTTCTGGCTATTCGCGAGCATGTCTACGGCCTGCATAGTTTTGCCGCAGCACGGTCCCGTGCGTTTCTCGCTACCAGCCTGATCCGCACGCAGCGCTACAGCGAGGCGGCAGCAGAAGCGCTGCGCGCCGTCAGCGATTTGAAACGCGAAGTTGGGCCGATGCATCCTGCTTACCTTGATGCCGTCAGCTACGCGGTAACAGCGCTTACGGAAGAGCATCGCAGTGCGGAAGCGCTGGAGCTGCTGCCGACCTACGATGCCCATCCACCCAAAGAGATCGCGGGCCCCTCGCGCTGGCGCTTTTTCGAGCTCGTCGCGGCGCGCCTGCGCCTGGAGCCAAACGCCGTTGCGCTGCAGCGCCTGATCGGTGTCCTCGCCGCCGAGTCCCATGCGCCCCGCGCTGTCGCCAGTCTGTGCTTGTCGATTGCAGCAATCGCTATCGAGCAACAGCAATTCGGCAGCGCACGAGCCGCGCTTGATGCGGCCAATACGCGCATCGCCAAGGACGATTCCACCAAACTGTCGGAAATCGCTGCGTTGCTGTCGGCAGTTGTGGACAGGCCCGAGGTGAATCGCGAGGTGAATCGAGCCGACCTCCTCGCGGCGCGAGACGTCGTCGCCGCGAGGCGCAGCGATCGCCACTATGCGGTCAGATTGGCCGACCGAATCCTAAACGCACCGCTTGAGTAGCCTGGATGCGATCTAAAGACAAGGTATCCCAGCACATCCTCCGCCTTGATGGCGCGATGCACGAATCGCGATACAGACGCCCCCTCAACGCCCGCCCCGCACAGACCCCGGCGGGAGTGATTGAGGTGCAAAGCTCGCAATGCGCCGCGGCCATGGGCGACTGATGTGCGGAAGGTAGAAAGTCGTTGGCGATTCGGGTCATGCGCATCCGGGCGGCATTGGCTTTCCGACTGATTCATCGCCAGCGCATCACTCGAAGCCGTCGATCAGCAACGGTTCGCTGGTACACACTCGTGACCGCTCGGGATCCACGTACACATGGAAGGCGGCGCCCGCGGGAATTTGTGCGCCGTCGCCGCGTTCGATTGCCCAATTGCCGCGACCCTGCGATGCCGGGTTGTAGCTGAGCACCAGGTTGCTGGGCACATAAACGTTGTTCGGGTTGTACACCGCTGTGACGAACGGGTGCGCACATTCGGTGTTGTCGAGCAAGGGATGGCTGATGTTGAGGATCGACACCGGCACACCCAGGGGTTCGGTGCGAAATGCATGCGTGCTGGCAGCGAAGAGCGGATTTGGGATCAACACGTTGAACGCCGCACCCTCCGGTATCGCGGGCGCAAGGCCAGCCAGTGGGGCTTGATTGAATACTCGCCAGCGGTTGATCGCAGTGTCGTACCACACGCCTATCGACGAATTGTTGTAGACGCCTGTGCCAGTTTGCGCAGGATCCCAGTGCTGCGTAACCATCGGCAGCGCATCCGGTTGGTTGTTGAGCTGCGGGTGATCAAGCGTCGTGACATTGAAGCCCGTATTGCTATTGCTGGCAACGTGCTCAAAGACCTGCTGTGAATCGATATTGAGGAGGACAAAGAAACGGCGGCCAGACGGCATCGGCGCGGCGGTGTTTTGATTGAAGATGTTCCACACATTGTTGCTGGTGCTGTACCACATGCCAGTGTGATTGGCCGAGCCCGCCGGCAGGGGCGTGATGCCGTCGATCTCCCGGCCAAAGTTGCTCGTTGTCAGAACGTCTGCAGCCAGCAGGCCCACCGGTGGCGCCGAGATCCGCGTGGCGTTGCCGGATAAATTCGTGGCCAGACTGTAGTGCTCAAAACTTTGATCGAAGCTACGCTCGTGTGCGCCGATGTCGACCGTTCCAACCCTCCCGGCGCGCCCGTCGATGTCCGGCAGCGGCACCGGGACGATGATCACGACTGCCGGTTGATCGCTGTTGCTGCCTGCGTTGACTTGTGGCGCGCCGGCATTCTCGGCCTGGAAGTCGAAACGGCCGCGAAAGCGGGCCGTCGCGGCAACATCGTTTGCGCCTGCGGTGGCGTTGCAATACGGCGTCGAATTCTGCGAATAGAGGTTGAAGTTGTGCGTTGCGCTGATGCCGTCGCTGAAGCGCAAGCCACAACCGTCAGCTTGATGCACGATGTTGTTTGCGACACGCCCTGTGAGCGCATTGCTGCCGTTTCGATCAAGGTCGATGCCCGCCAGATTCGTTCTTGCCACGGTGTTGTTGAGCACCAGCATGTTGACCGGCGCCGTGGTGGTTCGAGCAAACACCCCAGAGTCCATATTCGCTATTGCATTGCGTGTCACGCGCACCACGGGAGGCGCTGATCCGCCGCCCTGGGCGAGAAAGAATACGCCCGCCGCAAGATTTCCACCCACGGGAAGCTGCTGCAGCCGGCTGATTCGATTGCCATTGATGTTGACAACGCCATCGTGACCGGAAACGGTCAGCGCGACGCCTGAGCCCCGAACTATCATTTGGTTGTTCAACACGTTAATGGTGGCTCGGGCCGTGCCGCTTGTCCCACGATCTGCAAAGACCGCGGCACCAGCTGGATTTGTGTTCGTCAAATACGATCTCTCGATGGTCACCGTGTAGCTCGACGCAGCATCCTCGAGTTGATTGATCAGAACCGATGAGAAACCCGTTGACGGTTGCAACGAGAGATTCGTCAGCCTGACGGATTGCGTGTGTGCCGATGAGTTCGAACCGACATTGATCGAGACCGCACCGCGAAGGCGCAAGTTGGAGAGTGCGATGTCGACATTGTTGGCGTTCGCCGTGAGCGTGAAGTTGTTTCCTTCGCCGAAGAGCGCTGCCGCGCCGCGTTTCTGCAGCGTGAGGCTCTTATTGATCGCAATCGCCTCATTGATCACAGCTTCGGTGTTGATTTCAACGGTGTCGCCACTTGCCGCAGCGTTGATGCAGGCTTGAAGCGTCGTGCCGCAACCGCCGCTGCCAGGCCATGAGAGCGTTGCTGCCGTTGCCGGTGCGCTCAGCAAGAGAAGGACAAAAAATCGATACATGACGCTTCGTGCTCCGAGACTAATTGCGTGTCCATCCGGATCGGAGCAGAAAAACACGACATGGATGAGATCGCGACTTTGCAGGGGGCCTGGGCCGCGATCCGGAGGGAGGCGTCGCCGCTCAGCTGCGGCAGACGTTCTCTGCACAAACAGAAAGGCGTTGGGACGGCGCAAATCACAGTAATGACGAAGGGGCCTCGCGGCCCCTTCGTTTTCAACTCAGCTTACTGGGAATCTTAGTTGCGAAGGCGGAAGCCCACCGCGACCAAGCCCAACATCAGCACCAGCGAGGCCAGCATGATGCGACCGAGGTCGCTCATCACCGGAACTGGCACCGACGGAACTACCGGCGGTGGAGCGTTGCCGCCCGGGCAGGTCAGCGTGTACGTTGCCGTCAGCGCAGGGCAACCTTGCAGCGGCTGGTTGGCAGCTGCCGTACAGGTCAACGTCGCTGTTCCCGGCGTCGTCGTGCTATTGGTGCAGGTCGCGGTGACATTAACAGCCGTGGCGCCGACAGAGATCGGACTTGGCGGCGATACGGTGAACGTGGAACCGGCAGTAGCACCAGAGACCGCACAGGTGACCGACCGGGTGTTCGGAGCCGTGATGCCCGCGGCTTGCAGCGCTGTAACTTGTACAGCAGCGCCACCGTTGTTCAGGCTGATGTTGCCCGAGGCCGGGGTCGCCGTCAGCGTACCGCAAACGACGCCTGCGCCACCGCAGGTGATGTCGAAGTTACGCGTGACCGCAGCCGCGCCAACTGGGCTGACTTCCTGAACGCTGACGCGATAGTTGTCGCTGGCGGTCGGGTTGTTGGCGCAGGTGCAGCGGATGTTGCCCGGATCAGCCAACGTCGCCACAAAGTTCAGCGGGCTCGGAACCGTGCCGTTGGCTTGGTTTGCGAACACACAGGACAGGTTGGCCGGCGTGGGGCTAAACGGTGCGCCGATGTAAGTGACGGAAATGTTCTGCAAACGCGCCGTCGCCGGATCGCCGCTGCCACTACCGCCGCAAGCCGTTCCATCCGGGCTCGGGCTGGCGCAGAGCACGTTGATGTTCGAACTCGAACCATACGGAATCGACGTGAACGGGCCGCCCGGGGGTGCCGCGCTGACGCTCGGTGCCGGGTTGTAGGTCAGCGTCGGCGGAACGGCTGCAACGGTCGCCGCTGGGCAGGTAAGCGCCCATGTACGAGTCACTGCAACGCCACCCGGCGTCGGCGTCTCCGAGCAGGTGAGATTACCGGTCTGTTGAGCGCCACCGCGCGTACAGCTGAGATTGATCGCACCGTTGATCTGCGAAGCGACGGTTCCATTGAGGTTGATCGGTGCGTTCGTGATCGTGAAACCCGCCGGGGCCACGCAGTTGTTAACAGCAACCGAACCCGTGCCTGATCCACCCGACGATGTCACTGTGATCGACGTATTGGCCACACCTGCAGCGCCGGCCGGGAAGGTGATCGGGCCAACTGGCGGGTTGTACGTGACGGTTGGAGCCGTATTAGGAGCCCCTGCGGGACAATTAAGCGTCCAAACGCGATCCGGTTGCGCCACGCCACCGCGAGCCTCAGGGCAGGTCAGCGTAGCGTTCACTGCTGCCGCCTGCGGAGAGCAATTCGGCAGATTCAAGTTCTGCGCGGTTGTGGTTGGACCAACGAAGGACAATTGCGCAATCGTCGTCGTGGGGAATGCAGCGCCACCACCGGTGATATTACAGACGCCGAGTGTAGTCGTTGCCGGCGCACCCGAGCCCTGGCCGCCCGATGGCGTGACCACGATTGGAGCAGCCGTACCTGCACCTGTGTAGCTGATCGTCGACCCGGTTACCGGAGCAAAGGCTAGGGCTGGGGGCGTGTTAACTCCACCGCCGCCGACTGTCAACGTGAAACTACCCTGAGATGTCGTCTCATTTCCACCGAGGTCGGTTTGAGAGAAGTTAACCGGAACCACGGTAGTAGTTGCGCCCGCCGCCAACGGGATGGAATATGTGCAGACGGTTTGGGGCGTTCCCACGATTCCTAACCCGCTAAGTGGAAAGTTGGAATCAACGCCACCGCCAGTATATGCAGTACCCGACGTGCCTGGACCGTTACACACGATGGTAGCACCTGAATCACCCGCGAGCGTCCCGGCAGTAGCAGTCACATTTCCACCGGTGGCGACGGGCGGACGCGCGAGGTTGAAATCTGCCTGGAAGGCAGACCGAGCGTTCGCCCCGGTCAGAGCTGCCGCCGTGAAGCGAACTTCAACAGTCGCCGTACCCCCGGCGGCTGTCGGAGAATTAGTGTGCACGACGGTGACGGTTTGAGCAACCGTCACCGACGTCACGAAACAACCTAAGCCAAAAAGCGCTTTGGCAAAGAGCTGGTGCGTTTTCATAATGTCACTCACTCCTAAATTTTATTGTTCTAATCGACTCTTCAGTTAACTGTGACGTCAACTAACGATGAAACGGATTCGCCTTTCGTATTGCTAATGTCTCCATCAGTGGCGCGAATCGCGGACGGAGAGGCGACGAGTTTGATAACGCCTACGGGAGTCAAGCCAGCGGGGAGGGCCGTAATCGATGGACTATAGACGGCAACCACTACCTTGCCGGCCGAAAAATCGCACCGTCCCACCATATCTTTCGGTAGGTTGGAAAGACACCCTGACAGATCTATTTGCTTGTCAGAAACACCCTCAAAGTGCAAAAAGGTCTGGAATGCGCTCACCGACCCGTCGGATACAACGTCAATTGCAACGGCGGATGTGCCCTTTGCTGAAGAGGCCGACACAACTATGCGATTGTCACTGGCATTGGCGACGGCAGACGAGATCATTGCGACGCAAAAGACTGCAGACAGTTTCATTTCAACACCTCATTTTAGTCAGGATTGCCGATCAGGAGCAGGACACACGTTACGTCAGCTGTGTTGACTACGCCTGACTCGTTACAGTCCGGCTGTCCCGTGCGCAACCCTTGATTGTTGATTTCTAGGAGCACGTTGGTCACATCAGCGGTGTTGACAACTCCGCTCGCATTGGCGTCGCCACGGACAAGTCGTGGAGGTGTAGTCGTGCGTCTGGAATCGAATTCATCAAAGAAAACTGGCGTTGTTACTGTCACGCCGGAAGTTGCAAGCAGACCGAGCTGCACATCTTGGACTTGCTCTGCAGTTGAACCGGCAACAATGATCTCCTCGTTATTCGAGCACGAGGTGGCCGGAGCGACACAGGGGGTGGCGCCAGCTCCACGGATTCGACCGGTCAGCCCAGTGCCCTGGGCCCAGTCCAGTTGCACCATGTACCAGCGGTTATCTACGACCGCCAAGCTATCACTACCGCCACCAATCAGGTTGACGGTCATATTGGCACCGTCGTGCGACACGCTAAACACATTGGCGCCCGAACCGTTACGTGCTCGGAAGATCTGGGTAGAGCCCGTGATGTCGCCAGTGTAGTAATAAAACCGGACGCGGTACGACGTCTCGTTTTGCGGCGTGTTGTCTTGCACAAACTTGTTCTGTGCATTGACTCGAAGACCGCATCGAGCGCTGTACCGAGTGAAACCACCTGACACCGGGTTGTTGACGCCGGCCGCCGGCTCATTGGTGTCAGCCACCGTCAACCCCGTCGCCGACGACCATGCGCTGATCGCGCAGGCGGAAGCTACATTTGCACCAAGTAGGAGTGCGGCTGCGATGGCCGTACCCAGGAAAGCTTTCTGTTTCATAGCGATAACCCCATTTGGGTGAAAGTTTGCATGCCTGGATGCGATGCCTCGCTTTGAGCGCACGGCACCTCATCGCACAAGGCTAACACAGCCCTGCACGGAAGATAAAGACGCGGGAACTATTTCGATCCTCTCAAGCGCGCCAAAAATTTTGGCGCCGGGCGAGAAGATTGGGATGCACGGCTCACCTGAGACGACGTGCGTCGCCCGATTGCTCGACCCGCCTGGCTCTGATGAAAGCGTAGACGTCATTGGTGAGTGGTGTTTCGTCGTCGCTTCGTCACAAGACTGAGACGCTCTTGTTCAGTTCGACGAGCGCAAAAGACCGGAGGCCAGAGCGTCGCGCGCCGGCGCTACCCACCGGGCAATGCTTGTCGCTGAGTTGAATCGTGATTACGCCAGCGTTGGAGCCGGAGTTCAGTGCCCTTGGCGGAATTCGCTGAGCTTTAAGGCATCGCGCCTTCCGCGTCGCATGGCGCGCTTGGCTAGTAGGATACGGCAACCTCACTTATCGGTGCGCGCACATGATCGGACGGCTACGTGGCGAGTTGGTCTTGAAGAAGCCACCGCTGTTGGAAATTGACGTGGGGGGCGTGGGTTACGAGCTGGAGGCACCGATGAGTACGTTCTATGAGCTGCCGGCCGTTGGGGCACAGGTTGCGTTGCATGTGCACATGGCGGTTAAAGAAGACGCTCATTCGCTCTACGGATTCAGTAGCGAGGCGGAGAGAGCGCTTTTTCGCACGTTGATCAAGGTGTCCGGCATCGGTGCGAAAACCGCGTTGTCGATACTTTCAGGTGCGTCAGTGGACGAATTCGCCCGGATGATCCAGCGTGGTGACATTGCGTCTTTGACGCGCGTTCCTGGAATTGGCAAGAAGACTGCAGAGCGATTGCTGGTCGAACTGAAAGATAAGGTCGGTGCCGGCGACATGTTGCCGATATCCCGCGCGGGTGCGCCGCTGCCAACTGATCCCGTGGGCGAAGCCTCGATTGCTTTGCAATCGCTTGGTTACAAACCGCAGGAAGTGAGCAAACTGGTCAGCGCGGTAGCGGCTCCCGGCGATGACGCTGAGGCCATCATTCGCAAGGCACTAAAGAGCGCATTGCGGCCATGAGCCGATTTGGGTTGGCACGCCGCTTGTCAAAGCTGGGCGTTTGCTCACGTACCGAGGCGGCACGCCTCATTGTGGCCGGGCGCGTTGCCATTGATGGCAAGCGCTGCACGGATCCGGAGTTTCCAACGCATGCGGATGTTCGTTTACAGGTCGACGGTCGTGACGTAGTCGCGCCGGCGTATCGTTATCTGGCGTTGAACAAACCGCGCGGACTGGTGACCACAGCATCCGACGAGCAAGGCCGGGACACGATCTATGCTTGTTTGCCAACCGACGCGTGGCTGGCACCAGTGGGACGACTGGACAAGGCCAGCGAAGGCCTGCTTCTGCTGACCAACGACACTGGGTGGTCGGCCTGGATCGCCTCGCCAGTCTCGGGCTTGCGCAAGACTTATCACGTGAAAATCGACCGCGCACCGGACAGTGCGTTGGTGGAAACTCTGCGCGATGGGCTTACAGTCGACGGCGAGATTCTGGCTGCGGTGGATGTGTCGATGCTGCGCGCAGAGGCACGCAGCGGGTGGCTACAGTTTGTATTGGATGAGGGACGAAATCGCCACATCCGACGCATGCTGGGGGCACTCAATATCGGCGTGTTGCGTTTGGTGCGCGTCGCGATTGGCGGACTGGTCTTGGGCGACTTGGCGAAGGGCCAGTGGCGCGAGCTGACGTTGGCTGAATTGGCTGCGTGTGGGCTGGCGGCAAATCCAGATGCGCCAATTGTTGGTAACGCCAAAGGAACACCAAGCGCAGCACCGCGACGCGCCCCTGTAGCCCGCTGAACGTCATTCCATACGCCTGCGAATGCAGTTTAGTGCAGAATCGGCGAATCTTGGATTCCGGCGTCGTCCATGCACCTCCCGATCACCGCGTTGTACGCCGGTCTGTGCGGACTGATCGTTTTCATTCTGGCGTTTCGTGTCGTCGTCCTGCGCCGGCGCTTGCGGATTGGCATGGGCGATGGCAATAACGCTGATCTGGCGCGGCGAATTCGTATCCACGCGAACGCTGTCGAGCACATTCCGCTGCTGCTGATTCTGCTGGCATTGGCGGAGGGCTTGGGCGCTTCGCCGGCCTTGCTGCACGCCGCTGGCATTGGCGTGGTGATCGCGCGTGTCCTGCACGCGTCTGGTATGACGCGATCGGCTGGCCATAGCTTTGGGCGCTTCTGGGGTGTGTTGATCACTTGGATCGTGCTTGCTCTTCTATCGATTTGGTGTGTGGCGCTGTACTTTTTGCGAGGTTAACGATGCGTTGGATGGCTCTTTTTTTGGTTCTCGCGATCGCGGCTTGCGGTGGATCGCCCAAGCGTGTGATGGGTCCGCCGCTGATCAGCGTGCAGGAAGTTGAGCAGCGCGGCGATCGGTTTGTTGCTCGCGTGCGAATCGATAGTCCATCGAGCGAGCTTGTCACGGTGACGCGCTTCGATTTTGAGTTTCGCCCGGACAATGGCCCCAGCGTACGCGGCAGCCAGGTCCTCGATCTTGCTCTGCCGCCGGTGGCCGGCGATGTGGTGGATGTCGATCTGGCGGCTGTGAGCGCTTTGCCGGCGCTCGCCGCGCTTGTCGACGGAAACTCCATGAGCTACGTGCTAGAAGGCGAGGTCAGGATTGCTGAGTTGGGTCGCGCCTATCCCGTGAAGTACCAGGGTCGATTGCGGCCAACGCCCGGCAAGCCGGGATCGTATCGGTAGTCGTCGAGCGCCCCCTGACAGATGCGTGCACTCTCCATTGAAGGCGGCCAAGCTCACCCCAGCCATCTCTCGTATGGCGGGAGAGGGAGTTCATCGCACTCCGCCTCAGCTCAAACGATCTGCTCAAGAAAGCCGATCGGCAAACCCTCTTCAAATTGAACTCTGCATGGAAATACGCTCATGAATTACACCGCACCGTTGGCCGATATGCGCTTTGCGCTTTACGATGTACTCGATGCCCCAAGTGTCTGGAACAGCCTGCCGGGCGGGAAAGACCACACCCGAGAGCTGGTGGACGCGGTGCTGGATGAAGGCGCCAAGTTTTGCGAACAGGTACTGATCCAGACCAACCAGATCGGCGATGAAGAGGGCTGCCATTTCGACAAAGACAGCAAAACCGTCACGACGCCGCAAGCCTTCAAGGACGCTTACAACCGCTTTGTCGAAGGTGGCTGGACCGGCTTATGCGGCGATCCGAAGTACGGCGGCCAGGGCATGCCCGAAAGCGTCGGATATGTCTTCAAGGAGATGATCGAGTCGTGCAACGTTGCCTGGGGCACGTATCCGTTGTTGTCCGCCGGCGCGGTGGATGCGCTTGTTCACCATGGCGAAGAATGGCAGCGCGAGCTCTTTATCCCACGCATCCTGTCCGGCGAATGGACCGGCACCATGTGCCTGACAGAGCCGCACTGCGGATCGGACCTTGGCCTGTTGCGCACGCGCGCCGAGCCGCTGGGCGATGGTGCGTACGCGATCAGCGGCACGAAGATTTTCATCACCGCTGGCGAACACGATATGAGCCAGAACATCGTGCACCTGGTGCTGGCGCGTCTGCCCGATGCGCCCGGCGGCACCAAGGGCATCAGCATGTTCATCGTGCCCAAGTTCAAGGTGGCGCGCGACGGCAGCGTCGGCGAGCGTAACGCGGTCGCGGCGGGCAACATCGAGCACAAGATGGGCCTGAAGGGTTCCGCCACCTGTGTGATGAATTTCGATGGCGCCGTCGGTTATTTGATCGGCAAAGAAAATCGTGGTTTGAACGCGATGTTTACCATGATGAATACCGCGCGCCTGGGCGTTGGCGTACAAGGTTTGGGACTGATCGAGGTATCGCACCAGAACGCGCTGGCGTATGCCAAGGATCGATTGCAGATGCGTTCGTTGTCGGGCGCTAAACGCCCGGACAAGCCGGCCGATCCGATCATCGTGCATCCCGATGTGCGCCGGATGTTGATGACGCAGAAGGCCATCGGTGAGGCCGGCCGTGCGCTCTGCTTTTACTCGGCGCTGCAAGTCGATCTGGTGGCCAAAGCTCAAGATGCGGCAGTGCGCCAGCGCGCAGACGATATCTTGTCGTTCTTGACGCCGATCAGCAAAGCGATGCTGACCGAGCTGGCGATCGAATGCACCAGCCACGGCATTCAAGTGCTCGGCGGACATGGCTATGTGCGCGAGTGGGGTTTGGAGCAACTTCTGCGCGATGCGCGTATCACCACGATTTATGAGGGCACCACGCAGATCCAGGCGCTGGATTTGCTGGGCCGCAAGATCATGGGCCAGCAGGCGGCGGGTTTACGTCAATTCCTCGCTGAAGTGGCCGAGTTCTGCGCAGCACACCACGACCACGCCGAAGCGGGTAGCTATGTGCGGCGCATGGCAGAGTTGGCCAAAGAGTGGGAAGGCCTGACCCGCGAGATCGGCACGCGCGCTGCGCAAAATGCCGACGAAATCGGGGCGGCTGCGGTCGATTACCTGTTCTACTCTGGATACGTGACCTTCGCATACTTCCTGGCACGCGAAGCGGAAGCTGTGACCCGTGCAAGTTTTGCCGGTACCGCCGAGTTCCGCGCGGCGAAACTGGCGACTGTGCATTTTTATTTCGAGCGCATCTTGCCACGCGCGATCGTGCATGCGGCCGGCGTTCGCGCTGGCGCAGAATCGCTGACCTCAGGGGTAGAAGCAGCGCTCGCCTAGGACGCTGGAAAAGTGACCTTCGCCCTGCTCTGCCGTCCAGGTTTCGAGGCTGACCTGATTGCAGAGCTGGGCGCTGGGCAAAGCCCGCAAGCGGGTCTGGTACTCGCCGAGGCAACGCCGCCGTTTGATGAAATGGTGTTCGCGCGCGATGTGCTGGAGATTCGGCACCGCTTGCCGGCGCTGGATGCCAAAGACCGCGTGACGCCATTGCGCGCAGCGCTGGCGACACTTGGTCCGCTGGAGTCGATTTCCGTCATTCATCCCGACGCCGACGACACGCGGCCATTGGCGCCGCTGGCGAAGGCTCTGCAAAATCGATTGGCCGATTCCGTGCAAAACCGTGGTGAGCGAGGCGCAGTCTGGCTCACAGCAAGTACCGCTGCGCTCGTTGGAATTGGGCGCGGCGGACCGTTTCCTGGCGGAATTGCGCGACTCAAGTTCCCAACGGCCGCGCCGTCGCGATCGACCCTGAAGCTGGATGAAGCCATCCAGGTGTTGCTGACACCCGGCGAGCGCGCGCGTTTGTTCAAACCGGGCATGAGTGCGGTAGACCTGGGTGCCGCGCCGGGGGGATGGACATTTCAGCTCGTGCAACGCGGACTTCGGGTCATTGCTGTCGACAATGGCAAGATCGACGAACGCTTGCTCTCCAGCGGCAAGGTGGAGCATCGGCGCGAAGACGGTTTTCGATTTCGCGCAAAAAACCCGGTCGATTGGCTGGTGTGCGACATGGTCGAGCAACCCTCGCGCGTGGTTGCGCTGATGGTGGAGTGGCTCAGATCCGGGCGCTGCCGTGGCGCGATATTCAATCTCAAACTTCCCATGCGCAAACGGTACGCGGCGTGGATCGAGGCCCGCAGCGAACTGCTCAAGCTTGCCAGGCCCAAATTCAGGTTTTGCGCCAAGCAGCTCTATCACGATCGCGAAGAAATTACGGTGGCGGTCGTGCCGAAGGCTTAGCGCTGTATGTTGCGCGATGCATGAAAGCATCCGCTTCCCCTCCCGGTCTCGTATGGATGACAGCGCGCCGAACCACGAAGGACGCTTGTCAGGTTCATCAATTTAGGATCAGCATTACGCGCCGTTTGCCGTTGACGGCATCACCAAATTTCGAGGAGTCGCACATGAGCAGTTCGATGATGAAACCCGTTTCCCTGATGGTTGGCGCCGCGCTGCTGGGCGGCTTGGCTTGCAGTGCGTCGGCGGCTCCGGGCTCGCTGGCAGCTGTCGATCTCGACCAAGGCTATATGTTGGCCGGCGACCAGAAGGGCGAAGAAGGCAAGTGTGGCGAAGGCAAGTGCGGTGGCGACAAGGGTGAAGAAGGTAAATGTGGCGAAGGCAAGTGCGGTGGCGACAAGGGTGAAGAAGGTAAGTGCGGCGGCGACAAGGGTGAAGAAGGCAAGTGCGGCGAAGGCAAGTGCGGCGGCGACAAGGGCGAGGAAGGCAAGTGCGGCGAAGGCAAATGCGGTGGCGACAAGGGTGAAGAAGGTAAGTGCGGCGGCGCCGCCTGACCCGCTGATGCAAGCATCGGCGATTCCCTGCGGCGCAGGCCTGGGCCTGCGCCGCGGCATGTTCAAGGCGCTCCGAGATCACCCGAGCGCTCTTGAGCGCATTGACTTTTTTGAAGTCGCACCTGAAAACTGGATCGGCATCGGCGGACGATTGGGCAAGGCGTTCCGAGCCTACTCGGAGCAAAAGCCGGTTCTGGCGCACGGTCTGTCGTTGTCGCTTGGCGGTCCGGGCAAACTCGACACGGAATTCCTGGCGCAGGTTCGCGATTTTCTTCGTGAGCACCAGATCGCGCTCTACAGCGAACACTTGAGCTGGTGCGCAGACGATTCCCATCTTTACGATTTGCTGCCCATTCCATTCACGAGCGATGCGGTCAGGCATGTGGCAGCGCGCATTCGGCAAACCCAGGACATCATTGGTGCGCGCATCGCAATTGAAAACGCCTCGTTCTACACGCCGCTTGCCTCGGAAATGGGCGAACTGGAGTTCTTCTTGAGCGTGGTTCGCGAGGCAGACTGCGATGTGTTGCTCGATGTCAATAATGTCTACGTCAACAGCATCAATCACCGCTACGACCCAAGGCAGTTCATCGACGCAGTGCCGCCGAGCCGGGTTCGCTACATGCACATTGCCGGGCACTATGTGGAAGCGCCGGACTTGATCGTCGATACGCACGGCGCTGCGGTGGTCGATCCGGTGTTCGAGTTGCTGGAATACGCGCGCCAAAAACTGGGCGTAAAGCCGGTACTGCTGGAACGCGATTTCAACTTGCCGCCGCTCGGGGAATTGCTCGACGAGCTGGGTCGGGTCCGGGCCTATGCTGGGCTTTGAGCGCGCGCAGCGCGAACTGGCCGCGCACCTTCGCGATCCGGCGCAGACGCCAGCGCCGGAAGGCATCGAAGATCGCCGCTTGCAGATTTATCGGGACTTATTGTTCAACAACGTCGCTGGACTGCTGGCCAATAACTTTCCGGTGATCAAAAAGATCTTGCCGGCCAACGTCTGGACGGGACTGGTGCGGGCGTACTACCGCAAACACGCCGCGCATTCGCCTTACTTCCATCAGATCGCGCAGGAGTTCATGGCGTTCCTTTCGGCCCATCCGGAAACCTGGACCGACTACCCATTCTTGCTCGAACTCGCCCACTACGAGTGGCTGGAGCTGGCACTCGATATCGAAGAAGCGACCATCGATACCGCGCTTGATCGCGGCGACTGGATGGATCGCCCGATTGTTGCCTCACCCGTGGCGCGACTGGTCGGGTATCAATATGCCGTTCACAGAATTCACCCTGGCGCTCTGCCCCGACAAGCACCCGAACAGCCGAGCTGGTTGCTCGTCTATCGCAATCGCCAGGACCAAGTTCAGTTCCAGGAACTCGCGCCGCTGGCAGCGCTCCTTTGGCAGATGCTGGCAGAGTCGCCTCGATCCGGGCGCAATTTACTGGACGCGCTGTGTCAGCAAGTGCCGGCACTGGCGGAAAGCGACGTGACGAAGCTGATCGAGAATTGGTTTGATCGGGGCGCGGTGCTGGGAGTTGCCAGCGAGCGGTAGAAGTTACAGCGGCAGCAGGCTGCCGCAGACCACGTGGAAAATATCGCCGAAGCGGCTCAGACGACGGCGCGGAGCATCGGCTTGGTGTCGGCGGGCGCTTGGAATACGGCGCCGTGAAGCGCCTCGACCTGCTCGGCGTAGCTGACCAGACGGTTCTGTGCGCGCTCGGCAAGAATCGCTGGAACCTCGCCATTGGCGAGCAAGCGTGTCACCAATGCGCGATGTTGCTGATTGCAATTCGGGTCTTCCAGCCAATCGGCCAATGCGCAAATGACTGCAGCCAGCGGCCCCGAGCCGGGCGCGCGCAACGCAAACTGCAGTTCCATGGCATTGTCCATTGAATTGTCCCAAGTGTGACTTGTTGGTCACGCCAATGCAGGAAGAATGCCAACGCCGTCACAGTTGCGAGGCGTCTCTGCCTGGTCGAGCGAAGCGGATGCTTCAGCTGAGCAGGGTCCAGGAATACGCAGACGGGTCTGAACATGCGCATTCCTGTGTGTGTCGGCGCACGGCGAGTCCGGCGTTTGTCCAAGATCGCCTCTGCAAATCAATCGCTTGCGCGCTTGAAGCCGGCCGGCCATGCCGCACTCTCAACGCGAGGGCGATATCGTCCGGTCTGCGCATCTTTAGGACGAATTGACCTGCTGGTCAGTTCGCTTTCCGCCACGTTAACGCCGTCGCCGAGCTAAACTTCCGGCATGGAACGCGAACCCGACGTATTGATCCTTGGCGCAGGCGTGATTGGGCTGTGCTGTGCCTATTACCTGCTGCAATCGGGTCACAGTGTGACGCTCTTGGACCAAGGCGCGCCGGGCTCGGGTAGCTCGCATGGCAATTGCGGCACGATTACGCCGAGCCATGCACCGCCCTTGGCTAAACCCGGGATGGTCGGTCAAGCGCTGAAGTGGATGCTCGATCCTGCAGCGCCGTTCTACGTCAAACCGAGCCTGGATCCGGCGCTACTGTCCTGGCTGCTGGGCTTCGCCAGCCGCTGCGCCTGGCCCGCGTTCGAGCGCGGGCTTCGCGCCAAAGCGGCTCTGCTCAAAACGTCCCGCGGCGCCATTGAATCTTTGTGTCGGGACGAGCGCCTCGACTGCGAATTCGCCGCGCGCGGACATTTAACGGTGTTCAAGAGCCAGCAAGCGCTGGATGCATTCGCCTGGTGGCCTAAGGCGCTGGCCGAGGTCGGAACGGTTGTTGAGGCGCTCGACGGCCAGGCGCTGCGTCAGCGTGAGCCAGCATTGCGTGACGACGTCATCGGCGGATTCGACACACCCGGCGATGCGCAGTTTCGGCCCGATCGCTTTGTGTCCGAATTGGCGCGGCGCGTGGTCGAAATGGGCGGGGGCATCGAAACTGGCTTTGAAATCGCTGCGCTCAAGCGCAATGGCGAGACGGTGCGTGTGCATGGCCCGCGAGGAGCGCGCGGCGGCCGACACGTCGTTCTTGCCCTCGGCGCCTGGTCGCCACTGCTGAGTCGATCCATCGGCCTCCGTATTCCAGTGCAACCAGGCAAGGGCTACTCCATCACCACCGAGCCGCCAGCACGGGCCGCGCGCGTGCCGATCGTCTGTCGCGAAAAGAGCATTGCGATTACGCCGTGGCGATCCACATACCGCATCGGCAGCACCATGGAGTTTGCGGGTTACGATGCAAGCCTGAACCGCCGACGGATCGAGCAGTTGGTCGCCAGCGCCAGCGAGTATCTGGTTGAACCGATCGGCTCGACGCGCCTGGAGGAATGGTACGGATGGCGACCGATGTCGGTAGACGATGTACCGATTATCGGCGCGGCCCCAGGCTTCCGACGCCTGTGGTTAGCCACTGGGCACGGCATGCTCGGCATGAGCATGTCTGCAGGTACCGGGCAAATGATCGAGGCGATGGTGACCCGACGCGCCCCAGAGATTGATCCGACGCCCTACTCGCCAGGACGATTTGTATGAGTTTCTTCGACGCCTGGCAGGACGGCGAAACTGTTCGCATAGCGCGTGGCGAGGCGCCGCTGTTGATCAGCTTGCCGCACGATGGCGTCGAGATTCCGGGCGACATCGCAAACGCCATGACCGATGCGGCGCGCGCCTCGCCCGATACCGATTGGCACGTCAGTTCCCTGTACGCGTTCGCACTCGAACTTGGCGCAACGTTGTTACGCCCGCGCTACTCACGCTACACCATCGATCTGAATCGCCCGCGCGATGGCCAGCCGCTGTATCCGGGACGCAGCGAAACCGGGCTTTGCCCGACGGTTATGTTCGACGGCGCGCCGATTTATCGCGAGGGTCTGGAGCCCTCGCCTGCCGACATGTCAGAACGCATCGAGCGCTATTGGCTGCCCTATCACAACGCATTAGCGGAGGAGCTGCGGCGGCTTCGTTCTCTGCACGCAAACGTTGTGCTGTGGGAAGGCCATTCGATCATCAGCCGCTGCCCAATGTTCTTCGAAGGTGTGCTGCCCGACTACAACCTCGGCACCGCAAGCGGCGCCAGCTGCGACGGCACCATCGCGGCGGCAATCGTCGCGCAGTTGCAGCAGCGCGGCTGCAGCCATGTGGCGAACGGCCGCTTCAAGGGCGGCTATATCACGCGGCATTACGGTACGCCGGCGCGCGGCGTGCACGCGGTACAAATGGAAATGGCGCAGTCGCGCTATTTGGACGAGCGTAATCCGCGCGTCTTCGACGCCGTTCTCGCCGCACCCGCTGTCGACGATTTGAAGTCGTTCATCGCGGCAGTGCTGCGTGAGGCTGCCAAGCTCGGCTAACCACCACTGGTGCGCCTCGATAAACAGTCGCCAACAGACCAGGCGCGATTCAGACTGCCGTTATCCAAGCAGGCCTACGATTTTCTCCGAACCCGCGCATCGTGCGCGGCGCACTTGGAGTGCATGAGCCATGGCTCGGATGTGGTTGGGTATGACGATGATGGCGCTCGCCGGTTCAGTCGCAGCGCAGAACTACTACGACGACAGCTATTACGCCGAGGAAGAAGTTTACACGCAGGCCGGCTACAACCAGTCGCCTCGGAGCGGCTACGACGACGGCTACCGCGGCAGCGGCGACGGCTACGATTTTGCCCGCGTCGTCGATGCTCGCCCGGTGTATGAGAACGTACCGGTGGCTGAGCCGCGACGCCAGTGCTGGAACGAGCCCGTGACCTACGTCAGCGGACCGCGCTATCGCCATCGCAGCGATACGCCGGAAATCGTCGGCGGAATCATTGGCGGCCTGGTTGGCAATCAGTTCGGCAGCGGTGATGGCCGTGCCGCCGCGACACTCGCCGGCGTCGTCCTGGGCGCATCGATCGGTCGCGACTCCGAGCGACAGAGCCGATACTACGGTGGCCCGCGTTACGAGCGCACCGTGCATGAACGCCGTTGCGATGTCGTCGAGAGCTATCGGGAAGAGCGTCGGCTCACCGGCTACGACGTGACCTACGACTACAATGGCACGGTGGGTCAGGTGTTCACCGACCGCCATCCTGGCACCGAAATCCGAGTGCGGATTAGCGTGGAACCGGCCGATTATTGATCGCGATTCGGCGATTGCCATTGACGAGCCCGGCGCAGTGCCGGGCTCGTCTTTTGGGCACGGGAACCCAGCTCTCGATACCAAGCGGTGCTATAGCGTGCGTAAATCGACAACCATTGCCAACGGATCGGCAGTAGTGTCGACTATCCCGAGTTCTCCGGTTGCGAGACAACGTGCCTATCGCTGCTATCGAGAGCTTTACGGCGGGCAACCAGGCGTTGAGCCTGGTGCTGGCCGACGAAGACGCCGGCCTTCGCCGCGATGCGGCGTCGAGTGCGCACCAGTGGCATTTGCGTCTTTGCCGCTCGGGAGACGTGCATTTGAACGCCGACGACGCGTCCCTGCCGCTGCGACCTGCAGCCACAGCCTTCGTTCCTGCAGGTACAGCTGTTAGCTGGCGCATCGGCTTATCGTGGCGGCGCTTGAGTATCTGCATCGAGCCGCAGCAACTCGCGGAACTGGCCGTCGAAACGGGGACCGAGCTTCGACCGACCGCTCTGCGCGAACCGGCGCACGATCCGGTGATCGAGCACTACGCCGCCTTGATACAGCACGAAGCGCAACTCAGCGGCCGCCTTGCCGAGGGCTTCTTGGGTCCGATCGCTCGTTTGATCGGTATGCATCTGGTGCGCGCTTATTTGAGCGGCGAGTCGCCGATCGCGCCCCCGCAGGGTCTGAGTCCAGCGCAGCGCGAACGGCTCGACAGCTATATCCGAAAGACACTACCGGCGCCTATTGTCATCGAGCAATTGGCGGCCGCCTGCGAACTGTCGCAATACCAATTGATGCGACTGATGAAGCGCGCCCTCGGGATGTCGCCGCAACAGTATGTGCAGGAGCGGCGCATCGATCTGGCCAAGAAGCTTTTGCGCGAAAGCGAGCTTGGCTTGAGCGACATTGCTTTAGAGCTCGGCTTTTCCAGCCAGTCGCATTTCACCAGCGCCTTCCGTGCGCTGACCGGGCATACGCCCAAGACTTATCGTGAACGCCATGATCTCCTCTAAAGACCCACGTCGTTTTGGCCTCTCCCAACGCGGTCGTCGCGCACTCCGGCTAGCGTTGCCGGTGTTCCTGCTGATGCTGCTGCTACGGCTCACGGGCTTGATCGAGCCGATTGGTTTGGCGATCTACGATGCGTTCAATCGGCTCAGCGTAGGACCCACGAGCGAACGCGTGGTGGTCATCGGTTTTGGCGAGACCGATTTCGCGAAGTATCCCGACTATCCGTTCTCCGATGCGCTGCTGGCCGAGGTGTTGAACAGGGTCGATGCGGGGAAACCCCGAGCGGTGCTTCTCAACCTGCTGCGCGATGTGCCGGTGCAGACCGGCCATGAGGCCTTGCTTGAGCGCTACCGCGCGATGCCGAATCTATACGGCCTGGCGGCGATCACGCCGCTCGCGCGCGAAGACGTACCGGCGCCGCCGGTGCTGCGCGATAGCGGCCGCTTTGGCTTTGTGCAATCGATGCCCGATACGCACGACGACGTCACCCGCATGACACTGCTCGGATTCCGCCAGGGCGAGGTACTGCTCGAATCGGTGCTGCTCAAAGTCGTTCGCGCGGCGCTGGACGGAAAGGTCGCCATCGACGATCGCAATCGCCTGGTGCTGGGCGACCGCCAGTTGCCCGCAGTGAGCGAGAGTTTCGGCGAATACCAGCCGCGCCTGGGCAAGCACTTCAGCGGCGAATCGGAGTTGGGCGAGGAGCAACTGCTGGCCTACAGCCTGCCATTTCGAAGCGCCAATATCCCGGTGATCAACTTCGCCGAGGTCCTTTCGCCAGAGTTCGATACGCGACGGCTGGAAAATCGCGTGGTGTTGATCGGCAATTCATCGCTGTCGTTACAGCGCGCCATGGAGACGCCACTGACAGCGACCCAAGGGCGCGGCCTGTCGGGCGTCGAATTCAACGCCGCCTTGATCGACAACATTCTGGCTTACAGCGCCGGTCAGGGCCTTGGGCTGCGTTCGCTGCCCGAATGGATCGAGTACTTATTGCTGTTCGTTGTCTCGTGGCTCGCAGTGTGGCGCTTCATGGTGTATCGATCGTTGTGGACCGGCATCGCGCGCGGCAGCGTTTTGCTCGCACTGGTAGCGATTGCCGGCTACGGCGCATTCCAGCTTGGATGGTGGTTGCCGCTTGGTGCGATCGGCGTGACGCTGGTTGGCGCCGTGCTGGTGGTCGTTGATAACCTGCTGCGCGCCGCTGCCGGTCAGGAGCGCATCGTCGGCTTCATGGATCAGATCTTCGACCGATTGCCCGAACCGATGTTCGTACTCGATCACAACCATGAGTTCCGTCTGGTCAACGAGGGCTTTTCGCGCCTCGCAGGTACGCCGCCGGTGGAACTTGTCGGTCAGTCCGCTTCGCGCTGGTTGAGCGACCAAAGCTCAGAGGGTAAGGCACGGCTCAATGCGCACGGTCGGCTCTACGAGCTTGCGCTTCATCGCAGCAATATGGCCGACGAGCATGGCCGCCCGCTGACGCTGGGCCTGGTGCGCAGCGCCTCGCCCGTGCCGGGCGAACCTGGAGCGGAAGCACACCGCCTGGGAACGGCGCGCACCGCGCTGTGGTGGGCCGCGCGCGGTCGCGGCGCGCTGCTGGTCGCCAGTATTCGCGTGCTGGATGCCGAGCTGGTGGATCAGGCGCTCGGCAGCAATTCGCTGCCGCGCGTTGAGCGTGCGCTGATGCAGCGCTTGCGAAGCGCCTTTCCCGATGCCATCGACCTGTGGTTACATGCGCCTGGACAATTGCTGTTTTTGCTCGCACGCGATGGCGCCTTCGACGATGAGCGCCTGCGGCAACTGCTGCGCCAGAGCTTTTCCTGGGCGTTGCGCATTGATGATGAGGCGCTGGAACTGGATGTCGCCGTCGGCGTGGCCATCGGGCGCGACGAGCGCGCCACACTGGATGCGTTGATTGCCCAGGCGCAATCTGGCGCCGAAGAAATGGCCGTGGGCTGAGCTAGCCTGGACATTTCACCAGGGCGATAAGTCCGCGTGTATCGCAGAGGCTAAGTTCTGCCACCTGCAGCCAACAGCGCAAGCACGCCAGCGCCCATGGCAGTTGAAGCCACGCCAATCAGTGGCCTGAAACGAAGCGCTCTGGGAACGGCCCAGTTCGCAAACTTCCTATGCGTCTGCCAGGGAATGCACAGCATCGCCAGTGTCGTGGCGATCAGCACCCAGCCTATCACTCGAAAAGCCTGGCCGGCCGGCAGCGTTGCGCACCCCAGGAAACCCAGGCCCACCACTAACCGCACGGTGATCTCCAGCAAATGCGCTCTGGCGCTGCTCGCAAAGGCCGAAAGGAACTTGTCCGCAGAGGCCGGCAGAAGGAGAGCGACTGTGCCCAGTGCAAGCAAAAACAGCGCAGCCAGAGCCACTGTCGTCATCGCCGCTGCTTCGAGATTCATTGCGTCGATTCCGGCGGCAGATCATTCAGTAAGGCAATACCATCGCCAACAGCAAGCGGTCGCGCAGCAACCGCTTGCCTTGCCTCAAACACCTCGCGTCCGCTGCCGACGACGACCGCGCGGCGCGCCTTCGCGGAGTACCGGTGTTGCCGGACGCGTACCGCGCGGGCCGGGTCCGCGGCGTTCGCCGGTTGGCTGGCGATGATCGGCGAAGGTCCATGCCGGGCGGCTGGCATCGGGGCCAAGTACGCTCCACTGATCGCGGAAGTCTTCGGGTTGACGTTCATCGAACTGGTTGGCGCGATTCTCGTCCAGAACCACCGGCGCGAACGGATCCTTGCGGCCGCGGCGCCGAATGATGACTTGAGGGTATTGCGGCAACGGTGGTGTATGTATCGAGTTGCCCCGGTCCGGACGATCGTTGTCGCCGTCGTCATCGGCGATGACATCGTTGCCCTGTGGCGAGATCACATTCGGATCGCGCGGTCCACGCTTGCGCTGGCGGCGGCGCTCACCACGCGGACCTCGATCCGGCGACTCGCTTTCGATCGCCGGCTGAGGCGCGTCGCCCAGCTCTTCGCCTTCATCGTCCACCGGCAATCCGATGAACTCCGGTTTGATCGGCCGATCGCCGCCGCGGCGGCGGCGGCGTTTGCGACCGCGACTGTCGTCTGCGCGTTCCATGCCTTGCACATCCGGCTGCGCAACGGCGCGCGGCTCCCGCGGCGCCTGCTCCCGCGGCTCTCGCGGTGCATGCTCTCGCGCTTCGCGTGGCGGCGGATCCTTGCTCGGATCGAAGGGCTCGGCCGGCTCGAAGCCTTCTAACGGCTGCGGGTCGAGCTTGCCGCCCAGCAGCTGCTGCACATCGCGATACTGCGGCGTGTCGTCTTGCGTGACCAGTGTGATCGCCAGCCCGTCGCCATCCCCACCCGTACGGGCGATGCGATAAATGAAGTCTTCGGCGGCGTACGGCAGATCGTAGTTCATGACCACGGGCAGCTTCGGCAGATCCAGGCCACGAGCCGCGCTATCCGTCGCCACCAGAATCTTCAGCTCGCCGCTTTGGAAACCGGACAGCGCGCGGGCGCGGGCGCCGTGACTCTTCGCGCCGTGGTAAGCGGCGGCCGAATGTCCCCAGCGTTCCAGGTAATGCGCAATCTTGTCGGCGCCATGTTTGGTGCGACAGAACACCAGCGTCTGTCGTTCTACGTCTTGCGCAATCAGGTGCTGCAGCGCGTCTCGCTTGCGGCTCGGTATCACCACAAAGGTTCGAAGCGCAACGGAGGTTGGTATCGGCGGCAACGGCTTGGCGACGGCGCCTGCCTGCAGCCGCACCTGCAATTCCACCGGCAATACCAGATACGATTTGGCCAGGCGACGGACGTCGTCGGACAACACTGAGGAAAACAACAGGGTCTGCCGCGCCCTGGGAAGTCTCGTGAGGATGCGCTCAAGTTCGGGCAGCGCATTGGCCGCGATCACTTGATCGGCGTCATCGAGCACGAATAGGCGCAGGCCGCTGAGATCGAGCGATGCGCTATCGAGCAACTCGGCCAGACGACTTGGCGTTGCTACGACAATATCGGCGCCAGCGTCGCGCAGCGAAGGTGCTGCATCGCCGATCAATGCCGCGACAAGCCCAAGCTCGCGACCACAGGCATCGAGTTTCTCGAACACCAGGCCGGCGGCTTCGATGGTTCGCGCCAGAATGACCGCATGGATGCACGTGCCGTCCAGCAGGCGCTCGCCAGCGGGGAAGAGTCGCTCCAGCAAAGGCAGCAGGTAAGCGGCGGTTTTCCCGCTACCTTCAGGGGCGGCGGCGAGGACATCTCGACCGGTCAACGCCAGCGTGATCGCTTCGCGTTGAATCTGTGTCGGTTCGCTATAGCCAAACTCAGCTACAGCACGCAACAACGCGGGCGACAGCCCGAGTGCGTCAAAGCTCATCAGATCATGCTCTCTTGTCGTTTTCCAGGGTCGGCGTCTGGAGCATCTCGCCAGGCGGCCGTGTACAAATTCGTCCCCGACCGAATTCGCCGTTCGCATAGCGCCCGTCATGGAACTCTGGAACTCCCGCTGCCGGCGGCAGCGCCGGTACTGCGAATCGAAGGGAACCAGGGCAAGCCGGGGTGGCGCTTCATCCAGCGCGCGAACGGAGCTAAGTGTACGGGATGACAGCGCGACCTGTCACCTGATGATCGTGTCGGTAGTTAACCAATACGGGAAAACGAGCAGGCGCGGGGCCGTACCTGTTCGCCACCTCATGCGTTCTTTGGCTTCGGCAAATGCCACTCTCGCCGCGACTCAAAACCTGGTGCTGTTTTCCGGCGGTTGCTGGAATCAGTAACCCGCCGCATGCCCATCCTTACGCGACTCCGAGGCACCGGTGTAGACGCCGCTCTCGGCATCGAAACCGATCGCCTGATAGCCGCCATAGGGCCCGTCGGCGAACTCGATGCGATGACCCTTGCGCATCAGCGCGCGAATAGTCTCGATCGGGAATCCGGACTCCAACTGCACCACGCCGCCGTCGGTCATCGGCTCCACGCCGCCCGCGGGTTCGGTAGAACCATCGTGATGAATGCGCGGGGCATCGCCGGCTTCCTGCAAATTCATCCCGAAGTCGATGAGATTGATCAGGATTTGCGCGTGCCCTTGCGGCTGCATCGCGCCGCCCATCAGACCGAAGCTCAGCCACGGCTTGCCGTCTTTGGTCACGAACGCCGGGATGATCGTGTGGAACGGCCGCTTGCCCGGCTCGAAGCGATTGGGATGATCGGCGGTAAGCGCGAACTGCTCGCCGCGATTCTGAAAGATGAAGCCCAGACCTGGGGGCGCCATGCCCGACCCCATGCCGCGATAATTCGATTGGATCAGCGACACCATCATGCCGCTGGCGTCGCTGGTCGTCAGATAAATCGTATCGCCTTCCTGGATGGGTGCCGCGCCTGGCTCAGTGCTTTTCATAGCCGTGTCCATCGAGATGAGCGCTCGGCGCTGGTCCGCGTAAGCGTCGCTCAGCAGCATTTCGAGCGGCGCTGGATGGAAGGCCGGATCGGCGTACCATCGGGCACGGTCGGCGAAGGCGAGTTTTTTGGCCTCGACCACCAGATGCACATGCTCGGGACTGCCGAAGCCAAACGATTTCAGATCGAAGGCTTCGAGTATCGACAACATCTGTAGCGCCGCTATGCCCTGCCCGTTCGGCGGCAATTCCCACACCCTGTAGCCGCGATAGTCCACGCTCACCGGATCGACCCACTCGCCCTTGTGCGCGGCAAGATCGGCAGCGCTCAAGAACCCGCCGTTGGCCTTGAAGTAGGCATCGATGGTGGCCGCAATTTCGCCGCGATAAAAGCCGTTCCGGCCCTCCTTGGCCAGCGCCTCATAGGTGCGCGCAAGATCGACGTTCTTCCAGATTTCGCCCGCGCGAGGCGCGCGACCGTCGATGGTGAACTGCGCTAGAAATCCGGGGTGCGCCTGCAGGCGTGGCACGGAACGCGCCCAGTAGTAGGCAATCGTGTCGTGCACCGGATGCCCGCGCCTGGCGTAACCGATGGCGGGCGCGAGCACCTTCGCCATCGACATTTTTCCAAAGCGCTCGTGCAACGCAAACCAGCCATCGACAGCGCCGGGCACGGTCACCGGCAACGGTCCGAACGAGGGAATCGCGCTGTAGCCGTTATCGAGAAACCACTGCCGGCTGAGCGATCTGGGCGAACGTCCTGAGCCGTTGTAACCGTGCAGGCGCTGGCTTTTCGGGTCCCAAACGATGGCGAACAAATCGCCGCCGATCCCGCACCCGGTGGGTTCCATGAGCCCAAGCGCGGCGTTTGCAGCGATCGCCGCATCGACGGCGCTGCCGCCGGCTTTCAACACATCGAGGGCGATCGTCGTCGCCAGCGGATGGCTGGTGGCCGCCATGCCCTGGCTTGCGTAGACCGGCGAGCGTGTTGCGAATGGCAACCCGGTGACGCGGTCAGCCGCCATGGCGGGAGCCGCTACAAGAGCCAATAGAACCCACATGAACCTCATCATTTACCCCCACGTGCGTCAGCTCTTCAGGAATCGAACTTCATTCGACCCGTACCGGCTTTGCTCAAGCGCGCGCCCAAGCGCTGGCAGGATTTCCCCTAAACTGTGCTCGATGCGGTACGGCGGATTGACGATCACCATGCCGCAACCATTCAATCGCAATGCGGTGTTCGCTGGATGCAGCAAAAGCTCGGTGACCAGCACCTTTTCAAAGGGCTGCTGCGCGACCTGCCGATAGAACGCCTCGGCGTCCTGGCGCAACTTGATCGGAAACCAGATCGCGTAGGTGCCGGTCGGCCAGCGCTGATGGGCATGCTTCAGACCCAACAAAATCGAGTTGTACTCCTCGAACTGCGCTTCGAACGGCGGGTCTATGAGCACCAAACCGCGCTTGGGCTTGGGCGGAAGCAACGCGCGCAGCGCCTCATAGCCATCGCGTTGGTGGCAACTGACGCGCGCATCGTTCTGGAACTCCGCTTTGAGCTTGCGCGCCTCGTCGGGCTGCAACTCGCAGGCAACCAGCGCATCGTTAGCACGCAGCAATGAGGCAGCGATCAGCGGCGAGCCAGGATAAGTCTGCAAATTCCCGCCAGGATTGAACGAACGCACGACGTTCAAGTAAACGTGCAGCAACGACGGCATTTGTGCCACTGACAACAACGGCTTGATGCCGGACGCAAACTCGCGGGTTTTCTCGGCTTCGGTCGATGTCAACAGATAGCGCGCGCTGCCGGCGTGCGTATCGAGCACCGAGAACGGCGTTGCCTTTTGCTTGAATGCTTCGATCAATGCCACCAGCACAGCGTGCTTCAGCACATCGGCGAAATTGCCTGCGTGATAGGCGTGTCGATAGTTCAATGCCAATTCCGCTTGGAAGCCAAGCTGCAATAGAGCCTCATTGACGGCTGCAAGTCAATCATTCGGTCGACCCATTCGGATGCGCAAGCAGCGCCGAGAGGAACAGGCGGCGAGGGGCAGGAGGAGGGGGCCGAGCTGATCTCTTGTTCGTCCTTGGCTTGAACTCTGGCAGGGTCGGCAAAGGCTGAATCAGACAACGACCCCTGCATCCCCGCCCCTTGCTCCTTGCCCCTTGCCCCTGGCCCCTTGCCCCTTGCTCCTTGCCCCTTGCTCCTTGCCCCTTGCTCCTTGCCCCTTGCTCCTTGCCCCTTGCTCCTTGCCCCTTGCTCCTTGCCCCTTGCTCCTTGCCCCTTGCTCCTTGCCCCTTGCCCCTTGCCCCTTGCCCCTCGGATCTCGCCCCCCGAACCGTTCGCAATAAATCGCGCCGCCTCGATTACCAGCACCTGCCAAAATCGTGTAGCCTTTGCGGTCTTCGGTCGGGGCGTAGCGCAGCCTGGTAGCGCACCACAATGGGGTTGTGGGGGTCGAGAGTTCGAATCTCTCCGCCCCGACCATTCGATAGCCACACATTCCACTCGCGCAATGTCCCGTCGCACAATCTGGAGCGGCGGAATGGCACAGCGGCGCGAGTTGTATCCTGAAATCGATCCTTTCGAAACCGGCACACTGCCGGTGGGCGATGGCCACACGCTGTACTTCGAGCAGTGCGGCAATCCCGACGGCAAACCGGTGGTGTTCCTGCACGGCGGGCCCGGCGCTGGATGCAGTCCGAAGTCGCGACGGTTTTTCGATCCCAAACGCTACCGCATCGTGCTCTTCGATCAGCGCGGCTGCGGGCGCTCGCGACCGCACGCCAGTCTCGAAGCCAACACCACCTGGCATCTGGTCGCCGACATCGAACGTTTGCGTGTGCATCTTGATATCGAACGCTGGCAAGTATTCGGTGGATCCTGGGGCTCGACGCTGGCACTGGCGTATGCGCAGACGCATCCCAATCGCGTCGCCGAACTGGTGCTGCGCGGCATCTTCATGTTGCGCCGCTGGGAACTGGAGTGGTTCTACCAGGCCGGCACGGACGCGCTGTTTCCGGATGCCTTCGAGGACTATCTGGCGCCGATTCCGCTTGTGGAGCGTGGCGATCTGATGAGCGCTTATCACCGCCGACTGACATCCAGCGATCCGGCTGTGCGCCTTGAAGCGGCACGCGCCTGGTCGGTGTGGGAGGGCCGCACCAGTTTTCTGTTGCAGGATCCTGCGCATGTCGACGGCGTCGCGGCGGATATGTTCGCCCTCGCGTTCGCGCGTATCGAATGCCATTACTTCGTCAATGGCGGCTTCTTCGACCGCGACGATCAGTTATTGGCCAATGCCTATCGCTTGCACGGTATCCCGGCGGTGATCGTGCAGGGCCGTTACGATGTGGTCTGCCCGGCGCGCTCAGCCTGGGATCTGCACCGAGCCTGGCCACAGGCGAAACTCGAGATCATTCCCGATGCCGGACATTCGGCATTCGAGCCCGGCATTGTCGATGCGTTAGTGCGGGCGACGGATCGTTTCGCTGGATGAGATGGTTACAAGCAGGCGTCGAAGAATCAGCCAGCGTGTGCGCTGTCTGCGGCTGCACACGGATTGGCGACCGGACCGCGAAACCTACTCCCAGAGCTTCACGCTTTCGACATCCATGGTGTACGCGGCCGATGCAATGTCGTTGTGGATGGTTTCGACATTCATCGTGCCCTGTATCCAGAATGCGTCGTAGATTTCCGTGACTGGAATCGGTTTCGCCAGGCGCGCCAGGACGATTTGATTCGGCGGCGGCGGCGGCACGTGGATGCAAGCGCCAAAGTACGGCACGATGAAAAACTCGCTCATTTCGTTTTTGCCGTTGACCTCTACCGGAACGATGTAGCCGGCGATCTTGACGCGCTGATCGTCGAGTTCGTCGATGACCTTGAAGCTGCCCGTCTGCTCCGCCTTGAACATCCCGGAATGCTCAACATTCGCCTGATTCATGAGCGCGTCGACTTCATCCTTCGGCATCATCTCCAGCCAATCGAGCTCGCGGACTTCCTCGGAAACGGCAAGGCCGGAGATGGCGAGCAGCAGTGTGGCAATAACAAGGCGCATGGAAGATCCAGTCGAAGTCAGACGCGAATACTGAGACCATCGCTCAGTGAGCGTGAATAGGCCATCAGTGCCGGCACTAGACCGGCGAGAATACCGAAGACAACGACAGCGCCAACAAGTATGAGTTCCGGCACGCCCATGGCGAAAGGCTGAATGAAGATGCCGTAGGCACTGGCGAGCCATGGCGCAAGCGCCACCATGCCAAGAAGCAACACAATGACGCCTACCGTCGCGCCCAGAGCGGTCAACACTGCGGCCTCGATCACCAGGAGCAAGCCGATCTGCCAGGGACGCGCGCCGAGCGAACGCAGGATCGCCATCTCCCGGCGACGCTCGTTCAGAGTCGTCACCAGCGCCGTGATCATGCCCAGAATGCCGGCAATCACGACGCAAGCCGCCACCAGACGCAGCGCGTTTTCTGCCACGCCAATCAAGCTCCACAACTGCGCAAGCGTGATGCCTGGCATGATGGCGAGCAGCGGTTCGCCGCGAAAATCATTGACCTGACGTTGAATCGAGAATGCGGCGACGCGCGACTTGAGGCCGACGAAAACAGCCGTCACAGCCTTGGGCTGGAGGTCCATCGTTCGCGCAGTTTCGGCATCCACAGCTCGTCCCGGCAAGCGCGCGCCGGACTGCCAATCGATATGGATCGCTTCGATTGCCTGCAGGCTGACGTGCACGCTGCGATCCACCGGCGTTCCAGTGCGCGCGAGAATTCCGACGATGCGAAACGGCTTGTCGTCGTGCCGCGTGATATCTACCCGCCCGGTGCCATGCGCAACGACGATTTGCTGCCCGAGCGTGTAACCCAGCGCGCGCGCCACTTCCGCGCCAACGACGGCGTCGTACAAATCGGCGAAAGGCTCGCCGGCGGCAAACTCAAGTTTGCGTTTGTCGCCAAAACGGAAGTGTTCGAAGTAGTCGGCCGTGGTTCCGATCACGCGGAATCCGCGGTGCGAATCGCCTAGCGAAATAGGGATCGCAAAGGCGACCTGAGGATGTTTGGCGATTTCCTCATAGGTGGCGTAACGGATGTTATTGGTCGCATCGCCGATGCGGAACACCGAATACAGCAGCAGCTGCACCGGCCCGGTGCGCGCACCCACGATCAAGTCGATGCCAGCGATGGTATTGGAAAAGCTGTTGCGCGTTTCCACGCGGACGCGTTCGACGGCCAGCAGGAGGGCGACGCTGATCGCAATCGTCAGCAACGTCAGGAGAGCCGAAATTCGGCGGTTGTACAGGCTCGATCGCGCAATCTTCAGCAGCATCAGGCGACCCTCGCGCGGTTGAGCGTGTGCAAATCGAGCGTTGTGTCGAAATGCGCGCGTAGTCCCGAATCGTGGCTGACGAACAGCACAGCGCTGCCGGCGGCCGTACTCGCATCGATCAGCAGCGACAAGAATTGGTCGCGCGTATCGGCGTCCAGCGCGGACGTTGGCTCGTCGGCGATGATCAACTCTGGTGCCCCGATCAACGCGCGAGCGGCCGCGACGCGTTGCTGCTGGCCAACGCTCAGCTCGCTGGCCAGCGCGCCGATATGCCGCGCGTCCAGCCCGAGGCGCTGCAGCAGCTCATCCGCCATCGCCTTGCGATTGGCCACCCGCGTCGCGCGTTCGCGCGAGAAATTCAAACCCAGTACGACGTTGTCCCGCGCGCTCAGATATGGCAACAAATTGAACTGCTGAAACACGTAGCCGATGTGTTCGGCGCGAAAGCGATCGCGCGCCGTGCCCGACAGCGAACCTAAGGCCTGGCCGAGTACGCGCAGCGTGCCGGATCGCGGCACATTGACGCCCGCCAGCAAGGACAGCAAGGTGCTCTTGCCGCTGCCGCTGGCGCCGCGCACGAAGACCCGCTCGCCGCGTGCAATGTCGAGCGCCGCGATCTCCAAGTCGACGCGGTTCCTGGTCCACCCGAAGGTCAGATTTCGGAGCTCGATCAGCGCTTCGCTCATAGCGCGATATCGGTCTCTGAGCGTTTCAGCGTTACCGCACCCTGGCCATTTGCACCAATCCACTCGACGGCGAGCGTCTCTAAGCTGGCAAACGCCTTCCATGGATCGATCGCCACAAGCTTGACCGTTCCGCTACAGGTCCAGGCGGCGTTGAGTTCGATGTCGGCATGCACGTGCTCCGCGCTGTGCGCCGAATCGTGCTTGTGTTCGTGGTCGTGGTCGTGGTCGTGTTTGTGTTCGTGGTCGTGGTCGTGTTTATGTTCGTGTTCGTGGTCGTGGTCGTGGGCGTGGTCATGGTCATGGTCATGGTCATGGTCATGGTCATGGTCATGGTCATGGTCATGCCCGTGATCGCCCGATTGCGCTGCCGGCGAAGCGGTCGCCGAATCCAACGTACAGCTACCGCCTTCGAATCGCATTGTTCTGGCGACGCCCTCCAGCGCACGCAAACCGGCGTCCAACTGCGCCTTGCGCTCAGGCGTCTGCGCTTCCCCCTCGAATCCGGCGATATCGATCATTGGCGCGATGAGCGCCATCTCGATTCGGCTGCCATCGACGGCCAACTGTGCTTTAGCAGCGCCATGTACATGCGCCGCGAGATTGTCGCCATTCGCGACGGCCCCGCTTGAGAGTGCAAGCAGGATGAACAGGGTCAAGGTGCGCAAATCGGACAACTCCAAAGTTCGACTGGGCTGATGTTATAGTGTTACCTGTTGCCGATTCGTCGAATTGGCTTTCTTGTTGAAACAAGGTTCACGATGCGCTTACATGCGTCTAAAGGTGCAGTGAGTTGGGATGGCTTGGGCGCTGGCGTTTCGTTCGCGTGCGCCGTGCATTGCGCGTTATTGCCGCTGGCTTTCGCGTTGCTCCCGAGTTTGAACCTTGCGCTGCGCTCGTTCAATCACGAATGGCATGGACTCGCGCAATGGTTGCTGTGGACGCACGAAGCCGAGCGAATCATGGCCAGCGTCGTTGTTGCTTTTGCCATGACCGTGCTCAGCGCGGGGTTCGCCAAACATCGCCGCCACAGTGCGCTCATCGTAGGCGCGGTCGGCGCGCTCATGCTGCTGGTCGGCGCCTTCGCCCATTGGCATCACAGCCAGTGGTTGCACGTGGCGCTGCAAGTATGCGGCGGCCTGACCGTTGCGGCAGCGCACGTACTGAACCTGCGCCTGCTGCGCGCGCCGACGCGCGAGCGCTCCGAGTCGGTGAACGCACAAGCCGTGATGTCCTGATTACGAATTATCGACAGGCTTGAACCCAGCCGCGCTTCCAGATGTCCAGTAGCGCGGCCCGCTCCTCTGAATTTGCCTCAGCTATCCAGGCGAAATCCGCTTCGCCGCACGCGCATCGCGCCACGCGTTCGCTGCAAGCCAACGAGCAGCCATCGCCATACAATCTGACGCCGGCTTGCGATTGCCGCCAATTGAGGCGTATCGCAGGTTGCCAGCGCGTGCCCGGCGTCAGGTCGGGTGCCTTTCGCCGCGGCTTGGGCGCGACGCTTTGTCGATACTGCGACAGGAAGCGAGCGAAAAAATCGCCCAAGGCATCGTCGTCGAGCGCGGTGGTTTGCGCCAACGTCTGACGCACGCGCCGCACATCGTCGTTCACAATTTCGCTCGGCGAGACCCGTTCGCGCAAATCGGCGTCGCTGTAGCGCAGCGCATCGCTCCCCTGCAGCAACTCGCCACCCAACGTGGCAAGCAATTCAGCGCCTCCGGGCGCGCGCATGCCGATCGATAGCGTCAGACATTCATCCACTGCTACACCATGGTGCGGAACGTTGGGCGGCAGATAGAGCATGTCGCCGGGCCGCACATCGAAGGCATGCGTGGCCTTGAACGAGCGCAGCAGTTTGATTGGCGCGTCGTCGCGGAAACGCTCGTCCGGATTCGGCGAGACATCGATTTCCCAGCGCCGCGTGCCCTGCCCTTGCAGCAAGAACACATCGTAGCGATCGATGTGCGCACCGACCGAACCGCCAGGGACCGCATAGGAAATCATCACATCGTCCAGTCGCCAGCTCGGCACGAATGCGAAGCGATCGAGCAAGGCTCGGACATCATCGTCGTGCTTATCGACGTCCTGCACCAGCAGTGTCCAGTCGCGAGAACCCAGCTTGCCGAAGGCATCGTCGGCAAACGGTCCGGTGGACACGGCCCAGCGATCCGATTTGCGCTGGTAGCGCACGATGCGCGACGGCGCGCTGTCGAGCGTGGCCAGGCCGGCGAGATCGTTCGGCGTAATCGGACAAGGGAAGTCCAAAAACGCATTGCGGATCAACACCGGTTGCTTTTGCCAGTAGCGCTTCAAAAATGTCGACGGCGGCATGCCAAGCACGGCACCGCGCGCATCGACTTCTAGCGGCCACTTCATGGGATTCGCGCCAATTCGGCAGCAAGGCCGATGTAGTCGGCGGCTTGCAAATGCAACAAGCGCTGTTTCGCCGGCTCCGGCAAATCGAGCCCGGCAATGAACACGCGCAAGCCCTCGGCATCGATCGCATTGCCGCGGGTCAACGCCTTAAGTTGCTCGTAAGGTTCCGGCAAACCGTAGCGACGCATGACTGTTTGCACCGCTTCTGCCAGCACTTCTGTGGCAGCACCCAGATCGCTCGCCATGCGCTCGGGATCGACCTTGAGTTTGCCCAAACCCTTTTCCAGCGAACGCAGGCCGATCAGGAAATAGCCCACGGCGCTGCCCAGACTCCTGAGCACCGTCGAGTCGGTCAAATCGCGCTGGAAACGGCTGATCGGGAGCTTTTCGGCGAAGTGTCCGAACAGCGCATTCGCCAGTCCGAAATTGCCCTCAGCGTTCTCGAAATCGATCGGGTTGATCTTATGCGGCATGGTCGATGAGCCGACCTCGCCAGCGACACGCTGTTGGCGGAAATAGCCCAGCGAGATGTAGCCCCAAACATCGCGGCACAGATCGATCAGCACCACGCTCAACCGGCGCAGGATGTCGCAGTACTCGGCGATAAAATCGTGCGGCTCGATCTGTGTGGTGAGCGCGTTATGCGTCAATCCCAGCGATTCGACGAAGGCCGCCGCGAGCGCGCGCCAATTGACTTCCGGATACGCAATAACGTGTGCGTTGAAATTGCCGACCGCGCCATTGATCTTGCCCAGCAAAGGCTGCGCTTCGAGCTGCCGGAACTGCCGCTCGATGCGCGCAATGACGTTGCGCAACTCCTTGCCGAGTGTGGTCGGCGAGGCCGTTTGTCCGTGCGTCCGGCTCAGCATCGGCAGCGCCGCGGTTTCGGCGCTCATCTTTCGCAGCGCCATCAGCACGCGCGTCAGCGCCGCCACCAGTACCGACTCACGCGCGTCTTTCAGCATCAGCGCATACGCCAGATTGTTGATGTCTTCGCTGGTGCAGGCGAAGTGCACAAACTCGGCCACCTGTTTGAGCTCGGCGTGCTCGCCGAGCTGGCGTTTGATCCAGTATTCGACCGCCTTGACGTCGTGATTGGTGGTCGACTCGATCGCCTTCACCGCTGCCGCATCGCTATCGGAAAAGCGCTCCGCCAGTCCGCGCAAGAACGCGATAGCGTCCGGCGAGAGCGCTGGCACTTCCGCAATAGCCGGCTCGGCAGCGAGCGCCTCCAGCCAGCGCAACTCCACCAGCACTCGCCGATGGATCAAGCCAGCCTCACTGAAAATCGGCCGCAAGGCTTCGGTTTGCCGGTGGTAACGGCCGTCTAGGGGGCTTAGGGCGGTGAGCATTTTGGGCTGTTGGTTGTTGGTTGGTGGTTGTTGGTTGGTGGTTGTTGGTTGGTGGTTCTCTGCTGGTTGCTCGTGATCGATGGTTCTTGTTCCTGGTCTTTGCAGTTGGTGGTCGTCGGAGTGTTGGGGTAACTCCCTCTCGCGCCTGGGCGGGAGCAGGCTGGGGTGAGGGTGGGACCGTTGCTATGAAGCGAAACTCACCGGCGTTAAAACGAAAATCACCAGCTCGGCGAACGGTTTGGCAGCGCCATAGCAGCTGCCCCACCCTCACCCCAGCCCTCTCCCGCCCAGGCGGGAGAGGGGGCTGGACTGGCTTCGTAGCAGCTCGCTTACAACTGCGACTGTGAGAGCCACAACTCACAACGCACAACTCAACCACCAACCACCAACCACCAACCACCAACCAACAACCACCAACCAAGAAAAGCCTATCGCGCCCCTGCTGTCACCAGCATTGCGAGACGGCGAACGGCGACGGAAATCGTCGGGTAGTCGAGCGTCTTTTGGCTACTGATTTCGTTCAACATCGAGAGCGTGTTGCCTAGCGGACCGGAGGCTTCGGCCAACCACGCTTGCACGCGACTGCCGTTCGCCGGGATCGGGCGTTTGAGCAGTTGCGCGGACAGCGCGCGGCGTTGGGCGAATAGTTCGTCGCGCAGCACGCCTCGCGCATTGGCGTGCCAGCGGCCGCTCACCGGCAGCGTTTCGATTTGCTCTTGAATCCAGCGCAAGTGCAGCGCGTCGCCGACATCGAAGTACACACGTGCGGCATCGACCACCGGCACTTTCTCGGTCTGCGCCAAATCGATCATGTCGAAGGACGAGCTGAGCGCCGGCAGCTTGCTGATTCGCGCGGCCATGTCGGCGGAATACCCGGCGCTCAGCAGGCGGCGCTCTTCGCCTGCATAAGCGTCGCGATAACTCTGCGGCAGCACCTGATCCAGGCCCGCAATGAGCTGCTCGAAGCCTGGCGCAAAACGACTGACTTCGGCAGCGATCTCAAGCTTGTTGCCTGGCAATTGCAGCAACCATCGCGTCAGATTGCGCAGCAAGTTCCAGATGCCCAAGGTCACGTCCATCGAAACATTCTCTGGCACCTGCGTGGCGCGATCGATTTCCGCCCACCAGTCGCGCGCACGCACCACTTCTCGCGCAATGGTGAAGGCCTTGGCGATTTGCGCTGGCGACTCGCCGGTGTCTTCGGAGGTGCGCAGGATGAAGGTGGAGCCCATGCGGTTCACGATCGAATTCGTGACCTGCGTGGCGATGATTTCGCGGCGCAGTCGGTGCTGCTCCATTGCCCCAGCCATGCGCTCGCGCAGCGGCGTGGGGAAGTACAACTGCAGCTCTTTCGACAAGTACGGATCTTCCGGCACGTCCGAATCGAGCAATTGCTTGTAGAGCACGATCTTCGAATACGACAGCAGGATCGACAGTTCGGGGCGCGTCAACCCCTGACCCTTGCTCTTGCGCTCCTCAAACTCCTTGTCGGTGGGCAGGTATTCGAGTGCCCGATCGAGCAAGCCTTGTTGCTCCAAGGTGCGCACGAAATGCTGCTTCGATCCCAGGCGCGGCACCGACAGTGCCTGCATCAAGCTGATCGCGAGGTTCTGCCGATAGTTATCGAACAACACCAATCCCGCGACTTCATCGGTCATGTCCACCAAAAGCTGATCGCGCTCGGCGAGCGTCATCTCGCCGCGAGCGACGATCGCGTTCAGCAGAATCTTGATGTTGACTTCGTGGTCGGAGGTGTCGACGCCTGCCGAGTTGTCGATGAAATCGGTGTTCAGCAAACCGCCGCCTTGCGCGAATTCGATGCGCCCACGCTGCGTCAGACCCAGATTGCCGCCCTCGCCCACGATGCGGCAACGCAGCTCATTGCCATTGACGCGCAGCCCGTTGTTGGCGCGATCGCCCACCTGATCGTGGGTCTCCGAAGTCGCCTTGACGTAAGTGCCAATACCGCCGTTCCAGAGCAGTTCCACCGGCGCCTTAAGGATGGCACGCATGGCCTCGATCGGCGTCAACTGCTCGACGCCATCGTCGATGCCCAAAGCGGCGCGCACTTCCGGCGTGATCGGAATGAACTTGGCGCTGCGCGGGTAGATGCCGCCGCCGGCGCTGATCTTGCTCGCATCGTAATCGGCCCAGGACGAGCGCGGCAATTCGAACATGCGCTCGCGCTCGATGAAGCTGATCTCGCTGTCGGGGTTCGGATCGAAAAAGATATGGCGATGATCGAAGGCGGCGAGCAGTCGAATCTTGCGCGACAGCAGCATGCCGTTTCCGAACACATCGCCCGACATATCGCCGATACCGACGACGGTGAAGTCTTCGCTCTGGCAATCCTTCCCCAGCGTGCGGAAATGGCGCTTGACGCTCTCCCAGCCGCCCTTCGCGGTGATGCCCATCTTCTTGTGATCGTAGCCTTTGCTGCCGCCGGAGGCGAAGGCATCGTCGAGCCAGAAACCGTATTCCTGGCTGAGCGCATTGGCGATATCGGAGAACGTCGCCGTGCCCTTGTCGGCGGCGACCACGAGATACGGATCGTCGACATCATGGCGCACCACACGATCGGGCGGTACGAGCCCACCATCGACGATGTTATCGGTGACATCCAACAGGCCGCGTATGAAGGTGCGATAACAAGCCACGCCCTCGGCCAGCACCGCATCGCGATCGCCAGCAGCGGGGGGCTGTTTGACGTAGAAACCGCCCTTCGCGCCGACCGGCACGATGACCGTGTTCTTGACCTGCTGGGCTTTCATCAGGCCGAGCACTTCGGTGCGGAAATCCTCGCGGCGATCGGACCAACGCAACCCGCCGCGCGCCACCATGCCCATGCGCAAGTGCACACCTTCCACGCGCGGCGAATAGACGAAGATTTCGCGGAATGGAATCGGCTTAGGCAGGTTCGGCACCTTGCTCGAATCGAACTTGAAGGACAGGTAGTCCTTGGGCTTGCCGTCGACGCGTTGGTAGAAGTTGGTGCGCAGCGTGGCGCGCATCAGCTCCTTGAACGCGCGCAGAATGCGGTCCTCGTCCAGGCTCGACACCAGCTCCAGCAACTCGCCCAAAGCTTGCTCGATGATCGCCAATTGCTCGTATCTCGGCTTGATATAGCCATCGAGTACGTGCCCGACCAACGCAGGCAATTTGCTGCGCACGGTGTCGCTGACGACGGTGCCGACGTCGCGCTCCATGCGCCGCCGCGCCTGATCAGCGTGCCCTTTGTGCTCACGCTCCGGATCGAAGCGCGCGTGGAACAACTCCACCAGCAATCGCGCGATCGCCGGATGGGCGCTCAGCGTGCGCTCCACATAGGCCTGCGAGTACGGCACGCCGGTTTGCAGCAAGTACTTGCAATAACCGCGCAGCATCGCCACTTCTCGCACATCGATTTCGGCGGCGAGCACCAGGCGGTTGAAGCCATCGTTCTCCACGCGCCCACGCCAGAGCTGCTCGAAAGCCACCCCGAAGCGCTCGCGCGCATGCTCCAGGTTTTCGCCCAGCGGCACTTGCGGCTCGACCTCGAAGTCCTGGATGAAAACGTTCAGCCCGGGCAACTCCATTTCGTACGGGTGCTCGGTGAGCACGCGCAGGCCCATGTTCTCCAACATCGGCAAGGCATCCGACAGCACAATCGCCGCGCCCATCCGGAATACCTTGAAACGCAGCGCGCCATCGGCCTTTTTGCGCGGGCGATAGAGCGATAAACGAACGTCGTTGACGTCCCTCAGCTGCGCGGCGGCTTCGACATCGGCCGCCGCTACCCATGGCGTCACCGCTTCGATGTAACCCATCGGCAAGGCTTTGCCATAGCGGTTCGCGAGCTTGGTACCGCGCTCCTCGCCGTGCTTGCTGATCAGCAACTCGCGCAGTTCGTCCTGCCAGTTACGCACGATCTGCGCAAGCTTGGCTTCAAGCTCCTTGACGTTGACCTCCGGGCGCTCGCCAATTTTCGGCCGTACCACCACATGCAATCGCGCCAACACCGATTCCGACACAGCGACGCTGGAATCAAAACGCTCGCCGAGATAGGCGCGCTTGAGCGTTTGCTCGATGCGTTCGCGAATTTCGCTGGTGAAGCGCTCGCGCGGGATGAACACCAGGCACGAGAAGAAGCGGCCAAAACGATCCCGGCGCACGAACAGCCGCGTACGCTGGCGCTCCTGCAGATTCAAGATACCGATCGACAGCTCGAACAGTTCTTCGTTCGAGGCCTGGAACAGCTCATCGCGCGGCAGCGTTTCGACGATGTGCTGCAGGCGTTTGGCGGCATGCCCGGCGGAGTGCAACTTGCTCGCTTTAAGCACGGCGTCGAACTTGGTGCGGATCAGCGGGATGTCTTTGGGCCGCGTGGTGTAAGCGGTGGAGGTGTACAACCCAAGAAAACGATCCTCACCGACCGCTTTGCCGGATTCGTCGAAACGCAGCACGCCGATGTAGTCCATGTACCCCGGGTGATGCACGGTGGAACGCGCGTTGGTTTTCGACAGGATCAACAGGTCCGGCACGGCATCGTCCGGCAAATCGCGCGCTGCGAGCGTCGCCAGCGGCCGCGGCGCCGCGGTAATCGCATCGCCTCGCAGCAACCCCAGGCCGGTGCCGGCAATCGCCACCAGCACTTCCTGCCCATCGATGGTCTTGGTCTCGTAGGAGCGATAGCCCAGGAACGTGAAGTGATTGTCGGCCGCCCAGCGCATGAAATCCGCGCACTCGGCGACGGTTTCGACGTCTTGCGGCAACTTTGTGGCATCCACGCTTTCGGCGATTTCCAGCATCTTCCGATGCATGCCGGTGAAATCGCGCACGCAGGCGCGCACATCGTCGAGTGCAGCCTGGATGCGTTTACACAAAGCAGCCAGGTCTTCGGGCTCGGCGATCCGATCGACCTCCATATGGATCAGCGACTCGGCTGTGCCCTCCTCGCCGAAACTCAGCACATGACCGCCGGGATCGCGCTGCACCTTCATCACCGGATGCAGAATGACATGGGTCAGCGTGCCATCGATGCCAACCGCCATCGACACGGTGTCGACCAGAAACGGCATGTCGTCGTTGACGATCTGAATCGCAGTGTGGGTCGATTCCCAACCGTTTTCATCGAGGCTTGGGTTGTAAACCCGGACCTTCGCCGCGCCCGCCGAGCGCTCGCGGAAATAGCGCAATAAATCGGTGGTGACGCCCGCCCAGTTCTGCGCCGGGCGCTCGGCAAACTCTTCTTCCGGATGATGTTCGTACAAGGCCCTGGCAAAGGCGCTGGCCTCTTTCAGTTTTGGACCGGCGCAGGTTGTCGCCAGCGCCTTGAGGACTTCGGCCAAGCCGGCGGAGGTGTGCGTCGCGCTCATGGGGATGTGATGGGAAAGCGAAGGAGGCGCAAAGATAGCGCTTGTGCCTGATCGATGGTTGTTGGTTTGGCTCGCTTGTTGGCTTTCTGGTAGGGGGACCCGTGGTCCGCATCAGGCGGCCTCGATTTCTCAGCGGGCGGAGCGTTCCCGTGTGCCGGAAGCTTGCGGACCGTGGGTCCGCGTACCAGAGCCGAGGAGCTTGCGGACCGTGGGTCCGCGTACCAGAGGCTTGGAGCATGCGGACCGTGGGTCCGCGTACCAGAGCCGAGGAGCTTGCGGACCGTGGGTCGGCGTACCAGAGGCGAGTAGCTTGCGGACCATGGGTCCGCGTACCAGAGGCCTGGAGCATGCGGACCGTGGGTCCGCGTACCAGAGCCGAGGAGCTTGCGGACCGTGGGTCCGCGTACCAGAGGCTTGGAGCATGCGGACCGTGGGTCCGCGTACCAGAGCCGAGGAGCTTGCGGACCGTGGGTCCGCGTACCAGAGCCGAGGAGCTTGCGGACCGTGGGTCCGCGTACCAGAGGCTTGGAGCATGCGGACCGTGGGTCCGCGTACCAGAGGCCTGGAGCATGCGGACCGTGGGTCCGCGTACCAGAGCGGAGAAGCTTGCGGACCGTGGGTCCGCGTACCAGAGGCGAGTAGCTTGCGGACCGTGGGTCCGCGTACCAGAGGCTTGGAACATACGGACCGTGGGTCCGCGTACTGAAATCAAAAGCGCCAGCGCAGATCGGCGCCGAACTGGCGCGCTTCGCCGCGATTGTCCTGCAGCAATCCCAGAAAGTTGATCAGGTCGAAGCGCAGGTGGCTGTAGTCTTCGTTGGTCAGATTCTTGGCCCAAATCGCGGCGGTCCATGGACCGCGTTCATAGGCGACACGGGCGTTGAGCAGGCCATAACCGTCCTGACTGGCGAACTCGTTTTGGTTCTGGTCGGAGTAGAACTTCGACTGGTAGTTTCCGTTCAGCTGCAGCAGCCACTCGCCCGCACCTGCTGGGATGCGATAGTCGAGATGCGCGTTCGCGTTCACCTCCGACGTCAGCGGCAGCCGATTGCCGCGCACCGTGGTGCCGGTGGAATCGACGAAGGACTCAAGCTCCGCTTTCGGCAACCAGCCGATCCCGAAGCGCACATCGAGCGCCACGCTCGGCTGCCACGCAATTTCGAGCTCCATGCCGTGGATGCGCGACTGGCCCACGTTGTCGAGCAGTTGCAACGGCGGAGCGCCGGGGCGGACCGAGGGCGTGTTCATGAACACCTGTTGGTCCTGGTAATCGTAAATAAACGCAGAGGCCTGCACGCGCGCGCGGCGGTTGGCGGTGTACCAGATGCCGCCGATATCGAAGGCGTTGAGCGTTTCGCTGCCGTATTCGTTGCGTTCGGCCTCTTCGGCCGAGAACGCGATGGCGCCGTTGTAGCCGCCGCTCTTGAAGCCGCGCGACAAGCTTGTCCAGGCGCTCAGGCGATCCGAAAACGTGTGGTGCAGAGCGAGTTTGCCGGAGACATTGTTGTCGTCGACGTCGCCTGCGAAGTCCCAGGCCGGCAGCGTCGTTCCGAGCTGATCGTTGACCACGGTGGCTATGTTGACGCGACCGATCGCGCGCCAGTCGACCGTCTCCTGGGTGTAGCGAATGCCGGCGGTCAGCGTCGTTCTGTCGCTGAACTCGTAATCCAGATTGGCGAACAACGCTTGCGATTGCGTGTCGATGTCGTTGTCGTAATCGAAGCGCGCGGCATTGCCGAAAAGCGTTGGCAGGGCACGGAAATCGCGAAACAGATCGATAAAAAAGTCCTGCGTCAGCGGCTCGTTCAGAAGGTAAGCGCCCACAATCAAATACGCCGGATCGGCATTCCAGTGGTAGCGCACTTCCTGGGTCCAGAGGTTGCCATCGACCTGCAGCGAGCCTTCGACGCGCCGCGCCGGGCTGGCGTCGGCGTTGTAGTGATGCAAACGCTCCAGCGAATGAAATCCGCTGATCGACACGAGATAGCTTTGTTCGCTGAGCGGCCAGGTCAGCGTCAAAATGGCGCCGCCACTGTCTCTACGGTGCGGAAAGCCGTTGAAGTCGTTGCTGTTGGCCGACACGTCCTGGAAATTGTTGGTGCCAACGTTGAACCCGAAGAGATCGGTGCATGCGGTGGTCCCGGCCTGAGCGGGCGTACAAAACAAGGGTGGCGCCCCGTTCGCGCCGAGTTGGCGGATCACGCCGATATGGCGTACCGGCTTGGATACGCCCTCCCATTGCTCGCCGTGAATCTTCAAATAAATCTCGACCGCATCCAGCTCGGCGAGCATCGAGATGCGCGCCTCGGACTGGCGCATGCCGGGTTCGGGTGCCGGCGGAAACAAATTGTTGACGGTGTAGTCGTAGCGCCGCTGATCGAAGGCCGCGCGCACCGCCACGCGGTCGGACACCGGCCAGTTCCAGGCGCCGCCGAGCCGATAAGCGTCGTCGCTGCCGACGCCGATGTCGATATAACCCTCCCGGTCCATCGCCGGGCGCCGCGAGTTCACGAGTATTGCGCCAGCCGTGGTATTCCTGCCGAACAACGTGCCTTGCGGGCCACGCAGGATTTCCACCGACTCGACATCGTATAGGTTCACCAGATGGCGATTGCCGGTGCCGCCGCCGACGCCGTCGACATACACGCCGATGGGTGAGGTGGTGGAGGTGTTGTAGTCGAGATTGCCGACGCCGCGGATGGTGATCGCCGGCGCCGTGCCCTCGGCGGTGTTCTGCGTGATCTTGACGTTCGCCGCCTGCCCGCCGAGCTGCGATGTATCTTTGATGCCCTGATCGTCAAGCCCGGCGCCATCGATGAGCTGCATCGACAGCGGCACCTCATCGAGCGACTGCGTGCGCTTTTGTGCGCTGACCACGACCGCGTCCAAGGCGACTGGATCGGGAACGTCCTGCGCTTGAACGGCGCCGGGCAACGCCAGCGTTGCGGCGGCCAAGGCCCAGACATTGGGCGCAGATCGGGTCATGGTCTCGGCGTTTAGGGGAAAGCCGGGGGCGAGCATGCCATGCCCGGCGGTCGGCGCGACACGGCGTACCACTTTTTGCCAATGCCCAGCGCGCTCGGCCTGCTCGCCCGGATTGCGGATTCAGCGCCGCAGTTGCGTACAATCCGCGCCAGCATCGATCCGGAGAACCGGGTGCACGCAGAGTTCGAGCTCGACGAGGTGATCTACGCGGCTGGCGAAACCGTCGTCGCCACGGCCACGCACGAGGGTGCGCGCGTGGTGCTCAAGTTTCACGACAATCCGCGCCCGGCGCCGGAGCTGCTGGCGCGCTGGCGCCACGAGTACTCGACGCTGCAATCCATCGACTCGCCGCACGTGATCCGCGCCTTGGGGCTGCGCGAAGTCGAGCGCGGCCTGGTGCTGGTGCTGGAGGACTTCGCATCGATGAATCTGGCGCAATTGATCGAGCGCGATCAGCTGGATCTCGCCGACCGATTGTCGCTGGCGATCCGCTTGGCGCGCGCGGTAGGCGCGGTCCATGAGCATCGCCTGATCCACGGCGATATTGCGCCGAAGAATGTGCTGGTCGACCCGGCGTCTTTGGACCTGAAGCTCTGCGACTTCGCGCTGTCCTCGAAACTGGATGTGCAACCTCGGCGCAGCGATGGCGCGGCGATGGTCGGTACGCTCGAGTACATGTCCCCGGAACAAACGGGTCGGACCAACCTCGATATCGACTACCGCAGCGATTTTTATTCGCTCGGCGCCACGCTGTACGAGCTGTTCGCGGGCCGTCCACCGTTCCTGGCCAAGGATCCGATGAGCCTGCTGCACGCGCAACTGGCGAGCGTGCCAGTGCCGCTGCACGAGTTGGATACATCGATTCCCGAGCCGCTGTCGGCGATCGTGCACAAGCTGCTCGCCAAGCATCCGGACGACCGCTACCAAAGCAGCTTCGGGCTGATCCAGGACTTGGAGACCTGCGCGGACAGTTGGCGCAAGTTCCAGCGCATCGAGCGCTTTGCGTTGGCGCGTCTCGACGTGCCGGAGCGCTTTTGCATCTCACAAAAACTGTATGGCCGGCAAAGCGAATGTGCGGCAATCTTGTCGGCCTTCAAACGCGTGGTCAGCGGGGCGACCGTTGAGTTGATGTTGATCAGCGGCTACTCGGGCATCGGCAAGACTGCGCTGGTGAACGAATTGCACCGGCCGGTGCTTTCCCGGCGCGGTTATTTGCTGCGCGGCAAGTGCGACCAGTACAGCCACAATCGGCCGTACATGGCCCTCTCGCAAGCGTTCGGGCAGATGCTGCAGGCGCTGAGCGGCGAAGGTGGCGAGCGACGCCAGTATTGGAAAAGCCGCTTGACCGATGCGCTAGGCGCCAATATTGCGGCGATAGCCGACATCATCCCGGAGCTGGCGATGTTGGTCGGCAAACTTCCGCCGCTGCCGACGCTGCCGCCCGCGGAGAATGAGCAGCGCTTCCACATCGCATTTTCTCAGTTCGTGCTGGCGCTGGCTGCGCGCAGCCATCCGCTGCTGCTGTTTCTCGACGATTTGCAGTGGGCCGACGTGCCAACGCTGCGGCTGATCGAATCGCTGACGCGCGAGAGCGGCGAGCGCAGCGTGCTCATTGTCGGCGCTTATCGCGACAATGAAGTGCGCCCGGGCGATCCGCTGCTGACCATGCTGAAATCGATCGAGCGAAATGCGCGCGTCGAGCACTTGCGCCTGGGGCCGATGCCAGAGAGCGATGTGCAGCAGTTGATCGCCGACACCTTGCACACCACGCCCGATGCGGTCGCCGAACTTTGCTCGCTGTGCCTGGAGAAGACGCGCGGCAATCCGTTTTTCCTCGGACAGTTCCTCAAGAGCCTGCACGAGCAGGGCGACATCCATTACGACCGGACAAGCGGCGCGTGGCGCTGGGATCTGGATCGCATTCGCCAGCGCGGCATGACCGACAATGTCGTCGAATTGCTGCTCGCCAAGCTGGCTACGCTGCCGGAGGCGACCCGCTCGCTGTTGGCGCGTGCCGCGCACTTCGGCAACCGCTTCGATCAGCGCGTGCTGATGGCGATCGGCGGCTACGACGCGCAAACGGTAAGCGACTGCCTGTGGCCGGCGTTGCAATCTGGCCTCGTCGTGCCCCTGAACGACGACTACAAATACGCGCAAAGTCCGGATCGACTGAAAGACGCGCGCTATCGTTTCTTGCACGATCGCGTCCAGCAAGCGGCGCATGAGCTGGTCGCCGAATCCGAACGCGCGGCCCTGCGCCTTGAGTGCGGTCGCGCGCTGCTCGCGGCGAGCAGCGAGACCGAGCTGGACGAGCGCCTGTTCGTGATTCTCGAATCGCTGAATGCAGCGATCGAACACATCGTCGACCCTGGCGAGCGGCAACGCCTGCTGGAGTTGAATGTACGCGGCGGCATCCGCGCCAAGGGCTCGTCGGCCTTCGCGGCGGCATTTGCGATGTTGAGTCACGCGGCGCGCCTCATGCCGCCCGACGCATGGGTCTCGATGCCACAAACTGCGCTGACAGTGCACCGAAATCTTGCCGAATCGGAGTATCTGGACGGCCATTTCGACAGCGCACAGGCACGACTTACCGCGTTGATCGCCGCGGCCCCGAGCGTCGAGGCGAAAGTGTCGCTGTGTTTGGCGCAAGTCGAGCAGATGCAGATTCGCGGCCATTTCGCGGCCGCGTTCGACGTGCTCTGCGAAGCGCTGGCCCTGCTCGGCAGGGCGTTTCCGCGTTCCGACGAGGAGGCCGGCGCATGTTTCGTCGCCGAGTTTCAGGATGTCGATGCGCGACTTGCGACGCTCACCGAAAACGATCTGCTCGCGCACCCAGAAATGCGCAGCCAAGAGCATCTGCTGGAAATGCAGGTGTACTTCGGCCTCGCCTATGCGACCTATCAGATCAACCGCGGCTTGAGTTACGTGCTTGGCGCCTGCCGCATGGTGCGCGCCACCATCGATCACGGCAACTGCGATTTAAGCTCGATCGCCTACGTCACCTTCGAAACGGCGATGGCGGCGATGGGCAAACCGTATCCGGCGGTTCACGCGATGGGGCGGTTGGCGCGAAGGCTGGCCGAACAGCGCGAAAATCCGTATTTCCGCTCCTCCGTTTACCAGTATTTCGCTGCCTTCTACCAGCACTGGTGCGAGCCGCTCAAGGACACCCTGCCGTATCTCGACCTGGGTTTGAGCATGGGTCGCGCCGGCATCAACCCGCTGGCGGCGGGCTACTGTGCGTTGCTGCGCTCGGTGAACACCTTCATCGCCGGCGCACCGCTCGACGACATCGAAATCGAAGCCGAACAAGGCCTGGCTTTTTTGCAGCGCAGTCGCCAACCGACCACCGAAAACATGTTGCGCATCGGCGTGCTGCAGCCGATCGCAGCGCTACGCGGACGCGCCACGCAAGGATTCGACACGTCCGAAGTGCGGATCGCGGCACTGCTGGGCGACAACTTCGACACGCCGACGATCAGCCTGGCGTTTTACGTGTTCGCGATGACCCGGCACGCGTACTTCTTCGACCTGGCCTCGGACTGGCGCAGCGTTTCGCCCAAAGTGCCGATGATCGGCGCGCTCATGCCCGATAGCCCAACGCTGGCCGAAGCGAGTTTCTTTCGCGCCCTCGGCTTGCTGCGCTTTCATGGCCCCGGCGCAGATCGCGAGGCGGCGATCAACGAAGCACAGGCGCTGGCGGCGCGCTTCGAAAGCTGGGCAACCCACTGCCCGGCCAATTACCAGCACAAGGCGCTGCTGATTCGCGCCGAACTGGCGCGCGTTAAAGACGAGGCCCAATTGGCCATGGAAACCTACGCTCGCGCCATCGACGCCGCCAGTGAATCGGGCTTCACCCATATGGAGGCCTTGAGCAACGAGCTGTACGCCCGTTACTGGCAGGAGCAACAACAGCGCCAACTCGCGAGCAATTTCATCCGCGAGGCCTATTACCACTATCAGCGCTGGGGCGCCTCGGCCAAGTGCAAGCACATCGAAGCCCTGTGGCCGCAGATCATGTTCCGCGCCATCGAATTGCGGCGCTCGTCGGCGGCATCCACCGGCAGCTTCGGCGCCATTTCCTCGTCCGTGGGCATGCTCGATCTGCACTCTCTGCTCAAGGCCAGCCGCTCGCTTTCCCAAGAAGTCCACATCGATGGGCTGTTGCAGAAGCTGCTTGGAATCGTGCTCGAAAACGCCGGCGCCGAGTACGGCGCCATCGTCAGCGTGGATGAGGAGTCGCTCCTGGTCGAGGCCGTCGGCCAGTTCGGCGAAGGTCGCATGCTCGATTACGCCAGACTCGCCAAAACCTTCGCTGATCTCAAAAGCGAGGCCCCACGCCTGCCCCAGGAACTCATCGAGTTCGCGCACCTGACGCGCGGCTTGCAGGTTTTGGACCATCCGGCGAACGATGCGCGCTTTGCTGCCAGCGCCTATTTGCAGGCGCGCAAGCCCAAATCGGTGCTGGTGCTGCCGGTGTTGAATCAAAGCCGCCTAGTGGCGCTTTTGTATGTCGAGAACACGCTGCTCGAGGGCGCATTCACCGAGCGCCACGTCAAGACCCTGGAGTTGCTCGGCGCACAGGCGGCGATTTCGCTGGTCAACGCGCGCCATGTCGAGCAACTCGAACGCAAGGTCGCTGAGCGCACCGAAGAGCTGCGCAGGATGAGCATGAAAGATGGCCTGACCGGCATCGCCAATCGCCGCAGTTTCGACGAGCGCCTCGCCGGCGAGTGGCGCCGTGCGCAACGCACCGGCAAACCGCTGTCGCTGATGATGATCGACATCGATCACTTCAAGCTCTACAACGATCACTACGGACACATCGAGGGCGATCGCTGCATCCGCAGCGTGGCGCAAACCTTGGAGCGGATCATCAACCGCAGCACCGATCTGGTCGCCCGCTACGGCGGCGAGGAGTTCGCAGCGATCCTGCCCGACACCGACAGCGACGCCGCCGCATGGCTGGCGCAAGCTTGCATCCAGGCGATCACCGATCTGTCGATCGCGCACGCCAAATCCAGCGCCAGCGACTACGTGAGCATCAGCATCGGCGTCCACACCGCGACAGCCAACGGCGAGAGCGAGGTGTTGCTATCGCAAGCCGATCAAGCCCTGTACGAAGCCAAGCGCAGCGGACGCAATCGCTGGCGAGGGTTTTCTCATTGAACGCGCCTTGCGCTTGTGCCGTCACGGCAGATAGGCGAGCGATGATTTTTCGCGTGAACCCACAAGGGACTTCGGCTGCGTTACTTCGGGTCTTCCTGCCTTGGTGTAAACAGCAGCCGTCGAATCAGGCCTGACCATGACGACACTTCCGCCCAACCGCCACTTCGGCCTTCTGTTCGCGACCGTTTTTGGTCTGCTCGCGCTGTGGGCGGCGTGGCGTTCGAGTGCGCCGTGGGTGGCGGTGTTCGTCACGCTCGCAACCCTGTTCGCAGTGCTGGCGTGGCGCGCGCCGCAGCGCCTCGTTGTGCTCAATCGGGCGTGGATGCGATTGGGGGCGATCCTGGGGGCGATCATCAGTCCGATTGTGCTTGGGGTGATGTTTTTTGTGCTGATTGCTCCAGTGGCACTGCTGACGCGCGCATTCGGGCGCGATGCGCTGCGCTTGAAGAAGCGCACTGTGAGCAGCTACTGGATCGAGCGCGATCCGCCAGGTCCGGAGCCAGAATCGTTTCGGCGGCAGTTCTGATTCGCGCTTTCTTGACGCCGCCAACGCTCAACAGAACGCCGAAAGAAGAAGCAAAGCGCCGAGTGAAACTCGGCGTTCCGTTAAGGCGGCGCTGATCGGCGCGGCGAAGCGATCGCGCGAGTACGCCCGATACTCGCTCGGAATACGGCAGAATCGCCGAGTTCGCGATTGCACGATCTAACCCTGATGTCTTTTCTCAAAGAACTCTACGAATTTCTCAAAGCGCGCAAGAAGCTCTGGCTGATGCCGCTGGTGATTTTGATGGTGATGATCGGCGGCATCTTGCTGGTCGCCAAAGGCTCGGTGCTGGCGCCGTTTATCTACACCCTGTTCTGATGCGAATCCTGGGTATTTCCGCCTATTACCACGACGCGGCGGCGGCGTTGCTGGTCGATGGAGAGATCGTGGCGGCGGCGCAGGAGGAGCGCTTTACGCGCGTCAAGCACGACGCTTCGTTTCCCATCCATGCCGCGCGCTACTGCTTGAGCGCGGGCGGCATTGAGGCGGCAGCGCTCGACGGCATCGCCTTCTACGATAAGCCTTTTCTGAAGTTCGAGCGCCTGCTGGAGACGTATCTCGCGTTCGCACCGCGCGGCTTCAGAAGCTTCGCCACGGCGCTGCCGGTGTGGCTCAAGGACAAACTGTTTCAGAAGCGCATGATCGCCGACGCGCTGCGCGACGCGTTCGGCAAAGACATCGATTGGACGCAGCGGCTGCTCTTTTCCGAGCACCATCTGAGCCACGCCGCCAGCGCGTTTTTCCCGTCGCCCTTCGACGAGGCTGCGGTACTGACGATGGATGGCGTGGGCGAGTGGACCACAACCTCGCTCGCGATCGGTCGCGGCAACGACCTCAAAGTGCTGCGCGAGATCCATTTCCCGCATTCGCTGGGACTGCTGTACTCGGCATTCACCTATTACACCGGGTTCAAGGTCAACTCCGGCGAGTACAAAGTCATGGGACTGGCGCCCTATGGCGAGCCGCGCTTTGCGCAACGCATCAAGCAGCACCTGATCGACATCAAGGACGATGGCAGCTTTGCGCTCGACCTTCGTTACTTCGATTACTGCACCGGTTTGACGATGACCAACGCGCGTTTCGACGCGCTCTTTGGCGGCCCGCCGCGCGCCCCCGAGTCGCAGCTCACGCAGCGCGAGATGGACCTGGCTGCATCGATTCAGGCAGTCACGGAAGAGGTGGTGCTCAAGCTCGCGCAAGGCGTGCAGCGCGCAACCGGTTTGCGCAAGCTCTGCCTCGCCGGTGGCGTGGCGTTGAATTGCGTGGCGAACGGCAAGTTGCTGCGCGCCGGTGTGTTCGACGAGCTCTACATCCAGCCTGCCGCTGGCGATGCCGGAGGCGCCCTTGGTGCCGCGCTCGGGGCGCACCACATGCTGCACTCGAAACCACGCAGGCCCAGCGGCGATGCGATGCGCGGCGCCTATCTGGGCCCGGCGTATGCGACGCGCGAGATTACCGCGGCGCTGGATCGCGTCGGCGCCAGTTACACGGTGCTGAGCGACGAGCGCGCGATCGCGCAGGCGGCGCAGTGGCTTGCCGATGGCATGGCCATCGGCTGGCTGAGTGGGCGCATGGAGTTCGGTCCGCGTGCGCTCGGTGGGCGCAGCATTCTGGCCGATCCGCGCTCGCCGCAGATGCAAAAGCAGCTCAACTTGAAGGTGAAGTATCGCGAATCGTTCCGGCCGTTCGCCCCGAGTGTGCGTCGCGAGGATGTGGCGGCGTGGTTCGAGCTCGATACCGATAGTCCTTACATGCTGTTGGTGGCCGACGTGAAGCACGAGCGCCGTCGCGCGATGACAGACGCGGAGCGTGCGTTATTCGGTATCGATCAACTCAATGTGCCGCGCTCGGACATTCCCGCCGTCACGCACGTCGACTACTCGGCGCGCATCCAGACCGTCTCGGCAGAGGTCAATCCGCGCTACCACGCGTTGCTGAGCGCGTTCAATGAACTCACCGGCTGCTCGGTGCTGGTCAATACCTCGTTCAACGTGCGCGGCGAGCCGATCGTGTGCACGCCTGACGATGCGTGGCGCTGTTTCATGGGTTGCGAGCTGGATGCCCTGGTGATGGAAAACGTGGTGCTGAAAAAATCCGATCAACCGGCGGCGCTGAAGGTGGAATACACGCAGCGTTATGCGTTGGATTGAACCTGTGTCCTCCCATCGCACGGCCCTGTTCCAAATCCACTTCTGCGTTGTGTTATGGGGCTTTACTGCCATCCTCGGCAAGCTGATCACGCTACCGGCCCTGGGACTGGTGGTCTGGCGCATGGTGCTGGTCGTCGCCGCGCTGGCACTGCTGCCAAGCGTGTGGCGCGGTCTGCGCGCAATGGCCGGGAAGCTGTGGATCTTTGCCGGCATCGGCGCGCTGGTGGCACTGCATTGGCTGACGTTTTACGGATCGATCAAGCTGGCGAACGCGTCGATCGCCGTCACCTGTATCGCGCTGACGCCCATTTTTCTGGCTTTCATCGAACCGTGGATCACCGGCAAGCGATTTGAGCCGCGCGAGTTGCTGCTCGGCGTGATAGCCGTGCCGGGCGTAGCGCTGGTGGTGGGCGGCGTGGCGCCATCGATGTATCTCGGCATTGCCGTCGGTGTCTTGTCGGCGCTGCTCGTAGCACTCTTTGGCGCACTCAATAAGCGCCATATCGGCGCGCATCCGGCGCTGGCCGTGACCGCCATCGAGCTTGGCGCCGGCGCGCTGGTATTGATCGCCCTCGGCGCCGCCTGGCCGGCACTTGGGCCAGTGTTGCCGGAACTCGATCTGCGCAACGCCAGCTTGCTCGCGCTGCTCGCGTACGGCTGCACATTATTGCCGTTCGCGCTATCGCTGATCGCGTTGCGCCAATTGAGCGCCTATCAGGCGCAGCTGGCGATCAATCTGGAACCGGTCTACGCCATCGTGCTCGCGATTCCGCTGCTCGGCGAGCAGCGCGAATTGTCGCTGCAGTTTTATCTCGGCGTGGCGCTCATTCTGGCGGCGGTCTTTGCTGAGCCCTGGGTGCGGCGAACTGCAACGGCTACGTGATCGACCGAACACCTGGCGGCTGCGCCGATCAAGGCTTTCGGGAAATCTTCGCTGGATTCATGTCTTCGATCGCGACCTTCGGGCCGACGTAACCGGCAATTCCGATGCACGAGCTTGCTGTAACGGTTTTCCGTTGTGGCTCCAATACCAGCGACAAATTGCCGTTGTCCTCCCGTATCTCCAGCCGCGTCCCAGCGGATATCCCGAGCCGCGCACGAATCGCCGCCGGGATAACCACTTGACCCTTCTCAGACACGGTAACAATCATAACCATTGGGGCGACTTACCTAAGTAAGCGGACCGTAGCACTGGGGCGCAGCAAAGTCGAACTGGCTGGATCACGGCAATCGATTTTGAGAAGACCGCGCGGTCCGAGTATTGCTCACAACTTCGCAGGCCGCTTCCAACCCTTGATCGTCGCTTGCTTCGCCCGCGCGACCGTCAGTTCGTTCGCTGGCGCTTCTTTGGCGATCACCGAACCGGCGCCAATCGTTGCGCCAGCACCGACGGTCACGGGCGCCACCAGCGAGGAGTTCGAGCCGATGAAGGCGCCATCGCCAATCTGGGTTTGGTGCTTATTGACGCCATCGTAGTTGCAGGTAATCGTGCCGGCGCCGATGTTCACTTGCGCGCCGATCGACGCATCGCCGACGTAACTCAAGTGGTTGGCCTTGCTGCCCGCGCCGAAACGCGCCTGCTTGGTTTCTACGAAGTTGCCGATATGCGCTCCGGCGTCGAGCACGGTACCGGGGCGCAGGCGCGCATATGGCCCGATGCGACAGGGGCCCAGCGTAACCACACCGTCAAGATCGCAATGCGCGAGCACTTCGGTGCCGGCGGCGAGCGTCGAATTGCGCACGCGCGAAAACGGGCCGATCGCCACGTCGTCGCCGAGCGACACGTCGCCCTCCAGGATCACATCGATGTCCAGCGATACGTCGCTGCCGACAAGTACCGAGCCGCGCACGTCGACCCGCGCCGCATCGCTCACGCGCACGCCATCGCGACACAGCGCCGCCACTGCGCGGCGCTGATACAAGCGCTCCAATTCCGCCAGTTGCAGCGGATCGTTGGCGCCAAAGGCTTCGCTCGGATCGGCGCATGCCACCGTTGTTGCGCCGGCGCCGCTCGCCGCCGCCAATCCGAAGACGTCGGTCAAATACAACTCGCCCTGCGCGTTGTTCGGCGTGATGCGCGCCAGCCATGCGCGCAACGCCCCGACGCCGCAGGCGATCACGCCGGTATTGACCACCCGGATCGCTCGCGTCGACGCATCCGCATCGCGCTCCTCGACAATCGCGCTCACAAGGCCGTTCGCGTCGACCACCACGCGCCCATAGCCGTGTGGGTTGTCGAGTGTCGCCGTGAGCACCTGTAAACCGGTGCCTGCGGCCATCGGCGCCAAGGTCGCGGCGGTGAGCAACGGCACATCGCCATACAACACCAGCACGCGCGCATCGTCGGGCAATCCGTCCAGCGCCAAACCGACGGCATGTCCCGTGCCGCGCTGCGAAGCCTGATGCACCCAGGCGATATCCGTCGCATCGCGATACGCCGCCTGCAGCTGATCGCCGCGATGCCCGAAGACCACGCGAATGCCGCCAGGATGCAAAGCCCGCGCGGTTTCCAACACGTGGCTCAACATCGGCTTGCCAGCCACCGGCAACAAGACCTTTGGCCGCCGACTGCGCATACGCTTGCCCTCGCCGGCAGCGAGGATGAGGATGTGGAGGGAAGTCAGATGAACCATGGTAGTAACCAATCCGTTTCGGCAACGATAGGGCCTCTTCAACAAACCGACCAGCCGAGGCGTTCGGCAAGTACCCCGCGTCTTTTCTTCGCCCTTCGCGCGGTTAGTGGATGTTCACCAGGCTCTGCGGCGTTCGGACCTCAAGTTCCTTGAATGCACCGAAGTCGCGATCGCGATCGGCACTCCAGATCTGGTTAACGCCGTTCTCAATGCATGAGCGACTCGATTTGATCGAATGCCAAGTCTGGTGGCGTTGGCGAATGGAATATCCGCGGATTGGTCACCACGGCAAGGTACTCATGCACGCAGACAACAGGAATTCCCAACAGCATGCCGTGATCGATGGCCTTCGAAATAGCCGCACGCACGATGTTGTGGAATGGGTTGTCGCTGCGGTGAGCGTAGACGAGGAAATTCGTGTCGAGCGCAATCACTGTTCGCGCTCTGACCAACCCGGAACCGCATTGGCAACCTCGCGCCAGTGCTCAGCACTCAACAACGTTCCAGGCACGGGGGGCTGAAAACTCAGGTCAGGCCACGGCGCACTATGCCTTGAGCACGCGCCGCGTGTTTTGCCTGCTCAAGAAGCGCATCGGAAATTTCAATCGTGGTCTTCATACGGGTGACCCATATCGTTTGATGGGTCAATGGTATCCCTTGAGCATGATGGATGCCGGCTGCCGACCTACTTCAATAACACCAGCACCGCGCCCGTTCCGCCCTCAGCCGGCCTGGCGGAGATAAAGCCGATCACTTCGCTGCGCTGGCGGAGCCAGCCATCGACCATACCCTTGAGAACGCTTTCGCCGCCGCGACCTTTGCCGTGGATGACGCGCAGGCAGCGGCGACGCTCGCCGCGGGCGTTGGCGAAGAACTCGACCAGGACCTGCTTGGCCTCGTGCATCCGCAAATGGTGCAGATCGACTTCGCCCTCGATGCGAAACTGTCCGCGGCGGAGCTGTTTCAGGAGCTTCGGCGGATAGCCATTTTGCAAATAGTTCAAAACTTCGCCGCTGGCCGCGCCGCTGGCGGTCTCGTCGCTGGCAAGCAGCTCGGCGAGCACGGCGCGCTCGTCGGCTTCCGATTGCAAGGGCAGCGGTGCTGGCTGCGGCGCAGATTCGCGGCGCAAGTCGGGTGCGATGTCTAGCGCGCGCACCGGACCAATGGCGTCGCGGAACAACGCTCGGTCTTCGTTGCTCACGTCGGTCCGCGGCGTTTTCGTTTTGGCACGAATGGCGGCGTTCGCCCGCGTATGATTCCGGCAGAGAAGACTAGCGGGCCGGCCTGACGGATGCATTTACTGGTTAGCAATGATGATGGCGTCGATGCTCCTGGCATCGCCGTGCTCAGCGATGCCCTGCGCACACTCGGACGCGTGAGCGTGGTGGCGCCGGATCGCGATCGCAGCGGTGCGAGTAACTCGCTCACACTGGATCAGCCGATCCGCGCGGTCGATCTGGGCAATGGCCGCTATCGCGTGGCCGGCACGCCCACCGATTGTGTGCATCTGGCGCTGGCCGGATTGCTCGATGAGTTGCCGCGAATCGTGGTGTCGGGCATCAACAATTCCGCAAATATGGGCGACGATGTGCTGTATTCGGGCACCGTGGCGGCGGCCATGGAAGGGCGGTTCCTCGGCCTGCCGGCAATCGCGATGTCGCTGGTCACCGCCGACCATATTGGCAAACACTACGAGACTGCGGCGCAAGTGGCCGTCAAATTGGTGCAGCGCTTGCTGGCCGATCCGTTGCCAGCGGACACCATTTTGAACGTGAATGTTCCAGATCGAGCGATTGGCGACATCCGAGGTTTCGAAGTCACACGGCTCGGCCATCGCCACCGCTCCGAGGCCTGCATTCGGCAGACCGATCCGCGCGGACGCCCGGTATGGTGGATTGGGCCGGCGGGTCCAGAGCAAGACGCCGGGCCCGGAACGGATTTCCACGCGGTGCGCATGGGCTTTGTTTCGATCACGCCGCTGACGGTGGATCTGACGCGCTACTCGGCGCTGGACAAGCTGAGCGCATGGGTGCGCAACGATGCGGCACGCGCGGGTTTAAGCTTATGACGCGCATCGCACCGCCACCGCCCGCAGCGATGAAGGGTGCGGGCATGACCAGCCAGCGCGCGCGCGATCGGCTCATCGAACGGCTGCGTATCGGCGGCATCAAAGACGAGGCCGTGCTCGAAGTAATGGGCGCTTTGCCGCGGCACTTGTTTATCGACGAAGCGCTCGCGAGCCGCGCTTATGAGGACACCGCATTGCCGATCGGCATGGGCCAGACGATTTCGCAGCCCTACGTGGTGGCGCTGATGACGCAATCGCTGCGCGGAATTGCGGGCATCGACAAGGTCCTGGAAATCGGCACCGGATCGGGCTACCAGGCGGCGGTGTTGGCCAAACTGTTCAAAGAAGTATTCACGATCGAGCGAATCGACGAGCTGCTTCGCATGGCGCGCAAGCGCTTTCGCCAGTTGGGGCTCAACATCCGATCTAAACACGACGATGGCAATATCGGCTGGCCCGAATACGCGCCTTTCGATGCCGTGATCGCCACCGCGGCGCGTGAGTCGATCGACCCCAGATTGCTCGACCAGGTACGCATCGGCGGTATCGTGGTGGCGCCGATCGGTCCGCCGGGGCAACAAACGCTAGTGCGCATGACAAGGGGAGCGGAAGGATGGAGCAGGGAGTCGCTGGGCGCGGTCAGTTTCGTGCCGTGGGTCAAAGGCGTGGCATGAGAATTCTGCTGCTCGCGATGCTGCTGCCGCTGGCCGCATGCCAGCAGAGCGTGGTCGTGCGCCCCGCCGCGGTGGATGAACCGGCACCCCGCGTTGCGCCACAGGCCGCAGCCGACACGCGCTATCACGAGGTGCAGGCCGGCGATACCTTGTACAAGATTTCCATGCAGTACGGAGTGGACTATCGCGACCTGGCGGCGTGGAATGGCATCGAGGCGCCGTATACGATTTACCCTCGGCAGCGCTTGCGCGTCGGTAGCGATGCGCCAGCGGTGGCCGTCACATCCAGCGAGCCGCAGCAGCCTGCAGCGCCCGTAATCAGTGCGCCAGGCACGGTGCCGGCGAACGCCGAGCGCGTCGGCGGCGCGGTCGCCGCGCCACGCGACGCCGGGTACGACGAGCGCTTTGGAGTGACCGTGCCCGAAGGTGCCGAACCGCTGGATGCACCGACGCCCACGCCCGCGTCTACGCCAACGCCGACCAGCCCGACGCCCGCCGAGGCACCGATTGCGAGCGCACCAGAACCCGTATCTTCGCCGGCAATGGCAGTAGCCGCGCCCTCAAGCGCGAGCGCGCCGACGGCTGGTGGCGCCGTGGCATCGACCACAACGACGGCTGGCGCCGCGGCATCGACCACAACGACGGCCGCTGGCGCCGCGGCATCGACCGCCGCCGGTGCCGCAACGACTGCGGCGGTTGCAAATCCTACGAGCGTTTCCGCGCCCTCCGCGCCGAGCGCACCGCCCGCCCGCCCGAGCGCAGCCGGCTGGATCTGGCCCGCGCAAGGCCGCGTGGTCGTGACCTACGCTGCTGGCGATCCGACGCGCCAGGGCATCGATATCGCCGGCGACCTGGGCTCGCCCATCAGCGCGGCGCGCGATGGCGAAGTGGTTTACAGCGGCGCCGGGCTGATCGGTTACGGCGAGTTGATCATCATCAAACACTCGCCGGAACTTCTGAGCGCCTACGGCCACAATCGAGTACGCCTGGTGAAGGAAGGCGACAAGGTCAAGGCTGGCCAGAAGATCGCCGAGATGGGCAAAAACGCAGCCAATCGCGTGCTTGTGCATTTCGAGATTCGCCGCAACGGCAAGCCGGTCGATCCGCAGCCGCTGTTGCCGGCGCGTTGATTTTCGCTTGCAACACCGGCTCGCCACGCAAGCTGATCTGGACGCCGTGTATGCGCTTTATATGGCGCCGACGGTGGTGCCGTTCCTGGCGTACGACGCCATGGCTCGCAGCGAATTCGAGCCGGTGTACGAGGAGCTGCTGAGCACCCACAACTTTACCCTGTGCCTGGATGATTCCGGCGAGTTGGCGGGCTTCTATCGAGTGACCCGCTTCTCCGGTCGCATGCAACATGTGGCGTACTTGAGCACCGTCGCCGTTGCACCGCAGCTTGCAGGCACTGGCGTTGCGCGGTCGATGATCGATGCCGTGATCGGGCGATTGCGCGCCGCCGGCGTGCTGCGCTTCGAGCTGCTGGTCGAGTCCGACAATCCGCGCGCGATTGCGTTTTACACCAAGCTTGGCTTCGAAGTTGAAGGCCGGCAACGCATGGCGTACAAACGCGCGCACCAAGCGCACTTCGTAGACGAGCTGATGATGGCTCTGGTGTTTACGGGACCATGAGTAAGAACGCTTGACCCGCGTATTCAGATGGCTGCCGACAGTGGTCGGCTGACATCAGCGACCTGTCGCCAAGCGTGTCCCCTATCGGGCATGCGCTGTTCGAAATTGCACAGAGCCGATCGCACTGCTGACGCTGCTGCACGTGTCGAGCTGGTAATTCGTCGATCGGCCTCACGAAAATGGCCATGCAGTTCATCGGTTTGAGGTTTCAGGTGCTCAAGCGTCGGTCCGGACGGCCTGCGACGCGCAATGGCGCGAAGGCTTGACGATTGCTGGCACGCAATCTGCAACATCCCGCGTTTGCAGGCGCTGCCGAGTTCCGGCAGCCCTCGCACGGATAACACTGCGCAGGAGATCGAACGATGTTTACAGGCCTGTTTTCCGACCTGCGACTGGGTCTACGCGCATTGAGCGCTCGTCCCGGCTTTTGCATCGCGGCGATCTTGACACTGGCGCTCGGCATTGGCGCCAACACCGCGGTATTCAGCGTACTCAACGGCTTGTTGCTCAAGCCCTTGCCCTACGCCGATGGCGAACGCCTGGTGCAGGTGTACAACGTTTATCCAAAGATGAACCTGCTCGATGCAGGTTCCTCGGTTCCGGATTATCTGGATCGGAAGTCCGACATCGCAGCGCTGGAGGACTTGGCGCTGTACCACGGATCCAGCTTCAACCTCAGTCAGGATGGCGCACCGCAGCGCTTGACCGGCATTCGCGCCACGGCGTCCTTGTTTACGACGTTGGGGGTGGGCGCCAGCCTCGGACGAACGTTTGGCCAGGACAACGAAATCGTCGGCCAGGACCGTGTCGCCGTGCTCAGCCATGCCAGCTGGCAGAACCTGTTTGCCGGCGATCCGCGCATCCTCGATAGAGAGGTGCGGATGAATGGCGAGGTCTACCGAATTGTTGGCGTCATGCCTGAGGGTTTTGCGTTTCCGAACAAGGATGTTCAACTCTGGGTGCCATTCGCTTTTACCGAGCAGCAGCGCAGCGATGACGAACGCGGCAATGAGTTTTCGGTGTCGATCGGTCGGCTTGCTCCGGGTGCAACGGTTGAGCAATTGAATGCGCAATTGCGGGCTGGCGCGATGAGTCTTGCCGATCGCGTAGCCGGCTTGGCCGACGAGCGCGCGGCCGGATACGCCACGTTCATTCGGGAAGGTGGCTTCTACGGCGAATCTAAGTCCCTTCGCGAATATTGGGTGGGCGAGATCAAACCGACTATTTTTCTGCTGCAATCGGTGGTGGCGCTGGTCTTGCTCATTGCCTGTGCCAATGTCGCCAATCTGATGCTGACGCGCGTCCACGCTCGCGAGAAAGAACTGTCGGTGAAGACCGCGATTGGCGCCGGCCGCTGGCGCATCGCCCGGCAACTGCTGGCCGAATCCACGCTACTGGCGCTTGCGGGCGGCGCAGTCGGCGTGGCCGTGGCCTACGCCGCGTTGCATCTGCTGGATGTTTTCGATTTGGCGGGCAACCGATTTGCCGATCAGATCGGCATCGATCATTCGGTGTTGTTGTTTACCATCGGCCTGAGCTGCGCGACCGGCATGCTGTTCGGCTTGATGCCGGCGCTATCTCCGCTGGGCGGCCGCGTCAACGAGATCCTGAAGGAAGGTGGCCGCAGCATGGGCGGCAGTCGAGCCGCACGCATGACACGGCAGTTGCTCGTCATTGCCCAGATGGGCCTGGCGGTCAGCCTGCTGGTTGGCGCTGGATTGCTGTTGCGTAGTTTCTGGAGCGCCCAGGCGCAGGACCCCGGTTTCGTGGAAGAAGGCCTGCTGACCGCACGGGTTGAGTTGCCAACCAGCACCTACCCTGAGGACAGCCAGAGAGCTGCCTTCTTCGAGCGCACATTGAGCGAAATCCGCGCTTTGCCTGGCGTCAGCAATGCCGCCTTTGTGAGCGGCTTACCATTCCAAGGTAGCAACTGGATGTCGTCGTATCGGATCGATGGACAGGAAGTAGCTCCGGGTCAGCCTGCGCCACACGGCTTCATTCGCATCGTCGACGAGAGCTTTTTTGCCGCGATGCGGATTCCGGTGTTGCAAGGGCGCGGTTTCGACGTCTCCGACAGTGCCACGTCGACGCGCGTCGTGGTGATCGATCAGGTATTGGCCGATAAGTACTTTCCGCGAGGCGATGCGATTGGCCAGACCATCCTCTGGGGCGGCGAAGACGAACCGCTCAAGTGGACGATCGTTGGCGTCGTTGGAACGATCAAGAGCATCAACCTCACAGAGCAGGTCACGAAGGAGACCTATTACTTCAGCTTCAGGCAGCAGCCGGCCGATCAGGGCTCCCTGGTGCTGCGCACGGGCCTTCCCACTGGCGGTCTGGTTGAGGGACTGCGTGAGGCGGTGCTCAAGGTCGATCCGCAACAGCCCATCCACGACATTCGCACCATGGACGAACGGATCGGTATCGCCATGGACGAGCGCCGCGCGCCGATGTTGCTCGTGCTGATATTCGCCAGCATCGCCCTGCTGCTGGCGATCGTCGGCATCTTCGGCGTGCTTTCGCATATGGTTCAGCAACGCACCGGCGAAATCGGCGTACGCCTCGCCATCGGCGCCCGCACCAACGATGTGCAGCGATTGATTCTGGCTCAGGGAGCCCGAATCGTAGCCTATGGTCTGGTGCTGGGAATCGCCGGCGCGCTAACCCTCTCCGCGTTCATGAAGTCGCAGCTGTTCGGCGTGAGCAGCTCGGACCCGTTGACGCTGATATCGGTGCTGCTCCTGTTGGGTGGCACCGCCCTGTTCGCCTGCTGGCTGACGGCGCGGCGAGCCGCCGCGACACAACCGCTGGTCGCGCTTCGCCAGGAGTGAGTTGTCGCCGCCGGAACGTGCGATCGAATCGACGGGATACCTGGCTTCGGCGGCGCGAGGCGCTTGGACGCAGCGCGTTCGAACCTGCACGTTCGGCAGCGGCTTCCAAAGTCTCTGACTTTATTGCGCATCGATCGCCAACACTCGTAGGCTCAGCGAGACATCGTCCTTCATGGCCCAGAACCAGTCGCGCGCAACCAGAGCCATCAGCGTCTCAGCGGTAGCCAACACCTGCGCCGGATCGGCGCAATCTGCCTCGCAAATGATTGCCGGGTACTGCGCGCGGAAGCGCCACGCGCTGGGTGCATTGCCCAGCAGGTGTCGCGCAACTCGATCAAGAACAGCAACCGCTACGGCATGCCCGTAAGACTTTTCAAGTTCCTCAAGCTCATTCACCGCCAGTTTCAGTTTCATGATTCGCGGGCCCCGCTGATGCCAGGCATGATCGCATCGATATCTACGCGCCCCCTTGGACTGCGGCCGCCCCTGCTGAAGTTTTCCCGCTGCACAGCCTGCTGTGCAGAGCAGCGAACATCCTGCTCAGCAGCAGGCTGCTGAGCCCAAAGCGGCAGCAGGGCTGCCGCAGTCCAAGGGCTGAGCGCAAAGCGACAACAGGGCTGCCGCAGTCCAAGGATGCCGATCTTGGCGGAGCGCGGATGCGCTCAACTCTCGAAGGCGTGGTCAGTCGTTTCGAACCCGAACGGATTTCGCCGCCGATTCGCGTCTAACCCGCCAACGCCCCGCCGCAGCTCGATCCCTGGCCTGCGGTGCAGCCGAAGCAATGTCCGGCGACGGCGATTTTGCGTGGGATTTCGGCCTGCAGCAAATCGCCTAAATGCACCGGCCGTTCGCCCGCAGACAAGCGCAGCATCTGGTTGAAATCGCAGTCGAAGACATGGCCGTCGTAGTCGACGCTGAGCAGCGAGCGGCACATCACGCCTGGAAGGTTCTCGTCGCGGTGCGCATCGATCAGTTTTAGTAAGTACTCGTCGAATTTGCCCTTGGACACCAGCCACGAACCGAAGCGCTGGATGGGCATGTTGGCGAGCGCAAACAAGGCGTTGAAGCGGATGCCAAAATTCTCCGCGAGCAAGCGTTTGTAGTCGATTTCGAGTTTCTGCTGAATCGGCGGAAGAAAAGCGCCGTTCGGGTTGTACACCAGATTCAACGGCAAGCGCGGATCGCTGCCGTAACCGAGCGCGTTGAGTTGCTGCAAAGCACGGATCGACGATTCGAAGACGCCGTCGCCTCGCTGCTCATCGACATTCGATTGGCTGTAACACGGCAGCGAAGCGACAATTTCCACGCGCTGCTCGGCCAGAAAGCTCCCGACCCAATCGTACCCCGGCTCTGCCATGATCGTGGGGTTGAGTCGATCCATGACGTGGATGCCGCGTGCGCTCGCTTCGCTCACCAGCCAGCGAAACAACGGGTTCATTTCCGGCGATCCGCCGGTCAAATCGAAACGCCGCACGCCATGGCGCGCCGCGACATCGAAGGCCAACTCCATTGTGGGCCGATCCATCAACTCTTTGCGCCGCGGGCCGGCGTTGACGTGGCAGTGGATGCAACTCAAGTTGCACAAATAGCCCAGATTCAATTGCAAGGTATCGATGCGCTCGCGCTCGATAGCGGGAAACCGGTGAGCCTGAAGACGCGGCAGTACGTCGTGCATGACGGGATCTCAACAACAAGGAGCGACGTTGGCGACCGGCGTCGGCGCGCAATCGAACAGACCATAGTGCCGCCGCTGATCGCCGACGAGATCGAAATGGGCCGCAAAACGGGTGCTTGCGAGCATGTCGAAGGTATTTCCGCAAACGCGCAGCGGTCGACCTGTTTCAAAGTGATGATGGTCATCCAGATCGAAAGCGTGCGGCGCGCCCTCGATGCTGCCGCGATAGGTCGTGATCTGGCCGAAGTCCTCGCAGCGATCTTCAAGCGGCAGCTTGAATGCGCGCCAGGTAATCGAGGCGAATCCGATCATCCCGATCTTGGCGATGATCGCCTCGTCTTGCAGCGCGATCGGCGATTCCTTGATGCGCCGCACATCGCTGCAGCCAGCGTTGGCCATCAGGCGCCGAAAATCCTCGCGGTACATCGCCCCGCCCAGGCATTCGCCGAGCAGTACCGGATCGCGCGCAAGCTCCGCGGGCACTCGGCGGTTGGCAAAAACGTCCGAGAAGTACAGCTCGCCACCGGGCTTGAGAACACGCATGATCTCGCGGAAGACGCGCGGCTTTTCGGGCGACAAGTTGAGCACGCAGTTGCTGACAACGACATCGACGCTGCCATCGGCGATGCCGCAGGCCGCCAGGTCCTCAATGAAACCTTCGATGAACTCGACGTTGCTCTGCGCATAACCGTAGCGTTGTGCCTGCCAACCCAGATGTGCCCGCGCCACCGTGAGTTGCTCAGCCGTCATATCGACGCCGATCACGCGGCCGCGCTCGCCTACCAGACGCGACAACAGATAGGCATCGCGACCGCTGCCGCAACCCAGATCGAGCACCGTCATGGCTTTGAGCGCAAGCGGCAGCGGCGAGCCGCAGCCGTAGAAGCGCTCGCGTACGGCCGGGTGCACGTCGTCCAACAAGCGCCGCAAATACGCCGGCATGGCATCGATGGTGCAGCAGGCGCCGGTCTTCAGATCGCTCGACGACTGCAGCACGCTGCCGTAGTAATGGCGAATGGCGGCGAGGGATTCAGTAGCGATCATCGGGAGTTCCTCAGCGTTAGGAGTAAAGAAGAACCGGCGCGGCGAGCGCCACGACAATTCGTGACGGGCGTGTGCCGCCAGCCGGGCGGAGAGGTTCGAGCCTGAATAATTCACCGATCGCCATCATCGAGCTGCCCGCCCCGGCGATAGGACCGGCCAGCCAGCGCGCAGCTGTCGCCAGCCCACCAGATCGACCGCGAGCGCAAGCGCGATCGTCGTCCACTGGACCCACGCAACCCAGGGCAGTAGCGCAAAAGGATCGCCCTCTCGTCCCAGCTCGCCGTGCGTCAGCAGCGTCATCGACAGCGCCGCGCACATGGCCCAGGGGGTTGCGGCGCGGGTCAGTGCGGCGAGCGGCAAGAACCACAGCGCATACCAGGCGTTGACCACAGGCGACAGCAGCAGCAACGCGATCAGCAGCGCTGCTGCGTGGCGCGCCAGGTACCGGCGCTTCGCGCACAGCGCCAGCGCGGCCGCGAAAGCGAGCACGAGCGCGACAGCGATCGGCCGCGCAGCGTCGCTGCCGAAGGCGCCAGCGAGCAACGCAAAGCCGCCGGGGTTGAAGGTCCACTGCGTGCCGAATGCCAGCAAGCCTGCAGCATCGCCGAGGGCCAGGAACGGGGCATAGCAAAGCGCGAGAAGGGCCAGCATGGTTGACGCAGCTCGCAGCGCGTTCCCCATCCCGACCGTGGCGAACAGCAGCGGCGCGACGATGAGTCCGCTGATTTTGGTCGCAACGGCCGCGCCAAGCAGCGCGCCGGCGGTTGCGACCCGCGAGGTGCGCACGGCGATGATGGCGAAGAACAACAGCCAGCCGAGCAGGATGTCCGGGTGCAGATTGACGAAGCCGAAGAAAAACAGCGCTGGATTCAGCGCGACCAGCGCCAGCGCACGGCGCGGCGCGTAGCGCATGGCCTGCCACAGCGCGATCAAGTGCAACACCAGCACCAGAAAGCGCAGCGGCCACAAGCTGTTTTCGCCGAGCAGCCACGAGGTCGCAAACAGCGCCTGCAACAGCGGACCGTAAATCGTAGGCGTGTCCGGATAGTTGACGCCATCGAGCGCGGCTTGCGCGGCGGGCGGCAGACTTTCGTCGCCGAAGAACTCCGCAGGCGCCGCGCCATACGGCGTGCCGTGGCTCAGCGTGCGCCAGCCATCCCACTGGTAGCGATAGAAATCATCTTCCGCCACCGGATGTGCGGCCATGGCGATGAGCCCCGCGAGCGCAGCGCACGCCAGCAATCGGCGTTTGGAGTAGCGCTCGCGCCAGCACCCAATCAGCGCCACATGCGCGAGCACCAGCAGGCCCACCAACACCGGCAGCGGCCACCCGAGGCGTGTGCCGATGGCGATCAGCGCAAAAACGGCCAGCAACGCGTTCAAGGTGCCGGCGCACGCCGCCGGAGCGCGTCGATCCATGCGCCAATACGTAGCTTCAGCGTCATGCCGATGATGCCGCAGCCCGCGCCAATCACGCCGCGCCAGGTGCCGCTGATCTTGCTGACGCCAACGCGCCGATCGGTATGCACCGGCAACTCGACGATGCGCAATTCATGGAGCAAGGCCTTGACTTGCATCTCGACGGTCCAACCATAGGCGTCGTCGGCCATCCGTAACCGATCGAGCGCGCGGCGGCGGATCGCTCGCAGCGGCCCGAGGTCGGCGAACCGATGGCCGAACAGGCAGCGAATCAGGATCACCGCGAAGCGCGTTCCGGCCAGTTGCGGCGGCGTCATCGCGCCCGCCTCGACCCATTCGAGCGGGCGCTTGCCGAGCGCCAGGTCGGCGCCGTGATCGAGGGCCATCAGCAACCCCCAGGCGTCGTCCGCGCGCACCGAACCATCGCCATCGACGAACAACACGGCCTCGGCATCGCCGATCTCGCGCAGCGCGCGCAAACAGGCGGCGCCATAACCTCGGCGCTCCTCGCGCACCACTGTTGCCCCAGCGGCGGCGGCAACGTCGCCGGTTCCGTCGAGCGAGCCGTTGTCGCAGACGATGACGCGATCGACCAACGCGCGGCGCCCCCGCCGCGCGCTGAGCAAGTCGCCAACCACGCGCCCGATCACCGGCGCCTCATCGCGCGCCGGAACGATGGCGACGGTGCGCATCAGAAACTACGACCGACGCTGAGCGCGAACACATCGCTCTTGGCGGTATTGCGCCCATCGAACTTGCGGCCGTAATCGAGCCCAAGCGACCACGTATCGCTGGGCGCGAAGCTGAACCCGACCAGCCACAAGTCGTAGTCCTCTTCGAGTTCGGGAAAGCGCGCTGGCGAGAAGCCAGGACCGCCGATATCGAGATCGCCGCGGCTGTCGACCGAGTTCCAGCTCACGCGACCCGTGAAGCGGTCGTTGAAACCGTAGCTCAACGTACGGTTGAAGTACCATTCGTTCGGCACCTCTCCGCTGCGAAAGCGATAGCCGATTTCGCTCTGCCAGACGAAACCCGAATCGAAACTGCGACCCGTGATTACCGACAACTCGCCGCCACCTTCGCCGTCGCCGATGGCGCTGATCGCGCCGGTATCGTAGTCGCCAGCGATCAGCACAGCGCCAGCAAGCGCCAGCGTGAACGGGCGGTCCTCGAACTGATCGAAAGCCAGCCAGCGCACGCCGATGCGCGCGTCGGTGAATCCATCCAGCCCGCCTTCGGGCGCCAATCCCGGATCGACAACGAAGTCGCTTTCGGCATACCCGGCGCGAATATCGATCGCAAGGCGGTCGCTCAATCCGTAGGCGTAGTTCACCTCGAAGGTGCGCAGCTCGAGGTCGGCCGGCAGCGACATTTCGTTCTCTGCGACGTAAAAACGATCGGCGGTTTGATCGATGTAGCTGAAACTCAGTTCATGGCCGCCGGCGGTCGGCAACCAGGGCGAAACGGCATGCGCCGACGCACTGGCGGCGAGGGCGACTGCGGTGGCGCTCACGATGGCAATTTTCATGGTCGTACTCCAATTAACCCAAGCGCCAGCGGCGGTTCAGGTAGCTGACGACTGCTCCGCGTTCGCGCCGCGAGAGCGAGAATTCATCGGCCTGCACGCGCTCGACGAGGCTCATTGCCGCCGCCTTGTCGCTCACGCCGCCCGGCACCGGGCACGACGAACAGGCGATTTTCTGCAGATACACTTTGCGCCCCTGGGCGACTGGATCGCTGCCGCCGCCCGGCGACAACGTGCCTGAGGCGATGGCGCTGGTGGCCAGGCTAAGGCCAAGAACGAAGGCGCCGAAGAGTGCCCGGCTGCGGGCATGGATCTGTTGCATCGTACTGACTCCTTGTGTGGCTGTGGTGGGTGCGGGTCGTTCTTTGCGGCCAGGCATCGGCACGGCGCGGCGCTCATCGCAAAACCGCCTCGTAACCTTCCGGCAAGCGATTCCAGGCCGCGCCATAAACGTGGACTCGGCGGGTGACAGCGCCACTCGGATCGCGAAACGTGCCCCCGGCCTGCGCCCATCCGAGGACGCCGCCGTACAGGTTGTAGGCCTCGATGCCGCGACGTCGCAGGGCCAACGTCGCCGCGCCGCTGCGTACGCCGATGGTGCAGTAGACGACCACTGGACGGGCGCCTAAGTCGGCCGGCAGATCCTGCTCGGCGATCGCGCCGTCGATCATCGAGACCGCCCGCTCACCGCTGCTGCGAACGTCGAGCCAGAGGGCGCCGTCGAGCGCCTTTGCGCTCGCTATGTCGATGGTCGGCGCCGTCGGATACGCCGCAGCGCCAGCGCGGGCCAGCTCGTCGACGCTGCTTGCGGACAAAGCCGCGGCCAAGAGCCACGCGATCATCGGCGCACCTCGTCGGCGAAACGGTAGAAATAGTCGGTGCCGAAAAAGTCGTGCGCGTCGGCGACATGGCGAAAGGCATGCGCTTCGAGCAAGGCCTGGCCCAGGGTGACGCTCTCAGTGAAATCGAGCGCGAAAGCTTCGCGCAACACCTCGCGCGCCTCGCTGCCGATAAAACACTGTGGGAACGACAGTCCGCGCCAGATGCGGTCGGCGACGGCGACGCGCTGGCGCAAAACTACATCTGCCGCATCCAGCTCGATGCTGTCCAGACGCACGGACTGGCGATGCACGCGGTAATAGAAATTGCCGTCGCGGAACGGATGATCGCCGGCCACGTGATAGATGTAGCCACGTTCCAGCAGGCGTTGGCCAAAGGCGGTCGCAGCGGCTCGGTCCAAACTGAGTTTGCGCGCGATCTGGCTGACGGCGTCGATGCCGACAAAGCAGCTCGGATAACTCTTGAGCCGCCAGCGCCGATCCGCCAGGTCCATGCACTCATCGAGAATGGTCTCAGACAGCCCGTCGATCAGATCGTCGCTGAAGCCGTGCGCCGCCAGCGCGTCGTCTCCGGTCTCGATGGTAATCAGCGCGCGCGCGAACTGCTGCACGCGCTCAGGCTGCCAACGGCTACCGATCCGGTGCGTTGCGGCATCCAGCAGCGCGCCTGCCGTCCGCGCCAGTTGCGCCTTGCGCACCCGGCCGAACATACCCAGCAAACCGTGACGTTCGCCCCACGCGCGTGTCGGCCGCTGCACGCGTTCGCGTTCGCCGAACACCGCTGCGACGGCCGCATCCGGTACGCGATGGCGAATCGCCGTGGCCACCGCGCCCAAGTGCACACCGGCCGCCGATAACCGTTTGGGATCGACTGCCAGCAGCGGCGCATCGCCAGTGCGCGCCAACGAAATCCAGTCGCCCAGGCTGTTCTCCGCTGGCAGCGGTGTGCGCACCGCGAACCCTGCGCCAAGGAAGGCGGCTCGCAGCAGAGCCTCCTGTTCGCCGGCGGAAACGAGGATCACCAGCGCGCTCATTTGCCGTTCAACGCCCAGTCGTAGTCGAGATAGTCGATCTCTATTTCTTCGGCCTTAAGCCTCGCCGTGAGTGCCGCATCGGCACCGAGTGCGTCCGAGTACAGCGCGACGAAGCCCGCCACCGACTCCGCGCCGCGCCAGCCGGTCTCGAAATCTCCCGCGTACCAATCGAAGATCGACGACAGCAGCAGCACGTCCTCCTCGGCGTCGAAGCGGTTGCGTGTGCGGTCGCGCAAGAAGCGCACCGTTTGATCGTCGAGTTGCGCATCGAATCGCGCGGCGGTGAAAGCCTCGGGCCGCAGCGCCGGGCATCCGATCGAGGCGCAATTCACAGCGAAGTGGATGCGCGGCTCGTCGAAGTCCTCAGCCCCACGCAGCAGGCCGTGCTCGACGTCGTCCAGGTGCCGCTGTTCGCCGAGAAGGCGGAAGAACGGTTTCTTCCAAGGCGACGAGAACAGCGAACCCAAGTCCTTTATCGACTCGATTTTCGGGTATGCCGTGAGGATCAATTCCAGCGTAAACGCGTTGTACGCATTGATCAGAAAGGCCTGCCGTTGCGCGAGCGTGAAGTTATCGAAGGTGGTCCGATCGACCGCCGACAGCGTCGCCAGATATTCCTGCAACTGGCCCCGTCGGCGCTGCAATCCAGCGTAGTCGACGGCACTACTGGTGCCGGCCGCGTTCCACGCCACGTGCGGCGCCAGCAGTTCCGTGAATGCTCGATGTTCGTGGTCGAATGCGGCAGCACTGCCGGCCATCGCGAACAGCAGCACAGCAAAGAAGGTTTTCATGCGCGTCTCCAGGCGAAATAGCGTTGCGCGAAGGCCAGCGCCCTGGCGGGCGCGTGCGCGCGGCGCCAGGCGCCGGCGACGTATTTGTTGCCTTCCATCAGGGTCGGGTAGGCGTGCACGGTGCCGAGGATCTTGTTCAAGCCGAGGCCATGTTTCATTGCCAGCGCAAATGGCGCGATCAGCTCGCCGGCTTCGGCATGCACGATGGTTGCGCCCAGGATTCGATCCTTGCCGGGCGCGGTGAGCACCTGGATGAATCCTTCGGCCGTGTCGTCGGCGATGGCGCGATCCAGATCGTCCATGCCATAGCGCGTGACCTCGAAGGCGATCTTCTGCAGTTCGGCATCCGCCGCCGACAGACCCACGCGCGCGACCTGCGGCTCGGTATACGTCACCCACGGAATCACGCGCATATCGACGCGGAACGACCAGAACGGCGCCAGCAGTTGGTTGACCGCCGCATACCAGGCCTGATGCGCAGCGACATGCGTGAACTGCAGCGGTCCGGTCACATCGCCGCAGACGGCAATGTTGGGGAAATTGGTGCGCATCAGCGCGTCGGCGGCCACCGTGCCACGCTCGCTCAGCGCGACCCCCAGCTCGCGCAAGCCAAAACCCTCGACGTTGGCCTTTCGCCCCAGCGCCAGCAAAACGCGGTCGAAAGGAATCGAGACTTCGCCGTTGCCGCCCTGCGCGATCAACGCCTGCGCGCCGCCGCCGCGCTCGAAGCGCAGCGCCTTGTGGCCGGTGCGGATGTCGATGCCGTCGTGGATCAGCGCCGTACGCAACGCGACGCTGGCATCGTTCTCGTCGCGCGGAATTAACCGCGGCGCCATCTCCACCAGCGTCACCTGACTGCCCAGCCGCGCAAACGCCTGCGCCAACTCGCAACCGACCGGCCCGCCACCCAGAATCAGCAAACGCCGCGGCTGCTCGCGCAACGCCCAGACGCTGTCGGTGGTCAAATAATCGACATCGTCCAGCCCCGGCAGCGCCGGCACCAGCGGCTTGGCGCCTGAAGCGACGATGATCGACCGAGCGCTCAGCGACCGGCCATTGACGGTTACCGTCCACGGCGATACGAGCTTCGCTTCGCCCTCGATGCAGTCCACACCGAGTCCGCGATAGCGCTCGACCGAGTCGTGCGGCGCCACAGACGCAATCACCTGTTGCACGCGCGCCATGACCTCGGCAAACGACAATTCCACCTGCATTGAGCGGATGCCGAGGCGCGCGCTGCGCCGGGCCTCGGCCACCAGCCGCGCGCTGCGCAGCAGCGCTTTGGACGGCACGCATCCAGTGTTCAAACAATCGCCGCCCATGCGATGGCGTTCGATCAGCGCGACTTTGGATTTCACCGCTGCACCGATATAGGCGCTCACCAATCCTGCCGAACCGGCGCCGATCACGATCAGGTTGTAATCGAACGACCTGGGCTTGACGTACCCCCGATACACGCGTTGCGCGGCCAGCGTTCCGAGCAGCCGCTTGAGCAGCAGCGGCAATACGCCGAGCAGCGCAAACGCGCCGATCAGTCCTGGGCTGAGCACGCCCGACAAGCTGTCGATCTGCGCCAATTGCGTGCCTGCATAGACGAATGCGAGCGTGCCCGGCAACATGCCGATCTGGCTGACGAGGTAAAACACGCCTGCTTTCATCGGCGTCAATCCCATCAGCAGATTCACCAGAAAAAATGGGAACGCGGGCACCAGTCGCAGCGTAAACAGATAAAAACCGCCATCGCGCGCGACGCCAGCCTCGATCGGCGCAAGGCGCTCGCCGAACTTCGCCCTCACGGCATCGCGGAACAGGAAACGTGCCGCGAGAAATGCCAGCGTTGCGCCCAGGCTGCTGGCGAACGACACCAGCAGCGTACCGAACGCCAGCCCAAATAGCGCGCCACCGGCCAGCGTCATCACTGCCGCGCCCGGCAACGACAGCGCTGCGACCAGCACATAGGCGACGAAGTAAGTCGCGGCAGCCGTCGCCGCGTTATTCGCGATCCACGCGGCCAGCGCCGCTTGCTCAGATTTGAGGCGCTGCAGCGACAAATAATCGTCGAGGCCAAGCGCGAAGAACATCGCAATGGCCATCGCGATCAGAACCAGCAGCAACCAACGGCTTTTCATTGCGAACGATGCTTTGCGATCAGGACCGAGCGCAGGCTAGGCCTGGCCGCCTCGGCGTAGAACGTACGGTGCGCGCAATGCCGCGTTGCGTCCGGCGCAACGCCGTCAGAACAAGCGGCGCGAAAGAAAAATCGCTACCGGCCGGTCTGTCGGGCTCCGCCCAACGCCGGGCCATTCGAATCGCTGAGCGCCAGCGTCTCCCGCCGCAGTTGCGGCGCCATGCAAACGCGTCAACGTTTTTCACCCGGTCACGTTTACCTGGCGACTCGACGGTTTCGAAGGGCGTTGCATGCGCATCTGTTTTTGGACGACGCTGATACTTCTTTGGACTACTGTTGCGAATGCCCTGCCGATCGAACCGGCGCTATCCGGCGCCTGGTACGACCCGGCCAACGACGGTCAGGGCTTGGTCGTTGAGGTGGTAGACATCGAAGGTCGGCAGAGCCTGCTGGTCACCTGGTACACGTTCGACAATGCCGGTGCAACGCTATGGCTGGTGGCGACCGCGCCAGCGACCGGCGAGGCGACTTCGCTGACGTTTCAGCGCGTAACCGGGCCTCGCTTCGTTGCGGCGGCGCCCAACAATCGGCCAGTGAGCACGCCCTTTGCGACCGCGACCGCGCGATTTCAGGACTGCGATCATCTCGATCTGGATTACACATCGACGCTCGGCAATGGAACGCTGCGATTGGTGCGCCTGACGCGAATCTCCGGTTCTTCCTGCATCGGCACACCGAACTTTGAGATCGCTACATCAGCCGTCGAACTGAACGACAGCAGCCGCAATGGGCGCGAAGTGGGCGCGCGCGTGTTCGCGCCGGTCGGTGTGCGTGGCGTTCGCAAGTTGGTGCTCATCAGTCACGGCGGCCTGGGCACCAATCCCAGCAGCGCCGGCGTGGAACTGACCAACTTCACCCACATCGCCGAGCCGCTGGCTCGCGCCGGCATGGTGGCTGTGGTTGTCGGCCATCGCAGTTCGGGAACGCTCGATCAGCACCGATTGGATCGGCCGCGCGATGTGTCCTTCCTGATCGACCAGATCGAACAAGGGCGCTTGACGCTACCGGCCGGATTCGTCGGCAGCATCGACACCAGGAATGTCGGCCATGCCGGGCACTCGGCCGGCGCGTATACCTCGATGGCGCTCGGCGGTGGACGGTACCCGTACGGCCAATTCCGCGATCCACGCGTCGCAGCGATCGCGCCGATTTCGCCGCAGGGCGTGGGCGAGGAGTTCCTGGCGTTCGACAACGGCGGCGATGATCACACCTGGGCAAACATCCCGGTCCCAGTCGCGTTGATGATCGGCCGGGACGAGATCGATTTCTCAGGCACCGGCGCATTCATTTCCAGCGGTTGGCGCCTGCAACCCTTTAACCCGCATATTTCATGAGGTCGCGATGAAATGGCTTGATTTCGTTGTTACAGCGTGGAAATCATCGAGTTGGTCGTACTGACAAAGTGTTCGCTGCCATTTCCTCGCTAACACGGCCCTCGCTCGTTCTTTGCGCCGGACTCTTCGTTGCTCGTCGTCCCAATGGAACAACCATTCCTCCTCCTCGCGCCTCGATTCCGGCGCAAAGCCCTTCGCGATCTTCCGCGTTTCCTCATGAAATATGCGGGTTAACCGAATGAACAACTCGTTGGATCGAGTAGAAGTGATCATCGATGGCCAGGACCATCTCGAGATGGGCGGGTCGCCGAACCAGGGTACGCCGTCTGTGCGTAACTTCATCGGCGAGAACCTGCGGCGCTTCTTCCAGGTGCATCTGCAACAAAGCGGCGGTGCCTGCGACATCGGCGCGCTGCTTCCGCCCACCGGCATCCCCACCGAGCGCAGACGAAAGTCAGCCGCCAACGGCGCGTTCAGTCGATGCACTTCCCAATAACCCGACTGGAGCGTAGGCATGCGATTGCGATTGCGCGTTTTGCAAGGCCTGGCGGCGCTGTGCCTCTTCGGCGACGTTTCTGCTCAAGGCATGTTGATTGAGCGCAGCTTAATGCACGACGGGCTGATGCGCCGTTACCTGGAGTACCGACCCGGCGTGTTGCCCGCCGGGCCGGTGCCGACCGTGGTCGTCCTGCACGGCGGCACCGAAACGGCGCAAGGCCATGCGGCGCTCAATCGGCCATCGGGACACTGGCGTCGGATTGCCGACCGCGAGGGCATTTTGGTTCTTTATCCCGATTCGGTGGCGGGCAACTGGAACGACTGTGGACAGTTTGCGTATTCAGGGACACCCTCGACATTCGATGATGTCGGCTTTCTGGAGCAGATGTTGCGCGAGGTCGAAGGGCGTTATGACGTCGACACTTCGCGAGTCTATACCGCGGGCACATCCAACGGCGGGCTGATGAGCTACCGGCTGGCACTGGAGCAGTCGGCACGCTACGCAGGGCACGGCGGCGTGATCGCGCTGCCGCCGGTCGATACCGCACAGGAATGCGCGCGGTTTCCGGCCAACCCATCGACCATCGTGATGCAGGTTGGCACCCTCGATCCCTTGATCCCTTTTACGGGCAGCGCGCGCAACGAGACTTTCGCAACCGCGCGTGATCGATTCTTGGCGTGGGCCGGCTGCGAAACCACGCCCAGCATCAGCACCCTTCCGGATCTGGATCCCACCGATGAGTCGACCGTGGAGGTGCATGATTTCGCCTGCCCGGCGAATGCGGACTTGACCGCGCTGGTGGCAATCGACGGCGGACACTCGCCGCCGTCGCGCCAATATCCGCTGGCCGGCCGCCAGAACCGGGACATCGAGATCGCGGAAGAGATCTGGCTGCGCCTGAAGGACGCGCGATTGGGCGTCGATCGCTACTTCGCATCCGGCTTCGAGCCGAGCAATCGGCCGCCGTTCGAATTCGCCAGCCGGGCAGTCGAATTGAACGACACCGCGCGCGGCAATCGGGAAGTAGGCGCTCGGATCTTCGCGCCATTGAATGCCATCGGGACACGCAAGCTGGTGCTGATCAGCCATGGTGGACTGGGCACCAATCCAAACAATCCGGGCGTCGAACTCACCAACTTCGCGCATATCGCCGAGCCGCTTGCGCGGGCGGGATTCGTCGCTGTTGTCGTCGGCCATCGCAACTCTGGGACGCTGGAACAGCATCGCCTCGATCGTCCTGCGGACGTCAGCTTCCTGATCGACCGTATCGCGGCCGGCGCGTTGCCGCTGCCGGCTGGCTTCATAGGGCAGGTCAACACCCAACGGGTGGGTCATACCGGACATTCGGCGGGCGCCTACACCAGCATGGCGCTGGGCGGCGCAACCTATCCGTACGGCGTGTTTCGCGACCCGCGCGTGGTGGCGATCGCACCCATTTCGCCGCAGGGCGTGGGCGAAGAGTTCCTGGCCTTCGACAACGGACCAAACGACAACACCTGGCTGACCGTTACCGTGCCGACCTTCATCCTGCTGGGGCGCGACGAACTCGACAGCAGCGGCACCGGGGCCTTCATCAGCACCGGTTGGCGCCTGCAACCCTTCAGTCGCCTGACCAGCGCTCAGGATCGCATCCAGATCATCATCGATCAGCAAGACCATCTTGAAATGGGCGGCAGCCCCAATACCGGCACGCCCAGCGTGCGCACTTTCATCGGCGAGAACCTCGCCACTTTCTTCACTGTGTACTTGGGAAATGCGGAGGGCGTTTGCCAGATCGGCGGGCTCTCGCCCCCGGCAGGGATTCCGACCGAGTTTGCGTCCACGGTTGCGGCCACCGGGCGCTTGTACGGCTGTCGGTGACCGCCAACGATTGACGCATTACCGGAATCGCGCTCGACTTGGCGAAGGGCGGGTTAGTCCAACAGGGCCTTCAGCGGTTTCGTCGCGTCATCGACCACGGATTGCGGCGCGCGCTGGATCTTGCGCGCCCTGAGAGGCGACAAGTCGGGGATACGATGTTCAGTCGGCCCAGTCGGAGTCTTGTTGCGTTCCTGGCGGTTGCCTCGCGTTGACCGCTGACGGTGCGCGACAGAAGTTCGCGGCCGGTCCGGTCTTACACCGGTCGCCGCTAACTCGTCCGCCTGTGGACCGCCTCCGGCAAATCGAAATCCTGATCGCCGCCGCCGACGATGGCGGATTCGCCAGCGCCGCGCGGCGTTTGGGCTTGTCGCCTGCGGCCGCCACGCGCGCGGTGGCGGCGCTGGAACGCCGGCTCGGTTGCGTCTTGCTGTTTCGCACCACGCGCGGCGTCACGCTCACCGACGCGGGGCAGCGCTACGTAGACGACTGCCGGCGCATCCTGAGCGACATCGACAGTGCCGAAGACGCTGCAGCGGGCGAGCATGCGCAGCCTCGCGGACACCTGACGATCGGCGCGCCAACGATGATGGGGCACCTGGTGCTGGCGCCGATCGTCGCCGAGTATTCGCGCCGCTTTCCCGACGTCAGCATCGACTTGCGGTTGCACGACCGGCCGCTGCATTTGTTTGAGGAGCGCATTGATGTGGCGCTGATGACCGGCGAATTGCCTGACTCGACTTTGGTGGCACAGCTCGTTGGCGAAGTGCGGCGCGTACTGTGCGCCGCACCGTCCTATCTGGCGCAGACGCTGCCGCCCGCGCAACCGGTGGATCTGGCACAACATCGGATCATTTTTTCCGCCGCCGATGCGCGCACGCCTCACTGGCGCTTCGTCGGCGCCGACGATGTGTACACGCTGCACGTTCGGCCGCACATCGCGGTGAGCACCAACCAGGCAGCCATCGCGCTGGCTCTGGCAGGCGCCGGCATTACCCGCGTCATGTCTTACCAGGTCATCGCCGACATTGGGCGTGGCGATCTGATCATGCTCCTTGCCGATCGCTTGCCGCCGCCTGTGCCGGTGCATCTCGTGTCGCGTGAGGGGCGCCGCGCGCCGGGGAAAGTCAAGTCGTTCTTCGAGTTTGTGCTGGCCGAGTTGCGCCGGCATCCAGCGCTGAGCAGCGCGACCGAAGAAGTGCCTGCTACAGCGCCTCGGGAGCTTTCGACTTGATCGACGGCCAGTGCTGGTTGGCGCTCGCGATGTTCTTAGGTATCGCCTTGGACCACAGCTCGGCCACCTCCGGGTCTTTGTTCAAATACAGCACGCCGTCGACCACTTTGAACTGGGTCGGATCGACATCGAACTTCTGGCCGAGCGCAACGCCCATCGCGCAAAAGCCGCCGTATGCCGGCGCGAATTTTTGCGGCGATTGCTGGAACGCATCGCGGTTAGCGGCACTGGCGAAGAAATAGACAGCGCCGTTGAATTCGGCGGAATGGTCGGGGCTGCCCTGCATCGCCTTACCGGCGTGATAAGCGACGACATCGTAACCAGAAACGATGACCCGTTCGGCACTCAAATTGACGTCGGCCTTGGACGAAGCGTCGAAAGCCAGGAGCGGCGTGCTGCCGAGCGCAAGCGCCAATGCGATGGCAACGGATTTGGCGATATTCATGATTCACCTCTGCAAGTTGGATGGCGGCGTTCGCTGCCTGATGCCTAAACTAGTATTTGCCGTCGCAATTCAGTAGTTCCGCCGCGCGCAACGCCGGATTGCGTTCTGCGCAACGCGGCGGTGCGATGCCGCGACGATGCCGTCGCGCTCAACTGCGCAGCAATGCGCTGTGCGCAAACGGTGCCGACTCAGCATCGAAGCGCGTCGGATCCTCCCAGTGCGGCGCGTGTCCGGCGCCGGCGTGGTCGCAGCCGCGCTCGCCATATAACCGGCGCTGGCGCAAATGCCCAAGCCGCCCAAACGTGCCTCGTCGACGTCGTCGCGGGATTGCAGGTACGCCACCGCGGCGCGGATGTCCTCGGTCTTCAGTACCGGACTTTCGAGCGCCCGTTGCGTGCCGCCGCTCTCGCCCCAATTGCGGAAATCGAAGGTCAGCGCGACGACGCCGCGCTCAGCCAACTCGCGGCCATAGCGCGCCGGCATTTGCTCCTTGATCGTCATCCAGGCGCCGGTGACCACCGCAGCCGCAGCCGGGTTGGCGGCGTCGACGCCGTCCGGAATGTACAGCGTACCGACCAGCGTTTCGCCGCCGGAGGTGAAGGTCACACGTTCGGTGCGGACCTCGGCTTGGGCACTGAAGCTCGCGGCGCTCAGGATCGCGGCAGTCAGAAGGTTCTTGCGAATGTTCATGGTATTGCTCCTTAGGTTGGGAAGGCATCGCGGTCTGCAATGGAGCCCATGATCCGGAGCGGATACCGAGACGGCTTGCACGCGGCTGCGCGGTTTGAAGATTTCTGCGGCGGACGCCATGCCGGCTTGGCGCTGCGGAAGATCAAGGCACAAATTGCGCGAGGGTGTTACCCAAGCAGCCATTGACAAACTACCTATCACTAGGTAGGTTAGGCCGATGAGTACCCGAAGCCAGTTACTCGACGTTGCCGCTGAATTGGTCCGCACGCGCGGCTACAACGGCTTCAGCTACGCCGACGTTTCGCAGCGTGTCGGCGTGCGTAAAGCCAGTATCCACCACCATTTCCCGACCAAGGAGGCGCTCGGGCTTGCCCTGGTGGACGACTACATCACGCGTTTCGACCTGGCCCTCGAAGCCATCCGCGGCGCCCATGCAACCGCGCAGGCCCAATTGCATGCCTACGTCCAGCTCTACCGCGCCAGCTTGCTCGACGGGAAAGGTTGCCTGTGCGGCGTGCTCGCCGCCGAGATCGACAGTCTGCCCGCCGAGGTCGCGCGCAGCGTGGAGCGCTTCCTGACCCGCCAGGTTCAATGGCTGTCCGAACGAATCGCTGCGGGTCAGGCCACGGGCGAGCTGACGGCGATTGGCGAACCGCGCGCACTGGGCGAAGCATTGCTGGCGATCTGCCAGGGCGCGCTGCTGGTTTCGCGCTCGCGCGTCGACGCCGCTGGCTTCGATCGCGCCACCCGAGCTTTGCTCGGCTCGTTTTCCCAACACGCTCGCGAATTCGCGGCTTAATTTTTCAAGAAAATCCTACCTACTAGAAGGTTTATATGACGCAACCATCTCTGTTTAATAGTCAGACTGTTCTGGTTCTTGGTGGCAGCACCGGCATGGGCCGCGCTGCCGCCCAGCGCGTACTCGAAGGCGGCGGCAGCGCGATTCTGGTCGGACGCAACGCCGACACCCTGGATGCCGCCGTAGCGACGCTCGGTTCGCTGGGCCCGACGCGCGGCGTCGTCGCCGATCTTGCAAACAGCGCCGATGTCGAACGTTTGCGACAGGCTATCGGCACATCCATCGAAGCCGACCTGCTGGTCAATGCGGCCGGTCTGTTCCTGCCAAAGTCTTTCCTGGAACACGATCCAGCCGACTACGATCAATATCTGGTGCTCAATCGCGCGTTCTTCTTGCTGACGCAAGCCTTCGCGCGCGCACTCGTCGCGCGCGCAAGCGGCGGCGCGGTGGTCAACATCGGCTCAATGTGGGCACGCCAATCGATCAAGGCCACGCCATCTTCGGCATACTCGATGGCCAAGGCTGGCCTGCACGCGATGACGCAACACCTGGCGATGGAACTCGCCGAGCATCGCATCCGTGTTAATGCGGTTTCGCCGGCGGTGGTCGAGACGCCGATTTACGAAGGCTTCATCCCGAAGGCCGATGTGCCCGCGACACTGCAAAGCTTCAACAGCTTCCATCCGATCGGCCGCATCGGTCAGCCCGACGACGTCGGCGCGGTCATCGCTTTCCTGCTGTCGAAGCACGCCGCGTGGGTCACCGGCGCGATCTGGGACGTCGATGGTGGGGTGATGGCTGGGCGAAATTGAGACGCCTCTGCACGGCCCTTGGACTGCGGCAGCCCTGCTGCCGCCTTCCCTCTGCACAGCTTGCTGTGCAGAGCAGCCGGCACCCGTTTGCCCGCTCGTCGGTCATGCGTTAGGCTCGCGTTCATCCGTTGAACGCTGGCGTTTGGGAGGACGCTGGCGTTCGGCACTTTGCCGCCGAAGAGCCGCGCATGCCCGATCACTCCCGATTGCAGATTCAAGCTCCGCACCATCCCGATGCGGCGCACGTCCTGAGCGCGGATGCGCTCAACTTTCTCGAAGGCGTCGTCCGTCGTTTCGAACCGGAACGCCAGCGCCTGCTCGCCGCGCGTGTGGCGCGCCAGGCGCGCATCAACAGCGGCGAGTTGCCCGACTTTCGCGACGATACAGCGGCAATTCGCGCTGGCAACTGGCGCGTCGCTGCGATCCCGCACGACTTGCAGGATCGTCGTGTCGAAATCACCGGGCCAGTCGATCGCAAGATGATCGTCAACGCGCTGAACTCCGGCGCGAAAACCTTCATGGCCGATTTCGAGGATTCGAATGCGCCCACGTGGGCCAATCAGATCGGCGGACAGGTCAACCTGTTCGATGCGATCCGGCGCCAGATCGACTTCACGACAGCCGAAGGCAAGCGCTACGCGCTGAAGGAGAGAACCGCCACGCTGATCGTCCGTCCGCGCGGCTGGCATCTCGATGAAGCGCATGTGCTCCTGGATGGACAGCCGATCTCCGGGTCGTTATTCGATTTCGCACTGTTCTTGTTCCACAACGGCCACGAGCTGATCGCGCGTGGTTCCGGCCCCTATTTCTATTTGCCCAAGCTCGAGAGCCATCTTGAGGCGCGCTTGTGGAATCTGGTCATCGACCACTGCGAGGCCGAGCTGGGCCTGCCGCGCGGCTGCGTCAAGGTCACGGTGCTCATCGAAACGCTGCTGGCGGCGTTCGAGATGGACGAAATCCTGTACGAGCTGCGCGAGCACATCGTCGGTCTCAACTGCGGCCGCTGGGATTACATCTTCAGCTACATCCGCACGTTTCAGACCGACGCCTCACGGGTGCTGCCCGATCGCGCGCAGGTCACGATGGCGCAGGGTTTTCTGCGCGCGTACTCGCAGCGCTTGATTCAGACCTGCCATCGCCGCGGCGCGTTCGCTGTTGGAGGCATGGCGGCGCAGATTCCGATCAAGAACGATCCGGCCGCCAACGAGGCCGCGATGGCGAAGGTGCGCGCAGACAAAGAGCGCGAGGCCAGCGATGGCCACGATGGCACGTGGGTGGCGCACCCGGCGCTGGTGCCGGTGGCTATGGAGATTTTTGACCGGATCATGCCAACGCCGAATCAGGTGCATCGCCTGCGCGAGGACGTGGACGTCAGCGCCGAGGACTTGATCCGCCCGCAGCCCGGCGCGATCACCGAGGCCGGCGTGCGCATCAACATCAACATCGCGTTGCAATATCTGGCGGCGTGGTTCACCGGCAACGGTTGCGTGCCGATCCACAATTTGATGGAAGATGCGGCGACCGCCGAAATCGCGCGCGCGCAGCTTTGGCAATGGACCCGTACCGGCGCGCTGCTGGACGACGGCCGAGCCGTTTCGCACGAATTGGTCGAGCGCCTGCTCCAGGACGAGCTGATTAAGCTGCAATCGAATGCATCGCAGCCGAGTGCTGCCGATTTCGCGGCGGCAGCGGGGCTGCTGCGCGAAATGGCGCTCGGCGCGACGTTCGAGCGATTCCTGACACTCCCGGCCTACGGGCTACTACTGCAACGCGAACGAGGCTAGACATGGCGTTTTTGAGCGAAAAAGAGCTGCAAGCCGATTGGCAGAACAACCCGCGCTGGAAAGGCATCAAGCGCGCCTACTCGGCTGCCGATGTCGTCCGTTTGCGCGGCACGGTACCGGTAGAGCACACGCTCGCCAAGCTCGGCTCGGAGAAGCTCTGGCGCTACTTGCACACCGAAGATTTCGTCAACGCGCTCGGCGCGCTGACCGGCAACATGGCCATGCAGCAAGTCAAGGCCGGCCTCAAGGCCATCTATCTCTCCGGCTGGCAGGTCGCCGCCGATGCCAACACCGCTGGCGCGATGTACCCGGATCAATCGCTGTACCCGGTGGATTCAGTGCCGAACGTCGTGCGCCGCATCAACAATGCGCTCAAGCGCGCCGATGAACTGCACCACGCCGAAGGCGGCGAAAACATCGACTGGATGCAGCCGATCGTGGCCGACGCCGAAGCCGGTTTCGGCGGCGTGCTGAATGCCTTCGAGCTAATGAAGCACATGATCGAAGCAGGCGCTGCGGGTGTGCACTGGGAAGACCAGTTGGCCAGCGCCAAGAAGTGCGGCCACATGGGCGGCAAGGTGCTGGTGCCGACGCAAGAAGCCGTGCAGAAACTGATCGCCGCACGTCTGGCCGCCGACTGCGCCGGCGTGCCGAGCATCATCGTTGCGCGCACCGATGCGCTCGCCGCTGATCTGATCACCAGCGATATCGACGACAACGACAAGCCGTTCTGCACCGGCGAGCGCACCGTGGAAGGCTTCTACGTCACCAACATGGGTCCCGATCAAGCCATCAGCCGCGGCCTCGCCTACGCGCCGTACGCCGATCTGATCTGGTGCGAAACCGGCAAGCCGGATCTGGAATTCGCCAAACAGTTCGCCGAGGCGATCCACGCCAAATACCCCGGCAAACTGCTCGCCTACAACTGCTCGCCGAGCTTCAACTGGAAGAAGTATCTGGACGACGCCACCATCGCCAAATTCCAGCGCGAACTCGGCGCGATGGGCTACAAGTTCCAGTTCATCACCCTGGCCGGCTTCCACGCGCTGAACTTCTCGATGTTCCAGCTCGCCAAAGGCTACAAAGCCCGCCAGATGGCCGCCTACGTCGAACTACAACAAGCCGAATTCGCCGCCGAGCCGCAGGGTTACACGGCGACCAAACACCAACGCGAAGTCGGCACCGGTTACTTCGATCAAGTCACGCAAGTCATCGCCGGCGCGCAGTCGTCGATCACCGCGCTCAAGGGCTCGACCGAGACCGAGCAGTTTCATGCTGAGGCGGTGCACTAAAGACGGATTCGGCAGGCCGCGTTCGCGGCCTGCCGGTTCGTAGTGCTCAGACGATCTTGTAGTCAGGTACGTTTTGCGAAATCAGTTGCTTGGCGTCCTCTAGCGACCCCGACACGAGCGTGCGGTCTGGCCACCAGTAGATCTGTTGAGGCAAATCGTGCGCCAGCCGATCGATGACTTTCGCGCCCCAGCCTTGCTCGGATTGCCGCGCCAGAATGTCGCGGCCGATTTGCCAGTAAAGCGCGAGCAGCTCGCGATTGACGGCGAGCGCGGCGCGCTGTTGCGCGGCGTGGATGCGCAACTTCAACGCCGCCAACCAATCGGAATAGCCGGCCGGTGGCGTGGTCAATGCGACCGGGGCTTCGCTCGTCATAGCATCGCTCATCGAATCGGTACCCGTGGCAACGATACAGCGCTGTTGCCAGACACGCGCCGCATCTCGCGCAACGTCCGCATCACACCAATTGACTCAAAAAGGTTCGCGCCGGCACGATGATCGGTTCGGTTTGCTCGAAACAACTCTTGGCCACGAACGGTAGATCCAGCACGACTTGCAGCGCGTGTTTGGCGCCAGTTTCGCGTTGGAAATACGGCAGCGAATCGGATAGGTGTGTGTCGCTGGATTTGGCTTCGACCAAACACCAGGGCTTACGATCGCGCACGATCAGAAAGTCGACTTCGCGCTGCAGTTTGTCGCGCACGTAGCGCAGCTCGAATTGGCCTAAGCCTAAGTCGGTCCAGCCTTCCACCGCCTTAAGCAAATGGCACGCGATGAACGTTTCGGCTTTGGCGCCGGTGTCGCTGACTTGCGACCAATCGCGCAGGAACCATTTGGGTTCTTTGCGCAGCGCTTTACGCACGTTGTTGAAATACGGGCGCAGCAGAAATCCAAAGTGCAGGCGCTGCAGCAAATCGATCCAGTGGCGCACGGTGTCGACAGCAACACCGATGTCGCGCGCGAGGCTGGAGTACACCAACTGCTGGCCCGAGCGCTCTTGCAGCAGCAGCGTGAGCGTTTCCATCGCGCCCAGGTTTTGCAGCACCGTCAGCTCGCGCAAGTCGCCTTGCGTGAGCTGCTCGGTGCGAAGCGTCTGCCAGCGGCGCGTGAAACGTGGATCGCGTTTGAGGAAGGGCTCAGGGAAACCACCGTGCGTCCAGAGCGCCGACCAATCGTCCTCGGCAATCGCTTGCGGCGCGCGCAGCAACTCATCGCTCACGTCGGTGTGCAAGCACTCAGCGACACTGAATGGGTGCATGCGATAGCGAAAGTAGCGACCCATCAAGCTGTCGCTACCGCGGCGCAGTATTTCGATCTTGGCGCTGCCAGTCACAGCGATCTGGCAGCGCTCGCCGTAGACGTCGAACATGCCCTTGAGCAGCGCTTTCCATTTTGCGTACTTGTGGAGCTCATCAAATACGATCAGCGGCCGCGTCTCGTTGAGCCGATCCAGCCGCGCCTTTTCGGCAATTCGATTCGGACCGCTGAGAATCAGCCGGCGGTCGTCGCTGCTATCCCAATTGAGGTACACCGATCCCAATTCGCGGCAGACGGTGGTCTTGCCCACCTGCCGCGGGCCGCTGACCAGCGCCATTTGCCGATGTTGGCGGAAGTGATCCTGCAGGATGGCGCTATACAGGCGCGAGTGGACCATTTTTAGGACGTGTCGAAAATAGTCCGGACCATTTTACGGACCTATCGAAAAAAGTCCACTTGAATCCGCATTGGATAAGGATCGAAGGCGAGCGCGCCGAGCGTACTTCCCGCGCGAACGCAGCGGCGATTCTGGCTGGTGGATCAACGGCGGAATCTCGGCGAGCCGAGATTCCGCCCCAGGCAACGGCTTATTCGAAGCCGTTCGCGAACAGGTTGTCGAAGGTGATTTCCCAGATGCCGCGGCCGTGGGTGGCGATGCGCAGCGCCTGGCGGCCTCCGGGGGCGAGCGGGGCCTGGAAGCCCATGCCGAACACCGGAACGCGCGGTAACCCAGTGCCGTACGGTTCCCAGGTGGCGCCCGCGTTGAACGAGGCGAAGACACCAATATCAGTGCCGATGTAGACGTGATTGTTGTTCGCCGGGTCGATGGCGATGGCGTTGGTGGGCACGTTCGGCACGCCGCTGGCGGAGGCCGTCCAAGTCGGTGTTGCAGCGAGCAAGTTGCTGGTCTTGAACAGCACTTGCCCGGCGCCGGGGAATCCTGAGAGCGCAACGTAAGCAACGTTGGCATTCGTCGGATCGATGGCAACGCGACCGATAAACCAATCTGGAATCACGCTGCCGCCGCCAACCGGATCGATCGACACCAGCGGCGCGGTGCCATCGGTGGTGCGGAACAGGCCGCCGTTACGCAAGCCCACAACGCGCACATTGTCGTTGCTTGGCGCCACCGCGATGGCGGTGATCGGTTGTCCGGAGGTAATCGGCTCCTGGCTCACTTTGGTGACCGTGGTGCCACCATCGCCGGAGCGATAGAGCACGTCGGAGCCAAAGTAGATGGTGTTGGGATTGCCAGGGCCACGGGCCATCGGCGCATAGAACAAGATGGCCGTTGCCGAGCACGTCATACCGTTGGGTATTGATCCGCCAAAACCGCAGCCAAAGAAATCCCAGCCGTTGTCGACCGCATTCGCCACGTTAGTGACGCGTGCGTAACCCATCGCGTTGGTTTGGTTGAAGTACGTGTGGAACATGCGGACATCGGTGGTATTGGTCGCGTTCTGATCGATCAAAGCGAAGCCGCCGTCGCCGAAATCGACACGGAACCAGCTCGCGTCCGGACGCAACTGCTGCGTGCCGTTGTCCTGGGTGCCGCCGATCAGGAACTGTCGATCCAGCGGATGCGTGTCCATGCTCTGGAACTGAGTGGCGCTGAAGGTGCTGTTGTTGAGCACGCTCCAACTGGTGCCGCTATTGGTCGATTTGTAGATGCCACCATCGGTGCCCAGATAAATGGTTGCCGGTGCACTCGGAGCGACGGCAATGGCGTGAGTGTCGACATGCAAGCCATTCTGCGACGGCGTAAAGGCCGTTCCGCTGGTGCTGCTGAATGCGAACGGCACTGCCGGCGCACCGCCCAGATACACGCGCGTTGGGTCATTCGGCGCCACGTCGATGGCGATATCGTAGAAGCACTGTGGGGTGCAGAAGTTGTTGTCGATCTGCTGCGTCCACGTGGCGCCACCGCCGTCGGTGTTGATCAGCACCCGTCCGCCCAGATTTCCGGTGCCCACGTAGACCGTAGGGTTGGGTGCGCCAGCCGCGTGTTGGATGGCGAGTTCCGCGTTGCTCTCACTGGTTGAAGCGCCGATGTAACTGACGCGCTGAGTGAAGGTGGGCGTCGTCGCCAATGCATCGGTGCTGACATGCACACCCGCCAAGGCATTGTTTGTCACCGTCACCGCAGCCACCAGGAAATTCGGATTTTGCGGGCTGATCACGATATCGCGCACGCTGAAATCGCCACCGCCGGCGAGTCCGGTCAGGCGCGTGAACGTGGGCGATGCGGTGTTCGCGTTGGTCGAGCGGAACACGCCGCGTTGCGGTAGTTCGGCGCCGGGACGCGACACGCCAAAGCCACCGACGCCCGAAGCGCTCGACACAAAAATCGTGCCCGGCTGGGTCGGATGAACCTGGATTTCGCTGATCGATCGGCCGCTAAAAACATCGCCGCCGGTGCCATTCTGGTTGAGCGGGCCAACCAGCGTAGGGCTGGCGCTGGAGGCATTGTCGATGCGATAGACGCCAACGCCGAAAAAGCTGTCGAGCGAGAAGTTCGCCTCACCGGTACCAACATACACCGTATCCGGGCTCGACGGCGCGATAGCGATCGCCCCAATCGACAGCGACAGCGCCGCGTCCATCAACGGCACCCAGGACGTGCCGCCATTGGTGGAGCGATACAACCCGCCGCTCGCGGTACCAACATAAACAATGTTGGCATTGGTGGGATGCACCGCAATGGAGATCACACGCCCGGACACGGGCGTCACTGTCATCACGGTTTGTCCGTTCGGCGTCGGTGCCGGCCCCAGCTCCCGCCAGGCGCCGCCAGCCAGCGGCGCACGTGCGATTCGCGCTTCCAGCTCCGCGATCGCCTGCTGGCGCCATTGCGGCGAATACAGCACATCTTTTTCAGAATCGATGCCGCGCTTGAGTGCCGTTTGTTCGGCACGGCGCAGCATGAAGGTTTCTTTGTCGACGACACCACCCTGGATCAGCGGACCCGGCAGATCTGGTTCGCGATTCCAGTCCTGCCACGCGGCATAGCCGATGGCGGCCACGCCGATCAATCCCAAACCGAGCAACGCCTTAGAACGCTTCGACATCGACTTACCCCCGCTTACGTGATTTTTGGCGACGCGATTGTGCGTTCGCACGACAGAAAAAACATGTGCTGTCGGTCATCCGATCGATGCCTGGCCAAGGAAGCGCGCGATGCGATCGAGCCAGGCGAGCACTTCATCGCCGATCGCATCGTCAACCGCCAGTGCGCGTTCCCGCACTTGCGCTGCAGTGCGTGGGCCATGGTCAAGGCGACGATGTACGAACGTCAACCACAGGCTGCGTTCGACAACGCTCAGCGTGTCCGGGAAATGCCGTGCGCGGTAGCGGAACCCGAGGTCTTTCAGACGTTGATCGTGGAAGCGTGCAGCCATTTCGGCCAGCTGATCGGCGGCAGACGCTCGAAAGCGCGTACAGAGTTTGCGGTCATTGTCGCCGATGAATCCATCGTACAACGCGCCATCGACGTCGTTGTCGTCGAAGCTGCGACTGGCATCGAGCGCGGCGAAAACTGCCTGCGCTTTGCGATCCAGACCGTGACTGCTTTGCACGCTGCGGATGTGCGCCTGGCAGCGTTCGCTATCGAGTGCGATACGCTCTGTATCGATACCCTTGAGCACCGACAGCGGCGCCAGAAACGGAACCTTGTTGCTGTGCACGAGCTTCAGTCCGACCGGTGTGCGTGCACCATCGTCCCCGCTTTGCACCAGCATTTCCGCGAGCCGCTCCGGCGATTCGCTCAAAAGCGCCGTCGGATCTTGGTGGCTGTCGTAGACGATGACTTTGCCAGCTTGGGTGGGATGAAATGCGAGCGGCACGACTATCGCAAGGCATCCGCGCAATGCGGGGAAGCGCTGCGAGATATGCACCAGGGGCGTTCGCTTCTGCCAATCCAGCAGCGTCAATACACGCTGCTTGTCGCGCAAGCCCAGTGCGTGCTCCAGCAGTTTCGGTTGCGCGCGCTTGAGCTTGCGCGCCAACGCGAGCGTTGCCTGCACATCCGCCAGCGCAGTGTGCGCGTGGCTGTGCTCGATGCTGTTCGCTGGCGCCAACTCGTCCAGGCGAAAGCTCGGCGCGCCGTCCTCGCGCCTGGGCCAGACCAGCCCCTCTGGTCGCAGCGCAAACGCGGCGCGCATCACGTCGATGAGGTCGAACCGCGAATTGCCGTTTTGCCACTCGCGGGCGTACGGATCGTAGAAGTTTCGCCAGAACAAATGGCGCGTCAGCTCATCGTCGAAGCGCAAGCTGTTGTAGCCCACGACGCAGGTCGCAGCTTCGCTCATCTCGCCGAAAATGCGCGCGGCGAATGCGTGCTCGGGCACGCCCGTTTCGAGCGCTGCGATTGGCCCTATTCCGGTGATACGACAGGCATCCGGGTCCGGCAGGTAATCGATGGTCGGCTGGCAGCGCAGCAGGATCGGCTCGCCCACTGGCTGGAAATCGCCATCGGTCCTGAGCGCGGCGAACTCCGCAGGACGATCGCGTTTGGGATCGACGCCGAAGGTTTCGTAATCGTGCCAGAGGAAAGTCGGTTGCGGGTTTGTCGGCGGGCGGATGATGTGTTCCTCGAATGGGATGCCTTGAGCAATTGGAATGATTGAAGCTTGAGGGCGCTCGGCAGGGCCGCGATTCGTGGCTCCCGGCTGGCATCGACGGGCGCCGGCCGGCGCGATGAATCGTCCCCTGCAAATCCGTTCGGTGAACGATTACGCCACCAGCAGCTCACGCACTGGCAGGTGCGCGACAGCGTGATTCAACGAATCCATCGGCCGACTGATGTAATAGCCCTGCACGAAGTCGACGCCGCAGGCCTTCAGTGCCGCCAGAACATCGGGGCGATCGACGTATTCGGCGACGGTGCGCTTGCCCACCGAGTGCGCGATGTCGTTGATCGCGGCAATCACGGCGCGGTCGACCGGATCGTCGAGCAAGCCTTGGATGAAAGAACCGTCGATCTTCAGGAAGTCCACATCGAGATGCTTCAAATGACTGAACGATGAGAAGCCGCAGCCGAAATCGTCGAGCGCGAACCGACAACCTTGCGCGCGCAGCATCGCGATCAGTTCGCGCGCAGCGTCGAGGTTGGTGACGGCTTTGGTTTCGGTGATCTCGAAAGTGATGAGCATGGGATCGACATCGAACTCGACGAGCTTGTCGAGCACATAACGACCGATGCCGTTGGCGCCGAGCGATTGCGCCGACAGGTTGATCGACAATCCGAGCCGATGGCTGGGATGCTCTATTTGCTGCTGGCGCAGCGCCTTGAGCGCGTGGTGCAGAACCCATTTGTCGATATCGAGCATCATGTTGTAGCGCTCGGCAGTCGGCAAAAATGCGTCGGGCGCCACCAGTGCGCCACTTTGCGAGCGCATGCGCAGCAATACTTCATAGTAAACGCGACGATGCGCATGCTGGTTCAGATGCGCCTCCCAGATTGCGCCCTCGGCGCTCGGCAGATGCGCAAGGTCGATGTCGGCGATCGGCAAAATCGGCTGGAAACAGAGCACAAACAAATCGTCGCGGATCGCTTCTTCGAGCCGTACCGACCAATTCAGTTCGATATCCATCGACGCGCGCTGATCGCTGTCGTAGGAATACACGTGAACCTGATTGCGGCCTTTGTTCTTTGCGATGTGGCAAGCGATATCGGCATTCGCCATCGCGTCCGATGGCGACAGCACATTCCGATCCAGACGCGCCACGCCGATGCTGGCCGAGAGCCGATAGTGCTGATCGCCATAAGAGAACAATTCGCCCGCCAGTGAACGGCGAAACTCGTCGCCGACTTGCGCCGGGTCCAGCGCCTGGGCGTTGCGCACGATCAACGCATACTCATCGCCACCCATTCGCGCGATCGTATCGCTGCCGCGCAATCGATTCTTCAAACGATGCGAAGCCTCGACGAGCAACTGATCGCCGGCCGCGTGGCCCAGTGTGTCGTTGATGTATTTGAAGCGGTCGACATCGATGAAAAGCAGCAGCGACACCTGATCGGAGCGCCGCAAGCGTGCCACTTCCTGTGCCAGGGCCTGCTCGAAATGAGCGCGATTGTGCAACTTGGTGAGCGCATCGTGGCTCGCCTGCCAGCGCAGTTCCTCCTCCAGAAGCCGGCGTTGCGACACATCGCGAAAGGCGACCACCGAGCCTTCGCGTTTGCCGTCGATATCGAGCGGATAGACCGTACATTCCACCGGCACCGCCTTGCCGGACTCATGCCAGAACACCGTTTGCCAGGCGCTGACTTGATTGCCGCCGACGTAGCACTGGCTGAGAAAACACGCCGCAGGCGGAATCCGTGTGCGGTCTTCGAATGCGTAATGGAATCGCTCGGCTGCCGATTGCCCTTTGAACTCGACGTCGTGCGCGTAACCCAGGATGTCGAGCGCAGCCGGATTGATGAATTGGATGCGCCCGGCGGGATCGACGCCGTACACGCCCTCGCCCACCGAGTTCAAGATACCGTGCAGTCGACGCCGCTCGTTGTCGATGGCCTGCCTGTCGAGCACGGTCCGCGACAGCGAACGCATACGCGCCAGGAACAACTCCCGCGCCTCGCTCTTGAACATGCATTCCACGGCACCGGCGCTCAGCGATTCGGTAATCACCCGATCCGAATAGGTGCCCGTGATCACCGCCGCGAGAATGCCCGCCGTCTTGGGATTGTCGCGCAGCTGGCGAACCAGCACCGCGCCGGAATTGCCGGGCATGAAATAGTCGACGATGGCGATTTCGTAGTCGTGATCGAGCGCGCGGGCCAACCCTTCCTCGGCGCTGTTGGCTGTATCGACCTGAAATCCTTCGGCAGCCAGCAAGCGTTTGAAGGCAATGCGTACCGTCGGCGAATCGTCCACGAACAGCACCCGCAGCGCATTGCCGCTGGCAGCTTCCGACGCCGGCTTGGCGCTGGGATGAATCAGTTTGTGCAAAGCTTCCGGCGCGTCGGAATAGTCCGACCACAACAGCAGCGCCGTGTGCTGGCGTTTCATCAGCCAGTTCACGGCGCCGGCATCGGTCGAATCGGCCATCACGAGCACGGGCAGATGTGCGTAATCGCGCGAGCGCAGCAGCGCGAAAATCTCATCGGCGCGATGGTCCGAATACTCCGGCCAACTCACAATCAGCGCCGCAGCATGCTCCGCGCCGATAGCGACCAGGCCATCGCCATAGTTGGAGACGACGCGGACCTCGAAGGATTTCTGCGCCAACATGCCCGACAACGCACGCCGCCGCGTTGCCGAAGCCTCGATTAACAGGACGCGATCCATGCTTTGCGACCCCTTTCACGCAAGAGGCGAAGCGTACCGGCAAATCGCGCGCGGGTGAAGCGTCGCTGCGTGGTCGCCATGGTTCGCTGCGGCTCTTGGGCTCGGCTCCCTTCGGATCAGTCCCGCGCGCCATCGCCTCCGGGCGTGAGGGAGTTCGTCGCTGTTTTGCGATTAGCGATTCGAACCTCTCTTCGAGCGAGTTGCGAAATGAATCGAATCACCCTGCGTTGTTGGCTATGCGCCATCGCCGCGCTGCACGGAACGAAACAACTGGCGGCCGCGCCCGGCGATCTCGATTGCGGCTTCGGGACCGGTGGCGTGCTCACGGCGGACTTAGGCGCTACCGAAGCGGCGTACGATGCGGAGCTGACCAGCAACGGCGCGGTCTTAATCTTGAACTCTGACCTGCGGGTCACACGAATCACCAGCGGCGGCGCGATCGATACCAGCTTCGGCACCGGCGGAAGCGTAACCCCGTCGATTCCCAACGCGGTTGGCGCCTTCGATCTGGCAGTAGACAGCCAGGGCCGCATCGTGATCGCCGGTCGCCGGACCGATGGCGATGATGAGATTTTTGTTGCGCGCCTGACGCCGGCCGGCGTTTTGGACGCCAGCTTTGGCGGTGGCGATGGCTGGATCGGTTTTGAATGGTCGGCAGACACCGCAACCACGGGCATCGAACGCGTTGGCGAAGTGTTGATCGCCAGCGGCGATCGTCCGGTCGTGGTCGGGTCTTACGATCCCAACGGCAATATTTTCAATCCCAGCAACGCCAATATCGCGGTCGCGCGTTTGACCGATGCAGGCGTGCTCGATCCTGGTTTTGGCAATGGCGGTATCGGCATCGCCAGCTCAGCGGGATTGGTCGACGACGACGCGCGCGGCGGTGCGATCGATGCCAATGGGCGCATTCTGACTATCGGGGCGTTCACACCTTCAAGCGGTCCGCGCAACACCATCGTCACCCGCTGGAATACCAACGGCGCACTCGACGGCACCTTTGCCAGCGGAGGCATCGCGATCATCGACGGCTCGGCGGCCGGTACCGACGATTTCGGCATCTCGATGACCATCGATGGCGCCAATCGGCCGGTGCTGCTGTCGCAAGGAACGGACGATCCGATACTGATGCGCCTGACCACCGCTGGATCGCTGGACCCGACCTTCGACACCGACGGCATCGTGCAACGCAGCTTCCTGGGTGGCCAGGATGTGGTCGAGCGTGTATTGGTGCAGAGCGATGGTCGCATCCTGGTGACCGGGTGGCCGGTGGTCGGCTTCACGTTCCGCTTCGCCAGCATGCGTTTCCAGGACAACGGGCAACTGGACACCACCTGGGGCGGGACCGGTGTGGTGACGACGATTGTGGGCGGCAATATGCGCGCTTATTCCGCGCTGCTCACCACCAACGGCCGGCTGCTCATGGCCGGCGGTTTGAACAACGACACGCAGATTGTGCTGGCGCGCTACCTGACGGATGGCACCACCTTGCTGACGCCGACGATGAGCTTCAGCGGTCAGTCGCCGAACCCATCGTTGCGCACGGATCCCGCAACCTTCTCGCTTTTGGTGACGGCATCGGGCGTGACGCCGGCGGGTTCCGTTCAAATCAGCGATGGCGTCGATAGCTGCACGGCGGTGCTGTCGAGCGTTACCCCTGGCAGCGCCACCGGCAGCTGTGCGATTGCCTTTACCACCGCCGGCACGCGCAACGTGACCGCCAGTTACGATGGCGGCGGTGTGGTCTGTCGCGCCAGCGCGGCCACGCAGCAATTCGTCCGTTTTCGGGTGACGCCCACCGCCGGCGCCGGAGGCACGATCAGCCCGAGCACCGTGCAGGGCGTAGCGCCGGGCGGCACGACATCCTTCACGCTGGCGCCCAACGCATCGCATGTGATTCGCGATGTCAGCGGCTGCGGTGGCGCTCGACAAGGATCGACCTACACCACCGGCCCGATTTCCGCAGATTGCACCGTCGCCGCTACGTTCAACGCCATCCCGCAGGCGCAGGCCGGTGTGCTGACGGTACTGGAGGACAGCAGCGCCAACGCCGGACAGCTCGCAGCGATCGACGATGGCGATCCCTTGACCTTCAGCATCGTCACGCCGCCATCCCGCGGCGCTATCGGTCTCAATCCAATCACGGGCGCATACACCTACACACCGGGTCCGGATGCCAACGGCAACGACAGCTTCCAGTTCAGCGCCAGCGATGGCACCAGTGCCTCGACGGCCACCGTCTCCGTCACCATCACTGCGGTCAACGATGCGCCCACGGTGACCGGCGCCAGCAACATCGTGTTGCCTGCAGGCAGCAGCGGCGCACAGAGCGCCGCTGGCTTTGCCGGCTTCGACGCCGGCCCTGCGGATGAAGACGCCACCCAGACCATCGCCGATTTTCTGATCGGGCCGATCAGCGATCCGTCCGGCGTGCTCGTCGCCGGTTCATTGGACGTCGCGAACAACGGCACGTTGAGCTACACGCTCACCGGCAACCCCGGCCAGGCGACGATCTCGCTGCGCGTGCGCGACAGCGGCGGGACGAGCAACGGCGGTGTGGATGTGTCGGCCACCGTCAACTTCACCATCGAACGGGCTGGCGCCGCCGGCAGCGACGTCAGCGTGACACTGGTGGACTCGCCGGATCCGGTCTCGATCGGCGCACAGTTGACATACGTGGCCACGCTGTCGAGCAACGGCCCCGGCGCCGCCGACAACGCCCAGATCAGTTTCCCGATACCGGCTCCGACCACGCTGGTGTCGGCCAGCGCCAGCGCAGGCGGGAGTTGCACTGGAAACCCGGTGGTCTGCACCTGGCCCGGCAGCACCTCGCCAGGCGCCACGCGCAGCGCCACGATCATTGTGTCTGTGCCGTTGAGCGCCAGCGGTTCGATCACGGCCACGGCGACCGTCAACGCCAGTAACGATGGCAACGCATCCAACAACAGCGCCACCGCCAGCACCGTCGTCTTGCGTCGGCGCATAGTGCCTGGGCCCTAGCACGATGTTGAGAAACGCACTTCCTGTGCGTTTCTCAAGTCGCGAGTCCGGCGCATGTCCGGACTCGCTCTCCATTGATCAAACACTTACGTGCTTGATCAATGTGCGAACCAT
>JALHMG010000004.1:0-154231 GCA_022844135.1 Lysobacterales bacterium
GGTCCGGCCTGGCGGCGCAGCCGCCAGTCGTTCGAGAGGGCGCATCGCATGCGATGCAAGCTTGCCCTCTCTCACCCTTCGCGATCTTCCGCGTTCCCTCATGAAATATGCGGGCTAAGATGTTGCCCATACAGCGCCTCGAAACGGACCTGCTCCGATGCTTCCATCGTCCTTCTCCCTCCGTGCGCACGCGAGATTGCGTGCGCGAGAAAAGGTGCTCCGATGGCCGGGAAATTTCAGCTACGATGGCCGTTCCTGCCGCGTAGCGGCTTGGTTCAACCCCTCGCTCGAGCCGACCCGCTACGGCAGGCGCTGTAAGCCGGGCAATGGGTACGGTGTACATTTTCCGTTGCCCGGCTTACAGCGCCTGCCTCCGCGGTCGTCTCAGCTCGAACGTTAGCTTTCTGAGGACGCGTTCCATGAGCTGGGAGTCTTTTGTCGCAGCTATTCAGTCGCTCGGGCTAGAGACGTCGCTGATGGTCCGAGGTGCAGGTGCCCCGACAGGTTGGGGGAAGCTGTTGCTCATGCCAACGCCTGGCTACATTGAGACAGGAAGCGGGCCAGTCCGACTTGCTGACGTTGAATGGCTTGCAGTAAACCCAATTCAGATTGTGCATAGAGGCAATAGAATCCCGCCCTCCAAGATTGATCGTTCGGCAGAGTTGAGCGGGCTCCTTCACCATGCAAAAGCAGCTTCACTGATCGATGGCGACATCATTAAGGTGTTTGGGTTCAATCATGAAGCTATGCCCTTCGGGTCAGAAAGCTAACGAATAGGGATAGATCGCGCGAAGCCGCGATCTTATCCCGGGTTGAACAAGCCCGGTCTCGTTGGATGCGGTCATCTATATAGGGGAAAGGAATTCGCGCTTTGGCTGTTGGCTGGCGCGGTGCCGCCCGGTGCTGATTGGCTGTGGGCCATCGCTGAACGCTGGCCGAGTTTAGCCGCGCTCTGCGCTGAGCGGTGCGTTTGGGTGGCGGTTGAATCGGTGAAGTGAAGCGGTGCGCGATCTCCTTTACTAGCACATCGGCGGACGCGGTTTTTGTTCGCGCTGATGGAGGAGCACGCGCAGGATCAATTGAACGAGCCTGAGCCGAGCCTTGGCCTTGCCGTGCAAGAACCCGTAGTCGCGCACGCGCAGCAAGCTGTGCCATTCTTGCCGCATAAAAGTCAAAGACCTCATTGCGCTCATTGAAGCAGATGGCTGGCGCCAGGTGCGACAAAAGGGAAGTCACCGGCAGTTTCATCATCCTTCGAAGCCGGGTACGGTCACCGTTGCCGGCAAGCCCAGTGTCGAAGTTCCGCCCGGCACACTCAACAGCGCGTTGAAGCAAGCTGGGCTTGAGTAAGGAGTGAGCTTATGCGTTACATGGTTGTGGTTGAAAAGGGACCAAGCAGCTATGGCGCTTATGTGCCTGACCTTCCGGGGTGCGTCGCAGCGGGCGAGTCCGAGCAAGAGGTTCTTGCGCTCATCCAGGAAGCCATTGAGTTCCATCTTGAAGGCCTCCGAGACATGGGACAGCCTTTTCCGGCACCGCATTCGTCTAGCCGTTTTGTTGACGTTGCCGCCTGGTCGTGAGCCCAACAGCAAGCTCAAGCGGACCGCCGCTCTGCTGGGTTGCTTCGATCGAAGATCGTTAGCCCGCATATTTCATGAGGGAACGCGGAAGATCGCGAAGGGCTTTGCGCCGGAATCGAGGCGGGAGGAGAAGGAATGGTTGTTCCATTGCGACGACGAGCAACGAAGAGTCCGGCGCAAAGAACGAGCGAGGGCCGTGTTAGCGAGGAAATGGCAGCGAACACTCTGTCAGTACGACCAACTCGATGATTTCCGGGCTGCAACAACGAAACTAAGCCATTTCATCGCGACCTCATGAAATATGCGGGTTAGGCGGCTTAGCTTCGTCGTTGGCCTGGGTGCGCGAATGTGGAACGCCCCGGAGGGAAAGTATGAAGGTCTGGACCTAGACCAGGTTTCTCGCGAGGCGCATGAACTTGGGTCCCGTCGAGGAAAAGATGCCTACCTCTCGGCAATCCGGCTTTCAAGACTGGCGCATGAGCGCGGAGATGAACTGGGGTCGCGCTTTTGGGCGGCCGTGCACGATCGACTGAGGCCGAGATACATTCTGATCATCGCGGGCGGCGTTGAGCTGCCCACCGCCCGGCGCTGATATGTGTAGCGTTTGCCAGCTTTCAGCTGGCGACCGGTGAAGTCCACCAATTCGATGGACTGCTGATTGCTCAACGGCAATCGAGCGCGTTGTCCACGATCGCGCCGAATCCGGCGCCGACGCCTGCAATCGTCCCATGTGAATTCGTGATCGTCGCCACAAATTGGTGCACCGCGCTGCGGGATCGAGCGCCTGTGCGCAGCTCAACAGACAGTGTCCGACTACACTCAATGCACGCTGCGCAAACATTGTGTCATCGAGGAATCGCGCCATGCTCGCTAGATTTTTCTGGCCTATAGGTCTGCTGTTGGGAACAGCGGCGTGGCTGGTGTCTTCCAGCTCGCAAACATCGACCGACCTGGTGTTCACTGATGGCTTCGAGCCGGCGCCGATCACAATCATCCCGGCTAATGCGATTGCGCCGTGGCCGGCACTGCGCCTGGTGGATGCGCTGGCGTTTTCGTCGCGATCGGGCCTCACAACCGTCTGGGGCTCGTACTGGGAAACCTCCGAAAGCGCGTTCACCGTGCAAGCTGTTGGGCAGTCGCAGGAGCTGGGTAACGCCGCTGGCGGCAATCATGCGGTGTACAACGATATCGATCTAGGCACCGGCGTCGACAGCATGATGCTGCGCGTTTCGCTCCCGCTGGGCGGCGGCGCCGGCAGCAATACGGTCGAGATCCGTTCCGGCTCGGTCGGCGGCACGCTGCTCGGCACCTGCAGCGTCGGCAGCACCGGCGAGGCGGAGTCGTATCGCACGATTCGCTGTCCGGTCGATCCGCAACTGGCGCGCGGCACCTTGAATCTCGTGTTCCGCTTCGTCGGCACGCAAACCAGCATGCGCTTTAACTGGTTCGCGTTTTATGCGCGCGGCATGAACTTGCAAATCGACTTGATCATCAAGGACCAGGCCACCAACATGGTCAATCGCCCCGCGCCGATCACGCCCATGGCCGGAACGCCGGTGCGCAATCGCAACCAGCTCCCAGCGTCGAACCTGGTGTTAGCGCACACCTTCGGCCAGTGGTCGCCAGGCGCGGTCGGCGAGTGCCCGAAATGGATGCACGACAGTTATTGGGTGCAGGGCGACGATGGCAAAGTGTATCCAACCTGGCATCCGCCGGTGGATTTCGATCCGGATGCCCGTACGTATTGCACTTATGGTCATGATCATGGCGACGATCCGCGTGGCTCGGAGGTTTTCGATGTAGCAGGGATGCCGCCGTTCGGTTATGTCAACGAGCAGGATTCGCCGGGCAATCCCGCGTTGCAGCGACGCGAGGATCATGTCGGGCACAAGGTGCTGGTGGCGAACAACTGGCGGATGTACCGGGCCAATGGTGGGCAAATCGAATCTTGCGATGTCGTCGTCAAGCAGCACATGGGTTCGCATTCTCCGGATGCCTTGGTCAACACGGCCCACGAAGTGTTCGTTGCCGGCCGGTGCGCAGGTATGCAGCCGTTCAACGTCAAACACTTTGCGTTGTTCGGCGCGCCGGGAAGTTTCAAGGAGGCGGAGGCGCCGGACTGCGGTCTGAATGTCACGCCAGGGCTGCCAGCGAATCCCAGCAATCAGCCCAACGGTGGCATCCATCGCGCCATTCCCACGCGCGATTGCTATTTGCGCGGCTCGCCAGATCAACAAAGCGCGAATGTCGGCAGGCGCACGGTTGAGTTCTGGCTCACCAGCATGGTGGGCGGCAATCTGTACACAGCGGTCGTCAACCCCTCGCGTTTTTACGATCAGACCACCACCAGCAAGATCGGGCGCACAGTCGATTTCTGTTACACCGCCGGCCATCCGCTGGCGGCGACGCTGGCGTGCAGCGTTACCGTGGCAGCCAGCCCCACGCCAGTGCCGTGGGACGACCCGCGCTCGGCCTTCCGCGGCGCGCTGCACGCCGGTCACCACTTCTCGGCACTGCAGTTCGCCAATTCGCCTAATGCGGTGGTTTACACCAATTCCTACGGCCAGAACGCACGCACCGCGCCCGATCCGGCCCTGGGCGTGACGGTCAGGCAACTGGTTCCAACAACGGGCTTCTATCTCCGCGTCGATGGACACGACAGCTTGTTCCCGACGGTCGACTATTCGGCAGGTGGTCGCAATGGCGTTCGTCCACCGAATTGATGGTGCGCATGGACGGCGGTCGACTTAGCCGGGCCGGGCAGCCGCAGCGATGATGGAATCCATCGACATTGGACGCCGCAGCGCGCTGCAGCGAATGCTTGCGCTGGCGGGCATCGCCGCCATCGGCGGCTGCTCGCGCACGCGGCACGGGGCGTTTCGGGCGCTGTACGCCACGCCATCCGGCGCGCGCGTCGCCTTCGACTATTGGGACACGCGCCACTATCGTTTCACGCCGGTCAACGGCGGCATCGATACCTGGGTGGTGGACGCAACGATCTACCTGGTGATTGCACCATCGCTGGCCTTCGCCAATCGCGGCACCTTGCATCGCGTGGGACCGGCCGCGCCGCTGCCGCGCGCCAACTCATCGGTGAAGGCCGAGCTGCGTTCCAGCGCGCTCCCTGCAGCAACCGTGGCTGCCTGGGCGTTGAACACGCCGGTGTTCGACATCGCCGTTGCTGGGATAGCGCCGGGCACTGCGCTCGACATCACCGTAGCCGAGTTGCCGGCATTGGCGCATGCCCAGTTCGTCGCCGATCAATGCATGCGAAGTGCGATGGACATGACGCTGTGCAGCGCTTCGATCAGTCAGCTGCTTGCTGCCTGGCCGGCGCACTTGACCGGCCAGGGTTTCGCCGCGCTCGCATCTTCAGCAGGTGTGCACTTGATCGAGCCGTTGAGCGAGTTGCAAGAGTCGCTGCGGTTGCCTCAAGACTACGAGTTCCAGGACCTTGGGCGATTTCTCGGCCGGTAGGGCGCTCGGAGACACATGAGCGTTGTTGGCCATCGCTACGGATCCGATCGACGGCAATGCGGCCAGCATGGACATCTTGACTATGGGCAATCCGCATCATGGGTAGAAGTGGACCGGCGGCGCCGGCCACTTCTTTACTCGTAACGTGGATGCCCGAACACTCAGCAATTTGTACGCTCGCTCACCAGCGATTAAACCAGATGCGGTAATCGCCGGGGGCGTTGTTGTTGTACAAGATCCCGATCTCGGACAGTCGCGGACTGACGGTGTCGGGTATGTACACATATGCGGTGCTCTCATGCGACAGCTCTGCACAACTGAGTTTCACGGCCCAGGCGTTGGGAAACGCCTTGCGGATGTCGATCGTCGCGCACGGCTTCGGCTGCGGATCAGTCGGGTCCTGGTACGGATAAGGCAAGTAGGCATGAGCAATGAATGAACCGGTGAGCGCCGATTGGTAAGTGATCCGGACTCTTTGTTCGCTCGGTTCTACACTGAGCTCCATTGATGCCGTGTCGCCGCTGGTTGCCGAGTCGAAAAACAGCGACAGGAAAGCAAAATCTCCGCCGGCGACTGGATCGCTGAGCCTGGCTCCCCGAATCTCGGCGCGGAACGGTCCGGTTGGCGTGGCGCGCAGGTCGCGCACCAGCGTGCCGGCCACATATTCCGGGGCGCCTCCGAGGGGCGGCGGTTCGACGATGATTTCGCAACCTATATCGCCCCTTGTCGGGGCCACGCCCAGACCGTGGAACCCCAGGGCTCGTCCATGTTGCAAGCGAAAAAGGCTGGAGGTTACATCTACAGTGACAGCACCATCGATTCCGTCTAGTTCGCAGAAGACTTCGTCCGGTGCGGCCATGGCGGTGCTGCAACCGAGCGCCAGCGCGAGACAGAGAATGCGACGTTTCATGGTTTTCTCTCCTTGGGTGATTGTGGTGTGGATTGGATAGGAAGCAGCATTTCGTTTTGCGCCATGCGCAAAGCAATGGAGTCGTCGGGCAGCTGATCGAGTCGATCTCGGATCGTTGCCAAACGCCGTGTGGCGGCGTCGGCCTGCCCCGAGCGGTGTTCTGCGATGCCCGCCAGGAGTTCGAGTTCAACAAGGCTCTTCGCCGAGTCGTCCGGGCTTGAGGCGAGAATTCGGCGCGCGTTGTCGACCGCCTGGATAGCGTTCTGAGCCTGGTTGGCGGCAAGCAAGGCGGCTGCGTGACGCGCCCAGAAGAACCCCAGTTGGCGTGTATCCGGCGGCCACAATTTGTGGCCGATATCGAGAGCGATCTGACTGAACCGAAGGGCATTGACCGCATCGATGGGTTCGCGCAGAAACGCAGCCGAGCCGTTGAACGCGATGGTGGCGCGCGTGGCGCTGGTATCGCCTTCGATGTCTGCCGATCGGTTGAGCGCGTCTTCGAATGCCTGACGCGATTCGAGAAGCTCGCCCCCTTGGAGCAGGTCCAAAGCGTACGATGCCTGCGCCATCAAATAGCTGCGGTGTTGTTCGCCATACAACTGGCCCGCGATCTCCAGCGTCTTGCGCGTTGCCTGCAGTGCTTGCGCATGACGCCCCGAGCGACGATAGAGCCGGCCTGCCAGGCGCCAAAGCGTCAGCGTATCGTTGTTGATGGATCGATCTGTTTCCAGAGACTTGAGCAGCGACTCTGCTTGCCGGACCGCGTCGTCGGAGGAATCCGCGTCCAGGCTGAGGACCTGTATCGACGCAATTTTTGCGCTCACGGTCAGTGGATGCTGCTCGCCGAGCCAGCGCACCGAATCGGCGTACAACTGATCGGCCAGTGGCTTGATGGGTACTTGATTAAGCTGCCGCTCGACACTCAGGCCGAGATGTCGGAATCGAAAATGCCACACATCCGGCGGTTGAATTGCGGCCAGCATCCTGGCGACCTGCGCACGCGCTCCGATAGCGTCGCCGCGGGCGAACCCGGCCGCCTGGCGCCAGTACTCCGCAGCAATCCTGAAGTCGTCGGACTCACTCAATCCAACCGCCTGCCCGGCGAGTTCACCAGCAATATCGAATGCGCCGAGCGAGTAGTAAACTTCAGCCAGTGTGGTCAGGAGAGTGGCGTTCGTATCCGAGTCGAGCCCCGTGTGGCGGGCAATCGCCAGCCGGGCTTGATCTACGATCTGCCGAGCGCTGACTTCATTGCCTTCGGTTCGATTCGGGTCCGCAGCGCGAAATGCTTCGACCAGCAAATCGCTGACCACAGTCGCGCGCTCGCGTTCGGCGATCGCGACATCGCGCTGATGGCGAAAGATCAGGCCTGCAGCGATCAGGCCGGCGACCAACAAAGCACTCAGTACGCTGGCGACGCGATGCCGTTGGTACAGCCGGCGCAGTCGGTACAGTCGTTCTCCGGCCCGCAAGCTGATGGGTTCGAGCGCGATAACGCGCTGCAAGTCGTCGGCCAATGCTGCGGCGCTGGGATAGCGCTGTGTTGGCTCCTTTTCCAGGCAATGGAGGACGATGCTGTCGATGTCGCCTTTGAGCGCGCCTGGCTGATAAGGCAGCCCATTTCCGGCACGCGCGCTCGGCGGCGGCGGTGCGGTTGATAGCAATAATTCGCGTGCCGCCGCAAAAGGCATGCTTTCCAGGTCGAACGGTGCGCGCCCCGCGAACAGCTCGTAACACAATCCACCCAGGCCGTAGACGTCGACCGTGGCGCCGTCGTCTGTGCCGCGAATCTGTTCCGGCGCGGCATAGGCGAGCGAAAAATACTGCTGTCCGTCGCCGTCCTCGGATGCGGCTTGAGCCGAACCATCGACGGTGTCCGCGAGACCGAAATCGAGCAACTTTGGAACACCGCGAGCGTCGACAATGACATTGCCCGGCTTGACGTCGCGATGCAGGATCAAGTGCCGGTGCGCGTGTTCTACGGCGCGCGCGACGGCAAGCGCCAGATGCAGCCGGTCCCGCAGGTTCAACTGTTGGCGGGCGGCATAATCGAGCAGCGGTATGCCATCGATGTACTCGAGAATGACGTAGGGCATGCCGTCCGGCGTTTCGCCAGCATCGATGAATCGCGCGATATTCGGATGCTCGAGTTTGGCCAATAGACGGCGCTCGCGCCGGAAACGCTCGCCCAGGCCGACCGCATCCAGACTGGTGCGCAGCGTTTTGATCGCCACCGCGTGATCGGCGCGACCGTCGCACCGTCTCGCGAGATAAACATGTCCCATGCCACCGGCGCCGAGCAGATGTTCAATCCGGTAGGCACCCAGCACCGTGCCGGCCGGGAGCACGGTCATAGCGGCCAGTCGCGAAACCGCGGTTTCCGTGCGCACCGGATTGGCATCGGCGTCGAGCAACGCACGCAATTGCTGAGCCAGGGCAGGGTCGGCGCCTTCGATTTCGTCGAGCCGTTGCGCGCGCAGGTCCGCCTCGACGTCGATCAGCTCGTCGAACAAGCGGTACATCTGCGCTAACTGGTCGGCTTCGATGTTCATCGATCTGTCTGACGTCGGCAATCAACCGGCATTGGTTCTCAAACGCGTACCGGTGTGGGCGCGCCGATCAGAATGATTTGTCAATCTGTGCAAAAAGCTGGGTTGGTACGAAAGGTTGCCAGCGTCAACACGTGCGACCGATGTGGTTTCTCAACGCAAGTCATTGATTCCAATGGATCTGGTTGCATCCTTACATTGAACGCTTGCAGATCTTGCAATTCGCCGATGTGCGCGAAAAGGTACGATCACTTTAAGGGCGTTGCAAGCTTAAGTCGCGGCGTGCGCGCCCTCCGGGTCTTGGTTCGCGGCAGTTGGGATACAAGCGTCGGAACTGAAGGCGCTATGCATAGTCGATCTTTGTGCTTGAGGCGTCGATAGTCGCACCACCATCGGCGCTTCGTTTTGACCCAGGGCGATTTTCAGGAGACGAATGTCGATATGGGCAACATTACGGCGCTGCTGCAGGATTGGCGCTCTGGCAATGCGGCGGCCGAGAGCGAGTTGATCTCCCTGCTATATCCAGTATTGCGCGAGCAGGCTCATGCGCAATTGCGCCGCGCGGCGAACGCAACGCTGCAGACGACGGAATTGGCAAACGAGGCGTACGTCCGGCTGCGCGAGCAACTGGGTGTCGATTGGCAGAACCGGCAGCATTTTCTGGCGATCGCGGCGACGGTCATTCGGCGTGTGCTGGTGGATTACTTGCGGGCGCGCGCCGCCGAGAAGCGCGGCGGCGGTTTGGCAGTGATGCCGATCCACGAGTTGCTGGACAGCGATCATCCCTTGGGTAGCGATGGGCTGGACTGGATCGCTCTCGATGAAGCGCTCACCAAATTCGCCAAGGTTGAGCCGGCAACCGCCAGAGTCGTCGAATTGCGGCTCTTCGGTGGCCTCTCCGTCGAAGAAATTGCGGAGGTGACGGAGACGTCGATCGCGACGGTCGGTCGGCAATGGCGTTTTGCGCGCGCGTGGATCGCGACCAGTCTGATGATTGCTAACCAGCCACGGTGATGGCCAGCTCCCGAGTCGCGCTGGATGGGTTGGATAATCCAAGTCACGGGCGCTGTCGGTACTGAACGAAATCCTGGCGAATCGTGATGCGCGCTCAGTGCGCGGGCTTGTCGACAGCCCTCGATGATCGTTAGAATCGCGGGCTCGGAAGTTTTCTCATCACGGATGGTGCGTCATGAAAGTTCTCTCTTCGCTCAAGTCTGCCAAGTCGCGCCATCGCGATTGCAAAGTCGTACGCCGTCGCGGCAAAGTCTTTGTGATCTGCAAGAGCAATCCGCGCTTCAAGGCACGTCAGCGCTGACGCACTCGCGTTTGCGTATAGAAAAGGCCGCCCAGAGCGGCCTTTTTTTGTGCGCGTCGTCAAATGCAACGATGCTGCAGTGTGGCCGGACGACGCGACCCTGATAGATTCCCCGGCCGGAAGCGCGATCCCGCCTTCCGCGATCAGAATGGGGAACGATCCATGAGTATTGTCAGTGAATTCCGCGATTTCGCGATGCGCGGCAACGTCGTCGATTTGGCGGTGGGTGTCATCATCGGCGGCGCTTTCGGCAAGATTGTCAGCGTGATGGTGGAGAAAGTGCTGATGCCGCCAATCGGACTGTTGACCGGCGGCATCGATTTCGCCGACAAGAAATTCGTCATCCAGTCGGCGGTGATGGAGGCTGAAAAAGTCGTCACGCCGGAAGTCGCCATCGGCTATGGCGAGTTCATCAACGCGATGATCCAATTCATCATCGTCGCCTGGGCGCTATTCCTGGTGATCAAGGCAATGAACCGAATCAAGAAGAAAGCTGAGGCCGCGCCGCCGCCGGCCGCGCCGCCCGAAGATGTGGTCCTGTTGCGCGAGATTCGGGACTTGCTCAAGAAGCCTTGAGACGCCTGGCGCGCTCGGGTGGGGACTGAGCGCGCCGTCGACAACTGCCTTGGTCTCCCATGCGCACACGCACTCAGCAATGCAGTTTGGCATCATCGGGCGTCCTCGTCCTTCTCTGTGAACCCACGTGCACGCATTTCTTCGCGATCACTTCGCGATTCCAACGCATGGCGAACCCTGGGCGTATTTCTGCGGTAATTCGCTGGGATTGATGCCGCGCTCGGTGCCGTCTGCGCTGGCGCGGGTGACCGAACAATGGGCTACCTTGGCCGTAGAGGCGCATTTCACGGATCGCGATGCCTGGATGCCGTATCACGAGCGCGTGCGCGACAGCCTGGCGCGTCTGGTGGGCGCCAGGCCGCTCGAAGTCGTGGCGATGAATACGCTGACCACCAATCTGCATCTGATGTTGGCCAGTTTCTATCGGCCCAAGGGCGAACGGCGAGCGATTCTGATTGAAGCGCGCGCTTTTCCATCCGATCGCCATGCGGTCGCATCGCAAATCGAGCTGGCTGGCGGCGATCCGAAGCGCGATTTGATCGAGTTGGCGCCGCTGCCCGGTGAGTACACGCTACAACCAGCGCAAATCGACGCAACCATCGCGGCGCTCGGCGAGCGTCTGGCGCTGGTGCTGTGGCCGGGCGTGCAGTATGCGACCGGGCAGCGCTTCGATCTGGCGCGTATTGCCGCTGCCGCACATGCCGTGGGCGCCGCTGCGGGATTCGATCTGGCACACGCAGTCGGCAACGTACCGGTGGACTTGCACGACGCCAAGGCCGACTTCGCCGTCTGGTGCAGCTACAAGTATTTGAACGCCGGACCCGGTGCGATTGCCGGATGCTTCGTTCACGAACGCCACGCCGAGGCGGAGTTGCCGCGCATGGCCGGTTGGTGGGGCCACGATGCCGGCACACGCTTCCAGATGGGCCCGGAGTTTCGGCCGACGCCCGGCGCCGATGGTTGGCAGCTGTCGAACCCGTCGATTTTTGCGCTCGCGCCGCTGCGCGCTTCGCTGGACTTGTTCGACAGGGTAGGCATCGACGCTTTGCGCCAACGTTCATTGGAGTTCACGGGTTATCTGGCCTCCGTCATCGATGCCGAGTTTGCCGACTCTCTGCAAATTCTGACGCCGGCAGATCCGTTGCAGCGCGGTTGCCAGTTATCGCTGCGTGTCCGCGCCGGGCGCGATGCGGGTAAGTCTTTGCACGCAGCGATGCACGCACGCGGGGTGATCGGCGATTGGCGGGAACCAGACGTGATCCGCGTGGCGCCCGCGCCGTTGTACAACGATGGCGACGATATCGCTCGCTTGCTGCAAGCGCTGAGGGAAGGCCTGTCGTGAGCGCACCGATTGTCATTGCTGGCGCGGGACTCGCCGGGTCGCTACTGGCGGCGCAGTTGGCGCTGCGCGGCGAGCGAGTGGCAGTCTACGAGAAGCGCGGCGATAGCCGGCGCGAGGAAGTCGCGGCTGGCCGGTCGATCAATCTGGCGTTGGCCGAGCGGGGATGGGAAGGCTTGCGCCGCGCCAATGCCGTCGAAGCGGTGCGGCGTTTCGCCTTGCCGATGCGTGGCCGGATGATCCATGACCGTGCCGGCGCGCAATCTCTTCAGCCTTACGGTGTGCGCAGCGATGAGATCATCTACTCGGTGCATCGCGGTCATTTGAATCAGTGTCTTTTGGATGTCGCCCAGGCGGCCGGGGCAGAACTACACTTCGATGCGCCGCTGGTGCGCGTCGACTTCGATGCGCGCACCGCAACCTTCGCCCACCGAGCCGTTCCATTTGCAGTTTTGATCGGTGCCGATGGCGCCGGGTCGGCGCTGCGCGCGGCGATGAACGCCGAGGCGCCGCTTGCCGATCGCACGGAATTTCTCGACCACGGCTACAAGGAACTACGCATCGCGCCAAAGGGCGACAAATTCGCGATGGACCCTGAGGCGCTGCATATCTGGCCGCGCGGCGGTTATATGCTGATCGCGCTGCCGAACCCAGATCGCAGCTTCACTGCGACCTTGTTTCTGGCGAACGGGCCGGGCGCGGACGGCGCCAACTTCGCAGCGATTTCCGACGTCGCGGCCGCGCGGGCTTTTTTCGCACGGGAGTTTGCCGACGCGTTGGCGCTGATCGAAGATTTCGATACGCAATGGTCGACGCACCCGGTGGGGCTGCTCGGCACGCTGCACTGCCCGCGCTGGAATCATGGCGATCGTGCGCTGCTGATCGGCGATGCGGCGCACGCGATCGTGCCGTTCCATGGTCAGGGAATGAATTGCGCGTTCGAAGACTGTGTGGCATTGATCGATAGCATCGAGCGTCATCGCGGCGAGGTTGGGGTGGATTGGTCGACCGTCTTTGGGCAGTTCGACGATGAGCGGCGCCCCAATACCGAAGCCATCGCGCAAATGGCGCTGGAAAACTACATCGAGATGCGCGACAGCGTGAGCGATCCCGCTTACCAGCTCCGGCGTAGCTTGGAGTTAGAGATTGCGCGGCGTACTGAACTGTATCGACCGCGTTATGCGCAAGTGATGTTTTCCAGCGTGCCGTACGCCATCGCGCTGGAGCGCGGACAGCGCCAACGCGAGATGCTGCTGGCGCTGACTGCCGGCAAATCGCGACTCGACGAGATCGATATCGATGCTGCGGTAGCGGCCGCGAATGCGCTGCAATGAGGTGTGGCGAACGGCGCGATAAGTCGCCGGCGGTTTTAGGCACTGCGATGCAGCAATTCGGTTAGCGCAGCACTGAGCGCTTCGATGCGGAAGGGTTTGCGCAGGAACATCGTCACGTTGTCTTCCGCGCACAAATCGGCGGCATGTTGCTTGGAGTAGCCGCTGATGAACAACACCGGCAGATCTTTTCTAGCCATCCGCAACTCCTTGGCGACGACCGATCCGTCCTTCTCCGGCATCGTCAAATCGATGACCGCAGCATGGAAGCGCATCGGCTGTTCGGCAAAGGCCGCGATCGCGTCGTTGCCCACCAGATACGCGCTCACGTTGTAGCCGCATTGCTCGAGCATGACCACGGTGATCGCCAGGACGTCCTCGTCGTCGTCGATCGCAAGAATTTCGATGGATTCCGGGACCGCCGCGATTGAGGTCGACGCAACCGGATTCCCAGCTGCTTCTGGCGGCGGATCGATCAGCGGCAGGTACAGCTTGAACTCGGTGCCGATGCCTTTCTCTGTGGTCAACCGAATCGATCCGCCCGACTCGCGAATGATGCCCTGAACCACCGACAGCCCCAGACCGCGGCCGGTCGACTTGGTGGTGAAAAATGGCTCGAAGATACGCCGGGCTGTGGCCTCGTCCATACCCGGACCGTCGTCGCGAACGGAAATCTCGACATACCTGTCGGCGCTGGCGATAGGCCATTGCAAGTTCACCGGTCTCAACTCCGCTGCCGCTATCGATTGCGCGCGGATACGCACCGTGCCCTGGCCCTCGCCGATGGCGTCGACGGCGTTTTGCACGAAGTTCAAGATGACCTGCTCGAACTGCGTTTCATCGCCGCGCACGAACAGCGGTCGCGATTCGATTTGATAGCGCAGTCGCACCGTGCGCCCAGCCGATGCGCGTAGGAGCGGTTCGAGCGAATCCAGCAGCGCCGCCAGATCAATTGGCGCGCGCCGGTTCGACAGTTTGCCGGCATACGCCAACATACGCTCGGTCAAGCTCTCCATGCGCACCATCACGCTTTCGACGGTATGCAAGTAACGACCCAGGGAGGAGTCGGGTTTGACTGCGGCCAATGCCAGATTCAGCTGGCCCATGGCAGCCATCAACATGTTGTTGAGGTCGTGGGCGATGCCGCCTGCCATCACGCCAAGGCTCTCGGCTTTTTGCGCCTGAAAGACCTGACGCTGAAGATTTTCGCGCTCCTGGATGCGCTGATAGTCGTCGGTCTTGTCCAGAAGTACCGCAGAAAACACGCCGTTGGAATCGTTCGCATCACGCCTTTCCATGCGCATATGCGTTCGCAGCCAGCGTTCGGTGCCATCCGGCAGCGAGATTGGGTAATCGATGGTCTCGAGCTCGCCGCTACGCAACAGCGCAAACAGTCGATCGCGCAGGGCATCGCGGTGGCTGGGAGACACCAACGCCAGAAGCTCTTCGGTACTGACCGCATGCGGCTGTGGCTGGCCGTAGAGTTCGGCATAGGCGCCAACCAACTCGGCGCGCATCGTTGCGCGGTCGATGCGCAGCGCGCCGATGCGGGCGTCGCGCAAGATTTGGTCGAGCCATTGATGACGGTCGATCAGCGTCATCCGTTCCAGCTGCGAGCTTTTGGCGTCCGTGCCGACAAAAACGAAGAACTGCTGGCGTTCGCCCGGGCGCATAAAGGTCGACCCATCGACGTTGAGCCAGCGCTCTTCGCCGCTCAGGCAGCGTATCCGCCAGATGGTATTCAGAGCGCCGGTGGCGAGCAATTGCCGTGCCCATTTCGCGCGTTTATCGACGTCTTCAGGAAAGCACAAGTCGTCGATGGAAAAACCGGTTACCTCGTTTGCGTCGCAGCCGAATGCTGCACAGAAGGCGGCGTTCGCGAGTACGAGCCGACCGCGCGGATCCAGAATCCAGATGCAAGCGGCGGACGTGTGCAGCAAAGATTCCAACTGCCGGGCACTGTTCTGCGCTTCGTATTCTGCGCTCACATCGCGCGAGACGCCTGTTACATGGGCGATGCTGCCATCTGCGCCGCGTCTGACAATCGACGCCGACCGCAACCATCGAATCTGATTGCCGACCACAACCCGATAGTCGATGGACGGCAATATCCCAGACTGCGGGTTGCTCCAGCGTTCGCGCAGGAAGCGTCGATCATCCGGATGCACGGACTCCAGCCAGGCTTCGATATCGACCGCGACAGCAGCGCTCTGCGGAATGCCCAGCAGCCGCCGATAGCCGGGCGAGGCGGTGAACTCGATCCCCGGCCGCCAATGGAAAAACTCGACATCGGCGACGCGCAGCAGCAGCCGCAACTGCTCGTTGTCGGCGTCGAGATTCGCGACCAGGCTCTCTCTCTCAGAAAGCGCAGATCGCCGCAGAGCGGCCAGCTCGGCTTCGAGCGCCTCCGTGCGCGCCTGTAGCTCGCTTAGCTGTCGCGACGCAGCCAAAACTGCATCTCCTGAGGAGTCTCAATGGCGCAACCAAGCTCGCGCCAGGAAAAAGTCGCCCTCATTCCTTGCTGCGGCGAATACCCGCGCCCGCGCCAGAAAGGCTCCAGCGTGCGCGCATTTTCGGGTCGGCGCGGATCGTCGGCGCTGCGAACGACCGCGCAGAAGGCCGTAAGCGTGAAGCCCAGTTGGCGCGCGTGATGTTCGCGCGCATCGAAAAACCGATGCCCCAACCCTTTACCGCGATAGCTGGGCAGCAGTACCGATTCCCCGAAGTAGAAGACCGATTCGATGGCTATCCCCGATTGCTTGAACGGGGCCTGGCAGTAGTCAGGTTCGTCGCTGAGCGGAACACCAGTGGCGCAACCCACCAGCGATTCTCCATCGCGCGCCAGAACGAACACGGCGCGGGGCGATTGCGCGTAGGTTTGCAGATAACTTTCCTCGTAGCCAAGGTCGCCATCGTAAAGATAAGGCCATTGTCGGAACACCTGGATCCGCAACTGCGCAAGTGTCGGCAGGCAATTTCTCGCCTGCGCCCCAGTAGCGATCTGCACGCTGATCACAGACCGCTCCAATGCTTGCGCGCACGTAACAGGGTCGCTGGGAAATCGCCGAACAACCCATCGCATCCGGCTGCGAAAGCCGCCATCGCTTCTGCGTACGGATCTGCGCCGACGTCGTCATCGCGGAACGTCCAGGCATGCACCACCTGGCCCGAGCGATGCGCCGCTGCGATGAATGCTGCGCCATCGGGGCTCATCAACGCGCTCTTGCTGATGCCGTAGCCGTCGACATCGGCGCAAAGCTCCGGCAGTTGCACCGAAAGCAGCGTCGTGCGCAGCCCCAGTTCGCGCTTAACCGCCAAAAGTGTGGGTAATTCGAAACACTGGATCCATACCGGAGCTGAGCTGCCGGTCCAACCGTGCCTGGCCAGATCGGCGCTCAACGCGCGCAGCATCGATAAACCACGCTCGGCAAAATACGAGGGGTGCTTGAGCTCCGGATAGACGACGAGCGGCTTATTGCGCCGGCGTCGTTCTTGTTCGAGCAGACGCAAAACGCTGGCAAAGCTTGGGATGGCGAACTCGCCATCGCGCTCCCTCGGCCGTTTCGCGTGCGGCTGAATTGCGCGCAGCGCACCAAGCTCGTCGGCGCTAAATTCGGCAATCCACCAATCCTTATGGTCGCCATCGCGGCGCCGCCGCCCGGCAAATTGGGGATGCGCCGCTACGTTTGTGGAGCGCGCCAGACCAAGGTCGTGGCGAGCATGCAGCACGCCATCGGCACTTAATACCAAGTCCGGTTCGATAACGTCTGCGCCTTGCTCGATGGCGAGCGCATAGCCAGGCAGTGTGTGTTCGGGCAACAGGCCGCTCGCACCGCGATGCGCGATGACCCAGGGATGTTCGAAAGGCTGCCAGCGCGAGTGCACGAACGAATCCTAAGCCCACGGGAACCCGAGACTAAGCCAGAAATCACCCAGGGCTGAAGGTCGACCACGCTTTTTTGCAATTCCGTCCCATCTGAATACGATTGATTAGATACGTTCACGCGTTGCGCCGCTTGATCGCCATCCACAAGCTGCGCAGATTGCGAAGCTCGAAGCGAAACCAGAAACCCACATAGCAGCCGTTGGTTCGGAACTCGGGATTGATGGCGCGATAGGCTTGAGCGGCGGGGCGCTCGAAATAGGCGGCCGGATAGGATTCGAGCGTTTGCGCGGTCGGGTAGATATTGACGAAGAAAGTGTGGTCGGGGCGAATGAGAAAGCCGCTATAACTGGCCATTCGCGCGAAGGCAGCGTCGATCTTGGGGCTGTCGCGATCGGCCCTCGGGGCCGGAAAAAACTCGTAATGTGCGAGGGCTTCGGTGATCGAGACAAAGCCGAATATCGCAGCGATCGAGAGGCGAACGACCGGCGTCAACGGCATCGCCAGGCGACGTTCCGCGTAGTACAGCAAGCCGGAATACAGGTGCAAAGCACGGCGGCGAACGCTTGGATGCATGCGCAGCTTGCCGCCCATGATGAACTGTATGCCGTCAGCCACCGCGTGGCGCCAGAACTGAAATCCCAGCACTCGACCATCCAAGCCCCTGAAGATGTGAACCGAGTCATTGGCGGCGACATGCTTGGCGAACTGCTGAAGATCTTCCTGCATCAAGGAATTGGCTAACGCGTGCAGTTCGGCGACCTCGTTCTGCTGCAGTGAGCTCACGGCACGGATCTGCATGCGCACCGGTGAACGGAGCCGGCGGAGCAGCAGATTTCCCAGAATTTGCAATTGGCGCATGAGCCACTTTCCCGTTCCGAAAACGCACAGTCGATGAGGCCATGCTTGAGCGCCGATCAAGCCAGTTCGGTGCCGTATAGCCATGCCGAGGAGGGTTAACGCCACCCGGCTCTCCTCAAAGCCGGCAGGCCATGCCATGCTAGACCTATGAAGCCCAGTTTCGAACCCGCATGAAGCCGGCCCTGCAACTGCGCGTCGGCCAATCGCTGACGCTGACGCCACAGCTCAAACAGGCGATCCGATTGCTCACGCTGTCGACGTTGGAATTGCAATCCGAGCTGATGCAGGCGGTCGAAGACAACCCCATGCTCGAGTGGGACGAGACGCCCGATGTAGCTGTGCCGGAGACCGATTCGACGGGCACCACCGAGCCCAGCGAGGGTGCGCAGGCGGAAGCCGCTGAGCGCGACGAGCGCGAGCCAGATAGCGTCGAGGACCTGCTCGACATCCCCGATTTCGGCAGCAGCAAAGGCGAAACCGATAACGAAGACGGCGGCGAGACGCACGAGCGCGTCTCGGACGCCCCACTGCTGATCGACCATTTGCTTTGGCAGCTGCACCTCTCGCAACTCAGTCAGCGCGACCGTGCCATCGCAACCGCGATTGTCGAGGCCTTGGACGATGATGGCTATCTGCGCGAACCCGATGACGTCATCATCGATGCGGTGCGCCCCGTTGAGATCGAGGCCGATGAAGTCGAAGCGGCGCGCCATTATGTCCAGCAACTCGATCCGATTGGCGTCGCCAGCCGCGACTTGCGCGAATGCCTGACTGTGCAGCTGGCGCAATGGAAGGACGACGATGCCCACCCGTTGGCTCTGCGCATCGCCGAGAAGCATCTGGAAGCGCTATCGCGACCCGATCGCAGCAAGTTGGCGCGCGAGCTCGGCGCTTCCGAGGCAGAGGTGGATGCTGCGGTGAGCCTGCTGCGCCGATGCTCGCCTCGCCCCGGCGCGCGCTTCTCGCCGGTGGCCGCCGAACACGTCATTCCGGATGTCTTCGTTTTCAAGCGCGCAGGACGCTGGGATGTGGGACTCAACCCGTCGGTGGCACCCAAGATTCGCGTCAACGATCATTACGCCAATCTGCTGCGCAAATGTGGTCGCGATGAGGGAACGGCGCTTAAGGGGCAGCTGCAGGAAGCGCGCTGGTTGCTCAAGAGCCTGGAGCAGCGCGAGCAGACGGTGCTCAAAGTTGCGCGGGTCATCGTCGAACGCCAGGAAGCGTTTTTCGAGCGCGGGGCGGAAGCGATGAAGCCGATGGTGCTGCGCGAGGTAGCCGACGAGATCGGCATGCACGAGTCCACCGTCAGTCGTGTAACCACGCGCAAATACTTGCACTCGCCACGCGGCACGCTGGAATTCAAGTACTTCTTTTCCAGCCACGTCGCCACTAAAGACGGCGGCGAGGCATCCAGTACTGCGATCCAGGCGATGATCAAGAAATTGATCGATGAGGAACCTGCGCAGAAGCCGCTATCCGATAGCGCGCTGGCCGAGGAGCTGAAGCGTCGCGGCATCCTGGTAGCCAGGCGCACCGTTGCGAAGTATCGTGAGGCGATGCGGATTCCCTCTTCCAATGAACGCGTTCGCTAGTGCCACGCACTCGAGCGCTTCGTGGCCCTCGCACCGCGCGAGGCAATGTGGGTAACAAGGAGTTATGCGATGAATCTAACAATCTCGGGTCACCAGCTGGATATCACCGAAGCGCTGCGGGCATATGGCGAAAACAAGATGCAGCATCTGCTGGAATCCTTCGAGAGGGTTATCGACGTGCACATGATTCTTGGTACTGAAAAACTCGATCAGTACGCCGAAGCCACGGTGCACTTGCGTGGCAAAAAAGTGTTCGCCAAAGCCCAGGGCCAGGACGCCTACGCGGCGATCGACGGATTGATCGACAAACTCAAGGGCCAATTGGTCCGCCATAAGGAGCGGCTGAGCGAACACCGCGCCACCGCGAACGGCTGATCCGGATTTTCTGACGCGATGCATCTGATCGATATCCTCACGCGTCGGCGAGTGATCGCCGACGCCAAAGTCGCGAGCAAGAAGCGCTTGCTGGAACTGGCAGCCAGCCTGCTGTGCGCCGATCTGGGCGGCGGATCTGGCACCGAGCGGCTGGCCTTCGAGGCCCTGATTGCGCGCGAGCATCTGGGGTCGACGGGCCTCGGCAGCGGCGTGGCGATTCCGCACGGACGTGTCGCGGCCGATGTTCCGCCCACGGCTGCGTTCATACGTCTCGCCAAGCCGCTCGATTTCGACGCCGCGGACGGCGAACCTGTCGATCTGGTGCTTGCGCTCATCGTTCCGGATCACTTCACTAATCAACATCTGGCGCTGCTGGCGCAAGTCGCCGAACTATTCAGTCAAAGCGATATCTGCGCGCAGTTGCGCAACGCCAAGGGCAACGCCGAGCTCTTCGATGTGTTGAGCGCGCACACGCTCAAGGTCACCGACGGATGAGCCCGCGCTCTGTCAGCAGCCATCAGTTGTTCGACGACGTGCGATCGCGTCTGGAGTTGACGTGGCTGGTAGCGCACGAGGGCGGCGACAAGACCATCGAAATTGGCGAGGGCCGCTCGCGTCGACCGGCGCTGGTTGGCTATTTGAACCTGATCCATCCGAACAAGATTCAACTTCTCGGCAGCGAGGAGATGGCCTATCTCGACGGCCAGTCGCCGGCGCAACGTCGCAGCACGCTAAAGCGCATGATGAAGTTGTCTCCGTCGGCGGTGATTCTCACCAAACCGATCGAACCGCCCGAGGACCTGCTCGTCGCGGCGAAAGCCGCGCAAGTTCCGGTCTGGCGAACGCCCAAGCGCGGCCACGATGTGTTGACCTATCTTCAATACCATCTGGCGCGCGCCCTGGCGCCGCGCGGTTCGCTGCATGGCGTGTTCCTTGAAGTGTATTCGATTGGCGTGCTGATCACCGGGGAGGCCGGTGCCGGCAAGAGTGAGCTTGCGCTGGAGTTGATCACGCGCGGCCATCGCCTGATCGCCGACGATGCGCCGGAATTCACACTGATCGCTCCCGACGTCATCGACGGTACTTGCCCGGAGTTGTTGCAGGATTGCCTGGAGGTGCGCGGTCTGGGCGTGCTCAATGTGCGCGAGATGTTTGGCGATACTGCCGTCAAACGCAATAAATATCTGCGCTTGATAGTGCACTTGGGACCGATGGTGGCCGACGGCGATCACGACGGTATGAAGCGTTTGTACGGCGATGTCAGCACGCTCAAAGTTTTCGATGTCGAGATTCCGCGGCTTGTGATCCCGGTGGCGCCAGGCCGCAATCTCGCGGTGCTTGTCGAGGCGGCGGTGCGCAATCATGTGCTGAAGAGCAAAGGGTTCGATGCCGCGCAGACCTTTATCGATCGTCAGGCGCACCAGATGAAGCGAGCCAGGCCATGGTGACCGAGACGCCGCAAAAGGTTCGTCTGGCGGTGGTATCCGGACTGTCGGGATCGGGCAAAACGGTCGCCCTGCACACGCTGGAGGATCTCGGCTTCTATTGCATCGACAATCTCCCCGCAGGATTGTTGCGCACGCTCGCCGAGCACACCTTGGCGAAAGGCGAAGGTAGCTATCCGCGCGTCGCAGTAGGCATCGATGCGCGCACCGCGGGCGCCGCGAGCGCCGACTTGCCGCAAGCGTTCTCCGAATTGGCCGAATTGGGCTTCCCGCCGTTCCTGGTATTTCTCGATGCCGGCGATATGACGCTGCTTAAGCGCTATAGCGAAAGCCGGCGCCGCCATCCGCTCGGTTGCGAAGGCTTGTCGCTGAGCGATGCGATCGCGCGCGAGCGTGCGCTCTTGAAACCGCTGAAGCAAATCGCCGATGCGGAAATCGATACCAGCGACATTAACGTGTACCAGTTGCGCCGCCGGATCCTGGAGGTTCTGGGTATTTCGGCAAGTGGCGTTTCGTTGATGTTCGAGTCCTTCGCGTTCAAGCGCGGCGTGCCGTCCGAGGCGGACTTCGTGTTCGACGCACGCGCCTTGCCTAACCCGCATTGGGAATCGAAGCTGCGGCCATTGTCCGGGCGCGATGCGGCGGTGCGCGAGTATTTTGAGGCGCGTCCACAAGTCGGCGAGTTCGCCGACGACGTTGAGCGGTTCCTGAAGCGCTGGCTACCGCGTTTCGATCCATCGGAGCGCAGCTATTTGACTGTGGCGATCGGATGTACCGGCGGGCGGCATCGTTCGGTGTACATCGCTGAGATTTTGCAACAGCGCTTTCGTGAGCTGGGCGGCGAAGTGCTCTGTTTCCATCGGGAGCTGGCATGAGCGTCGGCGTGTTGCTGGTGACGCACCCCGGTATCGGCAGCAGCATTTTGGCCGCCGCGCAACGAGTGTTGCGCGTGATGCCGCTTAAGGTCTCGGTGTTCGAGGTGCCGTGGGATGTCGACGATCGCGAGGCCTACGCGCGGCGTTTGAATCAGGAGCTTCGTGAATTGGATCAGGGGCAGGGCGTCCTGGCGCTTGTAGATTTGTACGGCGCCTCGCCGTTCAATATGGCGGTCAGTCAAGAGCCGGGTCGCACCGTATCGCGCGTTTCCGGATTAAACCTGCCGATGCTGTTGCGCGTCTTCAATTATGCAGAAAAGGACTTGGATGGCCTCGTTGCGGTTGCGCGCGATGGCGGACGGAACGGAGTCATAGGCGATGGCTGAACGCGAGATCACGGTAAGCAACAGGCTTGGACTGCACGCCCGCGCGGCGGCAAAACTGGTGCAAACCAGCGGCCAGTTCGCGTCGCGCGTTACCTTGCTGTGCCGCGGCCGGGAGGTCAACGCGCAAAGCATCCTCGGCGTGATGATGCTCGCGGCCGGCAAAGGCACCGCGCTCACCGTGCGCACCCAGGGCGATGATGAAGAAGCCGCCCTCGCTGCGGTTGCGGCTTTGTTCGAACGCAAGTTCGATGAGGCGGATTGATGAGGCCCAGGGATGTGGCACGAATAGTCCTCGACATGACGCGGGGGCAAGGGTCGGGGGGGCGGGGGCGAGCGCAAATCGTCGCGCCAGCCTGCGTACACCCTTCGCCAGTTCCCAGCGGCCAACACGAATACGCGCAGGCGCACGGCCCCCGCCGCCTGCCCCCTGCGCCTGGGTCGCTGGCTAAATCTTGCCGCAACACCGATGCATGCGAGGCCCCTTAACATGGCGCTGCTGCTCAGTGGTCAGGCAGCATCCAAAGGCATCGGCATCGGTCGCGCTCGGGTGCTGGAAGTCGGTGGCGTCGAGGCGCCCGAGTACACGCTGGAACCCGACCAGATCGGCTCGGAAATCGAGCGTTTCCGGGCCGCCGTTGCGCAGGCGCGAGCGGGCCTCAGGACCATTGCCGATCGTCTGGAGCAACAGGTTTCCAGCGAGGTCCGCGACTTCATCGAAACGCATTTGTTGATGCTCGAAGACGATGCGCTTGTCGAGGCGCCGGTCGAGTTCATTCGAGGTCGCGCGTGCAACGCGGAGTGGGCGCTGAAGCAAGCGCGCGATCAGTTGATGGCCGCATTCGATCAAATGCAGGACGACTACTTCCGCTCGCGCCGGGATGATGTCGATCAAGTTGCCAAACGCATTGCGGGCGCATTGGCGAATCGCGAGTCGCGGACGCTGATGGCCGAGGACGATTCGCTGGCGGATACGGTGATCGTGGCCGACGATATCGAGCCGGCTGAATTGACAGGTCTCGCCGATCGCGGGCTGGCGGCGTTCATGATCGAGAGCGGCGGCCCGCAATCGCATAGCTCGATTCTGGCGCGCTCGATGGGTGTGCCGTGCATCGTCGGCGTGCGCGGCGCGCGCCAAATGGTCAGCGAAGGCCAGCTCTTGATTGTCGACGGCGAGCGCGGATTCGCACTCATCGATCCCGATGGCGAGCGCCTGACACGTTATCGCGAGCGCCAGGTCGAGCAGCGGCGCCGCCAGAGCGCCTTGCAGCGCCTCGCGAGCGTCGCGCCGCGCACGGCCGACGAGGTCGCGATTTCGCTGTGGGCCAACGCCGAGCAGGTCAAAGATATCGAAATGGCGCTGCGCAATGGCGCTGCGGGTGTCGGCCTGTTTCGAACCGAATTTCTGTACCTCAATCGGAACAGCGCACCGGACGAGGACGAGCAGTACGCCGCATGTGTGGCCACCATTGGGCTCATGGGCGGTAAGCCGGTCACCTTTCGAACGCTGGATGTCGGTGCCGACAAGCAGTTGAATCTGGGTCAGGATCCGCACGAACCCAATCCCGCGCTTGGCCTGCGCGGCATCCGCTTGAGCCTCAGGTTCCCGGACATTTTTCGCACGCAGCTTCGCGCCATTTTGCGCGCAGCGGCGCTGGGTCCGGTGAGTTTGCTGCTGCCGATGATCAACGGCTGCGAAGATGTGCTGCAGACGCGCAAGCTGGTCAAGGAAGTCGGCGAGGAGTTGCGTGGCGCCGGCATCGCGTGCGATCCCAACATCGCCATTGGCGGCATGATCGAAGTGCCCGCTGCCGCACTCGCCGCGCCGCAGCTCCTCGATATTCTCGACTTCGTCTCGATCGGCACCAACGATCTGATCCAGTACACGCTCGCCACCGATCGCGGCAATCAGGCTGTCGCTCGCTGGTACGATCCGCTGCATCCGGCCGTGCTGCGCCTCATCAGCGCCGTGATCGATACCGCCCAGGCCTATGGCAAACCCGTGGCCCTTTGTGGCGAAATGGCGGGCGACACGCGCTACACGGCGCTCCTGCTGGCGCTCGGACTCAAGGATTTCAGCCTGCATCCGCGCGGCATCCTGGAACTCAAGGAAACCTTGTCCAAATTGCATCGCAAGCCGCTGCTGGCGCTCAAACGCGACATTCTGGCGGCGACGAGTGCCGATGCGGTAGCGAGCGTGTTGCGGATGTAGCCAGGCGGTTGAAATCGAACGATTTGCCGACTAGCGCAGCAACGCCGGCAATTGCTCGCTGATGCTGACCAGCATTGCGATAGCGCTGGCGCTTTCGTCCCAATCGGCGGCGGCGGGCAGATCGGCGCGGATTTCCTCGCTCAAGGTACTGGCACGGGCCTGGGCTTCGTTGACTTCCGCTTCTTCCAAGAGCCTTTCGGTGGCGCGGATACTGTTGGCCAGCATAAGCAGGGCGACGCTGCGCATCGAGGTGCGCTCGCCGATCGCGGCGTCGCGCAAGTGCGCCAAGGCTTCGTTGCGCGCGCGGGTCGAGCGCACCGGATAGCGGCGCGCGCCGAACAGCCAATAGCGTTTGCTGCTGCCAGGGTGCAACAGGCCGCGATCGACGAGACTGTCGAAATGCCGCGCGACGACTCGGCTTACGCCATAGCGCGTAGTCGAGATCATGGCTCCGGTCGGCTGCACGCCGCGCGCTTTGATGGCGCGCAGCGTTTCATCGATCAGCGGATGGAAGTTCGGCAGGTCGTCGACGACATGCACGCCTTGCGGTGTCCAGCCGACCTGTTTTTGCACGGCCAATTCGGCAAGCAGGCAGGCACTGAGAAACATCGGTGCCTGGACCACCGCCAAGCCCGGCAGCGGCAGGCCAGATTCGACATCAAGCGACATCAGCAGCAGGTCTTCGCCGATCAGCACGGGCTTATCCTGTTCGCCTCGCGAATGGGCGAGGGCGGCACGAAGCTTACCACCCGCAGCTCTGTCCCTGGTTCTGCTCGATCAACCACTGATTGAGCGGTTGGAAGTATTCGAGCACGGCGTCGGCTTGCATGCGTTCGCTGCCGGTGAACTCCTTCAACGTAACCTGCCAGGGCTGGCTGGCGCCGGCGCCCAGCAGTTTCCACAATTTCCCGCCGACCTCCTTATTGCCGAAGATCGAGCAGGTGTGCAGCGGGCCTTGATGCTTCATCTGCTGGCACATTGCGCGCTGGAACTGGAATTGGAGAATGTGGGCGAGGAAATAGCGCGTGTATGGCGTATTCGCCGGAACGTGATACTTGGCCGCAGGGTCGAATGCGCTCTCATCGCGCGCGACTGGCGGCACCACTCCCTGGTACTTCTTCTTCAGGTCCCACCAGGCGCTGTTGTAGCTGGACGGCGCAATCGAAGCATCGAAAACGCCCCATCGCCACTGATCGATGAGTTTGCCGAAGGGCAGGAAGGCGACTTTCTCCAGCGCCAGTTTCATTTGTGCGTTGATGATGGCCTCGTTCGACTCGCTGGCCGCATCCACCAGCCCGATCTGCGCCAGGTAACCTGGCGTCAGCGATAGCACTACGGTGTCGCCGATGGCTTCATGAAAGCCATCGTTGGCGCCGGTCTGGTACAGCGGCGGTTGGCCGTGGTACGCGAGGTAATAGTAGATGTGACCGAGTTCGTGATAGATCGTGCGCAGGTTTTCTTCGTCCGGCACGATGCACATCTTGATGCGCACATCGCCCTTCATATCCATGTCCCAGGCGCTGGCGTGGCATTGCACGTCGCGATCAGCCGGTTTGGTGAGCATCGAGCGCTCCCAAAAAAGCTCTGGAAGCGCGGGCATTCCGAGCGAGGTGTAAAAGCTTTCGGCCTGACGCGTCAACTTGACGGCATCGTAACCTTGCTTCTCGAGGCCGGCGGTGACGTCCAAACTGTCGATGCCGGCGAATGGTTCGACGAGCGGATAAACATTGCTCCAATCCTGCTGCCACATGTTGCCGAGCACGTGGCCCGGAATCGGTCCGGTCTTAGGTACTTCGGCATCGCCATAGTGGCCGTTCAATCGATTGCGCACGTAACAATGCAATTGTTTGTACAGCGGCTCGACTTCGCTCCACAGGCGCTCGGTTTCGGCCGCGAAGTCGGCGGCTGGCATGTCGTAGCCGCTGCGCCAGAGATCGCCCGTGTCCTTAAATCCATAGGCCTGCGCACCCTTGTTCATCAGCTCGGCGAAGCGCTGGTAGTCGCTGCGGGAGGCGCTGGCGGTGTCGTGCCAATCGAGCCAGGCTTTCTTCAGTGCAGCCGGATCGCGGCTGGTGGCAAGCACATTCGATAACTGCAACAGATCGCGGCAGGTTGCCGGGTTGGCTGGATCGTCGCAGGCCTTGCCCGCGCCATAGGCAGCTTCGAGCCGGGCCGACAGCTCGGTCAGTTCGGCCTGGTCTTTGCTGTCGGTGGGCGGCAATACGGTGCGGCCACTCAGCATCAAGCCGAAGGATCGCTTGGTGTTGGCATCCAGCTCGATGCCTTGAAAGCGGCGCATCTCGTTGAGCAAATCGGCCTGATAAGCCAGATCGCGCTCGTTGGCTTTGGCTGCCAGAAATTGCGAGTCGGCGTTGATGTAGGTGGCAGCGATCCATTGCGCCGCCGCCGCTTCTCGCGCGCGTGCATATGCCTCGTTGTTGACGCGCTGCACCAGCACCGCCGCGCCACTGGCGTCGGGTGCGTCCTTTGCCGCGTTCGGTGGCGGCGGCGTGCAGCCGGCGAGTACAGCGCAGATGGCGATCGGTAGTAGGCGATTCATGGCGGGCAGGGCAGGTTCGTCGTGCAATTGTGTCGGTTTGGACAGTTCCGTCCCGGACTCTCAGAAAGGGAGAGGATCAGGCACTGGACTATTTCGAGTGGTTCTTTCTCGCGCCGTAAACCATGGCCGCCATCCCGGCGACCCCAACGAGGGGCGCCATGCCGCGACCCAGTTGCGGATGCGTGATCCAGAACTGTGCGCCAGCGATGAGGGCGACGACGGCAATAGCGCTAAGAGCGATGACTTTCAGATTCATGCGCGCGGTCCACGAGGCTTGCTGCGTTTTTCGCCTGCCGATCCGCCGCCTTTGTCGGGCCTCATTTTGAGCGGGCGTCCGGCGACCCAGGTCTTCTTCAAGTGCTGCAATATTTCTTTGGGCATACCTTCGGGCAATTCGATGGTGCTGGTTTCATCGCCAATCTCGATGCGGCCGATGAATTTGGAATCCAGCCCGGCTTCGTTCGCGACAGCACCCACAAGGTTGCCCGGCTTCATACCGTGGCTCGATCCGACCTCAACGATGAAGCGCTCGAACACAACATCGCTGCGCGGCGTTTTGTCTTTCGCAGGGCGATCTTTGTTCTTCGATGCGAACTCGCGTTCGCGTAGAGCAGGGCGTTCGCGCGTACTGTCCGCACGCGGCTCGCGACTGGGACGCTCGTCGCGAGCCGCGGGCGCCGCAAAGCTCGTGCTATCGCTGCTCCGCTCGCGCTTAGGAGGCTCGCCGCTCCGGGACGGCGGCTTCTCACGCGGATCGAGCTTTCGCTCCGCGCTTTCGCGTTTCGGTCGCTCGGCATACGCGCTGCGTTCACCGGTCGGGCGGGCTGCCCGTTCGGCGAAGCTTTCACGCTTGTCGCGCTTGCCGGCGAATCGCTCGTCTCGCGATGCGCGCGTCGCGTCGCGCGTCTCGACGACGGTGGCGGGCGACGGATCCTGGCCGGCGGCGAGTAACAGCGGCTTGTCGCCCTGCAACATACGAGCGACGGCTGCAGCTACATCGAGCTCCGGCACCTCGCGTTGATGCGCGAAATCGCTGATGAGCTGGCGATACAAATCGAGATCGCCGGCTTGCAGTCCCTTCTCGATGCGCTCGTAAAAGCGCGCAACGCGGCGGTCGTTGACCGCCTGAACGCTGGGTACCAACATCGGTTCGATCGGCTGGCGCGTGGCGCGCTCGATCGTACGCAGCAGATGTCGCTCGCGCGGCGTGACAAACAGGATCGCCTCGCCGCTTCTTCCCGCTCGCCCTGTTCGGCCGATGCGATGCACGTATGCCTCGCTGTCGTAGGGGATGTCGTAGTTGATGACGTGAGTGATGCGCTCGACATCCAGGCCGCGCGCCGCGACGTCGGTTGCGACGAGGATATCGAGCTGGCCATCGCGCAGCCGCTGGATGGTTTTCTCGCGCTGGACTTGCTGCAAATCGCCATTGATCGCGGCGGCCGCGAATCCGCGCGCGTTCAGTCGTTCGGACAACTCTTCGGTACCGATCTTGGTGCGCGCGAAAATGATCATCGCTTCGAAGGGCTCGCCCTCGAGGATGCGGGTCAACGCATCGAGTTTGTTCAGGCCGCTGACTTGCCAATAGCGTTGCCGAATCTGGCTCGCGGTGGTCGTTGATGAGCGTATCGTGACCTCGACGGGATCCTTAAGGTGCGTCTGCGCGATGCGCTTGATCGGCGGCGGCATGGTGGCTGAAAACAGAGCAACCTGACGGCCGGCGGGTGTGGCGCCGAGGATCATCTCGACATCATCGATGAAGCCCATTCTCAGCATCTCATCGGCCTCGTCGAGCACCGCGACCTTCAGCTGCGACAGGTCGAGCGTACCGCGCGTCAGGTGGTCCTTGATGCGCCCAGGGGTGCCCACCACCACATGCGCGCCGCGCTTCAAGCCGTGAAGCTGCGCGCCGTAACCTTGCCCGCCGTAAATCGGCAGCACGTGGAAGTCGGGCAGGTGCTGTGCGTAGCGTTGGAAGGCCTCGGCGACCTGAATGGCCAGCTCGCGCGTCGGTGCCAACACCAGCGATTGGGTGACCGCGCGCTTGAGATCGATACGCGCGAGAATCGGCAATGCGAACGCCGCGGTCTTGCCGGTGCCGGTTTGCGCCTGGCCCAGGACGTCCTTGCCGGCCAGCAATGGCGGGATGGTTTCGGCCTGGATCGGCGAGGGCGATTCGTAGCCCACGCTGGCGACCGCAGCCATCAATCGTTCGGGCAAGCCCAGGTCTGAGAATTGGATTGTGCTGCTCATCTTGTTGCCTGGGCTGTAAAAGGCCGCGAATTCTACGCCCCGGCGGATGAACCGGTGTCGTGACGACTGGCCCACGCGCGCGGTCCGGCGGCGGGCCTATGTTCACCGCACCCGCAGCGCCGTCAGGCTGTTGAGCCACAGGCTGCAGGTCTGCCCGACAACGCGCCTGGAGAATGCCGATGTTGACCACCCGCCGTACCCTGTTGAAATTGAGTGCGCTTGGCGCCGCTGCCAGCGCTGCGCCGTCGCTGCTGTACTCGACTGTCGCGCGCGCCGAGAAACCCCTCAACATCCTGATTCTCGGTGGTACCGGCTTCACCGGGCCACACCAGGTGCGTTACGCGCTAGCGCGGGGGCACAAGCTCACGTTGTTCAACCGCGGCCGTAAGGAAATCGAGTGGCCGGGCGAGGTTGAGGAACTGACCGGCGATCGCAACACTGGAGACGTTGGCTCGCTCAAGGATCGCAAGTGGGATGTGTGCATCGACAACCCGACGAGTGTGCCTTTCTGGGTGCGCGATGTTGGGCAAGTTCTGGCCGGCAATGTCGATCAGTACATCTTTATCTCGACGATCTCGGTGTTCAGCGACAACTCCAAACCGAACATGGCCGAAGATGGTGCGCTTGCGGTTTATGAGGGCGAGGACCCGCTCAAGGAAACGCGCGATTCGCTGATGGCGAACATGGCGCTGTACGGCCCGCTGAAAGCTGCTTGCGAGCAGGAAGCGCAGAAGCAGTTTGGGGACAAGGCGACGATTATCCGCCCAGGTCTCATCGTTGGACCCGGCGACGAGACCGATCGTTTCAGCTATTGGCCGGTGCGCATCGCGCAGGGCGGCGATGTGCTGGCGCCGCCGATGGATGATCCGATGCAATTCATCGATGCACGCGATCTGGCGGAATGGACTATTCGCATGGCCGAGGCACGAGCCTATGGCATCTACAACGCGACGGGACCGGATTACGAACTATCGACCGCGGCCACACTTTACGGCTGTCGCGCCGTTACCACCACCGGTGCGCGCCTGCGCTTCGCCAGCGCCGAGTTTCTGGCCGAAAACAATGTCGCACCCTGGGCGGAGATGCCCGTGTGGGTGCCAGGCAGCGGCGAAACCGCCGGCTTTGCGCGAGTGAATTGCCAAAAAGCGATCAAGGCGGGACTGACATTCCGTCCGCTCGCAACCACTGCGGCCGAAACCATCGCCTGGTGGAACAACCTGCCAGCCGAGCGGCGCGTGCTGCGCGCTGGATTGAAGCCGGAGCGGGAGAAGGAGCTGTTGGCGAAGTTGTAGGGTTATCCAGCGGGCGGTATGGCTCCCTCTTGGTCTTGGTCCGCTTGACCATGTACTCGTCGCGCATCATGATGCGGTCGCATCATTGAGAGTGAGCCTTGCCATGCGCACCACGATTGAGATTCCTGACCTTGCCCACCAGCGATTGAAGGTCCTCGCGCAAGCGAGGGGTGTCAGCCTGGGCAAGTTGTTGATGGAACTTAGCAATCAGGCGCTTGGACTTAACTCGGATGCAGAGGCTACTGTCATCGCTAGCCCGACCACTGGTTTTCTGAAACTGAAGCTGGGGCAACCAGTCACGTTCGAGGAACTCAAGGCGCTGGATGAGTGATGCAAGGGTATCTGCTCGATACCAGCGTGCTGTTGGCGCTAGGACTCGACGACCACGTCAGCAATGATGTCGCTGAGCAGTGGCTGGTGAGCCAGACTGCCCCGTTTGCAACGTGCCCGCTCACGCAGCTTGGGTTTCTTCGGATCGTCAAGCAGTTGCACCGCGATATCAGCATCCACCAGATTGGCGCCATTCTTGAAAGCATCTGTAATGACGAGCGGCATTTGTTTATTGCGGCAGACCTGGACGTACGCGACGCCGACTGGCGACTGATTCTCGGGCATCAGCAGATCACCGATGCATATCTTGCAGCTCTTGCCCGTCAGAACGACCTCAAGATTGCGACGTTCGATCGAGGATTCGTTGTTACCCATCCTGATGTCGCAGTGCTGGTTGTGTAAGGAATTGCGTGTAGATCTCAGGAGTGTGAGCCGCTCGCGAAACTGGAGCAATTCTGGCTTGCCTGGCGCTGACATTAGTCCCAGTTCGCAACGATTACGCTGATATCGTCCTGATAACCGCCATTGGCGATACGAGCCAAATCGGCGACCAGTGACGCCGCTTGACGTGGCGAGTGATTCTGGACGCACCGCACGACGTCAGACCATCTGGCGTACTTGGTCAATCCGTCCGAAGCCATCAGGAGGCGACCATCGAAGGGCTCGGGACCAAACGGCACTACGCGAGCGCCGTCGCCGAGGAGCGGCTTTCGCGATTGATTGCTCGTCAGTTCGAGCGTTTTGCCGTCAGCAAGTAGCCAAGCCTCGGAGTCGCCGCAACTAGCCCCAGACACTTCTCCGTTGCTAATCAATACAATGATTCCCGTCGAGAGCCCGCCGCGTTTCGCTATCTCCTGATCCGCGAAAGTAAGTGCTGCCGATGGTGTGGAAAGTCGGCCGACGGCAAGAGCTTGCGCCGTTCCTATGACAATCTCTGCCGACTCCGCGCCAGAACCAACGCCACCAGCTCCATCTGCCAACACCAAAATCCAGCTATCGCCAGATCCGAAGCACGCCGCGCGGTCCTCATTCCGCCCTCCCGAGCGAATCTCAATCGACACCAAAAAGTTCACTGACGCTCCCACGAACCACGTCACTGCGGCTCGTTGACGATCACCCGCCGCACCACTGGCGTGCCGACCGCGCGGTTCTGTGGTCGATACATATCCTCGGCGACGGTGGCCGGCACACTGTACGTGCCCGGCGACACGGCGCGCACGAGGTAGTAAAGATCGGCGCCAGAGCCGGCGCTCAAGCTCAGCGCGGCGACGAAGCGGTCTTCGCGGTATTCCTGATAGCGCGTGGTGCTGCCGTAGGTGCGCCATTCGTCGAGGTTGGTGCCGTCGATAGTCAGTTCGGCCAGTTGCTTGCTGTCCATCAAGTTCAAGTTTTCGATTTCCAGGCCGCCGGCCAGCGCGTCGGTGACCAACAGGTCTGCCAATTGCTCATCGGCATCCACGCGCACGTGCACCACCAGGCCCTCGCCTTCGGTGAGCGAATCGCCGACGAAGGCTTGTCCGTTGTGGCGGAACCAGCGGGTGCTCACGCGTACACCGTTGCTGACCGCCGCCGGCGCCGCCAGCGGAATGCCGACGGTGTCCTGTACCAGGAAGAACGCGCCGCTTGAAGTGATATCTAAGCTGGCGCCAGCGCGCAAATCCTCGATCACGAGATCACGCGAGAACCAGCCGTCGACGTTGAAGCCCTCGCGCTGCGCGCCGACGATCAATTCGCCCGCCAGCGGCGCGGGCGTGTTCGACAGCGCTCTGGCGAGCTTGATGAGCGCCAGCTTGTCGTGTGTATTGAGATACAGCGATCCGCGCGCTTCGCGGCTCACCTCGAGGATTCGACCGCGCTCGCTGTCGGGCAACAGGCCATGCTCGATGGCCACAGCCAACGCCGCCGCGCGATCGCCCGCTGCGGAAAAGTAGTCGCCATAGTAGCCAGGCCCGCGCGCAAAGCTGGCGCCCAATGCTTTCTGCACGGCCTGCTGGGCGCGCGGCGCATCGCCAGCGAGTTTGAGCGCGGCTCCAAGGCGCATCAGCGGCAGCGGGCCGCGCGCGTGATCGGCTGAGGAATCGAACACATTGCGCAACGTGCCCAGCGGCGCTTGATTGACGCGCGCGAGCACGTAACCGGCGTGGGCGTTGAAGGCTAGCTTGATGTGATCGCCCACCTCGCCCCAACCGCGCTCCCAGGATTGCGTGCCGCCGGCAAGCAGATCCTCGCGCAGACGCTCGAGCGAGCGTTGCAGCAAACGGGCGGGGACGCTGTAGCCAGCGCTCTGCGCGTCTTGCAGGAATTCGACCACATAGGGCGTGATCTGCGGATCCGCGTAATCGCTGCCGGGCCAGAATCCGAAGTGGCCATTGTCGAGTTGCATGGAGCTGATTCGATCGATGGCATACGCTACGTTGGTTGAGCGCTTTTCGGCACCGAAGGCAACGCCCAGGCCCTTGGCGTTGGCATCGCTCACGAGTACATACGGATAGCCCTTGCTGGTCGTCTGCTCGATACAGCCGTACGGGTACTCGGCCAAATCCGCGATCAATTGATTGACCGCGAGCGGCGCGCGCGTCGAGGCGCTAACGCGCGAACGCACGCTGCTCGGCGCCAGACCGTCGGTGTTTTGTGTCAGATCGAGCGTGGTCGGTCCAGAGACTTGCTCGACACGCGCCAGCCGCTCGGGTGCGAAGCTTGAGCGAACGGTGATCTCGAACTGGCGCTTCAGGTCGATCTCGCCGCCGCGCGCGGACAAGGCAAATTTGCCGACGCCGACATCGCTGAGTGCGCGTAAACCGAAGGCCAGTGTGGTGCGCTCATTGTCGGCTAGTGTGATGCTGCGTGCGCCGTCGTCGATGGCGATCGGCCCATCGGTAGCGAACGCCACCGACAGATCGAGCGGCCCTCCTGAGAGGTTGTGCAGATCGAGCGTGAGCTTGCTGCTGTCCCCCGGCGCCATCACACGAGGTGTGCTGACCTCGGCAAGCAGCGGCGCGCGTACCAGCGTTTCGCTGCTTGCCGAACCGAATCGATCCGCCGCAAAAGCGACGGCGGACACGCGTAGCGCGCCGTTGAAATCCGGGACGTTCAACGTCACGTTGGCCTTGCCGGCGGCATCCAGCGCCACAGCGCCGCTGAACAGGTCCACGGTGAGGACTTTCGCAGTCGGGCGACGCGCTTGCGGCAAGCCCGGCACCGCGAGATCGCCGCCGAACTTCAGGCGCGCGCGTTCGCCGGCAAGTGCTTCGATGATGCGGCCGTAAACGTCATACGCATCGATCGCGTAACGACGTTTACCGAAAAACTCCGCGATCGGATCCGGCACCTTGAACTGCGTGATGTTGAGGATGCCAAGATCGACCGCCGACACCGTGACCTGCGCGGTTTGCCCAGCGAGAGCGGGCGCCTCGACGCTGACCTTGAGCTGCTGATTCGGTCGCATTTCGCTCGGCGCCGACAGGGTCACGGCGACACTGCGATCGCTGCGATCGAGCGGGACGTGGGCAATGCCGACCGCGCGCGCGGGGGTGATCTTGTCCTTCGCTGTTCCTGGACGAAAAACCAGCGCCGTGAGGTAGAGATCGTGGCGTTGCCAATCGGCTTGAAGCGGCACATCCACTGTCGCGCCCGATCGCGCATCGAACTCGATGGTGCGCAACACGCGATCGGTTTCCACCAGCAGCATGCCCGGTCCGTCATGCGGCGGCGTGATCGTCGCCACGATGGTATCGCCCGCTTTGTAGGCGGTCTTGTCGAGCGCAATCTTGACTTTCTCAGGACGCGCATCGACGCCGCGATTGTCGTCGTCGAACGACCAGCCCACGTTGAACGGTACCCGCGTAGTCAAACCGGATTCCGGATCGGTGATTTCCAATCGATGCGGTCCCCACGAGGCGTTGAATACGACACTGCCAGGGTTGTCGCCGGGAACGTCGACGGACTGCGATTCGACTTCCACGAAACTCTGCGTGTAGTCGACTTTCCAGCCGAGGTTCTCGTCGTAATTCCAGGTGTAATCGCGGTCTTCGCGAATCAATCTGGCCGTCAGGCCGGTGGCCGCAACGCGGGTGCCGTCGGCTTTGACTTTCAAGACTTCGAAGCGTGCCGCTCCTTCGCCCGGCAGGTCGCCCTCGAATAGCGGTCGTACGCCGATCAAGGCATCGGCCGGCCACAGAGTGCGCTTCAGTACGCGCGATACTGGTCGGCCGCCGGTTTCGAACAGGCTGCCAATCACCGTCACAGCGACCGGGCCGGCAACGGTACCGGGTTCGATTGCAATGGCCTGGGCGAGGGTGCCGTCGTCGCCGAGCGTGGTGTCGATCGCGTCGACCGGTTCCTTATTCGGCGGGTTGACCGGATCGCCGAAGCTATAGCCCTTGAGACCGGCAACGGGTGCGCTGTCTACCGCGTAGGTCACTTTAGCGGTAAAACGATTGCTCGCCGCAGGCGCGCCGTACAGATAGGCACCTTCGACTTGGATGTTCAAGGACTCGCCCGGCGTCAGCGTTTGCTGCGCGCTATCGACGAGCAGCTTCATGCGTTCAGGCAAGAACTCTTCGATGCGGATCAGATAGCTATGGACGGCGCCCTGTCCACTTGGATCGGCGGAAAGCTCGAGCCGCCAGCGCCCCGTGGCCACATCGCCGGGCATCGCGCGCTCGTAGAGATAGTAGCCGGCCTCGTTGGCCTTCAGTTGCGCGCTGGCATAGGTGCGCCCATCAGGCTGTTTGAGCGTGGCGAACAGCGGCGGATTGCCGGCGATGCGACCATCGTAATCGCGCAATAGCGCGCTAATGCGTAAAGGTTCGCCGGGGCGGTAAAGGTCGCGCCCCGACCAGATAAACAAGCTGGTTTCGCCCCCGGTATTGCCGTCGATGTCGAAGTCGCTCAGATCCAACGCGGGTTGGTTGAAGGGCAGCAAGCTCAACTCATCGCCGCGGGCGGCCATCAGCACATTGGCCGTCGAGAACGGTGCATCGAGCACGGCGATGCCATCGCCGTCGGTACTCGCGGTTTGCAGCGTGCCGCCATCGCGATCGACGAGTGTCAATTCCACACCGCCGAGCGCCGCTCCGCTCGACAACGAGCGGGTGGCGACAAAGGTGCGGTTACCGTGGCGGCGCGTATGCACGCCGATATCGCTGCGCACGAAGTAGCTGGTCTGGTAGTCGTAAGCGACGATCCCGGCTGGTTTCATCAGCACAAAATAGAGGCCCGACGGCGACAACTCGTCGATCTGATGCACAGGAACATGGGTGGTGCGTCGCTCGTTCGCGCCGCCGTCGGTGATGAAGCGATTGAGGTACACCGAGTCGGCGATACGCTTGAGTGCATTCAAGTCCCAGTAGCCGCGACGGCCGCCAGACTGAAACTCGCGCAAAAACCTTGGGACGCTGGCGGGACGAACGCGATAGAACTCGATGTCCACCTCCGGGACATTGATCGTCAGGATCGGCAACCCGTCGGTGCCTTGAGCAGGCAGCACGCTGCCCTGGCTCGCAAACAGGGCCGCCGGCGGCAGATCGACACTGGCCACCTCGCTGCTGTGTCCCTTGGCCAGCGAATCGCCATCGGCGCTGACGATGCCGGGCGTCACCTCGACCTTGAACGTCTCCTGTGCTTTGACGTTCGGGAAGGTGATGAGGCGATTCTCATCCTGCATGACCCACGACCCATCAACCGCCTGACCATCGCTGCCGGTCACTTTGATGTACTGATTCAAATCCTGCGCTTGGGCCAACGGTTCGGAAAAACGAATAGTCAGGGCCGGACGATTGTCGTCGGCCTCGCCGGTGATCGAGACGATCCCGAATTCGCTGCTTCCTGCAGGCGCCAGAGGCTGTGCGCCGTCCTGGACGGTGCCAGTCGATGTCGGTACGGCGTCGTCTTTGCAGGCGACCAGCGTCAAGGGCAGCAACAGAAGTGCGGTACGTAACCGAAAACGCATGGCGGAATCCTCAACGGGCGTGCGCCCATTCTATGCGCCGCTGAGGGCGGCTTCGTCCCGGGAACGGCTTTTGGCCCGCGCGCCCGCCAAAGGTCGTTAGCGGTCCGCAAGCTGCCATATTTGTCGCCGCGCGTTGAGTGCTTGCGATATCGCGTAATTCAGCGTCGAATTCACGCCTTGGCAATGCTGGATGCAGGGGACACTACGGCATGTTACGACTGAGCCTGAAACACGCGTTGATCGGCATTGCGCTGCTGCTCAGCGGCCAGGTCTTTGCCCAGGCAGATTTGTCGGTGGCGACTACCGACAATCCCGACCCTGTGCAAGTCAACGCCAATGTCGATTACTCGATCGTCGTCAGCAATGCCGTTGGCGGACCGCAGGCGGATGGCGTCAACGTCAATGTGTTTTCCTCGTCGGCGTTGACGCGGGTATTGCAGCCCACGCCGGGATGGACGTGCACCGGCACCAGCCCGATCAACTGCACGCTCGCCAGCTCGACCTTGGCTGCCGGCGCGTCTGCGCCGACGCTGGTGTTGCGTTTTCAGGCGCCGACCACGCCACAAACCGTGCAGATCGCGGTCACCGCGCTGCACAGCGGTTCCGATCCGAATCCAACCAATAGCTCGAACATCGTTCAATCGACGCAGGTGATCGTCGGCAGCGCGAACCTGAATGCCTCGATCTCGCCAAGCGTCACTAGCGCCAGCGTCGGCACCCCGGTGAGTTTCACGACGCAAGTCAGCAATCTTGGTCCTGGCAACGCAACCAACACCGTGGTCAATGGCGTGTTGTCCGGACCGGTCCAGTTTAGTAGTTTTTCGACGTCCGCCGCATGGAATTGCTCGTACATCGCCAATGGCGGACTTGTGCAATGCACCTATACCGCAGGCAGTCCGACAGGAACGCTCGCCAACGGCGTGACCGCCTCGAACATTGTCCTCAACGGTGTGGCCGGTCCGGGCGCGGGAACTGCCACGCTGACGATGACGCCGAGCTCTTCGGTGCCTGATCCCAGCCCGGGCGGTGCGTCTGCATCGATCAACGTCACCAATCCGCCGCCGCCTTCGGTCGATTTGTCCCTGACCAAGACCACCATCGGCGCACAGCCGATCGGCCGCGGCCAGCCATTCGTGTTTCGGCTGCAAGTGGCCAACTCCAGCGCCAGCAATCAACAGGCCAGCGGCATCACGATCAACGATCCATTACCCACTGGCGTGACGCTGCAATCGGTCAGCGGCAGCAGCTGGACATGCACCGGAAATGTGGTGTGCAACTTCAGCGGTACGCTGGCGATCGGCCAGGCCGCGCCGGCATTGGATCTGAACGTGGTCTACAACTTGCCGGTGCCGGCGGGTGGTTCCAGCGTCACCAACGTAGCCACGGTAAGTGGCGCCGAGAACGACCCGGTCACAAACAATAACAGCGCGAGTGCGAATGCCAGTTTCCGCAGCGCCGCAGATGTCTCGCTGGCATTGACCGGCCCGTCCAGCGTGATCGCGGGCAATGCCTTCTCGGTCACGCTGGCGGCGACCAACGCCGGTCCGGACGACGCTACGGGCGTTACCACCAGCGTCACCTTCGCCTCGTCGCTCACGGTCGACAACGTCTCGGGCGGTAGCGGTTGGTCGTGTCTGGCGTCGGGGCAAAATGTCTCGTGCTCGCGCGCATCGTTGCCGGTGGGCACCAGTTCGGCTGCCGTCGTTGGCTTGTCAGCGCCAACGGCGGGCGGGCCCTTCGCCAACCCGGCGTCGATCAACTCCACCAGCTTTGATCCAAACCCGGCGAACAACGCAGCGTCGCTCGGTATCGCCGTACAACCTCGGGTCGAGACCGTCAGTCTGACCATGAGCGACAGCGCCGATCCAGTGGGCGTCGGCGATGAGTTCGATTACGTGCTCACGGTCACCAATACCGGAAACGTCAATCAGGATAACTTTGCGCTGGTCAACACGCTTTCCGAATTGGTCAGCTATCGCAGCTTTGGCGGCGGGGGTTGGTCATGTACCGGCCCCACAACAGCGGGCGCCGTGGTCAATTGCAGTCATCCGACCACGCTGGCCCCGAATGCCACCAGTACCCTTCGTATTCGCGCTCGCGGTGAAGCGCCGGGGACCGCAGTCAATCGCGCTCAGGTTGGCTCGGCGCAAACGGCTGCACCCGCATCGGCCAACGAATCCACGGTCATCAACTCAACGTTGGCCTTACGTCTGGAAAACGCTGCGTCGCCAGCCAGTGTTTCGGTGGGCGGAGAAATCAGTTTTGCGCTGAACGTGAGCAACACGTCTAATACCGATGCGACTGGTCTGGTGCTGGTTGACGATTTGCCGGCAGGTACGCAATTCCGCAGCGTCGATGCGCCCGGCTGGACATGCACAACCCAGGGCCAGACCGTCGATTGCCGTCGCGCCACGCTGGCGCGCAACAGCGCATCGCTGGTAACCATCAACGCAACCGCCAGCGCCGCTGGAAGCTTCGTCAACCGTGCGCAGCTGAATGCGTCGAACTTTCCGTCGACCTTGATCGCGAACGCCTCGTTCTCGGTCGCCGCGACACCAACCACCGTCGATCTGGTGCTGGATCTGACCGACTCGGCTGATCCGGTGCCAGTGGGCGAGATCTTCGAGTTGAATTCGCGCATCGTCAACTTCGGTCCGGCCACGGCGACCGGACTGACGCTCACGGTGCCATTGGCGCCCGGCATCGAAGCGGTTGGATTCTCCGGTTCGGGTTGGAGTTGCACGATCGGACCGCAGGTCACTTGCACCTTGCCGACGCTGGCGGTGAGTGCACAATCCAACGTCGCGCTGCGTTTGCGCGGCCAGCAGGCGGGAACGGTCACGCATAGCGCATCGGTCAGTTCGCAACAACCAGAAGCGACGGGAAGCAACAACACCGATACTGAGACAACCGCGATCCAGGGCGCAGCGCCGCCCAACAACGCCGATCTGCAATTGACGGCCACCGCGCCAGCCAATGCGGCTGCGGGCGCTACTGTCGATATCAACGCCGTGTTGCGAAATCGCGGTCCGGCGGCGGCCAACACCTTGGTCGTGCGCGCCACGCCCACCGGACCTTGGACGTTGACCGGCGGCACTGGCAGCGCCGGTTTCACCTGCGCGCTGGAAGCGGGCGCCGTGGTGTGTCGCGGTTCTGGATTGCCGGCCAATCAGTCCGTTGATTTGCGACTGACCGGCCAAATCAACTCGAATGCCGCGGGCGCGGTTTCCGCGAGTTTGATCGCAACGGCCGCAACGCCAGATCCGGTGACCACAGACAACAATGCCAATGTGTCGATTGCAGTCACCGCAGCGCCGCCGCAGACCGCCGATCTTTCGATCGCCAAAACCGATAGCGTCGATCCTGTCGCATTCGGCGATGCCTTCAGTTACGCGCTGACGGTGCGCAATCTGGGACCAGCTGCCGCTGCCGGGGTCGTCATTCGCGATACCTTGCCGCAGGGCATCACGTTGGTGTCGGCAACCGGCGCAGGGCTGACGTGTACCGGCACGGTCGCCATCGAATGCCGCGGGTCGGCGCCCATTCCCTCCGGCCAATCGTTGACCGTTACCTTACAGGTGACTGCGCCAACAACGGCCGGCGTGGTGACCAATGAAGCGACGGTCACCGCGACGACCAGCGATCCGCAGACGGCAAACAACCGCGCAACGCAAGACACCACGGTGCGCGCACCCACGGGCGTCGATGCCGAGGAAGAGATCGAGGAAGGCGTCAATCCGCTCGATCCGATTGCCAACGAAGCGGTGCAACCGACGGCGCAATTGTGCACCGGTAGCGCCGGACAGATCGCCGCGTTCTGTAACGCCTTGTTGGGGCAGGCAGCGGCTGGCACCGACGTCTCCGAAGCGGTGCGTGCCATTTACCCCGAAGAAGTGTTGTCTCAATTCACCTCACTCAACCAATTGTCGACCGTGCAGTTTTTCAATGTCGATGCGCGAATGGCTGAGCTGCGCGGCGGCGGCGGTGGCTTCAGTTTGTCGGGGCTGACCGTGATCGAGGGCCGGCAAGCCATCCCGCTGAGCCTGTTCAAAGGCCTGCTCGATGGCGATGATCCGAGCATCGGCGAGTCGGGCGATTTAATCAGCCCGTGGGGATTCTTCGCCAATGGCACGATCAGCCGCGGCGATCAGTCGATCGACGAGAGCGAGCGAGAGGTGGTCCAGGACTTCGACTCGATAGGTATCACTGCAGGCGTCGATTATCGCTTCAGCGCACGATTGGTGTTCGGCGCTGCGGTTGGCTACAACCAATTCAGTTCCGGCTTGACAGATCAAGGCGAGCTCGACACCGACGGCTACACGCTCACTGGTTATGGCTCGTACTACGTCAACGACAAGGTCTATATCGACTCGCGTGTGAGTTACGGCAGCGTTTCTCTCGATCAGAAGCGCCGGATTCGCGCCACGCTCGGCAATTTCGCGGTCGACGATACGGCCAGTGGCAATACCGATGCCACACAACTCAGTTTTGCCACCAGCGTCGGCTATCACATCAATCGCGGCGGCTGGACCATCACGCCCAACGCCTTTTTGCGCTACGTGCAAAGCGACGTCGATGGCTTTACCGAGGAGGGCAGTGCATTTGCGGTTCGCGTCGGCGGCCAGGACATCAATTCGCTGGTTTACGGCGTGGGTCTGCAGGTCAATCGGGCCTTCAGTCTCGACAACGGCGTTCTGGTTCCGAGTTTCGATCTGACCTGGAATCAGGAGACCAAGGCCGACGACACCGAGATCAGCGCGGCCTATGTCGGTGGCGACGCTGGAGAGATTTTCTTCTTGCGCCCCGAGACGCCGGATCGCAGCTACGGTACGGTGGGATTCGGATTGGTCTACATACTCGCAAACGGGCGGCAGGCGTACCTGCAGTTCCGTGAATCGATCGGCCAGGAAGGGCTGGATCGCTCTACCGTGAACTTTGGTGCGCGGTTTGAGTTCTAAACATACGCGGTGTCCTGCACTGCCGCTGTATTGCGTTTGCAGGCTTAAGCCCTAAGGAGGTTGGACGTGTCCAATCCGAAATTGCAACTTCTGAACACAGTTCTGGTCGCACTGGCAGTGGTTACACTCGGTGCGGCGCCATTGCATGCCAAGCGTGTCGAGCTGCCGCAGGGCGCTGTAACGGTCGATGAGTTGTACATCGTCGATTGCCTGTTGCCCGGTCAGGTGCGTCAATTGGGTGGGAATTTCACCTATTTGTCGGCGCGGCGACCGATCCGCACAACGGCCAAAGACTGCGCGATTCGCGGCGGCGAGTACGTCGCTTTCGACCGTGCGAATTACGCAACTGCGCTCAAAGTCTGGCTGCCTGCCGCAAAAGAAGGTGACGTCAACGCGATGAACTACGTTGGCGAAATCTATGAGCAGGGACTGGGTGTCGAGCCCGACTATGCCACTGCTGCCGAATGGTTCCGCCGCGCTGCCGAGAAGGGCAGTTCCTCGGCCATGATCAACCTGGGCAGCATGTACGAAAGCGGCAAGGGCGTCGCGCAGGACATGACGCTGGCGATGAACTGGTATCGCAAAGCCTCAGGATTGGAAGGCGGCACGCTCGAAGTTGTGACCGACGAGCAGCGCCAACAACGCGACGCCGACGCCGCCGAACTGGAGCGCCTTCGCGGCGAGGTCGACGATTTGCGGCAGCAACTTGGTAAGGCGCGCGCATCGTTGTCGGCGCGCGAGAGCGAGTTGCAGAACTCGCAGACCGCATTGACGCAGGCGCGCGCTTCGCTGGCGGCGGCTGCGGCAGATCGCCAACGAGCGGCTGCTGCGGAGGCTCAGATCGCGGAACTGGAGCGCAAGGTCGCGGAGCAGGAGCAAGCTGTCGCCACCTCGCGCGCTGAGGCAGACGGCTTGCTCACCAAGATGGGTGTGGCCAATTCCGAGCGCGGCCCCGCGCCGCCGGGCACGTCGCCGAAAATTCAGGTGCTGGCGCCCAAGCTGGTCGCCACTCGCAGCGGCGTTCTTGCCGCGCCGCTGTTGGCGGCGGTGCCGACGTATCAGATCGTCGGCCGCGTTTATCCGGCCGAGTCGATCAAGGCGCTCAAGGTCAATGACCGCGATATGCGCGACAAAATCGACGCCGATGGCTTGTTCCAGGTCGACATCGATATCGTTGGTGGCGACGTGCCGGTGGAGATCCAGGCCATCACCAACGATGGTTTGAGCGCCGTCCAGAGTTTCCTGATCACGCGCGAACGCGCGGCATCCACCGTGGCGCAGAAGCGCGTGACCAGCAAGTTGTTTCAGCGCCGCATGCGCAGCGACCTGGGCGAGTTCCATGCGCTGGTGATCGGTAACGATCAATATGGCGCTTTTCCCGCGTTGAGCACGGCGGTAGCCGATGCCAACGCCGTCTCCGAACAGCTCAAGAATCGCTTTGGGTACAAAGTGTCTACCCTGACCAACGTGGGTCGCGAAGCGATCATCGCCAAGCTGGCTGAGCTGACGATGGCGATGAAGAAGAACGACAATCTGCTCATTTACTTTGCAGGCCACGGTCAAATCGATGCGAACGGCCGTGGCTACTGGATCCCCGTCGATGGTCGCAGCGAGGATCCCAGCAGCTGGATCGGAAACGATCAGATCAGCGATTACATTGGCGCCTCTGCCGCCAAGCATGTGCTGGTCGTGGCCGACTCGTGCTACTCCGGAACGCTGAGCGGCAACGCGATTCGCCCGATTCCGCTCGACGCCAAAGAAGAAGACCTGTTGTTCATCTCGCGCGTTAAAGCGCGCACGGTGATTACCTCAGGCGGCCTGCAGCCGGTGCTCGACGATGGCGGCAGCGGCCATTCGATCTTTGCGCATGCGTTCCTGACCGCACTGAAGCAAACCGACGGCCTGTCCGAGGGTTATCGGTTGTTCGAAAACGTCACCGATCTGGTCGCGCAACGCTCCGCCGTAGCGCGCCTGCCGCAGCGCCCGCAATACTCCGCACTGCGCCATGCGGGTCATGAAGGCAGCGAGTTCTTCTTCCTGCCGAAGGATGCGTAGAAAAGTAGGGGCGCGATTCATCGCGCCCGCACAAGTCGTCAGCGACAAAGCTTGTCTCCGCGATAGCATGAATTCGAGGGTTTTCGCCCCTCGCTGGGAGAAAAAGCCAATTCGCACAGTTCCCGGAACGGCCGGTTTCTTGACCCATTTACGGGCATTCGTCAGGGCAATGGGACAATGCAATTTTCCGATTGCAGCACAGACGAACGCACGCTTTCTGGTCTCGCGGCAACGGCGGTTAGGTTGTTACGGTCCTCGGATTTTTCTGGCTTGGCCAATCAGTTCGGATACGGGATTGCCTTGGGCAGAGATCCAGCAAAGGCCATTCGCGACGACCTTGAGTCGAGCCTCTTCGAGCTGTCTGCTACCGGTCTTGAGCCTTCAAGCGATCACGCCATTACGGTGAAGTACTTTGGGCAAAACGATACGGGACTGATCGCGCTTGTTGAGTGCGTGATTCCAGCCAATAACGGTAGAAAGTTGCTAGTGGAGTTGATCGTTACTGATGCCAAGCAAATCGTGTTGGAGCAGATCAGCGCTGCGAATGTTCGCTAAGCTGAGCGATCGCAGGCGTTCGCTCAGCGTGATTCGTGCGGAGCCTCCTGCTACGACGACGTCGGAATCTTCAGCACCTTGCCGACATTGACCTGATCGCTGGGCAGCGCATTGGCTCTTCGGATACGGGCGACGGTGACGCCGTGACGCATCGCGATTTCGCTCAAGGTTTCGCCGCGCGCGACGACGTGCGAGCGCTGGGTAGAGTTGGCGGCGATCCAGGTGCCTGGTGGTGGTGCGGCATGGAAGTAGTCGCGCACGCCACCCAAAATCGCCTCCGCCAAGCGATTGCGATGTGCGGCATCGTTGAGCTTGCGCTCTTCTTCGGGGTTGCTGATGAAGCCGGTTTCGATCAGCACGCTCGGCACATCCGGCGAGCGCAGCACGAAGAAATTCGCGCGTTCGACATAGCGCTTGTGGGTTTTACCCATCCGCTGCAGCGAGCTCAGCAAATGCTCGGCGACTTGCGAGCTGGCCTCCAACGTCGCGCCTTGCGAAAGATCGAGCAACACCGACGCGAGCACCGTGTCTTTGTTGTTCAACGACACGCCACCGATCAGATCGGAGCGGTTCTCGCGTTCGGCCAGATAGCGTGCCGCCTCGTTACTAGCACCGCGCGTGCTCATCACGTAGACGCTCGATCCGCGCGCGGAGCGATTCAGCGCGGCATCGGCATGCACTGATACGAACAGATCGGCTTTCTCCTCGCGCGCCTTCTCGTAGCGATCGCGCAGCGCAACGAAGCTGTCGTCGTCGCGAATCAGCACCGCACGCATGCCGGGCTCAGCGTTGATCTTGGCGGCAAGGAGCTTGGCAACCTTTAACGTAACACGCTTCTCGTAAGTGCCCCCCGGACCTATCGCGCCAGGGTCGGCGCCTCCGTGACCGGCATCGACCGCGATCACGACATCGCGCTGCTCTGTTGACTGGTCGCTCGCAGGCGCCATTTGCGGCGCTTCGGTTTTGACCTGATCGAGTGGGCTCATATCCACGATCAGCCGATGCCGAAAGCGATCTGCGGGCGGCAGGATGAAAGATTTAGGCCGCACTGGGGCGGTCAGGTCGAACACGATTCGCAAACGACCTTCGTCCGGCTGGCCGGTGCGCACCGACTTGACCAGCCCACGGCCCTCGCCATCGATATCGCGCTTGAGCCTCCCATCAATGATGTCGAGCACCAGGCGGTCGGGATTCTCCAGCGTAAAGACCTTGTACTCTGCCTCGCGCGACAACTCGACGACCGCTCGTGTCTCATCTTTCATCGACTGCACGCGCACATTACGGACGTCAGCAGCGAGCGCGTTGGCGGCAAGAGCAGCGGCAATCAGTCCCAAAACAGCGCGCATAACCATTCGTCGTCTCACTGGATGAGATATTGAAGCTCAAAGTCGCAAGCTTTGACAAGTGTTTTTCAGTGCTGGCAACGATTTAGCGGCGCATGTTGAGGCTGATTGTTATGTATTCGGACAGATTCGATGTGGTTGCCTGGTCTTTCGTCGCCTTGGAGCCGTTTTGCGGCGAGCATTTCATTGTGGACGAGGGTGAGCCACGCCACTCAAACCGGGCTGCGGCCTTCCGAAATAGTAACCTTGTAGCGCATCGACGCCGAGCTCATGAAGAATTCGCGCTTGTTCGGCCGTTTCAACGCCCTCGGCGACCACGTGCAGGCGGTGGCCACGGGCAATCAATACGGCCGCCTCTACAACTGATCGCGCTTCGAAATCGAGTTTGAGAATGAACGATCGATCGATTTTGATGGCGTGCAGAGGGAAGCTCTGCAGGCTACCCAGCGAAGAGTAGCCCGCTCCGAAATCGTCCAGATGAATGTGCACGCCCAGTTCGGCCAAGGTGCGCAGCACACTTAAAGTTCGCTGGCTGCTGCGTCCTTCGAAAACCGACTCGGTCACCTCAAGGGTCAGACGCGACGGCGGAACCCTGTAGTCCTCCAACGCTTGCATGACAGCGACGTCGTAACCATCCCAAACCAACTGGCGTATCGAGACGTTAATAGACACTTGTGGCGGCGCTGCAGAGCCGGCAGCGACAAAGTCGGCCAGCGCACGGCGCAAGGCCCAGTCGCCCAGTTGCCGAATGCGATCGGAGTCCTCGGCGATGGCGATGAACTCGTCGGGCGGTACCGCACCCAAGCGCGGAGAGGTCCAGCGCATCAGCGCTTCTGCTGAGAGTACCGCATGGCTTCTGGCATCGACGATCGGCTGGTAGGCCAGCCAAACTGACTGCTCTTCCATGGCGGTTCTCAGTCCGCCAACAATTTGCAACCGGCGCTGTTGCACACGCATCAATCCGGGCTCAAAACCGACGATCTGGCCGCGGCCTTTGCGCTTGGCATCGGCGGTTGCCATGTCCGCCGCAGCAATCAGCGCAGCGCCCGTGCTCGCGCCGTGCGCATAACCGATGGTCGCCCCCAATTGCACACGCTCCAGGCCAACGTCGATTGGCGATGCCAGGCAGTCGCGCAATCGCTCGCCGTGCCTCCGCAACTCCTCGTCGCTGCCGCTAAAGCCGGACCAGACCAGGACGAATTCATCGCCGCCCCAGCGACCCAGGTGTGCATCGTCGGGCGCCGCTCCCGCCAATCGCTTCGCTACCGCAACGAGCACAGCATCGCCGGCCTCATGGCCAAGGCCGTCGTTGATCTGCTTAAAGCCGTCGAGATCGATGAAGAGCACGGCCAGCGCGGTGTTTTCGGAGTCTACTCTGCGCAATAGCTCGACCAGCCCACGGCGGTTCAGTTGTCCAGTCAGCATGTCGCGCACCGAGATCTCGCGCAATTGCACGGTGCGCGCTTCGACTTTGGATTCCAGGTCTGCGTTCGCTTTCAAGATCGCTGCGTTGGCATCGGAAAGTCGCTCCAGCAGGATGTCGTTGCGATGCTTCAATGTCAGCGCTCGTCGCAACAGATCGTTGTTGAACCGGTGGCTGATCATTGCTACGCCGGCAAAAATGACGCCGAGCGCCGCCAGCGTCCATTGCGGCGGGTCGAGACTGAGCAAGCGAAAACTGCCCGGCACGAGCAGCAAGAACATATTCACCTGACCGAGATGGCGCAACGGTGCAAGCACGCCGGTGCCGCCGCCGACGAGCGCCGCCAGGATCACGATGAGCGCAATCAGTCCAAACGGCTTGAGAAAGGGAATTGCCCATACCGCCATCGCAGCCCACGCCATCGGCGATACGAAGTACCCTGCTTGAAAAACGCGTCGAGCGGCCGCGTCCGACCAGCCGGCGGTGGGTTGCCCTCGCACGATCGCCCTGTGCAGCGCGCGTGCAGCTGCCCAACGTACGCAGGTCAGCACTGCCATCAGAGCCAGCCACCCCAGAACGGCAGCGCCGAGGTCTGCGTATGCCAGGAAGGCGAATCCGCTGGCCGCGAGAAAGTTGACCACCAGCAGCGGCCGCTGATTCAGCAGCGCGTGCCGCAGCAATTCGACGTCCAGATTCGGCGGCAGGAACAGAAGATCCACTTCTGAATCAGCGTTCGGCGAGAACAGTGAATCGGGCTCCGCGCCGGCATCCTTCCAGACGCCCCGTTCGGACGTCGCAAGTCGCATCTTTTGGTCAGCCGTATCGATCACTTGCCGCCCCGCCGCAATGTACTCACCGATATAGGCGCGAGCCTCCGATCTGTGCGAAATCTGCCGGAAGAATTTACGTCCAAGGCGTGCCCGGGCGCTCGATCGGCATACATTGCCAGCGCCGAGTTCAAGTCACGCATCGTCGCAGGGCTACGCTTTTCCGAGGAGCCGCATGATCTCCTTGAAGCGCTTCTGCAATCCTTCCCGATCGCCCAGGTCGGCCAACAGCTTGAGCGCACTGGGAACGAGAAAAGCGCGATCCGTGCACTCAATGATGGCCGCAATCTCCTGCATTTCGCGTTCCAAGGACTGGGTCGAGGGCATGAAACCTTCGAAGGTGGCGGTCAGGCGCTCGCGAGTCAGCTTGTCTTCGCCGGCGATCAGCGCTTCGCGCCACGCCCGCCCCACCAGCGATTCAATATCGGCGCCGGAGAGATCGCCCACATGCGGCGTATCCGGCACATCCTCGGCCGCCAGCGGCGCGCCGAACTTCTTGGCGATCACCGTAAAGTAGGCGCGAATTTCGTCCTGGGTCTGCGGATAAAAGAGCGGAATGTGGATCTCGGCGCGGCCCTGACGCTTGATGTCGATCGGCAACAAATCCGGGCGCGCCGTGAGCAGCATCCAGACGATTTTGCCGCGATACTCGGTGTCGCCCATGGCGTTGGCGATCATGCCGAACACGCGGCTGCCGACGCCCGAGTCGCCGCCTTGCTCGCGCTGCCCGAGCATCGCGTCGGCCTCGTCGATGATCACCATCACCGGACCCATGCCGCGCAGCACGCCCAAGACCCGTTCGAGGTTGGCTTCAGTCTCGCCGACGTATTTGCTGCGAAAGTTTTTGAGCTTCACGCACGGCATGCCAATCGAGCCGGCCAGGCACGTGGCCAGGAAGGTTTTTCCGGTGCCGACCGGGCCGTTGAACAAATAGCCCATCGGCGCAACATCGAGCCGGCCGCGGCGAATGATCTCGGCATCGTCCATAAGACGCTTTTTGGCGGCGTCGTGGCCGACCACCCGCTCCAAACCGAACTTGGGCTCAATGAATTCGAGCAAGTCCTGCGCCTGGCGTTCGATCAGTTGTTTTTTGCGCGCTTTGAAGCGCTTTTCGTCGAGCCGCTGACCCGTGCGGCGCGCGCTTTCGATCAGCACGGCAAGATCCGACAACGTCACCGCGGCGGTCAGTTTCGCCAAAGAGTCGATACTGAAATCGCTGTAGCTGGCGACGTCTTGATCGCGCGTCAGCGTTTGCAGGAACGTCAAGCGTTCGGCTTCATCGGGCAACGGAATCTCGATGGCGTTGACGTGCGGGCTGGTGGCCAGTCGATCATGAAAATCCGCCAGCCGCTCGTCGATCAGCACGAACGCCAGATTGCTGCGCTTGACATAAGGATTGGCGGCCCACTTGAGCAAAGTCACCAGGTTGGCGGCGAGCTGCGTGCCGCCCCGTTCGGCGTCAGGAGCGACGAATGAGGCGAAGTCGAACAAGATCGCCACGCGGATGCGATCGGCCTCCTTGGCAGTCAGATTGTCGAGCACCAATCGATCGAGCAAAAACAGCGCCTGCGTCGGATCGCGCGGCAATTTGTCCGGATCGCCGATACGCCGCGACAAAATCCCGACCATCTGCCGTTGGCGTTCGATATCGCTGCCGCCCATCGCCCGAATGCCATGGGCCAGATCGTAACTGAGGACCAGATCGAAACGCCCGAACACCTGTGTGCCCAGAAACTCGTTGAGCGGCCCGTAGCGCGGCGGGGCGCTGCCTGCAAGCGGCACCAGATCGTGGGTGTTGCCGTGGAGCAAAAACATCGCCGACGTGCCGGCAAAGTACAGATCGGCAAGACGCTTGGCCCACGCGGGCCAGAACTCGGGCAACGGTGTCGACATCGCGCGCTCCTGTGATCGATGCGCGCATCATAGCTGGCCGGCTCAAGCTAACCTCAGCCGCCGCGATCAGCTTCCTGCATGGAATATCGCAGTAAACGACCTGCTTTTTGCGATGGCGTCACTGTCGATTTCCGCCGTCTCACTGCAGATTGCGATCGACACGAGCGGCTGTTTGCGGCCAGTGCCTGGTCAGAGATTTCCGAACCGGCCCTCCGTTCGGGATGCCAGGTTGTATACGCCGCGCACACTTTCCTGTCACAACTTGTTGACAATTGGAAATTCGCGTTGCAGCATCCGCTGCGTTCTTTTGCACTAGCGCGTTAGTGCATTGATCGATGGGGATCGATCGATGCCGAAGCCCTGCCTCTCGGCGCGTGCGTGCAGTTTGAGGTGACGATCTTGGCCGCTCCCGCTGCGCAGCGCGGGAGAGTCCGGCGTTCGCTGCGCATCACGCCCTGGGGAGGGGTTCATGAGTCGTATTCTGAGTTGGGGAGCAAGTTTCGGGTTGTTGTTGTCGGGCGTCGCCGTTGCGCAAGCACCGGCCATCATCGGCGCTCATCGCACCGCGCAAGACCGCCCGGCGAATATCGCCGAGCTCAGCAATCGAAGTACTGAAATTGCGACGCCGGATGCGGCCTACATCAAAGTGAACTTCAGCGAGGTCGAATTGCCGATCGGCTACACGCTGGAAGTGAGCAATCGCGACGGGACCGAGGTGTATCGCTATACCAGCGGGAAGCGCGATGAGTTCACGGTCGACGAGTCCCTGGGCCAGGACGGCAAGCGCAGCTTCTCGGCGATGTCGATCACCGGCAACACTGCAATCGTGCGCATTGTCGGCAAGAGCGACAGCAAAGCCGCGCCGCGGGTGGTGATCGGCAGCTATTTCGAGGGGTATCCCGAGGACGCGATGCCAGAACTCAAATCGCGCGGATTACTATCGCGAACGCCGCAAAACAAATCGATTTGCGGCATCGACGATAAGCGCGATGTCGCCTGTTATTCGACTACCAGTCTGCCGTACACCAGGAGTGGCCCGATCGCGCGGCTCCTCATCGGCGGCTCCAGTCTGTGCACCGGCTGGCGCGTAGGCTCTGGCGATCGCATGCTGACCAACAATCACTGCTTTACGACGAGCAGCCAGGCGCGTGCCACCGAAGTGTGGTTCAACTACCAACGCAGCAGTTGCGGCAGCACCACTAACGCGGCCACCACAAAAGTAGCTGGCAGCAGTGTGCTGAGGACCAACTCGACGCTCGACTACACGCTGTTCACGGTGGCCAGTCCATCGACAATCAGTGGCTTTGGATTCTTGAGCCTGGATGTGCGCGCGCCGGTGACCAACGAGACGATTTTCATCGTGCAACACCCGGCGGGCAAACCCAAACAGATCGGCTCGATCAGCGATCGCGATGGCAGCGTCGGCTGCCGCGTTAACGTTGCCAGTGCCACCGGTGGCGCCACAGGCAGCGATCTGGGCTACTTCTGCGACACCGAAGGTGGCAGCTCCGGATCGCCAGTCCTGGCGCGTTCCAGCGGAAAAGTGATCGGTTTGCATCACTTGGGCGGCTGCACCAATCAGGGCGTACGCATCGACCGGATTTGGCCACAAATATCCAGCTACTTCAGTGGCGTGCCGTAGCGCATAGACCGGCACAGGGCGGCCGAGGCCGCCCTGTGTTCTAATCTCGGCCGGGCCGCCTCGTGCGACAACAGCATGGCCGCTGCAAGGCGATGCGGTTCGCCCAAAGCTCAGGTCGAAGTCGGTGGCGACCCGTTGCCGAACGCGTCTGTTCGTGCAAAATCAGCCGAGGCACTTCGTGACGATATTTCGAGCCTTAGCCATCGCCATACTGACGAGCGCATTCTCCGCGCATGCACCCGCCGCCGACGTATTGCCGCCGTTGCAGGCGATGAGCGATTCGAGATTGCAACTGGTGGCCGGTTCCATCGTTACAGTGGATGCGCAGGCGGGCGAACTCACCTTCGACGTCGATTCGACCCTGCGCGGTACTTCACCGGATACGTTGCGGCTGGGCGTCGACCGCGGCGTTGCAGCTCGCTTGACGCCCGGCCCAGGCTATCTGGCGCTATATAGTGATCTGAAGCCATCGGCAAAGCCGCGCGTGCTGGTTCGCGACAGCAGCAACGCGCGCTTGCTGTCGTTCGAGGGTGTCGAAGTGTCGCTATTTCGCGATAGCGAAATGGCGCGTCGTTGGCTCAGCTCCGATCCCGTGGCATCTGCGCAACAGACGTCGTATCGCAAGCAGATTTTTTCGGGATTGGCAGCCGACGATCCGCAGTGGCGGGACTTGTGGTCTGGCGAACTGGCGCTACGCGCCAATCGACTGGCGCCGTATAACGAGCAAGAAATCGCGGCCATCCAGTCTTTCGTTGCCGGCAACGGGCCGGCGGCGGCGCGCGCTCGGCTGTTGTTGATGGCGCATGATCGCTCGCCGTTGTGGGGAGAAGGCTGGCCGGCCACTCAGGCAGCACAGGTTCTGGATCGGATGCCCCTCGTTGCGCTGGACGCCGTAGGCGAGCAGCAGCTGGCTTATGCGGCGCTGACGATCGCATTGGCGCATCCGGACGCACTTGCACCGGAACTGGCGGACCATTGGCTTGCCGCTCCACCGGTTTTTGCGGAATTGGCGCTCGGAATCGTTCGTGCGCAGGGGCGAGATGTCAAGCGCACATTGGAATCGTTGTTGGACCGCGCGCTTTTGCCAACGGCCACGCGACGTTTTCTCGAAGATCAACACTCGCGCCTGGTGCTTCAGCCGGCGCATCGATAGGGGAATACGGTGATACGTTCGATGGTAAGTTCTGTGCTGCTAATGGCAAGTGCCACTGCCACGGGCGGACCTGCGGTGAGCCAGGTCGGCAATGTCGAAGTCACCGTTGCAAGGGAAGTGCATCGCGATGTGTCGCGACCGATGCGCGATGTCGTTGCCGAAATGGGTCCTGCGCGACCCATGGATCCCGCCGACAACATCGTTCCAAATCAGATCCTGAGCTTCAGCGACCTCAATCCGCTGAGTGCCGGAGATGGCACTTTGACAGCCGCGCAGCGAGCCCCGTCGGGTGATCCCGCGCCTGCGGCTTCGTTGGCCGTGAATGGCTTGCGTATCGGTTTAGGCGGCGGCGGTGTGCCGCCGGATACCACCGGCGAAGTGGGACCCGACCATTACTTTCAGTGGGTCAATACCTCCTGGGCGCTTTTCAACAAGAGCACCGGTGCTTTGGTCAGCGGACCTACGAGCGGCAATTCGTTCTTCAGCGGGTTCGGCGGCTTGTGCCAAACCACCAATCGCGGCGACCCGCTGGTGTTGTTCGACGACATCGCCCAACGCTGGGTCGTCAGCCAATTTGCTTTCACAGCCATCACCACTGCGCCTTGGTTGCAGTGTGTGGCTGTATCGACGTCAGCCGATCCACTTGGCACCTACAATCGTTACGCGTTTTCGTACCCCAATTTCAACGACTACGGAAAGATGGGTGTGTGGGTGACTTCCGATGGGTCGCAGAACGCGTACGTGTTCACGATGCACGAGTTCAACACTGCACCGAGCTTTGTCGGTACTTCGTTCGCGTTGGTTGAGCGCGATCGAATGCTTGCAGGGCAATCGGCGCAGTTCATTCGTGTCGGCGGTATTTCCGCTTTCGGGGCGCTGCCTTTTCACCTTGAGGGCGTTAACCCGCTGCCGCCAGGCGCTTGCCCGATGTTCGTTCATTTCCAATCCAACGGGGCCGGCTATCGCCTTTGGGACATGTGCGTGAACTGGACGTCGGGCTCGACGAGCTTCATCGACAATCCGACGCTCCTGGCATCGACGCCATTCACTCTGGGACTGAACGGCATCCCGCAGCTCAGCTCAACGCAACGCCTCGACAGTTTCGATGGCAATACGATGTATCTAGCCGCGCTCCGATCTTTCGGGCCGACCGGGCCACGTGAGCTGCGTGGGGTTATCAATCACGCTGTCGATGTGGGCGCCGATCAGGCCGGCACGCGTTGGATCGAATTCGGATTCACTGGCGCCATCGGAGCGTCGAGCGCTGAGCTGTTTGCGAATGGTTTCGAAGATGCGCCGCCGGCGGCGCCATCGACGCTAAGCAAGCGGATTGTCAACCAGGGTACTTTTGCGCCGGACACGACTCATCGCTGGATGGGTGGTATCAACATTGATGCCAACGGCAACATCGGGCTGGGGTACAACGCCTCCAGCAGTACGGTCAACCCGGAGGTGCGTTACACCGGCCGCGAACGCGGCGACCCTGCGGGTTTCATGCGCGATGAAGTAACCTGCACGCCGGCAAACACTGGCGCGCAAACCGGTCTGTTCGGTGGTCGCGCGCGTTGGGGCGATTACGCAACCATGTCGGTTGACCCCAGCAACCAGTGCACGTTCTGGTTCACTAACGAGTACTACCCGGTAACGGCAACTTCCTCCTGGAATACGCGCATCTGCGCTTTCACCTTCCCGAGTTGCGGTCAGCCAGATTTTGTATTGGAGGTCTCCGACGTCGCAGCGTGCGGTACCGGGGGGGGCGTCAGTGGTACTGTCCGCGTTGGTGCGCTGGGCGGTTTTTCTGGGAATGTTACGCTGGGCACCAGCGGCTTGCCGGGTGGCGTGAGTGCGAGCTTTGCGCCTACGACCGCTGGACCAGGCGGACAATCGACGGTCACATTTTCTGGCGCAAACGCATTGGCAGCGGGTAGTTATCCGTTCACTGTGACGGCCACAGCCGGGCCGCTCAACCGCAGCTCCCAGGCGAGTATTAACGTGTCGTCCGCACCAGTGGCTGCCCCGTCGTTAACGGCACCGGCGAATAACGCATCGACCTTCTTGACTCGCCCGACATTGACCTGGGGCGCTGTCGCAGGCGCAATTCGCTACCGCGCCGACATCGCGACCGATGCGGCATTCGCCAACATCGTTTCCAGCGGCACGACGACCGGTACGTCCTTTACCAGTACCGTCAGTTTGACGCCGGGGACCAGCTATTTCTGGCGCGTTGCGAGCCAAAACAACTGCGGCGATACCTTGTCCTCGTCGCGGCAATTCACGGTCGCAGTTCCTGGCACTTGTCCGGTCGGGACGACAGCCAACGTCGTCTTCAACGATGACGTGTCCGGTTCAGCGGTTGCATGGGTCACACAATCGGTGTCTGGCGATGCAGATACTTTGTGGACGCGTCGCGTTCCGCCGGCCAATACCGGCTTGACAACTCAGGCCTGGTACGCAGGCAATTCGACGACGACTGCGGATCAGCGATTGACCTCGCCGACCATCGTTCTGCCGGCAGCGGCACAATCACCGATATTCCTGGCTTTTGATGCGTATCACCAGTACGAAACCGACGGCGGTACCGACTGCTACGACGGCGGTCATGTTGAGATCAGTACAAATGGTGGCGGCACGTTCACTCCGCTCACCAACGCACGCAACGTCACCGACCCATATCTCGGCGTGCTGTCGGCGGGGAATCCTGCACAAGGTACTCAGGCCTGGTGCCGCCAGCCTAAGGCTGGAACCTCAATTCGCACCGTGTTTCTGCTCGACGACTTCGCCGGGCAATCGGTGCAATTGCGATTCCGCTCCACGGCCGACTCCATTACGGTCGGGCCGGCGCCAAACGGTTGGGCAATCGACAACATCCAGGTGTCAGGTTGCCAATAAACGGCCGCAGGAAGCGTGGGCTGGGCCCACGCTTCCGCGTGCAGGTGGTCTGGTCCAGGGCACTTGGTGCGCGCGCCTGCATGTGCGGATGACGAAAGGCACCGTTCCCGGATGGCCAGCGTTGGTAGAGTCGCGGCAACGACCCAACCAATCCGATGAACACGTTCGACCTGTTTCTGAGTCTCAGTATCGCAATCGCGCTGCCGGCTTATCTGGGTCGGGAATTGCTTGATCGCTATAGTGACGCGACGGGACAGAGCTTCGTTGAACTCCTCCAAGCCGATCTTTTCGACCCGGGTTTTGGTCTTGATTTCAGCCCGATGTCGCTCATCAATTCCTTGTTCGCGGTGGCCCTGTTTTCCGCAGCATCTTTGCTTTTCCTTGTTGTCGTCCTGGCCGTCAGCCTGATGGTGGGTACCTGACTTTTGTTGCTTCGTTCTTTGAACTCCAAAGAGCAGAGGAAGCGTCGAGGTCAGGCGTACGCATGGACGGATCGGCTGCTCGTCATCTGCGGTTCAAGACCTTAACGTCTCGTTAAACGCAAACGAAGTTTGGCCTTGTACGCTCGCGACAATTTACGCAGTTTCGCGTCATTCAATTCACTGGAGCACTACATGAAAGCTTTGACCGCAGGCGCCCTGGCGCTTGCGATGATGAGTTCGGCGAATGCTGCCGAGCTCGACTACAGCTACCTTGAAATTGGCGGCTCGTATGTGTGGGTGAGCGATTTCGACAACGGCGAGGGCGTGTTTGGCATCGACGGCTCGGTGTTGGTGACCGAAAACCTTTACATCTCGGGCGGTATCGGTGGCGATGGCGATGCAACGTCTATCGTTATCGGGCCGGGCTTGCGCCTGGGCGTCAGCGAGCGCACCGACTTCGTCGCTGAAATCGGCGTGGCCAACGTCGACACCGATTTCGGCAGCGACACCGGCGGCGTGGCGACGGTTGGCTTGCGCAGCATGGTCAGCGATAGTGTCGAAGTGAATGGCGGCATCGGTGCCATCAATGTTTTCGACGACACCGACGTGTCGGCGAACCTCGGCGTCGTGGTACACATCAGCGATGCAGCAGCATTGACCTCGGGCGTCAGCGTTGGCAGCGATAGCGTGCGCTCGCTGAGCGTCGGCGTGCGCTTCGGTTTGTAATCGCGGAACGATGGCGAACTCCGGTTACATGCGACCGGAGTTCGTTTGAGTTGTTGTGGCGATTGACGATTTCGACTTGCCGAGGCCAGTCGACTTCCCTAAACTTCGCGCCCCTTGCGGGACAACGCGGGTCGTTAGCTCAGTCGGTAGAGCAGGAGACTTTTAATCTCTTGGTCGTAGGTTCGAATCCTACACGACCCACCATTCTCTCCGGTTCTCGGTTGTTAGTTCCTGGTTCTTGGTAGCCGCAGCGCGTCACCCTCCGGGTTTCTTGGCAAGCGCTTTGGTTTTTGACCAACAACCGAGAGCCAAGAACCGAGAACCGAGTACCATGACACACCGCGTCCTCACCGGCATCAAGCCCACCGGCACCCCACACCTTGGCAACTACGTCGGCGCCATTCGCCCGGCGATCTTGAGCAGCGTGTTGCCGGATGTCGAGTCTTTCTATTTTCTCGCGGACTATCACGCGCTCGCGGGTGGCGCCGATCCCGAGCGCGTGCATCGGTCCACTCTCGAAGTTGCGGCGAGCTGGTTGGCATTGGGTCTGGATCCCAAGCGCGCGCATTTCTATCGGCAATCCGATATTCCTGAGGTGACTGAGCTGACGTGGTTGCTCGCTTGCGTGGCGCCCAAGGGGCTGCTCAATCGCGCTCACGCTTACAAGGCGGCGGTAGACCAAAACCGCGAGCGCGGTGAGGACGAGGATGCGGGTGTGGAGATGGGTTTGTACCTTTACCCGGTGCTGATGGCAGCCGATATTCTGTTGTTCAACGCGCATCGCGTGCCGGTGGGCAAAGATCAGATTCAGCACATCGAAATTGCGCGCGATCTGGCGCAGCGCTTCAACCATCGCTATGGCGACATCCTCACGCTGCCCGAGGCGCAAGTCGATGAATCGACGGCGACATTGCCGGGCAAAGACGGCCGCAAGATGAGCAAGAGTTACGATAACGCGATCGCGTTATTCGCAAGCTCCAAAGCGCTCAAAGACGAGATCTTCGCGATCGTCACCAACAGCCAGCTGCCGGGCGAACCCAAGGACACCGACGGGTCTGCGTTGTTTGCGTTGTATCAGGCCTTTGCCGGCAGCGAAGAGACCCAGGCCATGCGCGCGGCGTTCGCCAATGGCATCGGGTGGGGCGAGGCCAAGCAGCGCGTGTTTGAGCGCATCGATCGCGAGATCGCGCCGGCGCGTGCGCGCTTCGACGCGCTGATGGCCGCGCCGCAGGAGATCGAAGCGATCTTGTTGCAAGGAGCGGCAGACTTACGACCGCGCGCACAGGCCCTGCTGAAGCGCATGCGCGATGCTGTCGGTCTGCGCCCGCTCGCCGCGCAGGCGGCTCTGAAAAAATCAGAGAAGAAGACCAAAGGCCCGCGCATCGTCCAGTACAAGGAGGGCGAGCGATTCAATTTCAAGCTGCAAGATAGCGCCGGCCGCGTGCTGCTCGTGGGTCCGGGTTATGCCGATGCGCGCAGCGCAGGCGCAGCGATCACCCACTTTCTGGCCGGCGAGCCGGCGGCCGACCTGGCCGCACTAATCGAAGTTGCGCAAGACCAAGACGCAATCGAAGCGGCGCGCGTTGCCCTACGGGATGCTTAAGGCTGGCTGTCTGCGCTCCGTTAGAAGCGCAAGGGCAGCAGTTAGTGCAGGCTAGACCGAACGGTCCAACACCATCGGCACCGGCATGAATCGCGGCTGCGGCAGGTAGTGATCTACCAGCAGGAAGCCGAAAAGGGCGGCCAGATAAACGATCGAATAGCCGAAGGTCTTGTACGCGAACAGCTCGTCGGGCGGGCGCATCAGGCGGATTGCGTAATAGAGAAAGCCGATCCCGAGGACCAGTGCGCCGCCAAGATAAAAAAAGCCCGACATGCCCGTGAGATAGGGCAATAACGTCACCATCAGAAGCAGCACGGTGTAGGCGAGGATGTGCCAGCGCGTGACTTCGACGCCGTGAGTGATCGGCAGCATCGGGATCGATACCTTCGCGTAGTCCTCGCGGCGGAAGATTGCCAGCGCCCAAAAGTGCGGCGGTGTCCAGATGAAGATGATCAGAAACAGCAGCAACGAGTGCGGATCGAGCGAGCCGGTAACAGCGGTCCAGCCGAGCACAGGCGGAGCCGCACCAGCGGCACCGCCAATGACGATGTTCTGCGGCGTGGCGCGCTTCAAGAAAAGCGTGTAAATGACCGCATAGCCGATGAGCGAAGCAAAAGTCAGCACCGCAGTCAGCGTATTCACGAACAACACCAGAATCGCCATGCTGATCGCCGCGAGAATCAGCGCGAAGATCAGCGCCTGCGTTTCCGTGAGCCGTGCGCGCGGTAGGGGTCGGTACATGGTGCGCGCCATCTGCGCATCGATACGCGCATCCAGAATCTGGTTGATCGCCGCCGCGCCCGCGGCGGCGAGGTAAATCCCGAGACTGGCCCAGATCAGCACTTTGAGCGGCGGCAACTCTGGGCGTGCCAGGAACATGCCGACGACCGCCGTAAAAACGATCAGCGCTACGACTTTGGGTTTGGTCAGCGCCCAAAAATCGTTGAAGGTTTCGATAATCGCCTTCATAAACTCCGAGCCGCCGCCTGGCGCGCGCGATACAGCGCAACGATCACGCTCCCGAGCAGTAGCGCCGCTACACCGTTATGCGCAGTAGCAACGGCGAGCGGCAAGTCGAACACGACGTTGCTGATGCCGAGCACGATTTGCAGCACCAGAATACCGGCAACGGCGATCGCCAGCGATTTGGCGCCGACCAACCACAGACGCAGCGCCAGCAACCCGACGACGATGGTCGTTACCAATGCGCCCCAGCGATGTACCATGTGGATCGCGGCGCGCGCGGCGCCATCAAGGATGCCGCCTTCATAGTTAACGCCGATTTCGCGGACCAGCACGAAGCCATCCACCAAACCTTCGCCTTGCCACCAGCGGCCCAGACAGGTCGGGAATTCCGGACACGACAGCGCAGCGTAGTTAGTCGACACCCAGCCACCCAGGAAAATCTGCAGCCCGACGATACACACAGAGAGCAACGCCAGCCCGACCGACACCGAACGCCCTCGGGTCCACCGAGCTTCGCTGTGCAGGGCAGCCCAAAGCAACAAGGCGAACGTCGTCATGCCGCCCATCAAGTGTGCTGTGACGATGATCGGCTTGAGCTGCAGTGTGACGGTCCATTTGCCGAGCAGCGCCTGGAAGATGATGAAGCCGAGCGTCGCGATCGCGAATCGGTGCGGTGTGGGCGCATCCAGCCGCCACGCAGCAATAATGGGCAGGACAATGGCAGCGGCAGCCGGCAACAACGCGAAGGTACGCCAATCGATGGTGTAGCTGGCGATCGCCGCGATCGCTAAGAGTGCTGACGCGACGATCGAAACCCGCGCCGAATTGTGCCCGCCGCTACCCATCCAGGCCAACGCGAGCACCAGAAGCCCCAGGCCCCCGGCCAAAAAACGATGCGCCATCTCCCGCCACGCCTTCGGTACCTCGACGGCGCGCTCGGGGAATGCTTGATTGGCCGCAGCGATTTCCTCGCCCTGGTTCGGCCAGGTGATGTGCCCATAACACCCCGGCCAATCGGGACAGCCCAAGCCGGCATGCGTCAGGCGGACGTAAGCGCCCAGGACAATCACGCATAAGGTGACCGCTACGGCGATCCAGGCGAGCAATCGGAAGCGCGACATCATCGACCGCTCTCAGTCCACTTCAGCAAATGCGCCAGATCTTTGCGCACGTGCGTAGGGTCGGCATCGGGACGGTAGCGCATCATTGCAAAGCCATCGGGATCTATGAGCACCAGGCCACCCGGCGCCAGCTGGAGTTGCTGTTGCCACGCGGCGCTGCCCGGAAGGATTTCCACCCAGGGTCCGCTGGCCGTATTCAAGGCGCGCAAATGCAGCCGGTCCATCCGTCGACCTTGGGATTCGCGAACACGATGCAGCAAACTCAGGCGGCGTTCGCAACCCGCATCGCAGCTTGTCGGCGGGATCAGCAGCAGCGTCCAGTGTTCGCCATCGGCCAATGTTGCTTTGAGCGCTGCGCTGTCGGCAAGTTGCACAGCGGGCTTGATCAACTGGCCGTGGTTTTTTGTCGTTGTCGGATCCCAGTGGAACATGGGCGTCTGCATGGCGAAAGCGATCAACGCTGGCGCGGCGAACGCCAGTACGATCAGGATCAATTGGATTTTCTTGTTCATTGCGGGAACGTTTTCCTGCGCGCGCGCCAGGCGAGCACGCCGTAAATGATGAGTACGGTGATCGAAAGTCCGAACCACTGCACCGCGTAGCCACGGTGGCGTTCGGGCGGCAACAGTTCCGCGCGTACCGACGGGGTCTGTGTGCCTTCCAATTCCAGGACCAAGTTTAGCAGTGGCGTGTCGAAGGAAGGTTCAAGGGCCGCCAAATCGAGACGAGTCACAAGCCTGGGCCATTCTTGCCCGTCGTCGCCCAAGGCCATGCCGGCGCCGGGTGGCGGCAGCAGCACGCCCCGCAGCTCGCCTGACGGCAATGGCGGTGGCGCCAATGCGACGCTGCGGTCCGGGCGCGGCTGCCAACCCAAGTCGACCAGAATGGTGGCACCCTTGGTAGTGTTCAATGGCGCGTACCAACGTATTCCTGGTTGTCCGCGCTGCAACTGGTTGTCCAGCGCCAGAAGCCGATCGCTGACCCAGGTGCCGTTCACCAAAACCTTACGAAACGCTTGCATGTTGGCGCGGTCGAGCTGCACAGCCGGAGCCGTTTCGGCGCTCGCAACGCGCGCCAGCAAATCCGATTTGAACTCGGCGCGTTGCAACTGCCATGCACCAAGGCTCGCGAGTCCCGCAGCGACTGCGAATGCCAGAAACGTATATCCCCACCAGCGTGCTTTGCTCACATGACAGGTTCTTTGCACAGGAGCGCGTAAACTACCCACTCTCGCGCATCGGCGCTGTGGAGTCGCACGTGCTAGTCAAGCTCGGCATCATCCTGTTTCTGGGATTCATCATCTACAACCTGGGCGCAGGTTGTTATTACATGCTCACCGATCAGGGCAAAACCGATCGCGTGGTCAAGGCGTTGTCGTGGCGCATAGGTCTGTCGATCCTGCTAATCGTGCTGATCATGATTGGGATCTACACAGGCGTCATCACGCCCAACGACCAGTTGCGCATTTCGCGCTGAATCCAGAAAGAACGAAGGCGGCCTGAGCCGCCTTCGTCGATCGTCAGTCGCCCATCTGTCGCTGCCGATGCTCCCAGCGCTCCTGTGCATCCAGGCATAGCGTGGCGATGGGGCGGGCCTCCAATCGTTCAATGCCGATTTCCTCGTCGGTCTCTTCGCAGTAGCCGTAGCGACCGTCGTCGATGCGACGCAGCGCTTTGTCGATTTTGGCGATGAGCTTGCGATAGCGATCGCGAGTGCGTAGTTCCAGCGAGTTCTCGGTTTCGCGCGTAGCACGCTCGGCTTCGTCGCCGACATCGCGCACTTCGTCGCGCAGGTTCTCGATGGTCTGCTGCGATTCGTCGATCAGCTCTTGACGCCAAATCAGCAGCTTGCGGCGGAAGTACTCAAGATGCTCATCGCTCATGTATTCCTCTTTCGAGGACGGGCGATAACCTTTGGGCAGATCCACGCGCGGCGCATACCCATCCGGCAAAGGCAAATCCGCAGGACTGACGGACGAGGGGCCATCGGCTTTGGTTTTGGCTGGTGCCTTGGTTCTGGAATCCACTTTCGGTGCGCTCTCAGCTCTTTTCGGCGCGACTTCGATTTTTTTTACGGGCGCGTCTTGCGGCGCGGCTTCAACTTTCGCTTTGGCTTTGGTGGCCATCGGAATGCAGCTCTCCTGGCAGAACGCGCGTCACCCTAAACCATAGAGACTCAGGGCCGCGCAAAATTAGCCCGCTTGTATAACAGCGGGGCATGACAGGGGCAAGCATCATGGGGCATAGAGCACAGCAAATTTTGCCGCAGGTTGTACGCTATGCGCATTGCCGAGTGCAAAGAAGCGGCTCACCCAGCTCGACGGGCGCCGCAACTCTGGTTCAGTCGCGCGGCGGCGGCGGCGCGAGGACAGTGCGATTGCCATTGTGCTCGGGCGCACTGACGATACCCGCAGCCTCCATCTCTTCGATCAAGCGCGCTGCGCGGTTGTAGCCGATTTTCAGCCGCCGCTGCACGCCCGAGATCGACGCGCGACGCGTCTCGGTGACGATGCGTACCGCCATGTCATAGAACTGATCGCCTTCGCCGCCCGCTTCCTCCGGCAGCCCGGTCTCGCCGATCACGCGGCCATCGGCGAGTTCCTGCGTGTCTTCCAGGATGCCGTCGATGTATTGCGGTTTCTGCGTGTGCTCCTTCAGATACTTAACCACCCGGTGCACTTCATCGTCCGATACGAAAGCGCCATGCACACGTTCGGTGTTCGCGGTGCCGGGCGGCAGGTACAGCATATCGCCATGACCGAGCAAGGTTTCGGCACCCGACTGGTCCAGAATCGTTCGCGAATCGATTTTGCTCGACACCTGGAAGGCAACGCGCGTTGGGATGTTGGCCTTGATGAGGCCGGTGATGACATCGACGCTCGGGCGCTGAGTGGCAAGAATCAAGTGGATGCCAGCCGCGCGCGCTTTCTGCGCCAGCCGTGCGATGAGTTCCTCGACGTTCTTGCGCGCCACCATCATCATGTCGGCGAATTCGTCGATCACCACCACGATGAAAGGCATCGTATCGAGCGGCTGAGGTTGCTCGCCGGGCGCAGCTTTGGCGACGTTGAACAGCGGGTCGGGGATTGGCTGCCCAGCGTCCTGCGCGTCCTTGACCTTGCGATTGAATCCACCCAGATTGCGAACGCCAACGGCGGCCATCAGCTTGTAGCGGCGTTCCATTTCCGCGACGCACCAACGCAGCGCGTTCGACGCCTCTTTCATGTCCGTCACGACCGGCGCCAATAGATGCGGAATGCCCTCGTACACAGACAATTCCAGCATCTTCGGGTCGATCATGATCATCCGCACGTCTTTGGCGGTGGCCTTGTACAAAAGGCTCAAGATCATCGCGTTCAGCGCCACCGATTTGCCGGAGCCGGTGGTACCCGCCACCAGTAGATGCGGCATTTTGCCGATATCGACTACCGTGGGCCGCCCGCCGATATCCTTGCCGAGCGCCAGCGTCAGCGGACTCGACATCTTGTCGTACTCGCGGCTGCGCAGCATCTCCGAGAGAAACACCATTTCGCGATGTTGGTTCGGGATTTCCAGACCGACGACCGATTTGCCGGGAATCACGTCGACCACGCGCACGCTGACGACCGACAGCCCGCGCGCAATGTCTTTGTCGAGCGAGGAAATCTGGCTGCCGCGTACGCCTGGTGCGGGTTCGAGTTCGAAGCGCGTAATCACCGGGCCTGGATACACGCCCACGACGCGAGCCTCGATGCGGAAATCCTTGAGTTTCAATTCCACCTGACGCGACAAGGCTTCGAGGGCTTCCTCGCTGTAACCCTTTCCGGTTTCGCGTGGCTCATCGAGCAGCGACAGCGGCGGCAATTCGCCCGATGGGATGTTCTGGAAAAGCGGCATTTGCAACTCGCGCTCGGCGCGTTCGCTCTTGACCGCAGGCGCTGCCGTCTGCTCGATTTTCACCGGCTCGCGTTTTTTACGTTTGCTGGTTTCTTCTTTGCGTACTACTTCGCGCTGTGCGCGCGCCTGGCGTGCATGGCGCCATTCCAGGAATTGCTGCCGCCAGACATTGCTGCGTTCCACGAAGGCGAGCGTCAATGCGCCAACTTTGTCCATCGCTTGCAACCACGAAATGCCTGTCGCAAAGGTGACGCCCGCGATCAGCAGCGCGAATGCGAACATCGTGCTGCTGCCGCGTCCCAGATTCGGAATCAGCAGCTCGCCGAGAAATCGGCCAAGCACACCTCCGGCGCCCGCGGGCAGTGAGCCGGCCGCCATTTGTGCGTGCCCCAAAATTGCGCCGCCAATGATCGCCAGAGCCAAACCGGCGAGCCGCGTCAGCGGCACCAGCGCTGCGTCGGCCGATTGACTCGGCTCACGCAAAAAGCGCCAGGCGTACCAGAACAGCGCCAGCGGCAGAAAAAACGCCGGTCGGCCAAAGAGGTACAGCAACAAATCGGCAATCCACGCGCCTGCTCGGCCGCCCCAGTTCTCGATGCGGGTGACTGATCCGGCATGCGACCAGCCGGGATCGCCGGCGTGAAACGTCATGAGCGTGAGGAACAAGTACGCTGCGACGGGCATGAGCAGCACGAATGCGCTTTCCCGGATCGCCCGCTGAAACTTGTCTCGCCAACCGATCATCGCCAACGAGCTTGCCATTCGTTTCCTGAACCGTTACGCGAGGATTGCGTTGTAAGGCGTTCAGTCTATTCGAAAAACTATCAACCGTGCGCGCAGTTGAGGGTTTTTTCGCAACGGTCATACATGACTTCCGGCATGGTTACAAAAGTGGTATCAAATAGATATCTTTTGGACACCACCCCAGCGAGCGCGACGCCATGACCAAAGAAATCGCAAAAAGTACCTTGCCCGGTATTCCGATGCTGCTCTTGTTGCTGCTGGTTCTGCTGATCTGCTCTGTGGGGCTGATTGGCGGCGCCGCTAAGGCGTCTCCAGCAACGGTTGTGCTCTCCATCCTGGTGGGCATCGTCGCCTTCTTTTGCTTGTTCGGATTGTTCATGGTGCAACCCAATAACGGCGTCGTTTTGCAGTTGTTCGGTCGCTACATCGGCACAGTGCGTCAGGAGGGACTGCGCTGGGCCAACCCGTTTTACTCCAAGCGTCCGGTCAGCCTACGCGTGCGCAACTTCGAATCGAACAAACTCAAAGTCAACGAACTGGACGGCTCGCCCATCGAAATCGCATCAGTGGTCGTGTGGCAAGTCGTCGATTCGGCGGAAGCCTTGTTCCAGGTCGACGATTACGAGAACTTCGTGCATGTGCAATCGGAGGCCGCGTTGAGGCAGATGGCCACCTCTTATCCGTACGATCAGCATGAGGGCCAGATCGCGCTCCGCAGCCATAGCCAGGAAGTGTCGGAGAACTTGCAAAAGGAGATCCAGGAGCGCTTGTCGCAAGCGGGCGTCAAAGTCATCGAAGCGCGTATCAGTCACCTGGCTTACGCGCCCGAGATTGCCGGAGCGATGCTGCGCCGCCAGCAAGCCAACGCGGTGATCGCAGCGCGAACGCGCATCGTCGAAGGCGCCGTGAGCATGGTCGAAATGGCTCTCGATCAACTCGCCAGGCGCGGCGTCATTCAGTTGGATGAGGAGCGCAAAGCGGCCATGGTCAGCAATCTGCTGGTCGTGCTGTGCAGCGAAAGCGAAGCGCAGCCGGTGGTCAATGCCGGCTCGTTGTACGGGTGACTTGTGGCAGAGCGCAAGGCCTTCCCGCTGCGCATATCCAGCGATGTGCTGGACGCAACGCAGCGTTGGGCGGACGACGAACTTCGCAGCTTGAACGCGCAGATCGAGTATTTGCTGCGCGATGCGCTGCGCCGCACCGGAAGGCTGAAATCTCACGAGCTGCAATCTGGCGCCGGCGAATCTAACCAATAGCCGTCGATCGACAGGGCCATTGAGCCAGGCTCAATGGCCTTTCGTTTTGCGCCAATGCCGCCAACGACGCCACGACGCGAATACGCCGCCCAGGGCAAAGGCGCCGACGAAAGGCGCTCCGTTTGCCGCCGCGAGCCATGGATGGATGAGAACCAGCAGCGCCACGGCGGCCAGCGCAATCGCTGCCTGTCGGCCAAGAACCATACGCGGCGCAGTGCCACGCAGCTGCGCAACGAAGGGCCAATACGAGGTTTGCCGACAATAGTCGCGATAGGGCTCGCCCCACTTGCGGGCCAGCTTCCAGTCCTGCATCGCGGCGCCGGCAAACGCGAAGGCGCCGAAACCCAGAAAGAAGCTGCACGTTGCCCACGAAGTTGCCAAAGCCGCGTGCGCCAGCGAGAACAGTCCAAAGCCTACAAAGAACGGATGACGTGTGATGCACTCGACGCCGGATGGCGTGCGGATCGTAGTGCGAAACAAAGCCATCGGCGAGCGTGCGTAGTTCATCAGTCCCAGAACTGCCAACAGCCAGCCTGATGCGCTGACGATGGCGAGAATTGGTCGCCACGGCAAAGGTATGGCCTCTCGCGGCCCCGCATCGCCGCTCAGCGCCAAGGTCGCTGCGACGATACCGAGCGCCACTGCTGCCACGGCGCTGAAGAGGGCGACAAAGCGCTCCTCGCCCAGGCGCTTCGCCAGCGCCGCGCGCATCGGCGGCAGGCCCAGGAACAAGTGCGCAGCGGCAAAAGCCGCCACCGCGGACGGCACCATCCAAACCGAATTCATGAGCTCTTTCTCCGCGGCAGAAGCTTCTCGGCCGCATCCAGGGTTGCGCAAAAGGCGATCTCGATCAAACCATCGACCAGCGGCGGCGGCGGCTCGTCGCTGCGAAGGTGCGGCAGCACCGCTGCCAGCGGCGCATCGACGAGCGCAAACTTGATCAGTCGCAGCGCGGCGGAATCGCTGCGATCCAACGCTGATCGCGTGAAGCGTCGCAGCCCGGTATCCATTTCCGATTTCAGCGCTTGCGCGCGTTGTGCCATGGTCTCGGGCCAGGCGCCCTGAAGAAAATCTTCCCGCCGGTGCAGCAACAGGATGCGCGCATGAATCGGTTCTGCGCGTACGAAAGCGGGAACCAACAATGCTGCGGACAGGCCCGCTTGGCGCGGCGCGCCGGCAAATAATCTGGCCGCAAATTGGGTCTGAAAGTTTGCGGCGGTGCGCAGCCAGACCTCGCCGAGCAACTGGTCGCGCGAGGCGAATCGGTGGTAGATCGAGCCGGTCGGCGCCGACAGTTCGCTGGCAATCGCCCCGATCGTGACCTGCGCAGGGCCTGAGCGCGCCGCCAGTCGGGCGGCCGCGTCGATCACATCATCGTTGCTGAATTTCGCATGGCGGGCCATGCAAATAGAATGCGCGTTCTAGAATGGCTTGTAAAGTGTTCTCGCTTTCGATGCGGGGCGCCGCGTTCGGATCGCGGACGGGTGCCCTCCGCAGTCAGCGACTCAAGGCCCAATAGGGCAGGTAGGCGGTAACTGCCAGAATGGCGAATACGGCTATCGCAACCAGCGCCATGCGCAGCGGTTCGAGCTGGAACGCCTGCCACAGGCCAGGTACGCGCCCCTCGCGCTGCGCTTGCTGCCACTCGTTGCGTGCCCGCTGCTGGCGTTCATTCTGATAACTCGCCAACAACGTCCGAGCGCGTTCTAACGTCCCCTCGTCGCGAGTCCAGAATCCACCTGCCGAAATGCCCCAACGGTTAGGCTCGGTTTCGTAGAAGTCGATTTGGTTCGCTTCAAACAGGGCGCGGACCTCGTCGGCTTCATCCTCGGGAACGTGGCGCAGATTGAACAGCAGGTGGGGCATGGGTGCGTTGGTCCTCGACGTTGCGGATTTTGCCGGGTGGTGTGCGTTACGTCAGGAATGCGATTATGCCGACCGCCGGGGCCTGGGCCCTCGCATCCCGAAACAATACGGTTGCGAGCGGTACTGCGTTTCGACGCTTTACGGTTGGACGAACGACCGAAGCCGCACGCATCGGCGGACGCCCCTATACTGCGCGCCCATTCGCTAGACGCTTTCGGAGCAACTTTTGCCCGCACATGCCACCACCGCACAGCCACGTGGGTTCTTGATCCCGATCGGCGGCGCCGAAGACAAGATCGGAGATGCGACGATTCTGAAGCGCTTTGTGCGCCTTTGCGGCAAGCGGCCGTCGATCGCGATCATTCCCACTGCGTCCAAACGCGACGATGCGGGCCGCGTCTACCAGGAGCTGTTCGGCGGATTCGATGCCGCGAATACCCAGATCCTGCAATTCGCCCGGCGCGAAGATTGCGAGAACGACGTCGCCCTCAAGCTTCTGAGCGAGTGCGACGGGGTGTTCATCACCGGCGGCAATCAACTGCGCCTGTCGACGACCATCGGCGGAACGCCGGTAGCCAAGTTGCTGCGCCGGCGCAACGCAAACGGCATGCCGATCGCCGGCACCAGCGCGGGCGCGGCGATCATGCCGGCGCACATGATTGCTCACGGTGAGGAGGGTGCCACGCCGCGAGCAGGCATGGTGAGCCTCGCGCCTGGGCTGGGGTTGTCGAACAAGATCATGATCGATCAGCATTTTCGCCAGCGCGATCGCATAGGTCGACTGTTGACGGCGATTGCATTGAACCCATTCGCGTTGGCGCTTGGGATCGACGAAGACACGGCCGCATTCATCGGTCCAGACAATTTGTTGGAAGTTGTCGGCAACAGCACTGTGCTGGTGCTCGATCCATCCGAGGTGAAGCACTCGTCGCTCGCCGAGGCCGATCCCGGCGATCCAGTGAGCATCACCAATGTGCGTTTGCATATTCTCACTGCTGGCATGCGTTTCGACATCGATCGGCGCGTGGTTGCGGAATGAGTGGCTGGTGAATGCCAACAACCGACAAACCTACATCCGCTCGCGCGCGTACCGCTCGAAGTCCGCTGGCGGCATGGGCCTGGCGAAGAAGTAACCCTGGGCCACGCGAGCGCCGCGGCTGAGCAGAAAGTCGCGTTGCTCGGCGGTTTCCACGCCCTCTGCCACCACCGATAAGTCGAGGGCGTCGGCCATCTGCAGAATGACCTCGCACAGGCGCGCGTCGGTGGTGTTGACGGGGACGCCCTGCATGAAGTTATGGCTGATCTTGATGCCGGCGATCGGCAGACGTCGCAGATAACCCAGCGCCGAGTAGCCTTCGCCGAAGTCGTCGATGCTGATCGCCACGCCCATCGCCTTGAGATTCGCCAGCGTGCGCTCGGTCGCTGGAGCATCTTCGATCAGCGCGCGCTCGGTCATTTCCAGTTCGAGCGCATGCGCAGGAAGGTCTGCGGTACTCAATGCATCGCGCACGCTGCGCTCGAAGTGTTCGGCCAGGAACTGTCGGAAAGATACGTTTACGGCGACGTGATCCAGGTTCAGCCCGGCGCTCCACCAGTCACGCAATTGACGACAGGCGGCCTGCAACACAAAGGCGCCGATGCGCACGATATCGCCACTGGTTTCAGCGATCGGGATGAAGGTGTCTGGCGACAGTTCGCCGAGCATGCGCGAACGCCAACGCAGCAAGGCTTCGGCGCCGACGACGTGACCGGTTTGCAAGTCGATCTTGGGCTGATAGTGCAGGTAGAACTCTTCGTTCTCGATGGCTCTGCGCAACTGCGTTTCGATCAACAGTCGCTCTTTAAGCTGCAGCGCCAGGGCTGGCGAGAACATCTGCCAGTTGTTGCGCCCACGTCGTTTCGCCTCGTACATGGCAACGTCGGCATGATTGAGCAGCGCCTGAGCATTCAAGCCATCGTTCGGATAGCGCGCGATGCCGATCGACGGGGTGATGACGAACTCCTCGCCGGCGTGCATGAACGCGGCCGAAAAGGCATCGCGAACCGCTTGGGCGAGCGTGCGTACCGCATCGTCGCTCGAGGAGTCAGGCATGAGCACCAGAAACTCGTCGCCCCCGAAGCGCGCTACTGGCATACCGTTCGGAACGGCGGCCGCCAGTCGGCGCGCTGCGGCAACGAGCAAGCGATCCCCGCCGCTGTGGCCGATCAAATCGTTGACGACTTTGAATCGGTCCAGATCGATGTAGAGCAAAGCGGGACCGCTGCCGGCGTCTTTCGAGGACAGCTGCGCTGCCAATTGCGCCATGATCGTGTCGCGATTCAAAAGGCCGGTCAGCGAGTCGGTTTGCGCCTGACGGCGCAGCCGGTCTTCTTCGAGCTTTCGGGTCGTGGTCTCCTGAACCGTTCCGATCACCTGATAGGTTTCGTCGTCGCGGCGCAACGCATTGCCGAGCACGCGCGCCCACATCGTTCGTCCACTGCTGTGCTGCACGCGCACTTCGATATCGAGCGGCGCGCCGTGCTGCATCGTGCGCAAGACCGCAACACGCGTTCGTTCGCGATCGCTCTCGTTCATCATCGGCATCAAGCCATCAGCGCCGATCGGCTGATCCAGATCGCGCCCGAGCAATCGATACAGCGCATCGGTCCAGTACAACGAGCGCTGCTTGACGTCGTAGCTCCAGCCGCCGATGCGTGCCAGCGACTGCACCTTATCGAAAAGCTCGCTGGCGCGCTTGAGTTCAGTGACGTCGCCGAACAGCGAAATCAATTGAAACGGTTCGTCCTCGCCCGCGTGGAACTGCGGCACCACGCTCATTTGCACCCAACGCGTCACGCCACTTTCGCGGTGTACCAGGCCGATGATGGTCGAGAGCACGCTGCGTCGCTCGCGCAAGCAAATGGCGACAGGGTTTTGCGACCATTCGATCGCTTTGCCGTTGCTGTCGTACAGCTGCCAGGCCGCCAGCCGCGTATGTCCAAGTATCTGTGCCGGTGCGACATCGAGGATGCGCATTGCTGCGGCGTTGAGATGCCGCACACGGCCTTGAGCATCGTGTACCAACACGCCCTTGTCGACCGCTTCCAGGAGCGCGCCATAGCGCTCTTCGCTGGCCGCCAGTTCGGCCTCGGTCCGAATGCGATCGCGCAAGTCGCGGGCGATCGCTACCACCAGTTTGGCATCGTCTTCCAGGTAGGCTCGCGAATGCACTTCCACCGGCAAGGACGTTCCATCCCGGTGACGATTGGTGGTAACCGTCGAATGCGTGCGGCCGATCGCCAGTAGCTCCCAAACCTCCTGCAGCGCTTGCGCCGTGAGCTGAGGATTGAGATCGAACACCGTGAGTTGCTTGAGTTCATCGCGGCTGTATCCGAACAACGCCGCTGCCGCAGGATTGGCGTCCATGACGGCGCCGCTCGAATCGATCAGCGTGATCGCATCCGGTGCGGCGTCGAACACCCCGCCATATCGTGACGTCGCGGCGCGCATGAGCCGCAACAACTCGCCCACGCGCGCAACCAGGGCGGCGAAATCGTCGTCCGACAGCGGGCCTTGGCGAGCGCGTTCGCGCAATTGGCCAAGCCAGTTAAGCAGGTCCCGCCCGAGATCGTCGACTGCATGGCGCTTGGATACGCGCGATTTGCTCATGGCGATTCGGCCAGCATGGCCATCGACAGCGCCGGGCCCTCTTGGATCAGGATCGCCTTCTTGCGGAAGAAGCGATCTAAGCCCGCCGGTCCCATACGCGACCCGCCCAGGCCTGAGTGCTTGAACGATTGCTTCTCCGCGTCATGAACCAGACTCGTCAATCCAGCGTCGTTGATACTCACTGCGCCGACGTCGATGCGAGAAGCGACGGCCAGAGCCAGATCGAGATCCGGGCCGATGACCGCAGCCGAGAGGCCGAACTCGCTGTCGTTGGCCAACGCCACGGCTTCGTCGACTGAGCGGTAGCGCATCACAGGAATGATCGGACCAAACGTTTCCTCGCGCATGATCGTCATCTGGTGCGTGACGTCGGTCAGCACAGTAGGTCGCAGCCAGCGCCCGCCTTCGTGCGTTTCGACCTGGCCCCCGGTGCGCACGCAAGCGCCGCGCGCGATCGCATCGGCCAGCTGCGCGGCGATAACCTCCGCCTGGCGATCGAAAATGATCGGCCCCAAATGACCCTGTCGAATATCCGGTGTGTTCAGCGCAAGCGCCTGTGCTTTGGCGACCAGCAGATCCACGAAAGCGTCGTGCTGGCTGTCGTGCACATACACGCGCTCGATCGACTGGCAGGCTTGGCCTGTGGCCTGCACGGAGGCGCGAAGCGCAGCATCAGTGGTGCGCTCCAGATCGCTGTCTGGCAGCACAATCAACGGATCCTTGCCGCCCAATTCCAGGAACACTGGAACCAGTCGTTCCGCCGCCGCGCGCGCCACTTTGCGCCCCGTCGCAACGCTGCCGGTAAAGCACACAATGTCTGCCACATCGACAACTGCGGCGCCGGTGTTGCCATCGCCTGGCATCACGTCCAGCACCGCGGCGAGTGCGGGCACATCGCGAATGCTGGCGCGCAACGGTTCGACAAAGCGCGGCGTGACTTCGCTCGGCTTGATCAACACGGCCGAGCCTGCAAGTAACGCGGGTACAGCATCGATCAGCGACAGCAGCAGCGGAAAGTTCCAGGGACTGATAACACCGGTGAGCGCATAAGGCACACGTTCGCAGACATAACGAACGCTTGGCAGGGCGCGCGAGCGGCCGCTCTGGGGCTCCGGTGTGGTTCCCGATCGTGCCCAGCGCTCAATACCGCCGATGGCCGCCTGGATCTCCAGCTCCTCGACTCGGTGGCGACCGGTGTCGGCGCACAGCGCAGCCAACAATGCTGCGTGCCGCTTGCGCAAGGCTTCAGCCCAGAGCAGCAGCAGCGCGGCGCGATCGCCCATCGCAAGGCCTGCGAACGCCGGTTGCGCCTGTCTCAGTTGGTTTGCGCGTTCCCGCACCAGCGTCGCGTCGGCGCCGGCAAAGGTTCCTTCAATGGCGCCAGTGCGCGGATTTCGGATCGGCAATGCGACCATTCGCTGCTCCCGAACATCGACCCGAAGTCTATAACGAAGCGCCGATGACTAGTGTGGTGTCCCAAAAATAACTGGAATTATGTCCGCGTCTTTCGACCCGAATGCTACGTTGCTCGTCGTCGCCATAGCGCTGCTATGACGCCCGGCCCGGCGGCGCAGCCGCTGGGCGTTCAAGTCGGCTCGCGGCATGCCGCGAAAGCAGCCGACTTTCACCCTTCTCGCGCCTTGCCTCGGGCCGAAATCCATCGGACATTTCTTCCAGTTATTTTTGGGACACCACATTAGCGATTGCGCTCGCGCAAGATACGCCCCTTGTCGCGCTGCCAATCGCGATCCTTTTCCGTTTCGCGTTTGTCGTGCATCTTCTTGCCTTTGGCCAGACCCAGCTCGACCTTCACTCGATTGCCTTTCCAGTAAAGCTTGAGCGGAACGACCGTGTAGCCCTTGCGCTCGACCGCGCCGATCAAGCGGTTGAGTTCGGCGCGATGCAACAGCAGCTTGCGATTGCGCAGCTTGTCGGCAATGACGTGCGTCGAGGCCGAGATGAGGGGCGTGATTTGCGCGCCGAACAGGTACGCCTCGCCGTCTCTCAGCAGAGCGTAGCTCTCGCCGAATTGGATACGGCCATCGCGCAGGCTTTTGACTTCCCAGCCGAGCAGTGCCACGCCGGCTTCCATGCGCTCGTCGATGTGATAGTCGAATCGCGCGCGTTTGTTCACGGCAATGTCGCCGCCTGCGCTATCTTTTTTGTTCTTGCTCAAAGCTGAAGGCTCCGCGTTGACTGCTCGATCCGCCCATGAAACCCGAATCTCGCGTAGCGTATTGGTTGGATTCACGCCCGTGCAAATGTTCGCGCTCGTGGCGGATGTGGAGTCCTATCCGCGCCGATTCAACTGGTGCGAATCGGCGCAAGTGGTCGACCGTCAGGATAGCGAGGTCAGGGCGGCTTTGTCTGTTCGTGTGTTGGGCGTGGCGGTAAGCTTCGTCACGCGCAATACCGAGTCGCCGCCGCACACCATCGCCTTGCAGCTCGATCAAGGTCCATTTCGCGACTTGCAGGGTGCCTGGCAATTCAAGCCGATCGGCGTGGGCGGTTGTCGGGTGTCGTTGGATTTGCGCTTCGAGATGGCGCGCGGGTTGGTGGCAAGCGCCGCCGCCGCAGCGTTTGCGCATGTGGCCGATCGGATGGTCGACGATTTTGCCAAGGCGGCCAAAGATGCTTACCGTTGAAGTAGTACTGGCCTGGCCGGATCGAGTCGAGAGCGTGTTATTGAGCTTGCCCGACGGAGCGACCCTTGGCGAGGCGCTGGTGGCGAGTCGCTTGCCAGTCGATCCCACGCAGGGTGCGGGAGTCTTTGGCGTGCGTGGGAGCCCAGACACGCTTCTGACGGATGGCGATCGCATCGAAATCTATCGGCCATTAAGTTTCGATCCGATGGAGTCCAGGCGCCGCCGCGCGCGGCGTTAAGCTGAGTGCTGCAGCGAAAAGCGATCGTTCACACGAAGGCACGAAGGAAGCTGGCTCAACCGCACGCTGCTAACTCGGTTTCTGCTTCTTGTAAGGCAACCTGGTGTGAACCCGCTTCTTCGGCATTCACAGAGCTGAATTTCGACCCACGCTTGCAGGCTCTCGCCCTAACCACTCGGCGGCACGATTGCGACTGGGCAGGTTATCGCGCTGCAACAGCTCCCAATGGCCGAACGAAAATGGTGTCAGATGCAGAACATCGCAGACATGACTGGTCAATCGCGCCAGCCAATCGGGGATCGGCAGCAGAGGGGCGGGTGAGGGCGATCGGCGCAACGCGCGGAGGTATTCGAGCAGCGAAAGCGAGTGCGGTCCGCCGAGTTCGACAATGCGCTCGTCGGCCGCCGCGTCGGTGCGCGGCGCGGTGGCCAGCGCGCATAAACACTCGCCCAACTCGCTGACATCGAATGCCGCTATTCGGCCGCGAGCGGCGTTCGGCAAGGGATGCACCGGCCATTGAGCCACACGCTGCAGCCACTCGGCACCGAAGCCGCCATGACCGTCGAGCAATGAAGGCCGCACCAGGTACCAGTCGGCGGGCGAATCCATCAGCGCGACTTCGCCGCGACGCTTGCTGGTCAAGAACCGGCTCCGTGCCGGTGCCTCCAGGCCGAGCGCAGACACATGAACCAGGCGTCGCTCTCGGCATGCTCTCGCGAGCGCGGCCACCGCGCGATGGTGAACCGCCTCGTACGTCTCGCGGCCTCGTTGGCGCAGAATTCCCACGCAGTTGATGACCGCGTCATGCTTTCGCACGATGTCGCGCCAGTGTTCTTCCGAATTCATGCGTTCCATGTGCACTGCGATACGCGGTCGATCGCGAGCGATCGCTGGCAACTTGTGATCGATGCGCCTCGGGTGCCGGCTGCCAATGGTGACATCCAGGCCGCGCGCGAGCGCAGCCGCCACCGCATGTCGGCCGATGAATCCGGAGCCGCCCAGAATCAAGATACGCGCGATGTTGCGACTCCTTCCACAAACGTTGGCTGATCATAAACGCATGAGCGAAGCGCCATTAGTTGTCTACTACGATGCCAGTTGCCCCGTGTGCCGAGCCGAAATGGAAACGCTGGCTGCGGCCCGGCCGGATGCGTTGCAACTGATCGATATCAGTGGCGGCATCTCAGTTCGTTTCAGCGACAGAGAATCGACAACGCCAGAGCTGATGGCGAGCCTGCATGTGCTCGACGGCAAGATTCTCCACATCGGCGTTCCCGCATTCTCGGCCGTGTATCGGCGCGTTGGCTTCGATGCGTTGGCGAACACTCTCGGTCGATTTGAGCGTCCGCTGACATGGGCCTATCGGTTGATCGCGCCTCGACGTTGGCTCCTGAGTGCAGTTGGAATTCATCATGTGCTGGAGTGGTGGCTGAGCCGCAAGCTCAAACGCATGAAACAGTGTTCAACCGGCGGTTGCGCGCGCTAAGTGCAACGCTTGTGCGCTTAGTAGTGAACCGCGAACCGACAACCAAGAACCAAGAACCAAGAACCCAAAGCTCTTGCCCAAATGCGACAGCGCGCGGGCAACCGGCTGTATTCGAATAAACACTCCTTTCAAGGCGGCTTTACCCCGCATATGCTGCGGCGCGTCAAGCTGGCGTCTTAGAGGAAGAGTGCGGTGAGTCGAGCGTTCAATTTCAGCGCCGGTCCAGGCGCGTTGCCGGAACCTGTTTTGCAGCAAGCCCAGAGCGAAATGCTGGAGTGGCAAGGCGCTCGCGCCTCGGTGATGGAGATTTCGCACCGCGACAAGCTTTTCGTGCAGTTGGCCGAGCGCGCCGAAGCCAGTTTGCGCGAGATCCTGTCGATTCCAGCCAACTACAAAGTGTTGTTCCTCCAGGGCGGCGCAACCACGCAGTTCGCATTGCTGCCGATGAACTTCGCGGCCGCCGACCAGCCCGCCGACTATGTGCTCACCGGGCACTGGGGCGAGAAAGCGCAGAAAGAAGCCAAATCGGTTTGCGTCTCCAGAATCGCGGCCAGCGCCGAAGCCAGCAACTACACGACGGTTACGCCGGTCGACGAATGGGCTTTGAGCGACAATGCGGCGTACCTGCACGTCACACCGAACGAGACCATCCACGGCGTGGAGTTCTACGACTTGCCGGCAAGCAGTGCCCCGGTGATCGCCGACGTCTCCAGTACTCTGTTGTCGCGAACGTTGGATGTGTCGCGCTACGGCGTGCTGTACGCCGGCGCGCAGAAGAACATCGGCCCTTCCGGCATCACCGTATTGATCGTTCGCGATGATTTGCTCGAACGCAAGCCGCGCTCAGTTCCGCAGATCTTGAGTTACAAGGCGCACGCTGAGAACGGCTCGATGTTGAACACGCCCCCGACCTTTGCCTGGTACATCTCGGCGCTGGTTTTCGATTGGGTCAAGGCCGAAGGCGGACTGGGCGCCATCGGCGCCCGTAACGAGCGCAAGGCACAAACGCTGTACCAATTGATCGACGGCTCCGGCGGTTTCTACACGAACCCGGTCGACAAGCGCTATCGGTCGTGGATGAATGTGCCGTTTGTGCTCAAGGACAGCAACCTCGATGCCGCATTCTTGAAAGGCGCCGAAGCGCAGGGCTTGCTTGGCCTCAAAGGTCATCGCGCCGTCGGCGGTATGCGCGCCAGCATTTACAACGCGGTGCCAGAGGCGGGCGTGCAGGCGCTCGCGGCGTATATGGCGGAATTCATGCGGGTCAATGGGTGATGGAGACGGTTCCTGGTTCTCGGTGGTTGGTTCTCGGTCGGGGCCGGGCACGAACACGCCCCGATCGAAGTCGACGACTCTGAGCACCAGCGAGCGCTTACCAGAAACCAAGAATCGAGAACCAGGAACCACGATGTATTCGATCAAGACGTACAACAAAATTTCCGCCAGCGGCACCTCCCGTTTACCGGCCGAGCACTACCAGATCGGCGACAAGGTCGACGCGCCCGATGCCATCCTGGTGCGCTCGGCGGACTTGCACAGTATCGCGATCAACCCCGAACTGAAGGCCGTAGCGCGGGCCGGAGCAGGTACGAACAACGTGCCGGTCGCCGAGCTCAGCAAGCGCGGCATCGTGGTGTTCAACGCGCCTGGCGCGAATGCCAATGCGGTGAAGGAGCTGGTGCTCGCCGGCATGCTGATGGCAGTCCGCAATTTGCGCGAGGCCACCGAGTTCGTGCGCAGTTTGGATGCCAGCGATCCGGAGCTTGAGCACAAAGTTGAGGACGGCAAGAAGCGTTTTGTCGGCAGCGAAGTTGTCGGCCGGACACTGGGCGTCGTCGGTTTGGGTGCCATCGGCGTGCGCGTCGCGAACGCCGCCAAAGGTATCGGCATGAACGTGATCGGCTTCGATCCCCACATGACGGTCGATGGAGCGTGGCAGCTGTCGAGCGATGTCGCTAAAGCGGGGTCGCTGGCCGAGATTCTTGCCGCGTCGGATTTCGTTTCGCTGCACTTGCCCCTCAATGCCGGTACCAAGGGCAGCATCAACTCGACCACGCTGGGGGGCGCCAAAGAGGGTCTGGTGCTGCTCAATTTCGCGCGCGAAGGCGTGGTCGATGAGGCGGCCGTGATTGCCGCACTGGACAGCGGTCGGCTATCGCATTACGTCACCGATTTTCCAACTTCACGCACCGTCGGCCACGCCAAAGTCGTGTCTTTTCCGCATCTGGGCGCATCGACCAATGAGGCAGAGGAGAACTGCGCGATCATGGTTGCCGATCAGCTTCGCGACTATCTGGAAAACGGCAACGTCAACAACTCGGTCAACTTTCCCAGCATGCGCCTGGCGCGCGCCGGCGCGCAGCGCCTGACTGTCGCAAACCGCAACGTTCCGAACATGATCGGCCAGCTCTCGCACGTGCTTGGCGAGGCCGGCGCCAACATCGCGCAGATGCTCAACGCCTCGCGCGGCGAGCTGGCGTACAACATCCTCGACCTCGACCAACCCATCGCGGCGGATGTGGTGGAGAAGGTGAAAAAGATCGAGGGCATTCTGGCGGTGCGGGTGATTTGAGTCAGCGTTCACCGACAAACCTGCGTGGAGAATAATGTGACGATCGAGGGTCGCACCTGGCTGCTTCTCATGTCGACGTTGTCGGCCGTCGCCATTGGCGTGCTCGCATCCGGTATTCCGGGCGTCGCAACGAGTTACGGGATTTTGGCGGCAGTGCCGATGCTATTGCCATGGATTGTGGCTGTCGCTTCATCAGAGCCGTACGCGACGTCGGGCGCATTGCGCTCGATTGCGGCCTCACTGCTGATAGGGATCATCGTTTATTGGAGATACAGCGCAGGCGCCGAATCGGCTGCACCCGATTTGGTCGCCTCGTTGCCTTCGATTCACGGCGCCGTGGCATTCTGTTTTTTGTGCGCCTACATCGTGATTGAAAGGCACAATTCCAACCGTCAGATCAGAGGCGACCGCGCGCAAGACGGTCGATTGCAACAGATCAACCCGCTGCATCCTCAATGACTTTGAATTGTTGCATGATGACTGCGAATTCGATGTCTATCAGAACCCTGTTGGTTTGCGCTGTGTAGCCTGTCGATACCGAGAATTTCCTTGGCCAAAAGACCGAAATCAGACGTCCCACCGAACCTCGCCGACCTGCGCCAGCGCATCGACGGCATTGATCGGCAAATCCAGGAACTGATCGCCGAGCGTGCCGGTTACGCCAGACAGGTTGGGGTCGCCAAGGGCCCGCTCAAGGCCGCAATCGACTATTACAAACCCGAGCGCGAGGCGCAGGTGTTGCGCGGTGTGGTCGATCGCAACCAAGGCCCGTTGTCGAACGAAGTGTTGTTGCGCGTGTTCCGCGAGATCATGTCGGCGTGTCTGGCGCAGCAAAATCCGCTCAAGATCGCGTACCTTGGCCCGGAGGGCACCTTCAGTCAGGCCGCGGTGCAAAAGCACTTCGGGCACTCGGTGATCGCCATTCCGATGGCGAGCATCGAAGAGGTGTTCGCCGAAGTCGAATCTCGCAACGCCGATTTCGGTGTGGTGCCGGTGGAGAATTCCACCGAAGGCGCGGTGAACCACACTTTCGATATGTTCTACACCACGCCGCTGAAGATCTGCGGCGAGATAGAACTGCGTATCCATCAGAATTTGTTGTCGCGCGCGGCCGATCTGGCGCACGTCGAGCGCGTGTATTCGCACGCCCAATCGTTGGCGCAGTGCAAGAACTGGCTGCGCCAGCATTTGCCGAAAGCCGAGCGCATTCCTGTCAGCAGCAACGCCGAGGCTGCGCGTCGGGCGCGCAATGCCGACGACGCCGCGGCCATCGCCGGATTGGCGGCGGCGCACGTCTACGGACTCAAGGTGCTGGCGCCGAATATCGAAGACCGCCCGGACAACACCACGCGTTTTTTCGTACTCGGCCCGGAGTTGTTCCCGCCCTCGGGTCACGACAAAACCTCTTTGCTGCTCGCGGTCAAGGATCAGCCCGGCGCGCTTTACTCGCTGCTGACGCCGCTCGCCAGACACGGCATCAGCATGACCCGCATCGAGTCGCGGCCGGCGCGCGGCGCCAAGTGGGAGTACGTGTTTTTTATCGACGTCGAAGGGCATGTGGAGTCTGGCGCGCTGAAAGCTGCGCTGGACGACCTTGGACCAGTGGCCGCGCAGCTGAAAGTGCTGGGCGCTTATCCGGCAGCGATCGTATGACTGCCTCGCGACAATGTCGGTACCAGGCCAACCCAATTCCGAACACATGAACATCGAACAACTCGCCGCTCCGGGCGTGCAGAAGCTCACCGCGTACGACCCTGGCTACGATCCGGAAACGATTCGGCAGATGCTGGGCTTGCCGCGCATGGTCGAATTGGGATCGAACGAGAATGGCTACGGGCCGAGCGCGACCGTACGCGAGGCGCTGCAGGCGCGCGATTTTTCCGATCTGATTCGTTATCCCGATGCAGGTGCGCGGCGCTTGAGAGCGGCGATTGCTCAACGTTGGAATGTCGACCCGGCTGCGATCACGCTCGGTAATGGCTCGCACGAGCTGCTGGTGCTGATCGCTGAGACCTTCGTCGCGCCCGGCGATGAGGTGGTGTTCAGTCAACATGGCTTTGCCGTGTTCAAACTGGCCGCCATTGGCAGCGGTGGCGTACCGATCGAAGTGCCGGCACTGCCGCGCAGCGGCGCGCAGCCATTGGGCGCCGACCCGATCGGGTTTGCGAACGCGTTGAGCCCACGCACCAAGCTTGTGTATCTCGCCAATCCGAATAACCCCACGGGCACGTGGTGGCGACGCGATGCGCTCGCCGAATTCCTGCAGCGCGTTCCGCATTCGGCCGTGGTCGTGATCGATGAGGCGTACCGCGAGTACGTCGATGAGAGCGAAGTCCCGGATGGCTTAACGCTCTCGGACATCCATCCGCATTTGATCGTCACTCGGACCTTTTCCAAAGCGCACGGGTTAGCGTCGCTCCGCACTGGATATGCGATCAGTTCGCCGCGGCTGGCGGCTGTTCTGGAGCGCACGCGGCTGACGTTCAACGTCAATCTGTATGCGCAGGTCGCGGCCACGCTGGCGATGGCCGATACCGCCCATGTCGAGCGCGTGCGCGCGGCGAATGCCAGCGAGCGCGCCTGGTTGTCGGCGCAGTTGCGTGCGCTGGGGTTGTTTGTGTTCCCGTCGCAAGGCAATTTTGTGCTGGTCGATTTCGAGCGCCCGGCCAAACCGATCGAGGACGCGATGCTCAGGCGCGGTGTGATTTTGCGGCCGATGGGTGGTTATGGATTGCCCACCTGCTTGCGCATCACGGTGGGTTTGCGCGATGAAAACGAGACGCTGCTCGCGGCGCTGCGCATCGTGCTCGCGGAACGCGCATGAGCGGCTCGGCGCTGACGTACACGGTGGCACCGAGCAGCCGCGCCAGCGGGCGGATTGCGGTGCCCGGCGACAAGTCGATTTCGCATCGCGCTGTGATGCTGGGCGGAATTGCCAACGGCGTTACGCGCGTCGGTGGTTTCCTGCCCGGCGAAGACACGCTGGCCACCGCGCAAATCCTCCGCGAGCTTGGTGTCCGCATCGAACGCCTCGATGAAACGACTCTGGAGATTTACGGTGCGGGATTGCGCGGACTTCGTGGCGCCAGCAAACCGCTCGACTGCGGCAACGCGGGAACGGCGATGCGCTTGCTCACCGGACTGCTGGCCGGCCAGGCGTTCGCCAGCAAGCTGATTGGCGATGCATCCCTGAGCAAGCGGCCGATGCGCCGCGTGATGGATCCACTGCGCTTGATGGGCGCCGATATTCGCGGTACCGAGCAGGGAACTGCGCCATTGGCGATAGCGCCGGTACCCGCGTTGAACGCCATTCGCTACACCTGCCCGGTCGCCAGCGCGCAGATCAAGTCGTGCGTTTTGCTTGCGGGCTTGTATGCGCATGGCGCGACGACGGTGGTGGAACCCACTGCGACGCGCGATTACACCGAGAGCATGCTGCGTGCGTTGGGCGCCGATCTGGTTGTCGATGGACTGGCGGTCACGATTCGACCAGGAAACACCCTAAACGCGGTTCCAGTGAGCGTGCCCGGAGATTTCTCTTCTGCCGCCTTTTTCCTCGTCGCTGGTTTGCTGTCGCGCAGCGGCGAGCTGGTGATCGAAAATGTTGGCTTGAATCCACGTCGCACCGGCCTTTTGCTCACACTTCGAGACATGGGCGGTGACATTGAGATTCTCGACGAGCGCCTGCAGGCTGGCGAGCGCGTCGGCGACTTGCGCGTTCGTCCCAGTGCCTTGCAGGCGATCGATGTGCCCATTGAGCGCGTTCCTGACATGATCGACGAGTTCCCGGCGTTCTGTATCGCGGCGGCCGCGGCGCGTGGCACCAGCACGGTGCGCGGCGCTCACGAGCTGCGTGTCAAAGAAAGCGATCGCATCGGCGCAATGGCGTCCGGCTTGCGGACGCTCGGCATAGAGGTCGAGGAATTCGACGATGGCATGGCCATCACCGGCGGATCGACAGGCGGCGGCGAAATCGACAGCCGAGGCGACCATCGGATTGCGATGAGCTTTGCGGTTGCATCGCTGCGTGCGACTGGGGCGATCCGAGTTCTTGATTGCGCGAATGTGGCGACAAGTTTTCCTGGGTTTGAAGGGTTAGCATCTTCGGTAGGTTTGGATCTGGGCGTTACTTGACTATGGCTCTTGGTTCGGTTCACTCCCATATCTCAAACAGGCTGCCGTCGCCCTTTTCAGAAGTGCGGAGCGTCGTATGAGCACCACCGCACCCGTGATTTGCATCGACGGTCCCTCCGGCTCTGGCAAAGGCACGATCAGCCGCGCAGTGGCCCGTGCGCTTGGCTGGCACTTTCTGGACTCGGGCGCGCTTTACCGAGCGGTCGGCGTGGCGGCGCTCAGCGGCGGCTATCCGCTCGATGACGAACCCAGTCTCGCCAAACTCGCCTTGCACGCAGATATTGAGTTCGAGGACCGGATCGATCGCGAGCCGCATGTGTGGCTGGGCGAGGACGATATCTCGGAGATGATCCGCACCGAAGATGCCGGGCAAGCGGCCAGCAAAGTGGCTGCGCTGCCCGCTGTTCGCGCGGCGCTGTTGCAAAAGCAGCGCAATTTCGCGCAGCCGCCGGGCCTGGTCGCCGACGGGCGCGATATGGGTACCGTGGTGTTCCCAGGCGCCGAACTTAAAGTATTTCTGACCGCCAGCGCGGAGGAACGTGCGCGCCGTCGTCATAAACAGTTGAGCGAAAAGGGGATCGAGGCTATTCTGCCGGCCCTTTTGCGCGAGATCGAAGAGCGCGACCTGCGTGACCGCACGCGAGCCGTCGCCCCACTCGTTCCTGCCAGCGACGCACGATTGATCGATTCGACGTCGCAGTCGATCGATGATGTGGTCGCTACTGTGCTCGATTGGGCCCGCGCGCTGTAAGCGCCCGGGTCTCAATTCCCACGCCAAAGGGAACGGCCCGCGAGAACCTTCTCGCGGATATCAACTAAAAACCATGCGGAGCGATCCGCAACAGGTGGATCGCCGTATTTCGCGGCGTATCTGAATTCTTGGACTCAACATGACTGAAAGTTTTGCCGAACTGTTTGAACAGAGCGAGCGATTGAGCAAGCTCAAGCCGGGCGCCATCGTGACCGGTACCGTTGTCGAGATCCGCACGGACGTGGTGATCATCAACGCCGGTTTGAAATCCGAGGGCGTCGTGCCCATCGAGCAATTCCGCAACGAAGCGGGCGAGATCGATGTTGGCGTTGGCGATGAAGTGAAGGTGGCTCTCGATTCGCTCGAGAACGGTTTCGGCGAAACCGTGCTGTCCCGCGAGAAAGCCAAGCGCGCGATGGTGTGGGACGAGCTGGAAGATGCGCTGTCGAAGGATCAGACGATCGTCGGTCGCATCAGTGGCAAGGTCAAGGGCGGTTTCACCGTCGACATCAAGGATATCCGCGCGTTCCTGCCGGGTTCGTTGGTCGACGTGCGTCCGGTTCGCGATCCGGTGTACCTCGAAGGCAAGGACCTCGAGTTCAAGATCATCAAGCTCGATCGCAAGCGCAACAACGTCGTGGTTTCGCGCCGTGCCGTGGTCGAGAGCGAGTTCAGCGTCGAGCGCGAACAGCTGATGGAGAAGCTCAAGGAAGGCGCGGTGCTGAAGGGTGTGGTCAAAAACCTCACCGATTACGGCGCATTCGTCGACCTGGGCGGCATCGATGGCCTGCTGCACATCACGGATATGGCGTGGAAGCGCGTGCGTCACCCTTCCGAAGTGGTCAACGTTGGCGACGAGATCGATGTGCGCGTGCTGCGCTTCGATCGCGAGCGCAATCGCGTGTCGCTGGGCCTCAAGCAATTGGGCGACGATCCGTGGGTCAATATCTCGCGCCGTTACCCGCAGGGCACACGTCTCTTCGGCAAGGTCTCGAACGTCACCGAATACGGCGCGTTTGTCGAACTTGAGCCGGGCGTCGAAGGCCTGGTGCACGTCTCGGAGATGGATTGGACGAACAAGAACGTCAATCCGGCCAAGATCGTATCGATTGGCGATGAGACCGAAGTTATGGTTCTCGACATCGATGAAGAGCGTCGCCGCATTTCGCTCGGCATGAAGCAGTGCACGAGCAATCCGTGGGAAGCGTTCGCTGGCACCTTCAAGAAGAACGATCGCGTCATCGGCACCATCAAGTCGATCACCGATTTTGGCATCTTCGTGGGTCTGGAAGGCGGCATCGACGGTCTCGTCCACTTGTCCGACATCTCCTGGCAGGGCACGGGCGAAGATCTCGTTCGCAACTTCAAGAAGGGCGAGGAAATCAGCGCCGTGGTACTGGCTGTCGATCCGGAGCGCGAGCGCATTTCGCTTGGCATCAAGCAGATGGAGCAAGATCCGTTCGGCAGCTACATGGCGGCCCACCCGAAGGGCACCATCGTCCATGGTGTGGTGCGCGAAGTCGATGCGCGCGGCGTCACGGTCGATCTGGCCGACGGCATCGAGGGCTACTTGCGCGCCGCCGACATCGCCAAGGAACGCGTCGACGACGCCACCGCGCATTTCCGTGCGGGCGATAAGATCGAAGCCAAGTTCACGGGCCTCGATCGCCGCGGTCGCATTCTGCAACTGTCGATTCGCGCCAAGGAAGACGACGAGTTGGCCGAGGCGCTGGAGGAATACCAGAGCACGGCAGCCGGCGTGACCAAACTCGGCTCGTTGTTCAAAGAGCAGTTGAATCGTTAAGCTTGTCCCTCGCGAGCGGCGCCCCACCAGGGCGTCGCTTCGCGGTAAGCTAGCCGCGCGCGAATCGCGCGAAGAATTCGGGAGCGCAACATGACCAAGTCGGAGTTGATTGTTGCGTTGTCGTCGCGCCAGGCGCATCTCGCTCAGCCGGATGTCGAACTCGCTGTCAAGTCGGTGATCGATCAGATGGCGGATGCGCTCGCAGGCGGCGAGCGTATCGAAGTACGCGGTTTCGGCAGTTTTTCCCTGCACTTTCGTCCGCCGCGAATGGGCCGCAACCCCAAGACGGGCGATGTCGTCTCTCTGGACGGCAAGTACGTACCGCATTTCAAACCGGGCAAAGAGCTGCGCGAACGTGTCAATGCCAGCGCCAAGTCCGGTGTGCCGATTCGAGATTGATTCCAGTCAGTCATCGCAACCTGTCATGAGGAGCCTCGGCTGATGTGGCGGCTTGCATCCAAGGTCGTCGTACTCACGGCGCTGCTGATTGTGCTGATCTTCGCGGCGCTGAATTCGACCATGGTCGAAATCAATGTCTTCGCCTACGCGGTTACCGTGCCGGTTGGCGTTGGCCTTGTTGCTTTTTTTGCCATGGGCAGTCTGGCGGGCGCGTTGGGCTTGTACCTCGCGGTCGTGATGCGCCTGAAACGCGAGCTTAAACTGGCGCAAAAGGCGAGAACGCAGACATGAGCACGCACCGGTTCTCGGTTGTTGGTTCTTGGTTGCCACTACAGCGGTTGTTGGTTAGCTGTTGGTTGTTGGGTAGGCGCTGGGCCGCGAAACCGAGAACCAGGAACCAAGAACCAAGAACCGCCTTTGCGTTTTCCAAAGCCTGATGCTCGAACTCTTCTGGTTGCTCCTTCCGCTCGCGGCCTTTTCTGGGTACCTCATTGGCCGTCGCGGGAGCGAGCGCAGCAGCGGCGCCAAGTTCTCGCAACTGTCGCAAACCTATTTCAGCGGCCTCAATTACCTGCTCAATGAGCAGCCCGACAAGGCGCTCGAAGTGTTCTTGAAGATCGCCGAGATGGACAGCGATACCTTCGAGACGCAGCTCGCGCTGGGCAACTTGTTCCGTCGACGTGGCGAAACGGATCGTGCGATCCGTCTGCATCAAGATCTCTATTCCCGCCCCAAGCTATCGGCCGAGCAGCGCTCGATTGCGCTCCAGGAACTGGGCGAGGACTACATGCGCGCTGGATTGCTGGATCGCGCCGAAGCGCTTTACACCGATCTCTTAAGCATCGGCTCGCAGGCGCCCGTGGCGCTTAAGCATCTCATCGCGATCTATCAGCAGGAGCGCGATTGGACGCGTGCGATCGAGATGGCCACGAAACTGGATCAGTTGAAGGGCGGTGGCAATGCCTTGATTGCGCAGTTCCACTGTGAGTTGGCGGAAAGTGCGCGCACGCAAGGCGCTACCGACGATGCCCGGCGTTCGGCCATGCAAGCCTTGCGGATCGACCCCAAGTGCGTTCGCGCTCGCATTCTACTGGGGCGCATCGAGCGCAAGAGCGAGCGCATGGACCTTGCGATTGAGCATTTCGAAGCCGCGGCCGAGACCGATCCTGACTTCTTGCCCGAAGTGTTGCCGGAACTTCTCGATGCCTTTGAGGCCCAAAGCGCCTGTCATCAAGCCAGCGAATTCCTGGATCGTATGTTGGTTCGCGATCGTGGCGTCAGCGCGATGCTTGCGCGAAGCGCCATGATCGAGCGTATGCAGTCGCGCAACGAGGCGATAACTTTCCTCGCCGACCGACTGCATCAGCGTCCCAGCGTACGTGGTGTGTTGAAAATAATCGATCTCTCCTTTGCAGGAGAGCAGGGCAATCGCGCAGAAGCCGTTGGTCTGGTGCGTGAGCTGCTGCATCGCCTGCTCGACCGAAAACCCGGATATCGCTGCAATCGCTGCGGCTTTTCGCCGCGTGCGTTGCATTGGCAATGCCCGAGCTGCAAAAGCTGGGGCAGCATCAAGCCAGTGCCAGGCATGGCGGGGGAGTAGCCTTCCTGGTTCTTGGTTCTTGGTTCTTGGTTCTTGGTTCTTGGTTCTTGGTTTTTGGTTTTTGGTTTTTGGTTTTTGGTTTTTGGTTATTTGGTTTTGGCTTCGAAGCTTGCGAATTTGCGGTGCCGTTGCGCAACGGTGCTAAGCGAGGTCTGAAAAGCCGCAAGGCAATTGCCCAGTGCGAAAGCCCCGGGGTAACCACCGAATCAACATGGGAGTGTGGCCGATTTCGAGATCTCGCGACCTGGGCTCCCAATCTCACGGCTTTCGCCCCAGGCGCGGCTTCCGTTCCGCAGCGGATTACTACCGCGACATGCAACAGAAAGCCAACCATTCTCGACCTGCAACCGAACAACAACCGACTACAAATGGCGGCATTCCTGACATTCGCTTTATGCGCCGTTTCAAGTGTCATCCTGACGCGGTTGGCGATTGCCTACGCGAATCTGTCTTCGATGCACGATCATCCCGGCGCGCGGCGGATGCACTCAGCACCGATTGCGCGTGGTGCGGGGATCGGCTTCGTTGCGACGATGGTCGCGCTTTTGGGTGGATTCGGTTGGGTACTCGGCGATTCGCCGCACGGGCGCTGGGCCGTGTCTTTGTGTATCGGCCTGGCGCTGGTCGCCACCATCAGCTGGATCGACGACCGGCGCGGACTGCCGGTGTTGCCCAGACTGCTTGCACACCTGGTTGCGGCAAGTTTGATCGTCGTTAATTCATCGGTGCCGATGGTTCTGTGGCCGTTGGCGATCCTGGCCATCGTTGCCAGCATCAACTTCTGGAATTTCATCGACGGGATCAATGGCATGGCGGCGTTGCAGTTTGTGCTGCTGTCCTTCGCCGTGCTGGTGTTCGCCCTTGGGCAGAGCAGTTATCTGGCCGCTTTGTTCGCCGCCGGTTTCGCCGGGGCTGTCGCCGGATTTCTGCCCAGCAATTTCCCACAAGCGAGAGGTTTCATGGGCGATGTTGGCAGTGCCAGTCTGGGTTTGCTTGCGCCATCCTTGTCTTTGTTGCCGGCCGCAGATGGAATTCATCCCGCGACGATCGTCGCGTTGTCCTCCGCTGTGTTGATCGATACCGGCCTCACCCTCACCTGGCGCATGGCCCGGCGGCGCAGGCGCTTTTGGTACACTGCGCACCGCGAACATTTGTATCAATGGATCACGCGTGCCGGCATGACGCATACCCAAACCACCTTGATCTATAGCATCTGGACGCTGGGCCCGGCGGCGTTCGCTGCCTGGCAAATCCAGACCGAGCCGGATCGAGCCTGGGTGTGGCTGATCGGCCTGTTCGCGGTTGGCGCTACGGTCTGGTCGGCGACCCGACCGCGGGTTCTGGCGCAGGTACGTAACCGCAGGGCGAATCGATGAGTCGCGCCTTGCGCGCCTTTGTGGCGTTGATCCACCCGCGAGCGGCGGTTGTTGCGCACGATCTGGCAATGATTTTCCTGGCTTGGTGGATTGCCAAGTCGGTGCGCCTGAGCTTCGAGCCGGACACTGAGCTCACCACCATTGCGCTCAACGAAGTGCTGATGGTGCTGGCGATCCAGGGCGGCATCTTTTGGTCGACTGGCTTGTACAAGGGCTTGTGGCGCTTCGCCAGCTTGCCGGACCTTTGGAACATCGTGCGCGGCGCGATGCTGGGCGCGCTGTCGATCGCGCTCGCGCTGTTTTTGTACGACCGGCTGGCCAACGTGCCACGCAGTGTGCTGGTCATTTATCCGGCGCTGCTGACGGCCTTATTGGGCATCCCGCGCCTCGCCTATCGATTCTGGAAGGATTCGCGCCTGGACTTTTATGAGCGCACCACGCGCCATCGTGTGCTTGTGCTTGGCGCCGAACGCGCAGGTGAAATGCTGGTGCGCGATCTGCGCGCTGAAGGTCATTATCTGCCCGTGGGCTTTCTCGACGACAACCGCATGCTGCGTGGCGCGCGGGTGCATGGCATCCCGGTGCTCGGCACCATCGACGAGCTCAAAGATATAGCGCGCGAAGCCGCCTGCGATATGTTGCTGATCGCCATGCCCAATGCCACCAGCGCAGAAATGCGTCGCGTGGTTGAGATGTGTGAGGAAACCAGTTTGCCGTTTCGGACCGTGCCGCGCCTGCAAGATGTGGTTGCCGGGCGCTCTGCGTTCAATGAACTCAAGGAGGTTGCCATCGAGGACTTGCTCGGCCGCGAGCCGGTGCAACTCGATTGGACGGCGATCCGCCAGGCGCTGTCCGGAAAGCGCGTTCTGGTCAGCGGCGGCGGCGGTTCGGTCGGCGCCGAGTTGTGCCGTCAGGTTGCGCGTCTTGGCGCCTCGGCGCTGGGTATTCTGGAGCAGAGCGAATACAACCTCTATCAGATCGAGCGACAACTCAAGCGCGAGTTTCCCGATCTCGAGTTGTTCCCTGCGCTTGGCGATGTCTGCGATCCTGCGACCTGCCGTTATGTGCTCGATCAAGTTCGCCCAAACGTAGCGTTCCACGCGGCTGCCTACAAACACGTGCCGTTGCTGCAGGCCCAAGTGCGCGAGGCCTTCCGGAACAACGTGCTCGGTACGCGAGCGCTGGCGCTCGCGGCTGACGAATGCGGCGTCGAAACCTTTGTGTTGATTTCGTCGGACAAGGCCGTGAATCCGGCCAACGTGATGGGCGCAACCAAGCGAATGGCCGAGATCTTCTGCCAGAACCTTGCCAAGCGCTCGCGCACACGCTTCATGACGGTGCGCTTTGGCAACGTGCTCGATTCGGCCGGCAGTGTCGTGCCATTGTTTCGCGAGCAGATTCGACAGGGCGGTCCGGTGACGGTCACGCATCCGGAGATTTCGCGCTACTTCATGACCATTCCGGAAGCCTGCCAGTTGATTTTGCAGGCGGCCACGTTAGGGCAGGGTGGCGAGATTTTCGCGCTCGACATGGGCGAGCCGATCCAAATCCGCTATCTGGCCGAACAGATGATTCGTCTCGCCGGAAAACTCCCAGGCCAAGATATCCAGATCGTCTACACCGGATTGCGCGAGGGCGAGAAGCTGTTCGAGGAATTGTTCCACGAACACGAGAGTTACCAGCAGACGCGGCATCAGAAGATCTTCCTGGCGCAGCATCGTGCCGTGAATTTCGATGAACTGAGCCAGGCGCTGCTGCAAGGCGAAGCGGCATGCAAGCGCTACGGGAGCGAAGAGCTGCGCGACATCATCGCGCGCTTCGTTCCCGAGTTCGCGTCGCGCGGCGTGGGCGACGAGGACAGCAATGTCGTGGCGCTGCGGCGGGCCTGAAGCCGCGAATCAGCGCATCGCCGCGTCGATCAGCCTTGACGCCATCGCGGGCGGCTCTTTGAGGTACAGGCTGAGCTGATCGATCCGGTAGTCGCAAACGCGTCTGTCGTCGTCGATGGGCGTGTCGCGGTTGTCGAATCTCCCGCGTGACAAATAGTCGATGACCGCCTCACCGTGGCGTTGTTCGAGTTGCTCACGCAGTTCGCTGTAGCGGCGCTGCGCGTCTTCGAAACTCGGTTGCTGGCTGGGCTCAGGGCGTTCGTTGGACATGCCGGCCATGCGCGACCTCATCAATGCGATGAAGGCGGTCTCGAATTGCGCCTGGTTGCCAAGGCTCAATCCCGAACCAACAGCAGCGAGACCCGCCGGTTCGATCTGGCTCTCGGCGACCGCAGCGCAAAGACCTATGTCGCGCTCGCGGAGCTCGCGCAAAGTGGCCACTTCCAACGTCGCCCATTGCACTCGCGTCGCCGCATCGGCCCAACCCAGCTCACGATTTCCCAACCTCGCCATCGACGGCCGCGCCATTGCGATGGCGGTGGCTACATCCACTCCCTTCGCGACTCGTCCGGCGATCTCGCTACGAATGGCCTCGGCTTCCGGTGCCGTCGTCGTCGCGAGTTCGACCATGATTGGATGCGCCGTCAGATTCAGCGCTGCGTCGACTTGCGGATCGAGCTTGCGCTGCAGCCACTCGGTTCGCAATACGCCCACGCTGACGAGCATCGACATGACGAAAAACGCTACGAACTGCCAATACAGTTCGCCATCCTCGGCGTCGCGCCCCCGCGACAATAGGCCAACGCCCAGCGCAGCGATCAAGCCGCAGGCCGGATAAATCAGCAAACCCACGAGTTCGATCATGTCCGCGCTCCGAACAAACCCACCGTGTAGCCGGCAGCGCGCAAGCGGCGCGTGGTTTTGACGCTCAAGTAAATCCACAAGCCGATATTCAGCAACGGCACGGTGGAGAAGAACATGAAGACCAGCTTGCGAGCCGAGGAGTAGCCAAAGCCGGTGCATAACTTTACGACGCCGCTCAATGCATACATCAGAATCGCAATCGAGATTGCGAGTGCGGCAAGCGCCGGCACTTCCGGATTGTTGACGATTCCGCGCGCCAGAAACGTCAGCAAGATGCTGATCGCCAAGGTGCGCTGACCACGTGCGGCGCTGGCGAGCATCTCGTGGTCGTCTGTCGGCTCGGCCTTGCGCTGGCGCGATTTCGAAGTCGTCGCGGGCGTTCGGCGTGACGCGATCGGTACGGTCGGCGGTTTCGCTGCCGGTTCAGGCGGCGCGATTTCGGGTTCTTCTGCTGGCGCCGGCGATGGCTCGACCATCGGCTGGAGTGTCAATTCAGTACCAACGCGGACGCGTGTTTCCGCCAGGCGCCTGAAATACATCAGGCGCTCGAGGAATTGCTCATCCGAGACCTCGACCATCACCACGAGGTTGCGCTGCTGGGCAGGGTCGGGCGCCGGCAAGATCGCGCACGTCATGATGAGCCGCGTTGGCGCGAGTATCGATTTGGCGGTTCGATAGAGCTGCGTCTGGCCGCTCCAGCCGGTACCGTTAGCGCTTTGTGTTTCGCCGTCGGCGGCCAGCTCAGGATGCTTTTTCTTCGCCAGCGCCAGCACCGACACGGCGAGCTTGTCGAGCGGCAGACCCTTCGGGCTCGGCTTCACGAACGCCGTCACCAAAGCACCGGTGCTGCGTTCGATGGCTGTGATTGCGGCGTCGCCGACCTTCACCTCGAAGGTCGGCGGCAATCGCAGCGACACATCCTCTGCGAGTTGGTGGGTGTGATCGAAAGCGTTCATCGAGATCGAGCGCGGAGTGATTCCGCGCTTGATAGCACATCACTCGTAGCGCAAGGCTTCAATGGGATCGAGACCGGCCGCTTTGGACGCAGGCATGATGCCGAACACCACGCCTACCAGGGCCGAGAAGCCCGCCGCACCCAGAATCACCCAGATCGGTACCGCCGCCGGCGGAAAGCCAGGAATCAGCGAGGCGATCAACGCGCCAGCGCCCCAGCCGATGGCGATGCCGATCAGTCCGCCGAGCAACGCCAGCAGCGCTGCCTCCAGCAGGAACTGCACCAGTATGTCGCGGCGCGTCGCTCCCAGCGCCTTGAGCACGCCAATTTCGCGCGTGCGTTCGGTCACCGACACCAGCATGATGTTCATGATGCCGATGCCGCCGACGAGCAAAGAAATGCCGACCACCCCACCGACCACAGCCGTGGTTGTGCGGGTGATTTCTTCGAACTGCTTGACGACGCTGTCGGCGGCTTGAATCCTGAAGGTGTCGTCGTCGGCAGTGCCGGCGCGCGCGGTCTGGATCGCGCGTTTGGCGCGATCGCGAACCGCGTCGACCTGATCGACGTCATCGATGGTGAAACTCACCTGCATGAAGGGGCGCAGCTGATTGCCGTTGATCGCTCGGCCGACATCGAATGGGATGACCACATAGTTGTCGAGCGAAAAGCCGAGCAGATCGCCTTGCTTCTCCATCACGCCGATGATGCGAAACCACTCGCTGCCGATCCGGATGTATTCGCCCAAGGGATCGTCCGGCAAATTCAGCTCTTCGACGAGTTCGTTGCCGATCACCGCGACGCGGCGTCGGCCCTGATCGTCGGCGCTGGCGATGAAACGCCCTTTGACCGGAAAGCGTCCATACACAGGCGCGTAGTCGGCGGTGCTGGCGCGTACTTCAGAAGTGACGGTCCGATCGCGATAGCTGATGTTGGGCGTCTGCACTATCATGACCGGTGCGACAGCGGCGACTCCGGGCACGCGATAGCGCAGGGTTTCCAGATCCTCGAACGTGATCCGGTTGATCTTGCCGAAAAGGATGTTTTCGTTGGTATTTACCGCCTCCAATGTGAGCGTGCTGCCGCCCAGCCCGGCGAGCTGCTGTTTGATCGATTCGGAAAATCCTTGCACCAGCGACACCACCGCAATCACCGAGGCGGTGCCGATAACGATGCCGAGTGTCGTCAACACGCTGCGCAAACGATTGGCGAGCAGACTGACGAGAGCGGCGCGGAAAGCTTCGAGTAGCGCTTGCATCAGGCGTGCTCCGTCACACGGTCTGCGTTTGAGCGATCTTCGACGATGCGCCCATCGCTCATGCGCACAGTGCGTCGGCAGTGCGCGGCGATATCCGGTTCGTGAGTGACGACGATGACGGTTTGTCCTTGCCCGTGCAGCGCGTCGAACAGCGCCATGATTTCCGCGGATGTTCTGGTGTCGAGATTGCCGGTGGGTTCGTCCGCAAGCAGGATCGACGGCTCACCGACCAGGGCTCGCGCCACCGCGACGCGCTGGCGTTGGCCGCCCGACAGCTGGTTCGGTCGATGCGACAGCCTGTTTCCCAAGCCGACCCGATCCAGCGATTCGCGAGCACGCTTCAGGCGCTCGCCGCGCGGCGTACCCCGATAGACCAACGGTTGCGCAACATTGTCGAGCACGCTCATGCGGGGCAGCAGATGAAAGCTCTGGAAGACAAAGCCGATCTCGCGGTTGCGCACGCGCGCAAGCTCGGTGTCGTCGAGCGTGGCGGTATCGCGCCCATTCAGCAGGTAGCTGCCGCTGGTGGGCGTATCCAGGCACCCAAGCAAGTTCATCAGCGTAGATTTGCCGGAGCCGGAGGCGCCGATCAGCGCCACGTACTCATTGCGCTTGATATCGACATCGACGCCATCGAGCGCCCGCACTTCCTGATCGCCCATAACGTAGCGCTTGGTGATTCCGCGCATCGCGATCACGGCGCGTCCTCGTTCGCATCCTCTTCGCTGCCGGCTTCGTCGTTCTTCTGCTCCTTGCTCTCGGACTTCTGCTGCTCGACCGGCTGACCTGCGCTCAGCTGACGCAGCGCCCGCATTGGACCCGCGACGATTTCGTCTCCTGCAGCCAGCCCCTTGGTTATCGCCTGCCAGCGATCGTCGGCAGCGCCGACGTCGATGTCGATCTTGCTGACTTTGCCGTCGACGACTTTCCAGATGTGGTGCACCGTTTTGCGCGGCTCCGGCTCGCTGGTGACCACCGACTCCACCGGGACCGCGAGCACCTTGGTGCCATCGCCCAGGAACACGTCAGCACGCGCGCTCATGCCCGAGCGCAGTTGCAAACCTTCCCGCGCCTCGAGCGAGGCGATCACTTCGAACGCTCGCCCCTGTTGATCGACCAGCGGCACCAGCGCGATGCGCTCGACGCGTCCCTTGATGGCGTCCGTCGGGTGCGCTGCGGGGTAGACATCGACGTTCTGGCCGATCGCGATGCGCGCGATATCGCCCTCATCGACCTTGAGCCGTGCCTCGATGGCGCTGGTGTCGGCGATGGTCATGAGTTGCGCGCCGGCCAATGCGTTGGTCGACGGGATAGCCGTCTCGCCCACCTTGATCGGCAGACTGACGACGGTGCCCGCGATGGGCGATGTGATCTCGGTTTTGTCGAGCAATTCGCGCGCATCGTTGAGTACTGCGTCGGCGCGCCTGAGCGCTTCCTCGCTGCTCTTCAATTCGATGCGCGCCAACTTGAGTTGATTGCGCTCCTCGTCGAAGCGGGCTTGATCCACGGTGCGCATGTTCGCCAGTTTCTGATAGCGATCGAACTGTTGCTGGCGAAGTTCCAGTGCCACGCGTTGGCGCTCGATGGCGATCACCTGCTGGCGGCGCGACGCTTCCTCGCGCTCGATGGCATTACGATAGGTTTCCGGGTCCAGGCGCAACAGCACCTGTCCGCGCTCGACGCGATCGCCCTCGGCCACCAGGATCTCGGTGACCTGCGCCAGGACCTCGCTGGTCAGCTTGACTTCGGTTCGAAAGGCGAGCGTACCTGAAGCCAGAATGCTTGGCCGGATGTCCTGCAATGCCACTGTGTGGATGTCTACACCGAGCGCTTTGCCTTCGCGCTTGGCCAGGAAGGGCAGGGCGAGGATTATCGCGATGCCCGCCGCAATCAGCAGTTTCTTTTTCATGAGGATCGTCGCTTAGGTCAACGCAACGATAAGCCACACGCCGTAGATCACCACCGACGGAATGATCGCTACGGCGATTGCCTCGCCCCAGCGCGAGCCGGTCATCACTTTCCAGCCCAGAGCGGTCAGTCCGATGCTCCAGATCGAGAGTAAGTCGAAGCCTTTAGCGAAGCCGCTGAGCGCGTGATCGCGCGGCAGTTGCACGAACAAAGGATCGATGTACGTGAGCATCAGAGATTCCTGCGCCGTTTGCGGCGCCATGGTGAGCGCACCGACGAAACCCACCAGCATGCCCAGAACGGCAGGAAAGCCGCCCCAGGCGCCGAGCGCCCAGCCATGCATGAATCCCAGATTGCGTCCCAGAACCTTGCCGGCCAGCAGGTAGTAAACCCCCATGATCAGCAGCAGGACTGGGATCATCACCGCCGCACCGGCGGCGCTGATGTAGCCGATGGTTTTGGCGCCGGGCATCGTGGACTTCGTTTGCTCCAATTGTGCCGCCGTCATCTCGTCACCCATCTGCGCCATCATCTGGCCGTTCAGCCATTCGGGGTCGACGCGATTGTAGTAGGTCAAGAACAACGCCGCAGAGACCAGCGCCAGAATCAGCATCGGCAACCACGGGCTCGGTTTTTCCTTTTGCTGCGTGAAGACCTTGGCAGGTTCCAGGAAGATGTCGATCAGGTTCATAAACGCTCCGATAGTGGGCTGGTTCGCAGACTGCAAGCTTCAAGGTGTTGACGATAAGTGACGTAGGTCATGCTTACCGCCTGGTTGCGACGAGAACCGTTTGTATTCCGATGTAGTCCGGGATTCTTGCGACAGAATCGATCCGATTGCGACGGCGTACTGCGCCCGCGGTCCGCACCGCGCAATAAAAGTTCCAACTGCCGATCGCAGTATTGGGCAAGCCCTGTGATTGAATGCGGTCTCCACATCTGGACTCTGGGGGGCGTATGTTGCGCAAGGTTTTGGTTTGTGCGGTGCTCGCAGCGCTCTCTGCATCGGGCAATGCTGAAGTGCTTGTCGACACCGGCTTTCGACCCACCCCGCACGGTTTCGGATTCGCCAACTGGGGCGGCGACGAACATCCGAATGCAGAGCTGAAGCCGGACGATGCGGCCTATTTGTTCGGCGAGCAGGCATGCGCGCGAATCGAGAACGATTCGTGCGTGCCCACACCCGGCGCGCGAATGTGGCTGGAAGCCATGAACAAGAGCAAAGAAGGCGGGCACTGCGAGGGAATGGCGGTGCTGAGCGCCGCCTTCTTCATTGAAGCGGAAAGCCTCAGCGACTACGGTGGCGATGCGACTCAGGCGCTCAAGCCTGATGACGAAATCCTGATGCGCACCATTTCGGCGTACTACAGCACGCAGATGGTCGATCCAGTGCAAACGGTCACCAATGTCACCAAGCAATACTCGCTGCAGCAAATCGTTGATGGGTTGGTGACGGCGTTGAAGTCCGGAGAGGACTATCCCACGCTCGGTATTTACGACAAGGGCGGCGGCCATGCGGTGACGCCCTACAAGATCGAGCGCACCGGCAACGCCGTGTATCGGGTCTACATCTACGACAACAACTATCCCGGCCAAGAGAAGTTCATCGACATCGACGCCGGAAACGATCAATGGGTCTACAACGGCGCCGCACTCAATCCCAGCGAGCCGGCCGATGCGTGGTCTGGCGGCGCCGGCGCCATGGATTTCACCTTGCTGTCGACGCGCTTCGAGCCGCTGAAGTGTCCGTTCTGCGGCCCGAAGGATCGGGCCGCGGCTGCCGCCGAAAGCCGCAAGCCCAAGCCGACAGCACCCGCGCGTCAGCCAGCTGCACCGGCCACCACCTACACCGTGGTGACGCCCACGTCGTGTAGTCAAGTCCAGGCTGTCGGCAAAAGCAACAAGAAGCAGGTTTCGTCGAACAAGAACGAAATTTCGGGCGCAACCATGAAACCCATGCGCGGCACGCGCGGTTGCGTGGTCAGCCTGCCTCGAGATCAAGAATACGATGTGCGAGTCAATCCCGCCGCAGGCGCGTCGGGCACTACATCGCTGGCAGTGTTCGGTGGGACCAAAGTATTCCAGGTCGACAACATTGCCGTTCGTCCCGGCAAAGTCGAAGCAGTGAGTTTCAGCCAGGACGAGTTCAACTTCCACGCCGGGAGCGATCAGCGCCCGGTGATTCGATTCGCCGACGACAATCTGGGCGAAGACGACAGTTACTACGAAATCAGCGACTTCGAAATCGGCGCCGGTCATGAATTCAGCGCTGAGGAAGACAGTAAGGGCCGTATCGCGTTCAGCGACGACGACCCGGAACTCGACGACTACGACATCGATGCCGAGTTAGTTGGCGACGACGAGACCGAGACCTTCGACTTCGACGACGTCGGCGCGGGCGACAACGGCGAAATCGTTTTCGACGACGACGGCGAGGGCCTCGACATGGACGTCGACAGCGATGCCGACGGTTTGATCGATGGGGAAGATGGCGACGACGATAACGACGGCCAGGGCGACGCGACCGATCTCGACGACGATGGCGATGGCGTCGGCGATGCCAGCGACGAGGATTTCGTTGACGAGGGCGGCGAGTCTGGCGCATCGGACGGCGATGTCGATGAGGGCGAAGCGGACAGCGAAGCCAACTTGGATGACGCCGGCGATGATGGTTTGAGAGGCAGCGCCGGAGACAGCGACGACGCGACGGGCGACGAAGAATCTACTGAGGACGAGGACTCCGCCGAGGGCGATGGCGAAACGGGTCTGGATGACGAGCCGGCGGACGACAGCGCAGCGTTCGAAGGCGAGGGTGACGAAGGCGAGGCGATGGAAGACGAAGCCGCCGAAGAAGAAGCTTTCGAAGAAGAAGCTGTCGAAGACGAAGCTGTCGAAGACGAAGATGCCGCTGCCGAGGACGAGTTCGTCGACGGAGACGAAGATGAATGAGGGGGCTCAGTGGTCTGTTTCGGCAGACCACCCAGCCAGACGAAATCTCAGTCAACTTGATGCAAAGTCACGTCAGGAATGAGTGACGACATCGAAACCGCCGCGCTGCGCCGCACCCGCCTGCTGCGCGTCGCGGCTCACATTCGCGAACAGAACTGGACCGCGATCGGCATCGATTTCCTGATCGTGGTGCTCGGCGTGTTCGTCGGAATCCAAGTGGCGAACTGGAACGAGGCGCGGGTCGAGCGCGAGCTGGTGCGCGGACACTTGACCGAGATCGCCGAGGACCTTCGCGCGCACCTCGGTTTGGGCGACGCGCTGCTGGGCTCGGCACAGCTGCGCATCGCCGCGGTCGACTACATCTACCGCGAAGCTTTTGGCCGGACATTGCCAGCCACACTGCAGCTCGGTACCGGCGCAGGGACGGTACCGCCGGTGCAGCCCTTTCCGGTTGACCAGCTGGATAACCTGATGGGGTCGATCAACCTCGTGCGCATTTCCGTGGGTTCGCGAAACGGCTATGAGTCGCTGATCAGCGCCGGTCGGCTTGGGCTGCTGCGCAATCGTGCGTTGGCGCGGCGCTTGCAGGCGTACTACAGTCAATACGACGACCTGATGGACACGCAAACCGCAGTGATCCGCGCATTCCGCAACGACGGCGCGCGCGATCAAAACCCGCTGGGTGTGTCGGTATTCGACCAGCGCCCCGCTGCGGAAGTGATCTCGCTGGCGCGCGATAACCCCGGCTTCGCGGCCTACCTGCGCACGCAGCGCGAATGGGCCATCTTGCAGTGGAATCTGCTCTCGGAACTCGGACGGGATACCACGGTGCTGCTCGCCGACATTGAGACCGAGCTGGCGAAGCCCTGAGCTATCGAATCAGCCGCGAGTCCGCGCTCGAGATTCAAGTCGCCAACCAAGGCAAATCGGCCCCGATGGTGCCGCCCCCTTCGCGCTGGCGGCGCCTGTCGCCTTCGATGGGAAAGTGAGTGCCACATTCGGCTTACCCGGTAAGCCAGGCGCGTGCCAAGGACGTCGTTACATTGAAAGCTCCGACCAGTGACAGCAGTAGTGACAGCAATGCTTTCAGTGCTAATCTCACTGTGCTTTTCGATAGAGGAAACCCACGCCATGGCGGTATTAACGATTAGAAACGTCCCGGATGCGGTGCGTGACCGCTTGCGTTTGCGTGCCGCTATCGCCGGCACCAGCATGGAAGAGCAAGTGCGGTTGGTGCTGCTCCAGGCTAGCCTTGAGCCCTTGACTGCACCGAATAAACTCGCACTGCCGACGTGGGTCGCAGGGCTTTATGGCCAGCAAAAACCGAAGAACGTGGTTGAGGATTTGCTCAGTGAGCGCCGCGCGGCGGAGCGCTTGGAAAACGTCAAGTCATGATTGCACTGGATGCCTCGGCATTGCTGGCGTATCTGTTTTCCGAGCCGGGCTTTGATGTGGTTGCTTCGCATATTGATGCCTGCTGCATCTCCAGCGTTAATCTGGCTGAAGTGATCCAACGCTTTGCCCGCGATGGACACAGTCCGGATTTGGTGCAACAGCAGATTGTCGCTGCCGGCATCGAAATTGTGCCCTTTTTTGCTGATGATGCCGTGCTGACCGCTGGCCTCATCACACACACGCTGGCCTATGGATTGTCGCTGGGCGACCGCGCTTGCCTGGCCCTGGCATTGCGGCGCGGGATCCCTGCCATGACTGCCGATCAAACCTGGTCGAAGCTCAATGTGCCTATTGCTATCCAGCAAATTCGCGGTGCGACGGCGCGCAGTGAGTGACCGCCGCCATCGTGCTAGACCAAACGCGCATCGCGCCGATGCAGCCATGGTCGCAAGATCAGCGCGAGAAACACGCCATTGACGAATCCGAACACATGGGCCCACCAGGCGATGGCGCCGGTGCGGCTGCCGAAGGTTTCGAGCACCTGAAATACCAGCCAAATACCAATCAAGTGGATCGCCGGTACGCGAACAAGTTGAAAATACAATCCCAGCGGCAGCACGATACCCAAGTGCGAACGCGGGAATAGCAACACGTAGGCGCCGATCAGGGCCGACACAGCGCCGCTGGAACCGATGATGGGCGCCTGGGTCAGCGGGGCCATGAGCGCGGTGAACAAGTTTGCGCAGGCGCCGGCAAGCAGATACAGCGATAACAACCGCCAGGATCCGAGTGTGCGTTCGACGGCAGCGCCGAACAGACCAAGGAACAAGATGTTGCCGAAAAGATGGGTCCAATCGGCGTGCACGAACAATGCGCTGAAAAGCCGCAGGCCAGAACCGCTCAGCAAGGCTCCCAGATTTAGCTGCAATTCTGCAGGCACCGTGCCCCAGCTCTGCAACAACGCATAGCGCTCGGCCGGTGGCGCCAGGGCTTGCCAAACAGCGACGCATAAACACGCCATCACCAACAGCGGCGTTACAAGCCGCAATGGCTTGCGTCGCTTCTCGTCGATGCGAACGAACATGTGGGCGCCTGGTCTGGCGCTGTCAGAACGTTTGTCGCGGCAACAGGAACTTCTGGCCGCGGAATTCCATCACAGCGCCTTCGTCGCTGATATCGAGGAGCGCAATGTCCGGACCGGGCGATGTACCGTCGAGGCTATATCGTTTGCCGTTCAAGACCACGAATCGCTCTTCCCGCACCGGCGAAAACACGTGCATCGACAAGTCGAGCTTGGGCAAGTCTTTGCGAATCGCATAGGGCAGTTGATAGACCAGCAGCAGTTGTTCCTTCGGTGCTTCAGTGCTTGGCATTTCCACCGATGTCTCGGCAGTTGCAGCGACCGAAACGGTTTGCGAAGCGGTTTGCGCATCGACCGCTGGAACGGTCTGCATCGGGTCTTCTGCCAAGGGAGCCGACTCAGGTTGCGCTGCAATCGACGCTGCGGGCGCGGCCTGCACTGGCGCTGCCGGCGTCGGGACAGGCGTTTGCGGCGCCGTTTGCACGGTTTGGGGGCTGGGTGTTTGCGGGGGCGTGTAGAGATCGGCGCGTTGCGGCACGGCGAGACTTGCCGATCCACCCCCACTGGACATGCCGGCGCCACCAACAGCAGCTGGCGTAAGCTCAGGCCTCGGATCGGTGGCGGGAATCTGACTGGCGATGGGCGCCTGAGGTGCGTCCACAGGAACCGTCGCAAGCAGCTGTTCGGGGGCCGAATCGGGCGCTGCAGCAACGACTTCGCCCACGCGAGGCGTCGTCAACGACAACCAGGTGGCGCCCCCGGCAGCGAGAATTGCCACGGTGATGGTGGGCACGATCCAAGCCGGGCGCTCGCGCTGCACCGTGACATAAGGCGTGTGCAATCGCGGCGGCGTGCCGCGATTGCGTTCTGCCTCGGACTTTTTTAATGCGTCCAAAATCAACGACATGCCTCAACCTCGCTTCGATTCAAGACGCACCAGCCGTGGCCCCTCTGGCGCATACGCTGCAAGAGCCATTTGCGTTTCCGGGCCGGCGATACCATCGGCTACCAGTCCCAGGCGCAATTGTAGACGCCGCAGGCGCCGTTCAAGTTCCGCATCGAATGTTCCGTCTACGCTTGGATCGCCTGGCAGGCCCTGCTGCGCTTCAGCTAACGCCAACTGCGATCGAAGCCATTGTACGCCAGGACCGCTGTCGCCTTGCAGCATCGTGCCTGGCAGAAAACTCGGCGCACGCCATAAGGCGCGATAGTCGCCCAGCCAGTGCAGTTCGATCAAGGCTCGCGGTACATCAATGCTGGTTCCCGCCAGTTCAATTCGCGCACTACCCTCATCGATGCCAAGGAGCAATGCCGATACGAACTGGTCGCCGGCCCGCAGCCTGAGCACGACTGGGCGCTGCAAGGCGGCAAGGCGATTGAGCGGCCCTTGTGCGCGCAGGCAATTGAGCCCAGAGGCAACCAGTCCGCTGCAATCCTGCAGCGCCCGGGCTGCGGTTGCGTCGACTGTCCAATTCCAGAGACCCGCGAAGCGCTGCCACGTTTGGTTTTCGTATTCCGGCGCCTTCGCCAGCAAACTCTCGAAAAGCGCATCCATCGGCGGTTCGACAGCCGGAGGCACAGCGGCGATCGCTTCGGCGGCTGGTTCCGGCGCGCGCGGCCAGGACAGCGCAAACACCACGGCTACGGCGGCCGCGGTTGCGGCAAGAGTGTAATGCCATGTGCGCCGACGGCGCCGGCCGCCAAGCAAAGCCTCGTCTGCGGCCTCCTCCACCAGACGCTCGCTGACGCTGTCGAGCGAACGCGCATAGCCTGCCACCAGGGCGCGGTCGGCAATGACGTTGATCACCCGCGGTACGCCTGAGGAGCGCCGGTGCAGGGCGCGTAGCGCCAGTCGCGTAAAGGGCACGCGTTCCGATCCGGCCACGTGGAGCCGATGGCGCACGTAGACTTCTGTTTCGTTGGCTTCGAGCGGCGTGAGGTGATAGCGAGCGGTGATGCGTTGCGCGAGTTGGCGCAGTTCCGGCCTGTCCAGCAGCGTGCGCAGCTCAGGTTGTCCGAGCAGGATGATCTGCAACAGCTTTTGCGTCGGTGTCTCAAGATTGGTGAGCAGACGTACTTGTTCGAGCGACTGCACCGACAGATTCTGCGCCTCATCGACAATGACCACGACGCGCTCGCCATTTGCGTGCGCTTCGAGCAAGAACGCGTTGAGCACATCGGTGAGCGCTTTAATGCTCCCTCGCGCCTGCGCAAACTCAAGATGCAGTTCCTGGCAAATTGTCTCCAGAAGCTCAACCGGCGAGAGCAGTGGATTGAGTACCAACGCGATGCGCGTTTTTTCGGGTAACTGATCGAGCAGCAATCGACACAGCGTGGTTTTGCCCGTGCCGACTTCGCCGGTGAGCTGCACGAAGCCGCCCGACCCGCCCTGGCCGACGCCATACAGCAGATGCGCAAGACCATCGCGATGGCGTTCGCTCAAGAACACGAATCGCGGATCGGGCGTAATTGAAAATGGCGGCTCTGACAGCCCGTAAAAGTCTAGATACATTGACGTAGTCTAACTTAACGCTAGTGTTGACCCCGGCTGGCGCGGTCGGTTCCCCAGCAAAAAACCAGAACCAAGAACCAAGACCAAGAACCAAGAACCAAGAACCAAGAACCAAGAACCAAGAACCAAGAACCAAGAACCAAGAACCAAGAACCAAGAACCGTCAATGCTGATTCGCTTCCTCCTCACGCTGCGCGCTTTCGGTCTGAAGATCGGCCTCGGCGAGTTCCTGGCATTGCTCCAGGCTCTCAAGGTGGGCCTCGCACAGTTGTCGATCAGCGACTTCTATGTGTTGGCGCGCACTGTGCTGATCAAGGACGAAACGCTTTACGATCGCTACGATCGAGCTTTCAGCGCGTTCTTCGACGGGATCGCTAATCACGCGCCGGAATGGCTGAAGGACGTTCCTCCCGATTGGCTGCGCCAGGTGTTTGAGCGTGAATTGAGCGACGAGGAAAAAGCCCAGCTCAAAGCCTTCGGTTCCCTGCAAGCGTTGATGGATGCGCTGCGCGAGCGCCTTGCCGAACAAACCGAGCGCCATCAGGGCGGCAATCGTTGGATTGGCACCGGCGGCACCTCGCCGTTTGGTCATGGCGGCTATCACCCGGAAGGCGTGCGCATCGGCGGGCGCTCACAGCAGCGCCGCGCCGCGAAGGTGTGGGAGCAACGCGCCTATCGTAATCTCGACGATGATGTCGAGTTGGGTCGCCGCAATTTTCAGGTGGCGCTGCGGCGCCTGCGTAAGTTCGCACGCGAAGGCGCGGCCGACGAGCTGGATCTGGACGACACGATCCGCTCGACTGCGCGCAATGCCGGATGGCTCGATCTGAAACTGCGACCGGAACGACATAACGCGCTGAAACTGTTGTTGTTTATCGACATCGGCGGCTCGATGGACGATCACATCCGCGTCTGCGAAGAGCTGTTCTCGGCGGCCAAGGCCGAGTTCAAGCACCTGGAGCATTTCTATTTCCACAATTGCGTGTACGAGCGCGTTTGGAAGGACAATCGACGGCGCCACAACGAAAGTACGCCGACGCTTGAATTGATGCGCAAATACAGCCAGGACTACCGAGTGATCCTGGTCGGCGACGCGAGCATGAGTCCGCTGGAGGTGCTTGAGCCGGGTGGTTCCATTGAGCATTGGAATGAGGAATCCGGGCAAGCGTGGTTGATGCGTCTGGTGCGCACCTGGCCTCGACTCGCCTGGCTCAATCCCGCTGAGCGCCAGCATTGGGGCTACACACCGACCATAACGCACATCCGGCGCATCGTTGGCGATCGCATGTTTCCACTCACTGTGAGCGGCATCGGCGAGGCCATCGATGCGCTGAAACGTCCATTGGCGGCGCCTGCGGAAATCGACGGATGACACCGCGTTCGGTGCGAATCCTGTTGGCGCTGGCGCTCAACGGCGCTTATCTCGCTGCCTTGCTCTATCAGCAGGTGTCTGCCGCAACCGTGCTGCTGCTGTTCTGGGTCGAAAATGCTCTCGGCATCGGCGCGCATGTGGCGTTGTCGGAAGCGCACTGGTTTCGGACCAGGGATCGCAGCCACTACAGTGAGGCGCGAGTCAACGGCAAGCCTAAGAAAATGCGGCACGCGCACCAATTCCTGATCGCTGCCGGCGCATTTCTTTTCGCCCATGGGATCTTTGTGTTGGCATTGGCAACGCTGCCGTTCGATCAGTTCGGTAATGATCCGGCGTGGAAGGCCAACTGGTCGGATGTGGGCTACGGCAGCTTGCTGCTGATCGGCTTCGCAATTCTTGGATGGTTGCATGATCGGCGCTCGATCGCCAACGTCTCTGAGATCGAGCTCCACGCCAGCTATCACTTCGGACGGACGATCGGACTGCAGGTCATCATCATTTTCGGAATGATTATGCTGTCTTACTTCGGGCCCTTTGGGATGGTGCTGACCGTGGTTGCGGTCAAAACTATGGTGGATGTTGCGGTGGCCGGCGCAAGGCGGCCAGAGCGCGTGCCGATGCGGCGCAAACCGCCGCCGTCAAAGGCCCGGCGCCGATAGTGGCGCCCGTCTCGATGCTGCCTTTCGCCGCTTTTGCCTCGTTGGACGGAATCGCCAATGCCAAGGTTCGTACACATAACCTTGTAAATTGCCGCGCGGATAGCTCATGCGCCAGCCGAAATGGTGTGCCTCGCGCGCAAGCCAGGCAAATGCCGGAGTTGTTTCGAATGCCTCGGTGAGCGGCTCGGCGCCGGGAACGGCGAAGTCGACGCATTCGCCGCTGTGGTGTTCGCTGAAGCCGGGTGGCGCATTCACCGCAAAAATGTCGGCCAGCGTCTGACCGGCGCGCAGCTTGCGCGCGACGATGCCTTGTTGGGCACGCACGCTGCGATAACTCGAAATCACTTCCAGCTCGATTCCTGCGCCGAGCGCCGCTTTGCGCAGGCCAGCGAGTGCCTGTGCCGCTTGCGGCGTCAGCCAATGCACGCGCGCGAATCGATCGCGCCCGATCGGCACCAGCAGCACTGGCTCAAGCTCACGGCGCAAGCCGCGGCGTCGGCATATCTCCAGTCCGTCAACATTCGAAGTTCGCTGCTGGCTGTCGCGGCGCGCAAATCGCCGCGCCCAGGCGCCTTTAGAAGTGCGAATCGGTTTCGGACACTCGATGCTCGGCAGCCGCAGTTGCCCGCGCCATGCGCGGAGAATTGCCGATGTCACGGCAGCGGCCGATAGCGGAAGCGCAGCAGCGGCGAGGGCGTTTTCTCGCTGCCGACGATCACTTGAGTGCAGGTCTCGTCGAACGCCATCGCCTCAGCCTGAGGTAGAAAGGTTATCTGCGAACGACTTGGCTCGGCGTCCGTCAATGCCTCTTCCCAGGACTGGTCGCTGCGCCGCACAAAGCGATAAATCGAATCGTAGGTCAAAACCAGCAGCGACGTGCGGGCACAATCGAGCTGCATTTCAGTGGTCTGCGAGCGATAGCGGCTCAGCGCACCGTCGCGCCGAATTTCTGCGGGCGTCGGCTGCGGAATTCCCGGCAGCGGCGCCACCTTTGTCGCCGTGGTTTTGCCGATGCCATCGAGCGGCACCCGGTACAAAACCGAAGGTACGGTGCGCTTGGTCAGCAGCAGAATCTGGCCTTCGACCGCGTCCACGGAAACCGCTTCCACATCGTGCGGCTCGTCCGGGAAACGCACGGCAAGGTTGCGCTCGTGGTCCACCGCAGCTGGGGGCTGGCGCGGATCGGGCTCCTTTAGCATCCACAAATCCAGATATTCGCGTCGCCCGTCGTTATTGCCCGTGTCGGCGATCAGCAGCCATGCGTGGCCGCGCCAGCGAAAGCTGGCCAGCGCTTCCCAGTCGACATTAGCGACATCGACCTGCACTTCGCCGTGTACCCGGCCGCGACCGTCGATGAGCAATAGTTTGGAGCCATTGCCACCATCGTTGATGGCCCAGTAGCGATCGGCCATGCGCTGGGACGCCGCGAGGCCCGATAGTTCGCTGAGGCGCGTATCCGTCACAATGCCGGCGATATTGACGCGGCCCACTGGGCGCGGCGGTTTCGCCGCATTCGCCGTCAGCGCCAACGCGATTGCAAGAGCGTAAATCACGGCGCCTGGAGTGCCTCGATTTTGAGGCTCCCCAGCAAGGCGACGCCTGCAAAGTAGCGTACCGGATCGCCATCGCCCACGGCCAACGCCAAATGCCCGCTGTCGAAGCCGCTCAGCGCGGCATCGAAACCGACCCAACGCCCGTCGATGAAGGCTTCAGTCCAAGCATGCGGCACGAACACATTCTCGCGATCGCCAAAACTCGGCACATAGGCAAGACCGGTCGCAACGCGCGCCGGAATGCCCAGTGCGCGTGCGATGCCGGTCAACAACAAGGCATGTTCGGTGCAATCGCCCTGGCGCGAAGTGGCGACCTCAAGGGCCGAGGCATAACCGACCGACAGCGTCTTGCCGAAAATGTACTCGCGAACGAAGGCCTCAGCGCTGGCCATCATTTCGGCCGGCTTGGTTGCCTTGCCCGCCGCACGTTTGGCGAGATCCTGCAAGATGACGCTATCGGATTGCACCCATGCCGAGGGCAGGGTGTAGATCGGATCGACTTCGCCTTTGCCGCGAGCCATTGGATCGACGACGATATCGATGCGTCCGCCGTCGCCGTCGCTGGCGATGCGCTGATGGTTGGTCTGCGCCGGTTGCAGATCTGTGCCGTCGATGCGCAGCGAGTAGCGCAATGGCTGAGACAGATCGGCCTTCGATAGCGCGCGCGGCGCATCCAGCACCAGTCTGTCCAGGAAATCGAGCGACTGATTGGGCGCTGTGGCGCAGGCTTCATCGCACGCGAGCAGCTCGATCTTCATGCCGAGCAAATCCATGCGGATGCGCTGCGCGTCGAAATCGTCGTTCACGAAGGCGTTCACCTGCATCGGGCCGCTGGCAAAACGGACCACTTGTTCGATCTCCATCAGTTGCTGTTCGCTCTGCATCAGTTCGACGCGGCGACGGCCCTTGAAGCTGGTTTCCAGCGGCACCGTTTCCAACTGGCTGGGCACGAAGGCATCGATGGCCAACAGCGACTCCCCGTTCTTCAGCGCAGTACTCAGCGCAGCACGTTGCGCCTCGAAGAACTTCGCGAACGGCGGCAACTTGAGCGTTTGCACGCGCGCGGAACCTGCGCCATCGATGGCAACCTTGAACGTGCCGTCGGTCTGGCGCGTGCCTTTGTAGCTCAACGTCTGCCCGGCAGTCTTGATCTCGGCGCGAAAACTCAGAGGTTCGCCCGCATCGCTTTCGGTTGTTTCCTCAAGCGACCACATCGACACGCTAACGCCGTCGCGCTGGATTTCCAGCGACATGATCTCCGCGGTGCGAACCTCGCCGCCTGCCATCGCTTCGCGTTCGGTCACGGCATGGCCGACTTTGCGACCATCGAACAACACCGCGCGCCAGGTGCGGTCGACCTCGGCCAGCGCCTGAGTCGCCGCGAACAGCGCGAACAGGCACGCGATTGTTGCCAGCCGATACATCATGCGTACAACTCACAGGGATTAAGAACACCCGCTATTCTGGCAAAGCCATCTGGCGCGACTTGTAAAAATTACGTCATCTCAAGGGCAATTTATGATCGGCACCGCCTTAACGTCTTCAGCTTTCAAGCTCATGTTGTTGGGCTCAGGCGAGCTTGGCAAAGAAGTGGCGATCGAGGCACAGCGGCTGGGATTGGAGGTGATCGCAGTCGATCGCTACGCAAACGCGCCCGCCATGCAGGTGGCGCACCGCGCGCATGTGATCAACATGCTCGATGGTGCCGCGCTGCGTGCCCTGATCGAAGCTGAACGCCCAGATGTTGTCGTGCCCGAGCTCGAAGCCATCCACACCCCAACGCTGGAGGAGATGGAGATCGACGGTCTCGTGGTTGTTCCGACCGCGCGCGCCGCACGATTGACCATGGATCGCGAGGGCATTCGCCGACTTGCCTCGGAAACGCTGGGACTGCCGACCTCGCCGTATCGCTTCTGCGATGACGAGCCCAGTTATCGCGATGCCATCGAGACGCTCGGTCTGCCGTGCGTCGTCAAGCCGCTGATGAGTTCGAGCGGCAAGGGCCAGAGCATTGTGCGCACGCCCCTCGATATCGACGCCGCCTGGCAATACGCGCAGGCGGGCGGACGCGCCGGTGCAGGGCGAGTGATCGTCGAGGGCTTCGTGCCTTTCGATTTCGAAATTACCTTGCTCACGGTGCGCCACCAAGGCGGCACGACGTTCTGCGAGCCGATTGGCCACTATCAGGAAGATGGCGACTATCGGGAGTCGTGGCAACCACAGCCGATGGCGCCCGCGGCGCTCAGGAAAGCGCAAGCCATCGCGCAAAAGATCACCGACGCGCTCGGCGGGCGCGGGCTTTTCGGTGTCGAGCTGTTTGTACGCGGCGATGAGGTGTTGTTCTCCGAAGTATCGCCCCGCCCGCACGACACTGGACTGGTCACGCTGATCTCGCAAGACGTTTCCGAGTTCGCCTTGCACCTGCGAGCGATTCTGGGACTGCCGATTCCAGTGGTGCGCAGCCGCACACCGGCAGCGTCGGTGGCGATTCTTGCCGAAGGCCACGGCGAAGCGCCGCGCTACTACGGCATCGATTCGGCGCTTGCCGAACCCGATACCGACATTCGCCTCTTCGGCAAACCCACCGTCGCCGGGCGCCGCCGCGTCGGCGTAGCGCTGGCACGCGCCGAAACCCTGTTCGCTGCGCGCGAAAAAGCAAGGCGCGCGGCAGCTGCGGTGCGGATTGAGCTCAGTTGACGCTCTTCGTGTCGAAATCAATGCTCACGATGCGCCGAGAACTGAAGGGGCGCGATTCGTCGCGCGCCAGTGGCGGTCCGAGACAGGCCGGATCGACGAGAGTTGATCGCCGGCCAATTCGGGCGCGATGAATCGCGCCCCTACCGGTCCAAGACTTGCCCGCTGTGCCGCGCTATCACCATTGAGCTTAGAAGAACTTGTACTCCAATCCCAAGTAATACGAACGCCCGCGCGGATCGGTGTAGGTGGGGTCGTATCCGGCGATGAAGAAATACGCCTGGTTGGAGAACGGCGGTTCCTCATTCAGCACGTTGAGCATGCCGCCGCGCAAACGGAGGTTGTTGTTGATGTCCCATGCGCCGGTCAGATCCCACAGCGAATAGGCATCGACGTCGCGCTCTGGGAGGCGCTCGTCGGTAAACGGATCGTAGGTGGTGTTCTGATCTTCGTAGCCGGAGAGGTAGCTGTTCGCCAGCGTCAGACCGACCGGGCCGTAGTCCCAGTTGAACGCAATGCGATGGCGCCAGCGTTGGATGACCTGATCGTTCAAGAAGCGCCCCAAGTTGCTGCGATACGGCTCCAAGGGTCCGAACTGACGTTCGTACTCGAGCACGTAAGTGCCGCTGATATCGATGCTGAATTCGCCCCACTCAGTTTCCTCGGTGGCGATGCGCGAGGTTAGATCCAAACCGGAGGTCTTGAGCTTGCCCTGGTTTTCTTTCTGCAAAATGATGTTGGTGATGAAGCCATCGCTATCGCGCTCGATGTAGGTGCCGTTATAGCGCTGCGGGTTCTCGATGATGATCTGCTCGCCGAGCGTGGAAATCACGTCGCGCTTTTGCAAGAAGAAGTATTCGAGGCCGATGTTGAATTGGCGGCTCGGCTCGTAGACGAAGCCCACCGAAAACTGGCGCGAACGCTCGGGATCCAGATCCGGATTGCTGCGGCGCTCTACCGGCCATTGGTCGGTACAAAGATCGATGCTGCCCTCGGCTGCGGCGCATTGCGGATCGGTGATCAGACTTGAGGTTACGCCAAAAATCGTCGGGCGATTGAGATCGTTGAGCGACGGCGCGCGAAAGCCGGTGCCGGCCGAGCCACGGATGATCAGGGTCTCGGAAGGTTGCCAGCGGACACCAAACTTCGGATTAAACGTGTTGCCGACGTCCTGGTAATCGTCGAAGCGCAGCGCACCCTGCAGCTCCACTGTTTCGGTCACCGGCGCGTTCAACTCGGCATAGGCCGAGACGATGGTGCGCCCATCGCGCGTAGCCTGAATGTCGGACGGGCCGCCGACGGGAATAGTGCTGTCGCGATCGCCGGCGATGTTGTTGCTGAGCAGCAAGGCCGAGGGGGTGAACTCTTGCGTCTCGCGGCGCACTTCGCCGCCGAGCGCGAGGCCCAGATCGCCATACTCCATTTCCATGATCGAGCGCGATGCGTTGAAGTCCCAGAACTCGCTGGTGCCATCCGACACGCGCGCTTCGTCGTCGATTGTGATGCTGTCGATCAGCGCCTGGCCGGTGGCGCTGGACGGGCCGAAAGGATTGATCGTGCCATTGCGGATGCCGGCATCGAAACGATCGAACAACACATAACCATCGACATAGCGATCCACTGCATCGTTTTGCGCACGTCCAATGGCGGTACCGTAGTACCAGTCGCCAAGGTTGCCCTCGGCACCAACCAACAGGCGTGTGCCTTCGCTGGTTACTTCGCTGGTGCGGTTGCCGGCTTGCTCCATGCGCAGGCGAATACCGCTGAACGTGGTCGGCAGATTAGGGCGGTTGAGCGCGCTGCGATAGGGTTCCGGGAGCAACGTCACCGGCAGATTACGGATGCGCTGCGGGTTCGGGCTCAAGCGATAGATGGACTCAGCGCGCGCGAACGAGGCTTCGGCAAACACCGTGTGATCGTCGCCCACCTTGAACGTAGCGCGGCCCATAAAGCCCAGGCGATCGGACTCGGGATAGATTTCGGTGTCGCGCATGTAGTCGTAGCTGCACGCCAACGGACCGCCCGGACCTTGCGCGGCGAACACAGTGGCGGGGGGATTGCAGCCCGGGTTGCTCGGGTTGATGCGCGTGCGCGTCGTGCCAGCCGGCAGAATGCCGGCGGCGATCAACGCATTGCGCTGCGCTGAGCTGATGTCGATGTTGGCGGGGAAGGTATTGCTCGACATCAGCGCCGGCAGCAGCGTCGCCAGTGGGCGTTCCTGGATGAACTCGCGTTGGCTGGAGCGCAGTGCGCCGAGTCGCTGCACATCGACGACACCGAAAACGTTGTAGCGATCTTCCTCTAAGTTACCGAAGCCGCCGCTGATCGTGGCGGTGTGCTTCTCAGCGCCGCCCTCGTCGGTATCGGCCGTCGATACGCTCAAGTCGAGGCCTTCATAATCGGTGCGGGTGATGAAATTGATCACGCCGCCGATGGCGTCTGAGCCATACACCGCAGAGGCGCCATCCTTCAGTACCTCGACCCGTTCGATCGCGCCGGCAGGAATATTGTTGAGGTCCACACCTGCCTCATCGCCAGGGGAGGCGAAGTTCGCCAGGCGGCGACCATTGAGCAGGATCAGCGTGCTCGATACGCCAATGCCGCGCAGGTTTGCGCCATTGAAGCCGCGTTGGCCGCTGGTGCTGTCGGTGATGCTGGCGCCATCGCTGAGCGGCGCGGTGTTCGCTGTCAGCGTCTTGATCATTTCCGCCGCCGTCGTGACGCCGCGTGTGCGAATCTCCTCGCGCGTGATCACCTCCACCGGCAGCGCGGTTTCCGCGTCGATGCGTTTGATACGCGAGCCGGTGACGAATACCGTATCGAGCTTGGCTTTGTCTTCGTCCTCCGCGCCATCCTGCGCCAACGCCGGAACAGCGAGCGCCTGCAGCAGCGCGACAGTCAGAGCGGATTGGGTGAACGTGCGGCGGCTGCGCGTGGCGAGCTGATTCATGCGGGGAGTTCCGGGTGCGGTGGAAGGGGCGCGATGGCCGCGCTGGCGCGCACTGTAGACCCGTCCATGAACCGTGCCATCGCGGATGGTCCGTGCAGTCGCCGCAGGAAAAGAGCGGGTCGCTTTTCCTAAAAGAGGCTTCAGTCGCGAGTCCGACGACATCGTCGCTGGTGGCTACCCAAACGCCTGTGGCTTCGTCCCATTCGGCGTGTATTTGGAGTGGCACTTTCATCGAGATCCTCCGGCGGCCTGATCGATAGCGTAACGCACAGCCATTTACGTCCCGAACCTTTCCGTCTCTTCGGTTCGACGGGTTATGCGTACGCTCTTGAGCCGGCAATGCAAGACACCGCGCCATGCCAATTTAAGAGAAAGCGACATCCCCGCGCTCAAACGATGGCCCGTCGGCGCACACGCTGCGATGATTCGCGCAATCGATCGAATCGCGAGCACGCATGCATATCGAGCAACATCCGCTGACCGCACCAATGCCGGGCACGGCGCGGTCGCTGACCAGTCTGCACTACGGGCCAGGTTCGGTCGCGCGCAAGGCGTACATCCAGTGTGCGTTGCATGCCGATGAGCCCCCGGGGCTGCTCGTCGGTTATTACCTGCGCAACAAGCTTGCGGAGCTCGAAGCGCAGGGCAGGGTGGTCGAACGCATTGTCCTGGTGCCGATGGCCAATCCGATCGGTCTGCATCAGCGCGTTTTGGGGCGCGGATTGGGGCGCTTCGAGTTGGCGAGCGGCGAGAACTTCAATCGCAACTATGCCGACTTGAGCGAGTCGGCCTTCGAACGTCTGGAACCCGTGCTCAAAGAGCGCGCGCCGACCTTGGCGGAGGCGCGCCATGCTTTGCGTGAAGCGGCACTCGCGCTTGCGTGCGACAACGAGCTCGACAGTCTGCGTGCAACGCTGCTGCGCCTTGCCGTCGATGCGGATCTCGTGCTCGATCTGCACTGCGATAACGAAGCGGTCATGCACCTCTACACCACAAACTGGAGCTGGCCGACTTTTGCGCCGCTGGCTGGTTTGCTGGGCGCGCGTGCGGCGCTGCTGTCGGATGATTCCGGCGGTGGGCCGTTCGATGAGAGCTGCTCGATGCTGCTGGAAAAACTCAGCCAGTTGATCGCCACCCGCACTCCTTTCCGCTTCGATGATGAACACGCCTGCGAAGCTACGACAGTGGAATTGCGCGGCGAGATCGACGTCGCGCACGAGTTTGCTCAAGCCGACGCCGACGCCATCGTCGACTTTCTTATCTACCGCAAATTCATTGCGGGCGAGCCGGTCGCCATTCCGACGCCGTGTGCGGGCACGCCTTTAGAAGGCTCGATGCCGGTGCCAGCGCCGGTCGGTGGCGTGCTGATCCATCGCGCGCAGCTCGGCGTCACGGTGCGCAAAGGCGAATTGATCGCCGAGATCCTCGATCCTGCGCAAGGCACGCTGACGCCAGTGTTGAGTCCGGTCGACGGCTTGTTGTTTGCGCGCGAAAGCGGCCGCGTGGTTCCGGCCGGTTTGCGCGTGGCGAAGGTTGCTGGCACCGAGTCGCTGCGGCGCGGGCCGTTGTTGTCGGCGTGAGCGAATTCCTGCGCTTTGGGTTCCTGCTGCTGCCGCGTTTTTCGCTGCATTCCTTAAGCGCTGCGCTTGAAGCCCTGCGTGTGGCCAACGTAGCGTTGGGCGCTCGCGCGCTGGATTACGTGTTGCTTTCTGCGGATGGCGATCCGGTGGTTTCGATGAGCGGCGAGCCGCTCGCCGTGAGCGGTCGCCTCGGCGCGGACATGCAGGCGCTGCATGGGTTGATGGTGGTCGCCGGTGCACTACCAACCGCCAGCGATACCGTCTGGATTCATGGGCCGCTCAAGACCGCCGCGACCACGCAGGAACGCCTGCGCGGCATTCTCGGCGGGCTGGGTTGCGGTGCGGTGTGGCTCGCGGAGGCAGGCTTCATGGACGGCTATCGCTGCGCGGTCCCAGGGCTGCATGCGAGTAGCCTTAGTGCGCGGCTGCCGCATGCCATCGTTTCGACGCAGTTGTACGAGATCGATCGTGGGCGCCTGAGCGCTGTTGAGGGCGCGGCGACGCTCGATTTGATGCTCGCCTGGCTGGCGCAGCGCTATGGCGATCGCGTGCAGGCCGCGTTGATCGAGCATTTCGCCATCGAACGCATTCGCGCACCGCAGGATCGCCGCGCGGTGCCGCCGCGTGTCGCGGGTTCGGCCAAACTCGCAGAAGCGGTGGCCCTGATGCAAGCGAACCTTGGCGAGCCGCTCTCAACCGAGGACATCGCCGGCCTCGTCGGCGTGTCGCGGCGCCAGCTTGAGCGGCTGTTCAAGCAGCACCTCGATACCTTGCCATCGCGCTGGTATCTGGAGCAGCGGCTGGAGCGTGCGCGGCGGCTGTTGAAAGAGACCTCGCAGTCGATCCTGCAAGTGGGCCTGAGCGCCGGATTTACCAGCGGCGCGCATTTTTCCAACGCCTACAAACAATACTTCGGCCACACGCCGCGCGATGAGCGCAGCGCGCGGGCCATTGCCTGGCGCGACGGTAGCCGCGCCCCGTCTGGAGACACGGTTGATGGATGACTCATCACGATTCTTGCTGCGCCCTTGCGCCGAAAACGATCTGCCGGCGCTCGAACACTTTGCGGCTGCGAGTCCGGTTGGGATTACCACGTTACCTTACGACCGGGCGTTCCTGACCGATCGATTGCAGCGATCGATTCATGCTTTTGCCACCGACGATTGCAGCGGCGAAGAGATTTACCTGTTCGCGCTGGAAGACTTGAGCCGCGGACAAGTGGTCGGCATCAGCGGCATCGCCGCACGCGCCGGGTTCTCGGATCGCTTCTATAGCTTTCGCAACGAGTACGTGGTGCACAGCAGCAAGCCGCTCGGCGTGAGCACGCGCATCCACACGCTGCACTTGTGCCACGACCTCACCGACGTCAGCTTGTTCATCAGCTTTCACATCGATCCCGAATACGCGGCCACGCTCGCACCGCAACTGCTGTCGCGTGCGCGCCTGCTGTTCATCGCGCAGCATGCGGAGCGCTTTTCCGACCGCATCGCCGCCGAGAGCGCGGGCCTGGCAGACGACGCCGGACGTTGCCCGTTCTGGGACGCGGTCGGGCGGCGTTTCTTCGGCATGGACTACCCCACCGTCGAGCGCCTGACCGGTGGCCGCAGCAAAGCCTTCATTGCGGACATGATGCCGCCCTCGCCGATCTATGTACCGATTCTTCCCGAGGAGGCGCAGTGGGCCATCGGCCAGCTGCACCCGATCGCCGAGCTGCCGTTTTCGATACTGATGGACGAGGGTTTCGATGCCGATACCTATGTCGATATTTTCGATGCCGGACCCACTGCGCAGGAGCGATTGGCGATGCTGAAAACGCCATCGCGCTCCCGTCTTTGTCGGGTGACAGCGGGCGCCAGCGCTACCGATCCTCTGCACCTCGTCATTACCACTGGGCGCACAACGGCCCGTGCGATGCTGCTGCCGGCGCGCATTAGCGGCGCCGCCATCGGCCTGGATCTGCGCGCGATCCAAACGCTGAATCTGGAAGAGGGCGCAACCGTGCGTGCTGCGCCTTTCGATGTCGCCGTGGAGCGCACCATATGAGCTACGAATTTCGCCTTGCGTCCACCTCGGACCTGACCAGCCTGGCGGGCCTGATCGACGCCGCTGAGATCGAAGGCGCCTCCTTCATCGACGATCCAGATGATTTTGTGCTGCTGGCCTTCGCGCTCGGCGACTCGATGCCCAAGGGCGCGGTGCGCTGTCGGCGCAACATCGGCAGCCACGAGCCGCGCTACTGGTATCACGTCGGCACGCGCGTCCATGCAGCGCCCGATCTTGCAATGTTCCGCCGCGAGCGCACCTTGCTGCTGGGCAATGACTTGACTGGCACCATGGAAATCGCGGCGCTGGCGACGAGCGAGACCGACGTCGCTCGACGTCGGTTGCTGCAACACGAATTGATCGGTGCGGCAATCGAGCGCTTGCGGGCTCCAACCCATCGAATCGACTCAGCACGCATCATCGCTCCGCTGCCAGGATTGCGGCACGATGGCGTTTCGCCTTTCTGGGAAGGACTGGGGCGCGCCTTCTTCCCCGGCGATCCAGAGCAAGCGCGACGCCGCTTCGGGGAACGTTGGGTCACCCACGTCGCAGCTTTGCTGCCCAAGCACCCACTGGTGGTATCGATCTTGCCAGAGTCGGCACAGGCCGCGATCGGTCAAGTGCCCGACGCAGCCGCAGGCTACCGCGATGCCTTGCTCGCGCACGGGTTCGTCGTTGGACAGCACGTCTCGGTCGATGATGGCGGAGCGGTGCTGGAGCTGCATGCGAGCGCGGCGCCGCTTCGCTGATTTAAACTACCTGCGTGCGGCCACAGAGCAGAAGCATGCTGAAGGGAGACAGCCTGACGCCCCGACTCAAGCGGCCGCCCCTTGCATCCGAGAACCCGGGCTCGAAATTCTCAATCGCAGCTCACCTGAAAGGCGATACGCCGCTGTGGTTCGCCTTTGGCATTACCTTTGCACTTGGCTGTTTTCTTGCGAACCTTGTCGCGATTGCGGTAGTGATCGGATTAGCCCGCATATTTCATGAGGGAACGCGGGAGATCGCGAAGGGCTTTGCGCCGGAATCGAGGCGCGAGGAGGAGGAATGGTTGTTCCATTGGGACGACGAGCAACGAAGAGTCCGGCGCAAAGAACGAGCGAGGGCCGTGTTAGCGAGGAAATGGCAGCGAACACTCTGTCAGTACGACCAACTTGATGACTTCCACGCTGTAACAACGAAATCAAGCCATTTCATCGCGACCTCATGAAATATGCGGGGTTAGTGCGTGTCACCGGTTCGTCGCCAGAGTCCATGGCGCTGGTCGCATTGCTGCCATATGCAGTCTATGTGAGCTTCTCGTCCTGGTGCGTTTGGAAGTGTCGCGGCAACTCGGACTCGCCCGCGCTGCGCTGGACGGCGCAGCTCGTTGGCGTTGGCGCCGCGATCACCGTGGCCTGCGCTGCGATCGCCCTGATCGTGGCCGGAGCATGGCATGTTCTCTCCTGACGTCTACTGGGCGCCGACGACGCCGCCGAAGCGATTGGCATTTGGTCCTCGACCGCGCGGCGGCGACTGGTTGGCCGACGAAATCGCTGGCTATCGCTCCTTGGGTTTTTCGAATGTCGTTTCGCTTTTGGAGCGGCAGGAAATCGTTGAACTTGCACTCACCGATGCGCCAGCGCTATGCGCTCAAGCGGGCTTGAAATTCCACAACTTTCCGATCGTCGATCGTAGTGTGCCGGCATCCATGGCATCGGCACGAACGTTCGTCGATGCGCTGGCCGAATGCTTCTTGCGCGGCGAGGGGATCTATGTGCACTGCCGCGCTGGAATTGGCCGCAGCGCGACGATCTCGGCGGCGCTGATGCTGCGTCTGGGCAACAAGAATCCCGATGACATATTTGAGCGCTTGGGCACTGCGCGTGGCTTCCCCGTTCCGGACACCGAGGCGCAGACCTTGTGGCTTTACGAGTTCGCATCGACGCTCACGACGAGCATCGATGCTTAGCTCAAGTGTTGCGCACTACCGCGACCGACCCTTGAACATCGGCCGACTTGTGCCGGTGAACGGCATACGCACGCGACCGATGGTGTTGATGCGCTCTTCGGCCATGCGGTCGGACGCTTTCCAGGTCGCGATGCCGTCGCGCCTGGCGATTTTGAAGATCGTGCCGACGTTGTAGTAGATAGTGCGAAGCATGCGCATCGCGCGCTCGCGGTCGTAGCCATCGAGTTCGATCGACACATTCATCAGGCCGCCAGCGTTCACCGCGTAGTCCGGTGCGTACAGAATTCCGCGACGTTCCAGTTGATCGCCGCAATCGTCGGTGGCGAGCTGATTGTTTGCGGCGCCGCAGACCACTTTGAATTTGAAGCGCGGCATGGTTTTTTCGTTCACGGTGCCGCCCAACGCGCACGGCGAGTACACGTCCGCATCCACATCGTAAATCTCATCGAGCGCCACCGCTTCGCAGCCCAGCTCATCGACGCAGCGCTGCACCGCGGAGCGGTTGATGTCGGTCACGAACACCTTCGCCTTTTCGGCGCGCAAGAGTTTGCACAGCTCATAGCCGACATGGCCCACGCCTTGCACGGCGTAGGAGTAGTTGCCCACCTCTTCACTGCCAAAGCGCACGTTGAGACTGGCCATGATGCCTTGCAGCGTGCCGGCCGCGGTGAACGGCGAGGGATCGCCAGAGCCGCCATGCACCTGATGCACGCCGGTGACGAAGTCGGTTTCCTGCATCACGTATTCCATGTCGTTGACGTCTATGCCAACGTCTTCGGCCGTGATGTAGCGACCGCCCAAGGAATTAACGAAACGACCGAACGCTCGGAACAAGCCTTCGGATTTATCGCGCGAGGGATCGCCGATGATCACACCCTTGCCGCCGCCCAGATTCAAACCCGCGACCGCCGCCTTGAACGTCATGCCGCGCGACAGCCGCAGCACATCGTTGAGCGCTTCCTGCTCGTTTTTGTAAGGCCACATGCGCAATCCGCCGAGCGCCGGGCCGAGCGTGGTGTTATGCACCGCGATGATGGCTTTGAGGCCCACATCTTTGTTGTGGCAAAACACGACTTGCTCGTGGCCCATTTGACCGACGACATCGAACACCATGAGTGACCTCGCTTATGAAATCGTATGCAGTGAAAGCGGCGCGGACTATACGCGCGACATTGTGCGATGCCTGAATGAAGCGACAAGACGGGGGCGTATGTGGTCAGGCGGCGTCCGGGGCTGTCGATGCTTCGTTACGTGCCACGCAACTATTCAAGTGGCATCGTTTATCGATCAACAGAAGCAGGGGAGTTCAAGCGGTGATCGCTACCGGCGAAAAGTTCCGCCACCGCCCCCGCCTCGTCGCCCAACGCAAGTCGCCCCAACATTCTGGCTCGATCAATAACTCCAACTGACTGCTTGCGTTTCAGCTCACCGGTCCGGCTTTCCCGTCCTCCACAACAAAACGCGCCAAGGTCGAGAACGACGGCTCGCGCACGCGAACATCGGACACGGCCTGCAACCTGGCCTCGACCCGATCGCGACCGATGTCGAGCAGCGTGTAGCCGCGAATGTCGCTGCGCATCAGCTGGATGTGTGGATTGTCGGCGCGGCGTTCGTCGTAATACGTTTGCGGGCGCGCATCGGCTGAGATCGAGGTGGCGACAAACTCGCTGGCGATGGGCGGCGAGTCGAAGCGCTCTGGATCGCCTGGAACCGCAGCGACGACGTTCGCGTGCAAGTCGCCGCCGACGATGACGGGATTTCGCAAAGCCGTTTTGCGGAGCGCGTCGAGCACTCGTTGGCGCGACTGCGGATAACCATCCCATCCGTCGGTCCACAGCCCGCGCGCTGCGCCTGGCGATTCATCGAGTGGCGCGAATAACGTTTGTTGCGCGATGAGATTCCACTGCGCGCGGCTGCTCGAAAAAGCTTCGTCCAGCCACGCCTCTTGCGTTGCGCCAAGCAGAGTGTGCGCAAGCGCGGTCTCGTCGCAGCGATCGAGCACTTGCGATGCAACGCGATTGGCGCGCGGGCACGGTTGCGGCGTGCGGTACTGGCGATCGTCGAGCAGATAAATCCGCAGCAGCGAGCCGATATCGAAGTGCGTGTAAATGCGCATTTCATCGCGCTGCGGGAACATGCGCCGTGGCAGCGGCATGTGCTCGAAGAACGCCTGATAGGCAGCGATGCGGCGTTTGAAGAACTGTGGATCCAGATTCTCCGACACATCGCCCGCGTAGTCGTTGTCGACTTCGTGATCGTCCCAGGCGAATGCGAACGGCACTGCTGCATGCGTTGCCTGCAGATCCGCATCGAGCTTGTACTGTGCGTGCCGGGTCCGATATTGCGCCAGCGTCATCGACTCAGGACCGAAGTGCCGGCGAATCGGATCGGCGCCCCACTGGCTCTCGTAGATGTAATCGCCCAGGAACAACACCAGCTGCGGATCGTCGCGTTGCATTTGCCGATACGCAGAGAAGTAGCCGTGTTCGAAGTTCTGGCAACTGCCGAAAGCGATGCGATACGCATCGATGTTGTCGGGCAGCGTCGCGAAGCGTCCAACACGACTCGTCGCATCGCCGCTCTGAAATCGATAGAAGTAGCTGCGCCCCGGCGCAAGGCCATCGATATCGAGGTGCACACTGTGCGCGACCTCGGGATAGGCTTCGGCATTGACCGTGTGTACGATCGATCGGAAGTTTTCGTCGCTCGCAACTTCGCAGACAAAGGCGACGCGTTCGTCGCTCATGCCGCCATCGCCGCGCAACGGTGCAGGTGCGAATCGCGTCCATAACGAGATGCCGTTGCGCGTGGGATAGCCGCTGGCGACGCCGAGCGAGAACGGGTCGAGCACAAAACGCGTTCGCGATTGCGCTCGCGCCCGGGCGCCCGAGAGCAAACCGACACCAGCAATCACGGCCCCCAGTCGCTGCAGCGCGACTCTGCGTGGAACATTGTTAATCATTGATAATCCGCTCCCGGCACTGCGATGACAGAGAGTTTGACATCTTTTTTGCGACGCTTTGATGTCAGCGTCCCAAATACCGATTTCATATAAAACAACATCCTACAAGACATTGTTAAAGTGTATTCGCATCTCACGTCGGTCGACGCGCCCGAAACAAGTCAGAGAACTTTCGCGATTTCGCAACCCGTTCGTGGCATCCTACGCTGTGTGTCGACGGGGGAATGATGGCCCCCTTTGATGCCTCCGCTAATTTGTTGTGCACTCCCCAGCGGATGACCTTCGCAGCCGCGGCGCTCACCACGCCGCGGCTTTTTTTGCGCAAAAAAAGATTTGTCCGAACAACTTCACAGAGCGTAGACTCCGCGCCCGTCGCGGCCGGCCGGTCGCTTTGGGGAGGTTCAGCCATGTTGCGTGCCAGTTGCTTGTTGTTTTTGGCCCCGTCGATACTCTTTGCGGCGCCCGTGGATCGCTGCTCTCAAATCACTGCTTACGAGTCTTCGCCAACCTTCTCGGGCAATACCGTCGCATCGTTCGGCAACCAATACGATCTCAATTCGTGTGCCGGCCAACCGGGGGTGTCGCTGCTTCCGGCTGCTGGTCAGGCCACAGACCAGGTCGTCAAGATTCAGGTCGAGGCGGCCTGTACTGCGACCGTGACGGTAGTTGGCAGTTCTTCGGGCGCCAATCAGTCCGATCCCGTTGTCTACGCCGCGTCGACGTGCCCAATCGCCGATCCCGGCGTGACGAACTTCCTCGATAACTCGTGTCTTGCGGCGGCTGACGCGACCGGCGCGTTGGGTACCGAGACGATCACATTTGCGGCACAACCTGGCATCGACTACTTCCTGTACTTCGACGGATTCCTGGCTGCGCAGGGCCCGTACGATGTGACCATCAGCGGATGTACGTTGTCCGAGCGTTTGTTTGCGAACGGCTTCGAATAGCGCAGTGCTTGAACAAGCCTGCCATCGCGAGTGCAAGCGCATTCTCGGCGGCTATCACATCATTGTTTAGCGGGATTGTGGTGCGAAAAGGCACAGCTGCCCCAACGGTGCAACGCAAACCAGCCCAGGGCAACGCCCTGGGTCGCGACGTTCAGCAATGCCGGCATGGGCAAGGGTTGAACACCAGGCACGCGAACGTCATCGAGCGCCCGCACGGCGACAACCTGCTAGTCTCGCGGCCCCGTTTTTGACGCCGCTCTAACATGAAATTTTCGGAGAACTGGCTGCGCGAATTGGTCGAGGTGGCGGCCACGCGTGCGGAGCTGACGCATCGGTTGACGATGTGTGGACTTGAGGTCGAGTCGACGACGCCGCTGGAACCAGCGCTGGATGGCGTGGTGATTGCGCGCATCGTCAGCGCTGAGCAGCATCCGAATGCTGATCGCTTGCGGGTGTGCCAGGTCGATATCGGCACAGCCCAGACGCTGCAAATCGTTTGCGGCGCGCCGAATGCGCGCGCGGGATTGATCGCGCCGTTGGCAACGGTGGGCGCCACGCTGCCCGGCGGACTCACTATTAAGGCCGCGCAACTGCGCGGCGTGGATTCATTCGGCATGCTGTGCTCGGCCAAAGAGCTGGCCATCGATGCTGATGCCAGCGGCTTGATGGAGCTGCCGAGCGATGCGCCGGTGGGTGCGGCGCTGGGTCAGTGGCTGGGATTACCCGATGCGATTATCGAGCTTGGCCTGACGCCGAATCGCAGCGACTGCCTGGGACTGTTCGGTCTGGCCCGCGAAGTGGCAGCCGAGTTCGGAACGCAGGCGCGTTTGCCTGATGTCAAACCTGCGCCAGTGACGCTCAGCGCACAGTTGCCTGTCGCGATCGATCGCGGCTCAGGTTGTCCTCGTTACCTGGGTCGCATCATCGAAGGGCTGGACGCCAAAGCGGCCACGCCGGTCTGGATGCGCGAGCGGCTGCGGCGAGCGGGTCTGCGCTCGATTTCGGCGCTGGTCGATGTCACCAATTACGTCATGCTTGAAACCGGCCAGCCGCTGCATGCCTTCGATGCCGATGCGGTGCGCGGTGCGGTGCGCGTACGTCGCGCCGCACCCGGCGAAACCTTGGAGCTGCTGGACGAGCGCAAGGTGGTGCTCGACCCCGAGTTCCTGCTGATCGCCGATGATGCGGGTGCGTTGGCGCTGGCGGGTGTCATGGGTGGGCATAGCTCGCGTGTTACCGATACGACCACGCGCGTATTTCTCGAAAGCGCCCATTTTGCGCCGGGCGCAATCAGCGGCCGTGCGCGGCGATTGGGCATGCACACCGACGCATCGCATCGTTTTGAGCGCGGCGTCGATCCGGCGCTGCCGGAACTGGCGATAGAGCGCGCGACTGCTCTGCTGCTCGCGATTGCCGGCGGCGCCGCCGGACCGATCTCGCGCGCAGAGCACGACGACGAGTTGCCGGTGCGCAAGCCGGTGGCGCTGCGCCGCGCACGCATCGAGAAAGTTCTTGGCATCGCTGTTCCCGATGCCAGCGTCGAGCGCATCCTGGGTACGCTCGGTATGCAGGTTGCGAACACATCCGAGGGTTGGCACGTGACGCCGCCGAGTGCGCGCTTCGACATCTCCATCGAGGAAGACCTGATCGAGGAAGTTGCGCGCATCCACGGTTACGATGAAATTCCGATTGCCGCGCCGCGCGGCGAATTGCCGGTCAATCCGGCGGATGAGTCGCGCTTGCCGTTGGTCCGTTTGCGTGAGCGCCTGGTGGCGCGTGGATATCATGAGGCGCTGACTTTCGCTTTCTTGAGCGCCGCCAGTTTGGATGCCTGGGGCATTGCGACGCCGCGCATCACGCTGGCCAATCCGCTGTCTGCGGACCTGGCAGTGATGCGTACCTCGTTGTTGCCTACGCTGGTGGCAGCGCTGAAGTACAACCAGGATCGCCAGCAATCGCGCGTGCGGCTGTTCGAGTTGGGACGCGTGTATCACGATGTCGCCGGGGCGCCTGTGGAAGAGGAGCGCATTGGTTTTGCGCTCGCCGGTGCAGCTGCACCGGAGCAGTGGGCGAACGCAACGCGACCGGTGGACTTCTTTGATCTCAAGGCCGACATAGAAGCGCTGGCCAGCGTTCGCTGCGAGCCGGGCGGCCCGGATTTTTTGCATCCAGGGCAGTGCGCGCGTGTGTTCATCGGTCAGTGTGAGATTGGTTTCATCGGTGCTTTGCATCCCAGGCTGGCCCAGGCGCTTGACGTCGGCACCATCGTCGTTGGCGAGTTGAGCACCGCTGCGGTGGTCGCGCGCGAGCGTCCACGCAGCCGCGAAATGTCGAAATTCCCGTCGGTCCGGCGCGATTTGGCGCTGATCGTCCAGGACGAGGTTTCGTTCGATAGTATCGCCAGTGCAGCACGCGGCGCGGCCGGCTCAAAACTGGTCGACCTCAAGCTGATGAGCGTGTACCGCGGTGCCGGCGTGGAATTGGGCAGCAAAAGTGTCGCTATCGGCTTGATTTTCCAGGACGAATCGCGCACTCTTAGCGAGGGTGAAGTGGAAGCCGCGATGGCAACTGTCATCGAAGCTACGGCAGCGACGTGTGGGGCTACAGTGCGGAGTTAGGGGATGGCGCTGACCAAGGCCGAGATGGCACAACGCTTGTTCGAGGACGTGGGACTCAATAAGCGTGAGGCCAAGGAGTTCGTCGACATTTTTTTCGACGTCATCCGCGACGCGCTGCAACAGGGGGAGAACGTCAAGCTTTCCGGTTTTGGCAATTTCGATCTGCGCCAGAAAAATCAGCGCCCAGGTCGTAATCCCAAGACAGGTGAGGAAATTCCGATCTCGGCACGCCGGGTCGTGACGTTCAGGGCAGGGCAGAAGTTGAAGGCCAGAGTCGAGGCATATGCTGGATCCGGGCAGCAATAGCGAGCTTCCGCCGATTCCGGCCAAGCGCTACTTCACCATTGGTGAGGTTAGCGACTTGTGCGGCGTCAAGCCGCACGTCTTGCGCTATTGGGAGCAGGAGTTCCCCAGCCTCAAGCCCGTCAAGCGCCGCGGCAACCGTCGTTATTACCAACGCCACGACGTGCTGATGATTCGGCAGATCAGAAGCCTGCTGTACGAACAGGGCTTCACCATCGGCGGCGCCCGCCAGCGGCTCGACGTCGAGCCGAACAAACCCGAACTTCCCAAGGTGCCCAGCGAGATCGTGCGCCAGATGCGCCTCGATCTCGAAGCGGTGCTAGAGATTTTGCGTCCTGCGTGATCGGAACCGTGCTTCGCGTCCGGTGCGCCGATTCAGATACCGTCGATTCGTTGGCAGCGTCGCTCAGCGATGTCGGAGAACCGTGCGCTATCCGTCCGGTGACGATTTCAACCTCACTCTCTCCCACGCCACTTCCTTGCGCGAACAAGTCGAACAGGCGACATCCATCCTGACCCGTTACCGAAGCGCTTTCTCTGCGTTTCATCTGCGTGGTGCCAGATGCGAACTGGATGTTGGCATGGAGAGCAGCGACGATTACCCGTTTCAGACACTGCGAATCCCAACGGCAACTTTGGGCTTGCTTTCCGAACTTGGCATTGATCTGGCCGTCACGCGGTATGCATGAGCTTGCTATTCCAGGACCAGCAACCGTCAACCTGGCACCCAGAATCCGCTAGCCTTCGCCCCCATCGAACGCTAGGACGCACCCCGCTATGAGTATCGTCAAGCCGCGCACGCCGGCCGGCACGATGGAGCTGTTACCGCTCGACCAGATCGCGTTCCAGGACATGCTGGACACGATTCGCCGCAATTACGAGCGTTTTGGCTTCCTGCCGATTGAAACGCCGGTCTTCGAGGTCGCCGATGTGCTGCTCACGAAGAGTGGCGGCGAGACCGAGCGGCAGGTGTATTTCGTGCAGTCGACAGGCAGCCTCAAGCAGGGCGATGCGCCGGATCTGGCGCTGCGCTTCGATTTGACGGTGCCGCTGGCCCGCTACGTGGCCGAGCACGAGCACAACTTGAGCTTTCCGTTTCGACGCTATCAGATGCAGCGCGTGTATCGCGGCGAAAGCGCGCAACGCGGGCGTTTTCGCGAGTTCTATCAGTGCGATGTGGATGTCATCGGCAAGGACGAATTGTCCGTGCGCTACGACGCCGAAGTGGTCGCGGTCATCGCCAGCGTGTTCCGCGAACTGGCGGTGGGTCCATTCACCATCGCACTCAATCACCGCAAACTGATGCGCGGGTTTTTCGAACGCGCAGGCGTGGTCGATCCGGAACAGCAGATGCTGGTGCTGCGCGAAGTCGACAAGCTCGACAAGCGCGGCGAGGCCTATGTTCGCGATACGCTCGCTCAACAGTTCGGTTTGCCCACGGAACGCATCAACGAAATCCTGGGTTTCGTGGCGCTGCGCTCGACCTCACACAACCAGGCGCTGAAGATGCTGAGCGACCTGGGCGATGGTAATGCGCTGATCGAGCAGGGCCGTGCCGAGCTGGTTGAGGTGCTGAATCTTGTTAAGGCGCTCGGCGTGCCGGAGACGAATTACGCGCTGAACTTTTCGATCGCACGCGGCCTCGATTACTACACCGGTACCGTGTACGAGACCACGCTCAACGAGCATCCCGATATCGGCAGCGTGTGCTCGGGTGGTCGCTACGACAATCTTGCGAGCCATTACACCAAGTCGCGCCTGCCGGGCGTTGGTATCTCGATTGGCGCTACGCGTCTTTATTACCAGTTGCGCGAGGCAGGTTTGATCGGCACGGCCGAAAGCAGCGTGCAGGTGCTGGTTACGCAGATGGACGGCGCGCTGATGGACACGTACCTCGACATCGCCAGCCAGTTGCGCGGCGCGGGCATCAACACCGAGATGGTCATGGAAGCGAGCAAGCTCGGCAAGCAGCTCAAGTACGCCTCGAAAGCGGGCATTCGCTTCGCGGTGATTGTCGGCGCAACCGAGAACAATGAAGGCAGCGTCGTGATCAAGGATTTGAATCGCGAAGAGCAGTTCACGGTGCCGCGCGGCGAACTGATCCGCGCGCTGCGCGTGGAAATCGAGCAGGCCGAGGCGCTGGGCGAACTGAAGCGCCGACCGCGCGCCGCAGGTTGAGCCCATGGCCATTCTGCAACCCATCGATCTCGACGGCCGCCGGCTGAATACTGATGCCGTGCTCGACATCGCGCTGAACAAGCGCAAAGTGCGCTTATCGCGCGCCGCGCTGAAGCGCGTGCAGGCCAGCGCCGATTTTCTGGCGAAGGAGCTGAAACGCGGCGAGCCAATTTATGGTGTGACCACCGGTTTTGGCTCGAACGCCGATCGCGTGCTGGAGAACACGCGCCGTCGTTCCCGCGAGGGCGCGGAAATGCCGATCGTGGCTGAGTTGCAGCACAACCTCATTGTCAGTCACGCCGTGTGTGTCGGTGCGCCGCTCAAATCCGAGATCGTGCGGGCGATGCTGGCCATTCGCATCAACACGCTGCTGCAAGGTCACTCGGGCATCCGCGTGGTGACGCTCCAGGCGCTGTGCGCATTGCTCAATCACGACATCGTGCCGGTGATTCCAGAGAAGGGCTCGGTGGGCGCCAGCGGCGATCTGGCGCCGCTATCGCATCTGGCCCTGGCGCTATTGGGTGAGGGCGACGTATTCGCCTTCGGCGAGCGGATGACCGCCAGTGCCGCGCTTGAGCGCGCGGGGCTGCAGCCGATCGCACTGTCGTTCAAGGAAGGACTGGCGCTGAACAACGGCACCGCGCAAATGCTCGCCAGCGCGATTCTGGCCCTGGGGCAGATGCAGCGCCTGGTCAAGCAGGCCGATATCAACGCCGCGTTGGCGCTCGAAGCGTTCTGCGGTCGCAGCGCTGCTTTCGATCCGCGCGTGCACGCGCTGCGGCCGCATCCGGGGCAATCGCAGGTTGCGGACGCGATCCGAGGCCTCACACAAGGCTCGACGCTGATCGACATTCCATACCATCGCGTGCCGCGCTTTGCGCCGTGGACCGCAACGAGTTGGAGCGGCGCCGAGAGCGCTGAGCGCACGTTCGATGTCCGCTGGGAATACGTGCCCAAGGCCGAGCGTGGCGCGCGATCGAAGTTCTATCAGCGCAACCTGCCGTTTCGCGGCGGCAAAAAAGCGCAGCCGCAGGATGCCTATTCGCTGCGCTGCATCCCGCAGGTGCATGGCGCGGTGCGCGATACCTTGGAGCGCGTGCGCGAGATCGTGGAAATCGAGCTCAATTCGGTCACCGACAATCCTCTGATTTTTGCCGAGGTCGAGGACGACGAGGACCACGTTGTATCTGCAGGCAATTTTCACGGCATGCCGATCGCACTGGCGTTGACGCAATTAAAGGTGGTGCTGCCGGTGCTGGCCTCGATCAGCGAGCGGCGGCTCAATAAGCTTCTGGATCCGGCTACCAACGACGGCCTGCCGCCGTTCCTGATCGGCAACGAAGACGGCACCGATTCTGGTTTCATGATCGTGCAATACACCGCTGCCGCGCTGGTGAACGAGCTGGCCACCAAAGCGCACCCGGCCACCGTGTATTCGATTCCCACCAGCGCGAACGCGGAAGACCATGTGTCGATGGGTGCCACCGAAGGGCGCCATGTGCTGGAAATGCTGGGGGACCTTGAACAGGTGCTGGCATTGGAACTGATGGTCAACTGCCAGGCGCTCGATTTCCGACTTCAGGTACTGCAGGCGAGCTACACCTTGGCCAGTAATCTTGGCGTGCAAGCGTTGCGCAGCAAGCTGCGGAATCTGTCGCAAGTGAGCGGCGAGGATTCCATGCAATTGGCTGAAGACGTCAAACGCCTGCAGGCGGATTTGCGCTCGCTCAAAAACGCCAAGCCTGCGCCTGCCACGCGTGTCGCACTCGATGCTGTTCGTAACGCAGGCATTGCGTTCCTCGCCCGCGATCGGCTGCTCGCGCCGGATATCGAAAAGGCGATTGGACTGGTACAGTCGGGTGCAGTGGTGAGTGCGGTTGAGGCGGTCAGTGGCGCGCTGTAGCGGCGCGAAAAAGCCGACTTCCCGTACTCCAGGTTTCGCCAGCAGCAGCGCATGGGTACGGCCGCTCGTTCGCTACTGTGCCCCGCAAAAAACTGCGCATAAAGGTCTCGCGACGATTCCGGTCTATGCAACGTATATGACCGCATGGACAACGACAACACCCATGATGAACTCGATCGCATCGACATGCTTCGCGCGGCATCTGGCGATCGCGGCGCTTTCGCAGCGCTGTACCTGCGCCACGCGAGCCGAGTTTATGGCCTGTGCTTGCGTATCGCGAGAGACTCTCATCATGCGGAAGATCTGACGCAAGAGACCTTCTTGCGTGCCCTGCGTGCCGCACAGAGTTTTCGGCAGGGCGCGCCTTTCGGGCCATGGTTGCGGCGAATTGCCGCCAACCTGGCGATCGATTGGCAGCGCTCGCGCCTGCCGCAAGCGCAATTGGACATGCCGGAGGAAGGGCCGGCGATGGTGGCGATTGGCGACGATCCGCTGGCGAGCATTCAAAGCCACCAACTGTTGAGTCGTTTGCCGCTTCAGTCGCGCACCATCGTCTGGCTGGTTCTCGTCGAGGGCTGGACGCATGCCGAGTTGGCCGTTCGTTTCGGGCGCAGCGAAAGCTGGTCGAAGTCGATCTTGTCGCGCGCCTTATCGAAACTCGAATCAAGGGAGGAATCATGAGCCACTCGATCGAGCAGCTCGCGCGGAGCTTGCGAGCGAATGCGGAGGTCGCGCCGCCGCCGGCACTGTGGCTGCGCACTGAGGCGGCGTATCTGGAGACCTTTGCGCCGAGGCGTCGGTCGCGGCGCGCCGCCTGGATGGCGTGTGCCGCAAGCGTGCTGATCGCCGGGCTCTACCTGATTTTTCAGCCCGACTCGCGCGCACCCGATCCGCGTGTGCAGTACATCGAAGCCATCGATCGCCAGTTGCAGCGCGCCTACAGCGATGGATCCAGCGATGCCGAACTGGATGCTCTGTGGCGCGAGCGCGAGCAGCGCCTGGAGCAACTCAAGAACGAAAACCCGCCTCAACCGATACGCATCTGAACACCTGGATATCGATCATGAACACGCTAGCCATGCTTTTTGTCGCCGCCGCGGCAGCCGGATCCGATCAGCAAGCCGAAGAGGCACTCGCTCGTGCCGTTGAAGAGGCCGTCAGTGCAACCTATCAGGCCGGTGCGCTCGCGGGCAATGCGCTCAGCTTTTATCGGCCCGCACAGCGGCGGGTCGAATTGGGTGCCGTCGTCGATGCGCGGGCGTCCGACGGTGGCGGCTTGCCGGTGCTGGCAATCACGCCCAACGGCTTCGCCGAGCGAGTTGGCATGCGCAAAGGCGATCGTCTGATGGCCATCAACACCAACGCGGTTCGCGATGCCGCTTCGCTGCGTGCGGCGATCCAGCAAGCCACCGGCAGCGACCAGATCGCAGTCGACATCGTGCGCGATGGCACCTCCAGGCAACTGGTCGGGGCAGCCGACGTACGCGAGTTGCCGGCTTTTACGCTGTCGATCGCCGCGCAATCTGAAGCGGTAGAGACCGCCGGTTGCGGCTTCGTGTCGGGCGGCGCGCGACGCAATGACGACGTCGTGCGTGTGGCCATCGAGCAGGTCAATGGCCAACCTGCAGATCAGGACCTCATGGGCCGGGTGCAATTGCCAGCCGGTAGCCACCGGCTTGTCGTCCGTCCGATGGCGCGTGCACTCCCGCCTAGTCCGGCGAGTTTCCCAACCGAATTTCCGTACGATGCGCCCTCTAGCGACTGGCGCCTCGCACCCAATACGCAACGCACCTTGCCCGGCACGCGCTTCGTCGGCGATGAGATCGTCGTCAATCTGGTCGTGCGCGCTGATCGGGTGCATCGGCTCGGTGCGTCGGCGCTGAGCGACGGCTCGTGGCTGATCGTCGAGGACAAAGTCAGTACCCGCAAATGCTCGCCGACGCCGAACGATTGACGGTGGATTGCTCTGCGCGAAGCGGTGGTTCCGGCGTCACGGTTCCACCGCCGCCGCACCCGCAGGTTCAATTGCCAGGCGTTGTGCCAGCAATTGTGCTTGAACCCGATCGTACTCACCCACCAGCAAATGCTGTTGCAGCGCAGGCATGGCCGAAGCGATATATCGGCGCGCCTGCGCCTGGTCGCCGCGGACGAAATAGGCGCGGGCCAGCGCCGCGCCGGCCAACGCGGTGTCGACGTGCTCCGCACCCAATGTTTTGGTGCGCATCGCGAGTGCCGACTCCAAACGCGCAATCGCTTGCGCCGAGAACTGCAGTTGGGCCAGACCGATCTGGTAGTCCACATTTGCCCGCAGTGAGTCTGGGATTTCGCCCAGCGCGTCGATGGCTTTCTCGACTGCGTCGATCTCTGCAGTGGGTTCAGCGCCGCTAACGTATGCGAACGCGAGCCTGCGCATCGCCAGCTCCAGGCGACTGCTGTCGGTGGCCTCCGGGTCGGCAGCAATCGACTGCTCCAATGCTTGTAGCGATGTTCTTGCTTCCGCCAGTCGCTGGCCAAAAATCTCGGCTCGAAGTCGCCCGCTCAAAAACTGGCGGTGGTGATGAGGGTCGGGGTTGCGCACCTGCGCGGCCGCGCCTTTGAAAAGTTCGATCGCGCGCGCATAGTCGCCGTAACGCATCCACGTCGATGCCAGGTTATGGAGCGAGATAGCGACGCCCAGTCCAGTGTCGTCGATTGCTTTGCGCTCGACGTCCAGAGCGCGTTCGAGCAGCGGGATCGCGTCGGCGTAGCGGCCGCGCTGCACATACAGCACACCGAGATCGTTGATCAGATTGGCGTACTGCGAGCCGCTCTCGCCGAAATGCCGACGCTGCAGTTGCAGCGCTTCCTGAAAGTGCGCTTCGGCTGCGTCGAAGGCATCGTTGTTGACCAGAATGCTCGCATGCTGACGCAGGTAGTCCACTAGCGCCGAATCGTTGCGCCGCGGCAGTGTGCGCGCGATGGCCAAGGCTTCGCTGGAGGCCTCCAGCGCTTCGGCGTGACGCCGCTGTTCCATGCGCAGCTCGGCCCGGGAACCCAGCAACTGCGCCAGCGCTTCGCCGCCCGCGCTGCCGGCATCGCGAGCTGCGCCGATGCCGCGATCCAGCAATCGCTCGCCGTCGTCGAAGCGACCGGCGCGCACCAATGCCGCGCTCGAATCGACGTAGCGCTGTAACTGCAGCGCGAGATCGTTCGGCGCGAAACGCTCTCGCAAACGGGCCGCGCGCTCGAAGGCGGCGATAGCGGCGTCGGTGTTCGCGCTGCGCAACTCCATGGAGCCCAGGTCCACCAACGAGCTGGCGATTTCCAAGGCCAGTTCGGGATCGTCCGGGTCGTCGCCTGGAATCGATGCGGCCAGCAAATCGAGCGCGGCTTTGGCTTCGCCGAGTTGCCGGTAGATGCCACCGAGCGTTCGTCGGATACGCGCTTGCAGCGCGGGTTGATCGGCGTGGCTATCGGCAGAGCGGGCTGCCGCGGCATTCAAGAGCGCCAGCAGATCGACTTGCCGCGCGCTGGCAGCGCCGGGGTCGGCCTCGCTGAACACGTCGATCAGAAAACGCTCGGTTTGCTCGGCACGCAGGCTTTGATCGCGCGCCGCACGCTCGGCCGCCAGCGCGCGATTGAGATCGGCGATGGCGCGTCGTTCGGCGGCCACCGCACGCTCGCGCTGCTGGTCTAGTTGCCACGTGAACAAAGCGCTACTCGCGCCGATGGCGAACGCTGCTGCCAGTGGCCAGCGCCGGCGCCGCAAGAACTTGCGCAATCGATACCAGCGTGTAGCGCGCACCGCACGCACCGGCAGCGCCTCGCGGAAGCGCTTGAGGTCGTCGCGCAAGGCGTCGACGCTGCGATATCGCTCGCGCGCCTCACGCGCGGTTGCCATCGCGATGATGGCGGCGAGATCAGGCTCCAGCGGCGGCGCCAGGATTTCCGATAGCACCACGCCAAGGCTGAAGACATCGGCCTCCACGCCGACGGATTGACCTGCGCTCTGCTCTGGGCTCGAGTATCCCGGCGTCCACACCAAAGTTGCCGTGTTGGACCCGGTCTCGTTGAGTGCCGTCAGCAGTTTCGCGACACCGAAGTCGAGCAACTTCGGCAAGCCATCGCTGCGCACGATCACTTTGTTCGGCTTGATGTCGCGATGGACGATCAGCTTGCTGTGCGCGTGGGCCACGGCATCGAGGATGCGATCGAACAAATCCAGGCGCGCGAACAGGGCAGGGCGCTCCTGCTCGATGTACACATCGAGGGTGCGGCCTTCCACAAACTCCATCACCAGATACGGCTGCCCGTCGCCGGTCTCGCCGCCATCGATCAAGCGCGTGATATAGGGGTGATCCAGCTCGGCCAACACTTGGCGCTCGCCACGCAGCCGGCGCATGCCATCGCGCGAGGCAAAGCCGCGAATGAACTTGATCGCCGCCTTGCCGGTGTACTGCTGGTCTGCGCGCTCGGCCAGAAACACCGAGCCCATACCGCCTTCGCCGATCTCGTGCAGCAGCCGCCATGCGCCGACCGTCGGCGGCGCACGTCCCGCCACCGACGCCGTGCGCGCTGCAGCCAACGGGTCAGTGGTTTGCTCGCCCGCTGCGAGCAGACCTCGCACAGCGGCTTGCTGCTCGATGGGAAGCTGTGTGAGCAAGGTCTCGCGCTCCGCCGCCGGCGCTTGCAGTACGCGCGCGTAAGCCGCCATCACCGGCTCGTCGGTGTTGATCACGGTTGGGCGGGGCGATTCGGACATGCGGATCAGAATCGCATACTGGTGGTTTTCTTGCGTAGGTACGCAGCGGCAACTACCGTCGACTGATCTCCAGTCACGACATAAACTGTCTTGACATACTATGTCGACCAGCGTAGTTTCGTGCCGTTCTCGCCGCCAATCAAGCGCCGATATGCCCGGACACAAAAAGCTCTTGGGTCTCACCGAACGCAGCTTGCCAAGCTTGCGCAAGCATCTTGGCGTCGGCCGCATCGATATTGATCTGCTGCCCGGTGAGGTGCCCGTGGTCGAGGTGTCATTCCCCGACAGCGAGCGGCAATCGATCTACATCACCGATGCGGGCGCGCAACTGCTGTGCATCGCTTACTTGTGGCGCGACGCCGATGTGATCAGCAAGCAGCGTGCGGCGTTGATGGAAACGCTGCTCGATCTGAACCCCAGCGTGCCGCTGTCGTCCTTCGGTCGCATCGACGATCACTTCGTGCTGGTCGGCGCGTTGAGCCCGGCCGCATCGGTGGACGATCTGGCGCTGGAGTTGGCCACCCTGAGCGACAACGCGCGCGACGCGTTGATCACGCTCGCCGATTTCTTGAAGACCTGAGGCGCGCCATGGCTTGGTGGGATGACGTGCTGAAAATGGTGAAAGACGAGTTCCAGGCCGTGGGGACTGGCCCGGCAGAGCCGTCGGCAGTCAAACAAGCGCAGGCGTTGCTGGAACGTACCGCCAGAGAGCTGGCGAATGCGCGCGCAAACGCTGAAGCCGCAAAACGACGCAGCATGCGCAATCAGCGCGAAATGGAAAAACTTGGGCAGGATGTGGCCTCGCCGCAATATCGCGAGCGCCTTGCGCAACTGCACCGCGCGGTGGCCGCCGACCAGGATCTGGCGGCCAGTTTCACCGCGCACATCGAACAACTGGCATTGATCGAGGCGCGCGTGCGCAGCCAGTTGGAGCGATTCAACCGCGATGTGGAAATGGCTCGGGCTGCCGTTGCGGCCAGGCAAGCGACCGCAGCGGCCGCACCCAAGTCGGCGCCGAAACCGAGCGGCGGCGACAAAGGATTCAAGCACGCGCGCTCGGAGAGCGTGATGCAGGCGCTGCGCGACGCGCCGAAGAGGAAGGGCGATGAAGCGTGAGCTGCCGAGCCGTTGGCGCGCCTCCGCTCCCGCTCTGCGCGCCGTGCAGGTTGCGTTCGACGTCTCCGAGCAGGTGCTGCGTGCGATCCGGATCGCCGCATTCGAGGCGGAGCGTTCGAACTCCGATCAAGTTCGAATGGTATTGGGGCTGCCGGTGACCCGGCAGCCGCAGCGGCCACGACTCACCGTGAGTTTGTCGCCCGCTGATTACGAATTGCTTGGCAAACGCTATAAGTTGGCCAGCGACGATCATCTGGCGATCAAGGAACGCGTCAACGCCGAATTGATTGCTTTTGCCGAGCATGCCAAAACACCGCGCCGGAGTGCCCAACGATGAGTTTCCTGCAACTGCTGACGCAATTCCCTGGAATCCTGCCGTCGATCCTGCTTGGCGCGCTGCTGGTGCTATGGCTACTGGTGATCATGGGCGTGGTCGATCACGAGCACTTCGGCCCGGATTGGTTGGGCGGTGGTCACGACGGCGTCGACACCGCGCCCGAGATTTTGATGACGATGGGACTCGACAAACTGCCGTTCTCGATCGTCATCAGCGGTATCGTGTTTTTCTGGTGGCTGTTCACGCTGCTCGCTGTGGCGCTCATCTGGACCTGGTTGCCGCTCCCGGCGTGGATCGCCGGCAGCGCGATCCTGATCGCAGCGCTCTTTGCTGCCGTCCCCAGCGCCGCTGTCTGCCTGCGGCCCTTAAAACCGCTGTTTGTCGTACACACCAGCATTCGCGAAGAAAGCGTGGTGGGCAAGCCATGCAAGATACTGACGTTGACTGTCGATGAGAATTTCGGTCAGGCCGAGGTGGTGGTGGGAACAGGGCATGTGCTTAATGTGCGCGTCTGCGCGGATGTGCCCAACCAACTGACCAAAGGATCCAGCGCATTGATCATCGATATGGACCAAAAAACCAGACGCTACCGCGTCGAAGCGTATTCGGCATAGTTCGGTTCGCTTGAACAGCGCTGGCGCATTCCGTCAGCAGTCGACTTTTCGATTCACCTTAGTTCGGGGGCAAAATCAATGGACTCATCGATACTGGTTCTGATCGCTGGCGTTGTTGTGCTGGTCGTCATGGTGCTGTTCATCGCAGCGCTGGTCGCCAAGTTTTACCGCAAGGTCCAACAGGGCCACGCGATGATCGTCAATACCATGCGCGCCGAGCCTGAGGTCACTTTCACCGGTCGCCTCGTGATTCCGGTGCTGCACAAAGTCGAAGAGATGGATGTCTCGATGAAGACCATCGAGATCGAGCGCTCGGGCAAGGAAGGCCTGATTTGCAAAGACAATATGCGCGCCGATATCAAAGTGAAGTTCTTCGTGCGCGTCAACAAAACCGCCGATGACGTGCTGCGCGTCGCGCAAGCGATCGGTTGCGAGCGCGCCAGTAACCAGGAAACGCTGGAAGACTTGTTCAGCGCCAAGTTTTCCGAGGCGTTGAAAACCGTAGGTAAGGCGCTGGATTTTGTGGATTTGTACCAGGAACGCGACCGCTTCCGCGATGAGATCGTCCGTCAGATCGGCGACGACTTGTCCGGCTATGTGCTTGAAGATGCGGCCATCGATTATCTGGAGCAAACGCCGCTCGAAAAACTCGATCCGAACAATATCCTCGACGCGCAGGGCATCAAGAAGATCACCGAGTTGACGGCGGAAGAAAACATCCGCACCAACGAGTTCCGTCGCAACGAAGAAATGCGCATCAAGAAGAAAGACGTCGAAACCGCCGAAGCGGTGCTCGAACTCGAACGCCAGAAGGCCTATGCCGAGGCGCATCAGCAACGCGAAATCGCGATCACCAAATCGCGTGAGGAAGCCGAGGCAGCGAAGGTCGCCGCCGAGGAACGCGCCAAAGCGGAACTGGCCAAGTTGTTGGCCGATCAGCAGATCGCGGTGCAGCAGGAAAACGTCAAGCGCGAAACCGAAGTGGCGCACAACAACCGCTTGCGCGCGGTGGCGATCGAGGAAGAAAAAGTCACGCGCGCACGGCAGCTCGAAATTGTCGACCGCGAACGCGAAGTGACGTTGCAGCAGATCGAAAAAGAGAAAGCCGTCGAGGTGCAAAAGAAAGCGATTGCCGATGTGATCCGCGAGCGCATCGTCGTCGAGCGCACGGTGGCCGAGCAGGAAGAAGAGATCAAGAACGTGCGCACGATGTCGGATGCCGAGCGCACCAAGAAGAGCACCGTGGTGTTGGCCGAAGGCCAGGCGCAAGAGAAATTCATCGCCGAAACCCGCGAGGCCGAGGCGCAAGAGCAACGTGCGCGGCACAAAGCGAACGAAGAGCAGATCATGGCTGAGGCCAAGCTCGCAGTGGCGCAGAAGATGGCGGAAGCGAAGAAACGCGAAGCAGAAGGCATTGAGGCAGTCGCGGCGGCCGGTGGTTTGGCCGAAGCCAAGGTTTTGATGGCGAAGGCCGATGCGCACGAGAAGGAAGGCTTGGTCGCTGCCAAAGTGCGCGTGGCCGAGGCCGAAGCCGTCTCCAAGTACGGCGAGGCCGAAGCCCATGCGCTGCAAGCCAAGCTCGAAGCCGAAGCCGCCGGGCGCGAAGTGCAGGGCAAGGCCGAGGCGCAGGCGAAGTTGGCCGATGCCGAAGCCGTCGCCAGACACGGCGCGGCTGAAGCGCAGGCGCTGCAAGCCAAGCTCGAAGCCGAAGCCGCTGGCAAACTCAAGACTGGTGAGGCCGATGCCTTTACGATCCGCGCGCGCTTCGAAGCCGAAGCCAAGGGTCTGGCCGAGAAGTTCGATGCGATGACCAAGATGAGCCCGGAGATTCGCGCCCACGAAGAGCAGCGCATGCAGCTCGATTACAGCCACGCGCAGGCGCTCAAGGCCATCGACGCCAACGAACAAATCGCGCGCGAGCAGGCCGATGTCCTGGCCAAGGCGCTCGGCACCGCCAAGATCGAAATCGTCGGCGGCGATGGCGAGTACTTCGAGCGCTTCATGCGCAGCCTGTCGATCGGCAAAGCCATCGACGGCACCATCGGTCAGAGCCAGCTGCTCAGCCAGGCGTTCGCCGATCACAAAGCCGGCAAGCGCGATCTGGTCACCGATGCGAAAGAGCTGGTCGCATCGCTCGGCGGAGCGGACGCGGTTCGCGATCTCAGCGTGGCGGCGTTGATGCAGAAGCTGGCGGCTGGGGGCAAGACAAAGGATGTCGAGACGCTGAAGCGGTTATTGGGCGCTGAGTGATATGAGGATTACCTCGAATGACGACGAGTTGATCTGTTTGGGCTTGGAACACAAGAAAAAGCTTGAGAGCCGCCATGCCGAATATGAGCGTTCGCTAGCGCGTGGGATCGCGCTTCCGTACGCCAACCGGCATAGCGCTCATGATGCTGAGGGCGGAGTACAGCCATGAACGACCTTGCGCTTGTGATACACCGAGATCCAGAGATCCTGAGCGGCGAGATGGTTTTCGTCGGCACACGCGTAACGGTGCGGTCGTTGTTCGACTACCTGGAAGGCGGCGATACCCTCGATGAGTTCTTGAGTCAGTTCCCGTCGGTGAAGCGCGAACAAGCGCTGGCGGTACTGGAGTCGGCGTGCGATTCAGTGCTAACGCATGCGCGTGCTGCTTGACGAGAATTTCCCTGCCGAGCTGGCGCGGTGTTTCACCGAGGTAACGGTGGAAACCGTCCACTCATTGGGATGGGCAGGTATCAAGAATGGCGAGTTGCTGCGGCGCGCACGAGACGTATGTGAGGTGTTCGTGACTTTGGATCGAAACTTGCCGTTCCAACAGAACGTAGTGGCACTGTCGTTCGGTGTTGTTGTAGTTCGAGCCCGTTCCAATCGGATGCGCGATCTGATTCCACTAGTCCCGGCGGTGACGGCTGCGGCTTTGACGGCTAAGCCCGGACAAGTCAACGTTGTTGGAGGTGCATCTTGAGTTCCGCGACACTCGAACTTCTCCGCAAACGTTTGACGGCATCAGCTGAGTCGCTGCGCGCGAAGGCCGATGCGCTCAACGCCAAGCGCGTCGAAACCTTTGGTCGCACCGAATCCAAGCTTCTTGCGCGGCTCGCAGCGCGCACCGAAAACAACTGCGTCGCCCGCGACATCGTGCGTGTGGGCGATGTGTTGCTGTTCGGCTACTCCGTGACGCTCGGCCTGAAGAAAGAGACCCGCGTCGATGATGTGTTTTGCCTGTACAAACTCGATAGCAGCGCCGAAGGCGCGGAGCTGACAGCGGTGGGGATGGAGGGGACTTTCCTCGCCGATCAGCGTTTTGTTGCCGACTTCCGCGAGCTGTACACGTACTACAAGGCCACCACGCTCGATCAGTTGCGCGTGATTGGCGAGAAGCTGCTGTTGATCTTTCGAACGGGCAGCCAGCCGGGCGACAAGCGCGTGTTTCGCTTTGCGATCGAGCGCACCGGAGCAGTCAACTACATCGACAATCGCGGCGAGCGCGATCATGTGCTGCCATCGCCGCATAGCTTCGAATGGGTGCCGGTGACGCGCGAGCAACATGTGATGGGGCGCTTCCCGCACATCAATGTTCTCGACACGGTGTTCGTGGAAACCACCGGCGGCGATCTGACGGTCAAGATCGAGAACAACACCGAAACGGGCCTGGGCATCTTCGCCGAACCGGTCGAGGACAAGAATCAGGCATTGGCCGATGCCGAAATCGCCTATGCCGATCTGGGCGCGCTGATCGTGCTCAAGATTCGGCCCTATCGCGAGAACGTTACCCGGCATCTGGTGTTCAATCGGCGCCTCAAGCAGGTGGTGCGCATCGATGCGATCGGCGATTCCTGCGTCGAGTTGCCGGAGGATCACGGCATCGTGTTTCCGGGTGGTTATTACCTGGAATCGGGCGACACCAAGAATTTCCGCGATCTCGGCCACGACTTCACCGGCTACCGCCTCAAGCGCACCGTGCGCGCGCCGAGCGGCGAAGATGTGCTGTATGTGTTTTACGACGAGGCCAAGGGCGACTATGCGCTGTTGGCCTATAACCTGATCGACCGCGTCATCGCCCAGCCGCTGCTGGCGAGCGGTTACGCGCGCTTCGACGACGGTCGCATCATGCTGGTCACGCCTGAGGGTACCGATGCCTCGCGCTTGCACACGATGCAGCTGTGGCAGACGCCGTTCGCGTCCGACGAACACGCCGGCGCGCAGCCGAAGGTCGCCGGTCTGCTCGGGCGATTGGGCAACGCCAACGTGGTTCGCGCGCTGGCGGAGCTTCGCGAACTGAGCCGACTTGCCGAGGACGCCAACACCCAGGCCTCGTACGATCGCCTGCTCAAACTGGCTGCGCGCTGCAACGACGCGCATCCGTGGCTGGCCGAGGCGGAGGTCGACAAGATCGCGCAAGAGGTGGCGCTCGTCGGCCGCAGCGGACGCGAGGCGCTGGACGCCTTCGACAAACTGGAGAAAGCCAAACGCGCTGCCAGCGATGCTCTGGTTGCGGCCACCCGGCAGGTCACCGAGTTGTTGTCGCGCGTGGCCGGCTTGCTGTGGAAGACGCCCGACGATTTTACCGACGCCATTCGTTCGCTGAAACGCCAGCGCGGCGAGCTGACCGGATTGAAAGAGCAGCCGCACATCGATGTGGCGGCGGTCGAACGCGAAGATGGTCGTGTCCGCGATGAGTTGACGCGCATCGGCGAGCGCGCGCTCAAGTTCTTCTCCGATCCGGCCAGTTTTGCTGCGCTGCGCAAAGGGTTGAACGAGGCATCGGCGGCCGTGGAGGCCGCCAAAACGACCACGGCGCTCAAGCCGGTCGGCGACAAGCTGGATGCGCTGGCCGAATCGCTCGATGGTTTGTCGGAACTGATCGCCAGTTTCGAGCAGACCGATGCGCAGGTGCGCGCATCGTTGCTCGGTCAGACGTCCAACCTGTACGCGGAGGTCAACCGCATCCGCGCTGCCGCGCGTGCACGCCGCGAGGTGTTGCAAGAGCAGGAACAGGGGCTCGAATTCAGCGCGCAATTGACGGTGCTGGAACAGTCGCTGACGAACCTGCTGGCGCGGGCCGATTCTCCGGAGTCCATCGACGAGGCGATGGCGCGCACGCTCGGCACTATCGAGCAATTGGAAGGCCGATTCGGTGCGCAACCGCAATTCCTGGTCGAGCTGACCACACGCCGCGAAGCCGCGTTGGAGGCGTTCGCGTCCCGGCGCGATCAAGTCGCTGCGCAGCGCGACAAACGCGCCCAAGGTTTGCGCGATGCCATCGCGCGTGTGCTCGACGGCGTCCCGAGGCGCATCGCCAAGCTGACGCAGTCCGACGAGCTGCATGCCTTTTTTGCGGGCGACACGCTGGTCGAGCGCGCGCAGTCGCAGATCGCGGAGTTGCGCAGCCTGGGCGCCGCGGTGCAGGCCGACGAACTGGCCGGACGTTTGCGCAGCCTCAAAGAATCCGGGCTGCGCGATCTGCGCGATCGGCTGGAGCTGGGGACCGGCGATTCGATGGCGCTGGGTCGGCATCGTTTCACGATCGAACGCCGCCCACTCGATCTGGCCTTGCTGCACGACGAGCGCGGACTGCACCTGCAGCTCACCGGCACCGACTATCGCGTGCTGCTGGCCGAGACGCAGGCCGAGCAGTTCCGCAGCGTCTGGGGCCAGATGCTGCCGAACGAAACCGCGGACGTATATCGCGCCGAGTTCCTGGCCTGGCGCATCTGGCGGCTGGCGAGCGATGGCGATGCCAAGGCGCAAGCGGCGTTGAAGGCACAAAACAGCGAGGCGCTGGCCGATTTCGTGTCCGGCGTTGCTCAGACCTTTCCGGCCGAGGACTACCAGCGCGGCGTGCACGACAGCGATGCCGCACGCATCGTCGCGACGCTCGCGCGCATCGCGGAACAGGCGGGGGAACTGCGCTGGCCCGCCACGCAGCGCGTGTTGGCCCAGGCCTGGTTCTCGTCGCTCGACGGCGCGGGGCAGGGCAGCGCCAAAGCGCTGGCGAACGGTTTGTCGTGGTTCCTGACCAAGGGCGCAATGCCGATCCCGCCGTCCTGGTCGGAGGGTTTGGCGGCAACCGCGAAGATCTTGGGATTGTCTGGCGATCCAACCAGCATCGAGGGCGCGGCGCGCCATCTTGCGGCGAGCCTGGCGAGCATCACCCATGCCTTCGCCGCCAGCGCCGCAGCGCTCGATCTGGCCGATGTCGTCGCGCACGAAGTGCCGCGCTCGGCGCTGGCGGCGTTGGAGGCGCCGCTGTCGCTGGCCGAACGTTGGCAACTCGCCAATGCCTGGTGCGCCTCGCTCCAGGGTCCGGCCCCGGCCTCGGTGGCGTGCGAAGCGGCAGCCATCGTCGCGTTCCCGCAGTTGCCGCGTGAGCGCGTCAACGTTGAGTTGCACACCGTGATCAAGGAGCTGCGCGGCGAACATCCGCGCCTCCAGCAGGGCACATTGGCGCTCGATTTCGCCGAATTCCTGATGCGCCTGGCGCAGCATGAGCAGACGACTGCGCCGGCGTGGCACAGCTTCGCGGCCCTGCGGCATTCGGTGAGCGAGCGCGAGCGCAAGCGCCTGGGCCTGGATCGCTTCCTGGCCAAGCCGCTTGCCGGTTTTGTGCGCAATCGTTTGATCGATGAGGTGTATCTGCCGCTGATCGGCAACAATCTCGCCAAGCAAATCGGCACGCTCGGCGACAGTCGCTCCGATCGCTCCGGTTTGCTGCTGCTGATCTCGCCGCCCGGTTATGGCAAGACCACGTTGATGGAGTACATCGCCGACCGCCTGGGAATGATCTTCGTTCGGGTGAACGGACCTACGCTTGGCCATGAAACCACGGCGCTCGACCCGGCCAGCGCGCCGCATCGCGGCGCCGCCGATGAGCTCGTCAAGCTGAATCTGGGTTTGGCGATGGGTGTCAACGTCATGCTGTACGTCGACGACATCCAGCATTGCTCGCCGGAATTTCTGCAAAAGTTCATCTCTCTGGCCGACGGCACACGTCGCGTCGATGCCGTCGTCGATGGCGTGGCGCGCACCATCGACCTTCGCGGCAAACGTTTTGCGCTGGTGATGGCCGGCAATCCATACACCGAAACCGGCGATGTGTTCCGTATTCCCGACATGCTCGCCAACCGCGCCGATGTCTACAATTTAGGCGATGTGTTGAGCGGTCGCGAGGCGCTGTTCGCCGACAGCTACGTGGAAAACGCGCTCACCGCGAACCCGCTCGCTGCGCCGCTGGCCGAGCGCCCGCGCAACGATATCCTCACCGTTTTGCGTATCGGGCGGGGCGACGATGAAACGCCGCCGGCCGGCCTGCCCGGCGGGCTGGAGCTGATCGAATTGGTGAAACGGATGGTGGCTGTGCGCGATGTCTTGAGTCGCGTCAATGCCGGATACGTCGCCAGCGCCGCGCAGGACGATGCCTATCGCACCGAGCCGCCGTTCAAGTTGCAGGGCAGCTATCGCAACATGGTCAAGCTCACCGCGCAGCTCTCGCCGCTGATGACCAATCAGGAGTTGGACTCGCTGATCCGCGATCATTACCGCGGCGAGGCGCAAACCCTTGGCGCTCGCGCCGAGGAGAATTTGCTGAAGCTCGCGCATTTGATCGGTCAGCCGACGGACGACGAGAGAGCGCGCTGGTCTGAGGTGGTCGATAACTTCCAGCGGTTGATGAAACAAGGCGGCAAAGACGCCGATGGCGCCACCCGCGCCGCGCAGGTGCTGGGCGGCATCGCCCATGCGCTGGAGAAGCAGAACGCCGAAACCGCCACCGCTGCGCAACGCGCCGCCGAGGGCCTGGCCAGCATCGCCGCGCAGCTCGCGCAGCAGCAGGCGAGCGCCGGCAGCGCCGCGCAATCGCTGGAAAAATCGCTCGAGAAACAGACGTCCGCCATCGCTCAGCAGTTGGAGCGCCAGACGGTTCAAGCCGGCGCCAATCGCAAGGCGCTCGATGCGCTGCAAAGCCTGAGCGAGATCCGCGACGCATTGTCGCGATCGCCCACACTCGACGTTCCCGAGGCGCTCGCCGCCGCGCTCGCGCGGATGGCCAAAGCCTATGAGGACACTCTGGTGCCGATCGTGTCCGCGCTGCACCACAAGACCACGCTCGATCACGATATCTGGGAGCAAGTCCGTGCGGTGCGGGCCGAGGTGGATGCCATGATGAAGCGGATTGCACGAGGCAAATAGCGCGGATATCTTGGGTCGAGTTTCGCCGTAGGACGCTGGCCTGGCGCGGGGTCCATCGGACTCGGAGAACTGTGCGCTGTCAGGAGATGCGCTCTCCACGCCAATCCCAACATCGCACGGCAGCGGCAATGCTGGCTCAGTCGCCGCGCTCCTGTGCCACAAGGTGATCGATCAACTCGATGACTTGTGCATGGCCGCCAGTTTGCGTCGGATCGAAGCGGTACTTGCCATTGACGATGATGGTCGGCACGCCGCCAACGCCCCAACGTGGGATACGCGCCGCCGCATTGGCGATTTTGTTGTTGACCGCAAAGCTGGTCATCGCCTTGTTCATATCGCCGATATCGACACCGAACTGGGTAAACCAAGCGGCCAGTTGTTCGGCAGACTGGAACTTGGTGCCATCGCGATGGATGGCGTCGAACAGCGCACGGTGCGCCCGGTCGAGCACGCCCAATACCTCGGCCGCGTAGTGCGCGCGCGCGAATGCCTCGGAGCCGGCATCCCAACCTGCGGGAACGGCCTGGAACGCGACATCGTCGGCTTTGCGAGTTTTCCAGTCGGCAATCAACGGCGCGAGTCGATTGCAACTAGGGCAGGTGTACAAGAACACCTCGACCACTTCGATTTTGTCGCCCGACTGGGTCGGTTGCGGCGGATCGATGCGGCTGTAGTGCTGGCCTTCGATAAAGGTTTGCGCTGCGGCGGGCAGGGCGATGATGAGCGCCATCGTTGCAAGGAAGAGTCGCATAGGATCAGTCGCGTTGGGGAGTGAGGGTCGATACGTAAAACAAATGCCGGAACGACAGCGAGGCACGGCGTTCAGAGCATTTTGCGCCCGATCAGGCAAGTCCGGCCGCCGCCGGGCGCCGAACGATGGTTGTAACGAGCCAGTCGGTAGCGCCACAACCGCTCGCCGTATCGAACTGTGCCCGATCTGCAGTTCGATCATCGGCAAGCCGCGAAGGTTGCCGTCAGGGAATCAATGGACCAGATCGACGCCGCCGTTGCTTGGGGTGACCGACGCGAACGCTACCGGCACCGTCGCCAATCTGGCCAGCAGGCGGCGTTGCTCGCGGCTCTCCCAGGAATCGAAGGCGATGGTTTCGATCGGTCGCCAGAGCGCCACCCAGCCCAGAATCAGAAGGCCCTCGGCAAAGATTTCCGCCCATTGACCGCCGAAGCCGGTGACCAGGCGCCGCAGAAAAAGAGCAACGGTCAGCGTTGCAAAACCGGCGAGCAGAGCGATGCGCCCGATGCGGCGCCGATAGCGATGGCGCCGCTCTGCCTGGCGGTGAGCGAGCGCGAAGTGTTCGTGGATCGCCGAGCGTATCGCCTCTACGTGGCGCGCCAGTTCGGTCGGTCCGAAGATGACGATGCGCAGCGCATGATGGGCGCCGACTTCGCCAGCGCATTCCTGGATGTAGGCATCGGCGTTGCGGTCCAGCGCTTTGGCGTGGAATGGCGAAGGATCGAGTCGATCGAACAACTGGTCGATCGAATGCAAGCGCAGCTCAATGTCTGCAGGGCCACCCATCACCAACGTTGCACTGCGTAGCCGAGCCACAGGGCAACGAGCATCAGCAGCAGACTTGGCACCAGGTAACGCGCGTAACCGGGTCCGCCAGCGCTGCGCGCGACCACAATCTTGGTCAGAGTGTTGCTGGAGAGCGCCAGCAGAATACCCAGTTGCGCGCTGGCGCTATCGATCCGATTCTGGGCCGACAGCTCAGCGAGCGACACCGCAGGCGCGTGCGCATCGGCAAAGCCGACCGCGGCTGCGCCGAGCGTTGCGCCCATGTCGCCGAGGACGCTGGCCAGCAAATCCGAGACGATGAGCACCAGCGCGATCAGTCCGGCGAAGCTCAAGGCATGGCCGAAGTGGAATGGTCGCGACGCGCTCTGACCCTGATCGGCCGGCGCCGCAGCACGCCACGCTCGCCAGCCGAGCCACGCAGATGCGCTGCCGACGACCGCAAACGCCAGCATCAACGGCAGCGCCAATCCCGCCAGCACATCGCGATCCACGGCAACGGTGATGGCCACCAGCATCGTCATGGTGGCCAGATTCGACGCCATTCCGCCGGCCGCGGCCGCGCGCAAGACACTCGGATCGGCCTGCGCGCGATGGCCCATGCTGGCAATGGTCGCGGCACTGGAGACGAAGCCACCCACCAGACCCGTTAAAGGCAGACCGAAGCGCGGACCTGCGGTGCGTACGGCCACGTAGCCGAGCGCATTGATGGCCATGACTAACACCACGAGCGTCCACAGCCGCTTGAGATTCAGACCTTCGAACGGTCCGATCGGGACGTCGGGCAGGATCGGCAGTACGACCAAGGCCGATGCGAGCAGCAGCAAACCGTCGTTGAGTTCCTGCTCGCTCAGGATGCTGCGCGAAAATCGATGCAGCACGCCCTTGCTTTGCAAGATGATGGTGACAACCACCGCGGTGCCGGCTGCGAGGGCCGGCGACGGGATGGCCAGCATGCCGATCAAGAAGGTAAGTACGATCGCAACTTCCGTCGTCAATCCAGGCTCCGCATCGCGCGTGCGCCAGTAACCAACGACGGTGGCCAGCGCAATGAACGCGCCTGTCACACCGATGGCGATGCTTCCGAGCAAAGCCGCGACAGCGCCGGCAAGCGCAACCAGGGCGAGCGTACGCACGCCGGCAGCCATTCGCCCGGCGTGATCGGCTTTATGTTGCTCGCGCTCGATGCCGATCAGCAGGCCGCAACCCAACGCGACGGCAATCGATGGCACTTCAACGGGTAGCGATTCGAACATGGGCTTAAGGTTACTCCATGCCGCGCCCGTCTGGTCGGCTGATCAGCTACCGAAACGCGCCAGAGATGCCAAGGATGCACGACGCGGGCGGGCGCATCCAAGACGACGCGATCGCTGCGACACGATCGCGCATCGCAAGTGCGCCCTTGAGATGTGGGTGAGAATAGTCACCCCTGCGCCAGAGTCAGTCGCACAGCTGCGAAGCGCCGAACTGACCCTTGTAGCAAGCGCGCGTGGCGCGATGCGAGTAGGCGCCGCCGTAGAACCCCATCACCCCCGGCCGGGCATTCTGGTTCTCGATGCGCAAAGCCCAGAAGCCGGTTGCCGGCAGTCCGAAGTAGCGGTCCGGCACCAGTGGCGCGGCGACGCCGGTTTCCACCAGGGGTGGCCGGTTCACGGGTGAGGGAAAGCCGTTGATCGCCGTCGCATCCGGATCGTGAAACCCAATCCTAAACCAGCCGTTCTCGAAGCGCTTTTGAATGATGCCGACCTCAGTCAGATACGTTGGAACGCTGGTCCACAAAGGCCCGACGGTGGCAGCGCCAGTGCCCTGCAGTCCGGCGGCGCCAGTGATCGGAGCGCGGGGCGCGGTCGGCTGCGGTGTGCGCTGGAACCAGAGCGGATTGGCAGCCCAGCACAAACGCGTCTGACCGCTGATGAGATCGGGAACCAGATTGAAACTCCGGAATCGATCCTCTTCCCGGTTGTAAATGCGCGTCGACGCGCGCTCACAGTTCTCGTTGCTTGCCGCGCCAACCGGCGCATTGGCGAAGCTCATCGTGAACGGTGCGCTGGCATTGGAGGCGCTGACGTAGTGGCGGCGCGTCGGAAACGTCACGACCCACTCGCTCGCTGCACGCAGATCGGTGTCCACAGCGAATTCATTGAACACCGCCTCGCGCATCAACACGGCCGACACGGCGTCGACGCCGCGTCCGTCGGCAGTGAGCCAGTTGCTGGTCACCATGCCACCGCCCGAAATCGCGTAACTGGTCACAATCCCCGCGCGGGCGCTGTTGGCACTGCTGAGATTCGGGAAGTCGTTGTCCGGCGTGGTGTGCAGCGCAGTGCTGCGGAAGCCCTCGATCGCATCGGCGTTGTAGTTCAAGAATGTGCCGTCCGCAACGTTGACCAGCGCGGCAGCGCCGAACAGGCCGCCGGTCGGCGCATCGACGTCCGCCGCGCCGGAAGTCAACGTCCAGAGTCCATTCGCCAGCCAGGCGGCTTCCAACGCTGCGCAGTTTGCCGGACGGTTTCCGACGTGCGTCAGGCTGCGGCCAAAGTCGCTGGCGCTGTCGATCGAGCCCATTTCGATGATTTCGAAATAACCGTCCCGGGTTCGCGTCGCATCGGTGAGCGCCGGTTGCGAGTAGTCGTTAAACACACCGCCGAACGGGAGGTAACGCTGTCCGTTGGGTAGCGCTGGGGCCGCGGCGCCCGACTCGATGGCTGGAACGGTGCAACTGGTGTCGGTCGTCGTGATGTTGGCCGGGCCGGCGGCAGCCAGGGAAAACACCGATGCCGTCCAAACGTCGTACTCCGATAGGTACAGATTGAAGCGCAACAACTCGCGGGCATTGCGTGCGTCGAAAAAACGAACTTTGAGCGCTTTGCCGCGACGACTCGTATTGACCACCGACAGCAGCGTCAAATTGTTGCCGTTGACGGTGTAGTAAGGGTAAAGCAGCACTTGACCGACATCATCTGGATTAAGGCTCACCGCAGCGCAGTTGCGTGCAAACCCAACCAGCGCGAACAAACCAACAGCGATAGCGCAAATGTTCTTGATCATGTGTTCCCTCAGGTCATGAAGGAGCGCTGGCAGCGCTCGTTCTCCGCAATTCGAAGGACTGCAAAAGCCTACGCGGAATCCAGTCCACGAATAGCTCAACGGGCTCAGCGTAAACGAGGTTATGCGTCCGAAATGCGACGCGGAGCGGAATGTCGGCGGATCGCCGCTGGGTCGCGGGGGCGGCGTGAGGCGGCGCTGCCGAGCGTGTCCTGGTTCGCCGCTGCGCTCGGCGCCAGCATGCCGATCAGCCGATCATCCGCAACGCAACGCCGCCAGTGTTTTCTCGACCGCTTCGCTCAAGGCTTGCTGCATGGCTGCCATCACCGCCGAGGTGCTGCGTTGCTCGATAGGCACAGACACATCGATGCGCTCGGCATGCGAGCTTGCGGCGCAGCGCCAGCGCAACGACCATGCGATGTGCGCAGCGGCAGTCGACTCTGAGGTCTGCAACTCGAACGCGCGCAGTTCGATATTGAGGTGGCGATCGGAGAACACGTCGCGCCGCACCACGCGCGCTGCGCCCGAACGCTCGATGGCGTCGGCGAGCACAAAGCCCACCGTATCGCCGGGCGGCGCGGCAAACTGGAATCCCTGATAGGCGCGGATGCTGCCGTCGCGGTGGCGCCATTGCGGAACTCGATGGTCCAGATGCGCTGGCGCAGCGGAAACCTCCAATGACAGCTCATCGGCAAGCCGCGCGCGGGGCGCCGGATCGACCGCGGGCATGAACGCCTCCGGCGCCGCGCCGGGCTTGGGCAGCGTGAAGCAGGCGCTGAGCAGCAACAGCAGGGGAAGCAATAGCGATTTCATGGGTGGTCCTCGGTGCGCTGTGCGGGCGGCTGCTGCAGGTATTGCTGTGGACTTTGATCGAGCTGGCGAGCCAGACGCGTCAGTTGCCTGCTCATCGTGCGCAGCTCGATGAGGCTGGCTTCGAGTTGCGGCAGGCTGCCCTCGCCGACGCGATCCAGATCGCGCTGCGCGCTTTCCAGCGTCGTCTTGAGTTGCTGCGACGCACTGCGGATTTCTGCGAGCGTGCTGGTCGCCGATGTGCTCAGCCGATCGATCGCGCCAGGGCTCAGGCTTTGCTCCAACTGCGCGATCAGCGCTTGTGCCCGATCGGCGAGATCGCGGATCGCCGCGCCCGCCTGACGGGCTTGATCGAGCGTCGAACCCACCTCGTTGCCGAGTTGCCCGCTCAGCGCCTGCAGCTCGCTCAAGGTGCCGTCGATCTTCGCCAGATTCTCGTCGCTCAACATGCGGTTGATACGCGCCAGCGTCTCGGCAACATTGCTGATGACATCTTGCGAGCCTTCGAACAAACGATCCAGATCGCTGGGTTCGGAGCGAATGACTGGCACTTCGCCGTCTGCCACTGCCAGCGGCGGACCCGGTTCGGTACCCGTCAATCGGATCACCGCCAGCCCGGTCAGGCCCGTGAGCGCCAGTTGCGCGCGCGTTTGTTCGGTAACCGGCAATCCGCCCTGCACACGGATGCGCGCGATCACCTGACGCGGATCGGCAGGCGCCAGTCCCAGGCGGCGCACTTCGCCCACCTGGATACCGTTGAATTGCACGGCGGCGCCGGTCGACAGGCCGCTGACGGCCTGATCGAAGACCACGTCGTACTCATCGAACTCCTCGTCGAAACGCACTTTGCCGATCCAGAGCGAAAACAGGACTGCTCCAATGACGACCAACAGGCTGAAGGCGCCGATCAGGATGTGGTGCGCGCGGGTTTCCATGCGAGATTGATTTCCGTGGGTGACGTTAGGACGGCGCAAAGCCGGGTAAACGCGCGGCGCGCGGGCCGCCAAAACACTCCTGGATCCAGGGATGCGGATGATGCGCGACACGCGCCGGCGCATCGGCGACGACGATGTGCCGATCGGCGATCACCGCAACACGATCGCACACCGCGAATACGCTATCGAGATCGTGGGTGACCAGAATCACGGTCAAACCCAGCGCGCTGGCGAGCGTGCGGATGAGTTGGTCGAAGCCGGTGGCGCCGATCGGATCCAAACCGCTGGTGGGCTCATCGAGGAACAGAACGTCTGGATCGAGCGCCAGCGCGCGGGCGATGCCGGCGCGTTTGCGCATCCCGCCCGAGAGGTGCTCCGGGTACTTGTCGGCGGCATCCGGCGGCAGACCCACCAGCGCCAGCTTCAGGCGCGCCAGCTCGATCATGAAACCCTCGCGCAATCGCGTGTACTCCTTGAGCGGCACCAGCACGTTTTCCAGCACCGTGAGCGATGAAAACAGCGCGCCATCCTGGAACATCACGCCCAACCGGCGCTCGACGCGCTGACGTTCCTCATCGCGCATCTGCGCGCGGTCCCGCCCAAACCACAACACCTGACCGGCCGACGGTTCGCGCAGGCCCAGGATCGTGCGCACCAGCACGCTCTTGCCGGCGCCCGAGCCGCCGACCAGCCCGAGCACTTCGCCACTGTTGATCGTCAGGTCCAGCCGCTCGTGCACGATTTGCGCGCCGAAGCGGTTGGTCAGCTCGCGCACCTCAATCACCGGCGCCGTCACCAGCCGATCTCCCGGAACAGGATGGCGAAGAGGGCGTCGAACAGGATCACCAGGAAAATCGCCTGCACCACACTCGCCGTCGTATGGCGACCGACCGCCTCGGCGCTGCCGCTCACCGACAGGCCTTGCCGACACGCAGTGAGCGCAATCAACAGCGCGAAGATCGGCGCCTTGATCATGCCCACAAAGAAATGCCGCAACTCCGCCGCTTCCTGAAGGCGCGCCAGAAACAATCCTGGCGAAATACCCAGCGACAGCGAGCCCACCAGCGCGCCGCCCAGGATGCCCGCCAGCACCGCGAGAAACGCGACCAGCGGCAGCATCACGATCAGCGCCAGCGTGCGCGGCAGCACCAAGAGTTCAATCGGGTCCAGGCCCAGAGCGCGGATCGCATCGATCTCTTCGCGCGCCCGCATCATGCCGATCTCGGCAGTAAACGCGCTGCCCGATCGCCCGGCGAGCAGGATGGCGGTAAGCAGCACGCCAAACTCGCGCAAGAACGAGTAGGTCACCAGCTCCACCGTGAGCACCGCCGCACCAAAATCGGCTAGCACCGTGGCGCCTAAAAACGCCACCACGGCGCCCACCAGAAAACTGAGCAGGCAGACGATCGGCACCGCGTCGAGCCCGGCGCGCTCCATATGAAACACGGTTGCGGTCAAGCGCAGGCGGCGCCGGCCCAGAGCCACTTGCACGGCACGTTCGAGCACCAGACCCGTGAAACCGAGCAGCGCCAGCGCTTCGTTTTTGGCGCGCACCATGGCGATGCCGGCGCGCTCCAGCATGCCCAGCAAGCCGTGGGCGCGTGGCAGCTTCGCAACCTTCGTCGCGCGCCGCGCGACAATGAGTTCGATGAGTTTTTCCGCCGCCGGCGAGAAGCCAATGCGCTCTGTGGTGTCGCCGCAGAAACGCGTCAGCAACAACAAGGCGCCGGCACTGTCGATAGACGCCAACGCCGCGCCATGGACGCGCGCCGCCGCCGGCTGCGGCGCCAGCTGCGCCTCCAGGCTGGCGATCGCTTCCAAAGTCCAGTGGCCGCGCAAATGCAGATCGCGCTGCTCCCAGGTGAACTCGGCAGACATCGTTGAGCAGATTCTTGGATGAGATATCCCATGCTAATCGTCCGGACGGCGATTCATGCAAAGATTCGATTGACGCTGATCAACTGCGGCGTGCGCCGCACCCCGGAACGCCGCCCCACGGAACGCCGAGTTGCACTCGGCGCTTTTCCCTCAGAAACAAGACCACGCCGCCCCACGGAACGCCGAGTTGCACTCGGCGCTTTTGGTCGAAGACCAGGTTACGCTGGTGGCGACGGTTTCTGGTCATCGCCCTCGTCGGCATCGCCGTCGTTGAACCGGATCGCGCCGGTTTGAATCAAGCCAACAACAATCGCTCGCAGCGTCTCGATCGGCAGTTCTTCGGGCGGTCCGGTCAACTCGTTGGCGGCCATCACCTGCCGCAATAGCGCCTGCGCCGCAGGATCGGCGAAGAATTGCCGCACCAGCGCTTCCGGGATGTCGGGCAGTGGATGCGAATCACGCATTCCCAATGCCGCCGCGACACGTTGCAATAGCGCAACATCGGGCTCCAGTCCCGCCAATTGCGCGGCTCGCACATAAGTTTGTGCAAGCGCCGTCGTCCAGTTCCCAAATGCCTCCCGTCGCTTTTCGGTGAGTGGCAGGATGACCACTAGACCTTCGGCTGCCAAATCGACGGCCGCTTGCGGGTGATCGTTGGCCATTCGGATTTCAGCATTCGCCCCGAGGCTCATCGCCAGATCGGGCAAGAACGCTTCCGGGCTCGCGGTGGCGAGCTGGCGGTAGAGTTCGAGTGCCTCCTGCGCGGCGGCGAGGGCTTCCTCGTGGCGGCCGAGGTCAGAAAAGAGGCCGCCGATGTTGTTGAGACTCATCGCCAGATCGGGCAAGAACGCGTCCGGTCGCGCGGTGGCGAGCTTTCGGTGGAGTTCGAGTGCCTCCTGCGCGGCGGCGAGGGCTTCCTCGTGGCGGCCGAGGTCAGAAAAGAGGCCGCCGATGTTGTTGAGACTCGTCGCCAGATCGGGCAAAAACGCGTCCGGTCGCGCGGTGGCGAGCTGGCGCCGGAGTTCGAGCGCCTCCTGCGCGGCGGCGAGGGCTTCCTCGTGGCGGCCGAGGTCAGAAAAGAGGCCGCCGATGTTGTTGAGACTCGTCGCCAGATCGGGCAAAAACGCGTCCGGTCGCGCGGTGGCGAGCTGGCGCCGGAGTTCGAGCGCCTCCTGCGCGGCGGCGAGCGCTTCCTCGCGGCGGCCGAGGTCAGAAAAGAAACTGCCGATGTTGTTGAGACTCGTCGCCAGATCGGGCAAAAACGCGTCCGGTCGCGCGGCGGCGAGCTGGCGGTGGAGTTCGAGCGCCTCCTGCGCGGCGGCGAGGGCTTCCTCGCGGCGGCCGAGTTCAGAAAAGAAACTGCCGATGTTGTTGAGACTCGTCGCCAGATCGGGCAAAAACGCGTCCGGGCGCGCGGTGGCGAGCTGGCGGTGGAGTTCGAGCGCCTCCTGCGCGGCGGCGAG
>JALHMG010000004.1:154241-204126 GCA_022844135.1 Lysobacterales bacterium
AGTTCAGAAAAGAAACTGCCGATGTTGTTGAGACTCGTCGCCAGATCGGGCAAAAACGCGTCCGGGCGCGCGGTGGCGAGCTGGCGGTGGAGTTCGAGCGCCTCCTGCGCGGCGGCGAGCGCTTCCTCGCGGCGGCCGAGGTCAGAAAAGCGATTGCCGATGTTGTTGAGACTCGTCGCCAGATCGGGCAAAAACGCGTCCGGGCGCGCGGTGGCGAGCTGGCGGTGGAGTTTGAGCGCCTCCTGCGCGGCGGCGAGTGCTTCCTCGCGGCGGCCGAGTGCAGAAAAGCGATTGCCGATGTTGTTGAGACTCGTCGCCAGATGTGGCAAAAACGCGTCCGGTCGCGCGGCGGCGAGCTGGCGGTGGAGTCCAAGCGCCTCCTGCGCGGCGGCGAGCGCTTCCTCGCAGCTGCCGAGATCTGAAAGGTAATTGCCGATGTTGTTGAGACTCACCGCCAGATCGGGCAAAAACGCGTCCGGTCGCGCGGCGGCGAGCTGGCGGTGGAGTTCGAGCGCCTCCTGCGCGGCGGCGAGCGCTTCCTCGCGGCGGCCGAGTGCAGAAAAGCGATTGCCGATGTTGTTGAGACTCGTCGCCAGATGTGGCAAAAACGCGTCCGGTCGCGCGGCGGCGAGCTGGCGCCGGAGTTCGAGCGCCTCCTGCGCGGCGGCGAGCGCTTCCTCGCGGCGGCCGAGTTCAGAAAAGAAATTGCCGCTGTTGTTGAGACTCATCGCCAGATGTGGCAAAAACGCGTCCGGGCGCGCGGTGGCGAGCTGGCGGTGGAGTTCGAGCGCCTCCTGCGCGGCGGCGAGGGCTTCCTCGCGGCGGCCGAGGTAGTGGTAGAGAGTGCAGATGTTGCTGAGACTCGCCGCCAGATCGGGCAAGAACGCGTCCGGTCGCGCGGCAGCGAGCTGGCGCCGGAGTTCGAGCGCCTCCTGCGCGGCGGCGAGCGCTTCCTCGCGGCGGCCGAGGTAGGAGTAGAAAGTGCCGATGTTGTTGAGACTCACCGCCAGATGTGGCAAAAACGCGTCCGGTCGCGCGGTGGCGAGCTGGCGGTGGAGTTCGAGCGCCTCCTGCGCGGCGGCGAGTGCTTCCTCGCGACGGCCGAGGTTGGACAGCCGGATGGCGAGATCGCCCGCGGCACGCGCGAGCGTTGACGTTCGATCCATCGTTGCATCCGAGCTGATATCGGTGGTTTCAGGCATCGATTCAGCCTGCAACTGCCGGTAACGGCATTCAGCGATTGCCAAGTTGACCGGCTCGAAAGCGAAGGTCGGATTGGGGATATGGCGCCAAAACGCGTCAACACTGGCCTGCGAAAGCTGAGGTACGAGCGCAACCAGGAGGTCAACAAGCTTACCTGCCGGTTCCGCCAAGCCGACGAGGTACACGTGCGGCGCCAGCGCCTCTGCAGAATCGACAAGAAATCCTCGAAGCGCCGACACCGCTACGTCAGAGCGAGTGCCATGATCGGATTTGGTGGCGCGGTTGAGCACTTGGAGCATCGCTGGCAGGAAAGCGTTTGATGTGGCGCAGGCAGCGCCGATCAATTCCGACAACGTGCCAGGATGATCCGACTCTTCGCGCAACAACAAATGCTCGCCGAGCAGATCCGGCTCCACTGCCGCGAAGGCAGGGCCTTGACCGATCAAGCGTTTGACCTGTTGAGTGAGTCCTTCGATCGACGGCACCGAGGGACGATGCTGTCGATAGCGCGAGTCCGCGAGCAGCAGAGCTTTCAAATCGCCCAACGAGCAGCCGCCGACCAGTGTGATCTGGCAGGCGGCCCGGCGCACGGCCTCAGGACGATCATTGATGTCAGTCGGTGCGTCCAGCACCTTGCCCCAGTGTTCGAGTTCCAGATCGACAACTTGATCCAGAAGATGCGCCAGGTTCACCGGATTGTTGCCGATATGCGGGCGAGCAACGTGCAGCAGCGCCGCCATCTGGATCGCCAGCGGTCGGCTGCCGTCTTGCGAGTGTGCAACGCGTGCCCGCAAATCTGAGGACATCGTGTGGGCCGATTCGCCGCGCGCCTTTGCAAAACCCTCGACGCTGCGCTGGAGCAAGGTCATCCGTTTTGAAGCGTCGAGTGTGTCGCTCAGCCGAAGATCGAGCGGCTGGCCCCATTCACCTGCGAAGAGCCGAGCGACCTCTTGGCCATTGGCGCTGGTGCGCAACCCTTCCCACCAGTCGCCCAACTCGCGTGTCAGCAGAACCAAGACGCGTGGCCTTTCTGGGCGGGCGGTTGTTGTGGCGATCCAGCGTGCGAGCTGCCGCACTTCGTCTTGTCGGCCTTCCGCGTAGTCGATGATCAAACATATGCCGGCGTCGTTGCCGTCGCCAATCAGCTGGTGCAGCGCCAGCTCGCGAATCGGCGCGAGATTCGCCCTGTCCGCATTCGGCGCTGGCGGGGGCGACAAAAAGCCCGCCCGCCAACCGCGCTCGCGCAGTTCGGCCGCCAGTTCGATTGCCAACCGCGTCTTGCCGCGACCGGCGGATCCGTAGATCAGCCGCCCACCGTCTGGTTCGGCGCGTGCGCCGTGGCCTTTGCCTACCATCCAGTCGACGAGTTTTGCCAGCGTGTCGTCGATATCCAGGAACTCGACAAAGCCGTATTTGGCATGCAACAGCTCGGCCGGCCGTGGCTTCCGGCCGACGATGGTTTCGCGCTTGTGATCGAGAAACGGCACGTTCGGGAAAGCGCGTTCATAGGCGCGCTGGATCGAGCCGTGGACCAGCGCGCCAAAATCGGAACGCAGCAACGCGAACATCAGCGACAGCGCATCCCCGAACCGAATCTCGCTATGGGCCCCGAAGCGCGCCAGCGCTGCCAGATGATCCGCCGTTGCCGAGTCGGCAACACCCGAATCGGAAACACACACGAAAAAGTCCAACGCGCCTGCGGATTGGCGCTGACGGTAAATGCTCAGCCACGCTTCCCATTGCGTGTAGGTCCACGATTTGGGATCGAGCTGTTGGCTTGCGAACCACTGCGCGATCCGCGGTTGAGCGCTGAAGAATTCCTCTACACGCTGCGCCTTCGGCGTTGAGCCGGCCTGTATGCCGACCAGATGCACCACCACCCGCGCGGCTTGAACGAAAGCCCAGAGTTTGGCCAGCGTGCCATTGCCGCCGGCGTAACCTTCCACTTCCTCCGGCGTTTTGATCTCGAACTCAGGAAGCGGGCTGAGGCCCTCCCTCACCGGCCTGTCCAGATGCTCAAACTCCGATTTGACGCGCGAGAGCAGTCCGATCATGTGCGATAGGTTCTGGTTTCGGCGCGGACAATAATCATGGTGCTTCTCCGGTCGTAAATGGCAACTGCTAGATGCTCGCAACCCACTGATCGAAACGATGCCGATCGCGCGTTCGGTGAAAGCGCGAAACCAAAAAGGAATAGGAAGGCATGTGAGCGTCACCGTGCCAGAAAGCGGCATCGGATGCGATCACCATGTGCTGCTTGGCTCGGCCTAGCTCGTAGGGCACCCATTCGGATGTGGCCGTGTTCTTGGTATGGGTGACGATCACATGCGAGCACCTCAAGAGCGCGACCTCGATAATCGTAGCGATCAGAATGGACTCGATAATCGGCGGCAACGCAGATGCTCGCACTGTAGCGATGGAGGGATCCCAGCAGTCCATCCAGACCGATTTTCCCTTACTCAACAGTTGGCGCCGAAGATGATTCGCGAGTGGTCGGTCTGTGCTGCGATAGGAGATGAATACGCGTGGTGTACGTGGTGAACGACTGAGTAAGTCGTAAAGCGGCTCCTGGAGCTCCAGGAATTCCTCTGCGAAATAGGGCTCATCCGGTGGCCAGATCTCGCGCTCGCTCACATCTTTCGAGAATCCGATCAGAGCGCGCCAAATCTTGGCTGCGTATTCGGGGAGCCACCCATCGTACCGCGCAGAGAGTTCATCCCACGACCACGGGCTAACGTCTACCGGTTCTTCATCCAGCAGTTCGAGCACGTCACTTCGATCCACCTCCACGAATTTGCTTGCATAGGGATCGAACAGCTGTTCGTTCATAGAGTGCCCTCAATGGCGAGGTCTGACGTTGGAGGCAAGTCTGCACGCTGCTCATCCAGGCGCAGATCCGCCGGTGCGATGAAGTACACCGGCGTCACGCCATCGTGCCCGCGCGCCGCGGAATGCTCGCGCCGCAAATACTGCTCCCATTCCCACAAACAATTCTTCGACGTCACATAGTTCGGCGACAGAAACGCCAGGAACAACGCCGACTCGCGAATGCCCCGGCCCAGCTCCAACTGCCAGTCGCGCCCCTCATCGATCGACAGCTGATCAAAGAAAATCCGCAGCTCCCGCCCCGAATACGCCGCATGGCGGCGCTTGAGTTCTGCAACGAAGGCACTCACCCAGCCTTCGCCGACACTGTTCACGGCCGCAACATCGTCAGCGCGTGCGTAGGAGAGGAAGAGGTGGTGGGGTGTGGTCATTAATCCGGCTCGGGGCTGGTCGGTAGGGCTCGAAAATGAAGCGATTGCAGAGTTGCAGAACCGTGCTGGTGTCCACATCTCGCGATTGGAACGCTTACCCCAGGCGCACGACGTCGTAACGCTTGCACGAATATTGGTCGCCACTTCACCGCCGGTGCTGCTGCCCTCCATCGTGTCGAAGCGCAGCGCATCGGCGTCAATGACCGGGCTCAACGTAAAGCCTGTGTGCACCCAATTCATCGACATTGGAACGCTACGTCAACCGTGGATCAAAGTGCGGAGCATCCACCGCAACCAAATCTCGCAGAATCTGACCGCCCATTGACCTCGTCAGCCGCGCGCGGCAATTTCGGGCGACGCGTTGGTGCCGCCGCTCCTTGTGGCTCTTGGCCTGGCTGGTGCAGTCGTATTCGATTCGCTTGGCGATGTTGGCGCGATTCGCGTACGGCGTGGGGCGTGCAATGTTGTTGGTCATCCCCAACAACTCGCGCCAAGTCTGCGACATGCAAATGCCATCGGCGCGTGCTCTGCTAAGCGCGGCGATCTACTGGAGGGGGCGACCATGTCTGAGCGCAGCTTTCCGAGCATCGGGTCGTCCCCGCCGCGCGTGCGACTTGGGTTTGTGGGTGCGCGCACGTTGCCGAAGGAAACGGCTTGGCTGGATGAGCGGCTGACGGAGGTGTGGACAACCAGCGCGGCCTGGTCCGCGACGGCATCGGGCGAGATGCTACGTCTGGCCAGCGGCATGGCGAACGGTGCGGACAGCCTGGCGGTAAGGAGCTATTGCGATTGGCGCGACACGCACTCGGCGCTGCCGCATGAGTTGCTGCTGATCTATCCCTGTGCGGTGAACGATTTCCGGGAGCGCAGTGAGAAAGAGAAAATCGACGGATTCGATGTGCGTCGCACCGCAGTCATCGCCAAACCCTACACCTTCGAACTCGTGCTCGATGGCGAGATGCCGCGCAGTCGACCCGACCCTGCCGCCGGCAAGGCGATCAACGACGAGCAAATGAAGCGCGAAGAGCGTATCCGCGCCGCCGCACATCGCTACCAGTCCGAGGTACTGATTCGCCAGTGCGAGTTTCTCGTTGCCGTGATCGATCGCGAGCAAGAGGGCGAGGCAGGCGGCACGCGCGAAACCATCGATCGCGAGCAAGAGCGCGAGGCAGGCGGCACGCGCGAAACCATCGAGCGCGCGATGAGTATGGACACGCCGGTGTTGGTAATCGATCCCGCCAGTGAGGACGTGTTCCTGCTGCGCTATATCGAAGAGCTGCGTGCGGACTTTTCGCCGCAAGATCGATGGCAAGAGAGCTGGCGTAGCGTGCTGACGAAAGCGCTCGGGTCAAGCGAGATCCTTGCATGCGGCGGTATCGAGGTCGCGTATCAGGCTGCGTCCGGACTGAAAGCATCCAAGCGCTGGGATCGATTTCAGTCGCCATTCGAGGCATACGCGGAATCGTATCGCGAGGCGCTGAAGAACTGTTTGACGGGCATGTCGCCGACGGCGCCCATGCCGACGCTGCAAACGCCATCGCCATGGCGCTCGTTGTGGGCGACGTTGACGGGCGCCATCCGAATGATTCGGGCCAAACCCATCCCACTCAGTCCACGTTCCCCAATCTCGACCATCGAGTCCTGGCGTGGACATGTGGCCGATCATCAGTCGGTGTCGATGGCCGAATACCGCAGTCTTTTCGTCAGCAACTACTGGCTGGGTTTTGTGGCAGTGATGCTGGCGCTGACTTCGCTGATCGCGCTGGCGTTGAGTGCGTTAAAGCCGCCGTTTTGGCTGCTCGCAATCCTGCTCGCTCTGGCCTATGCGAAGTACCGGATCGTGCGCCAGATCGCCAGCAACACGCATCGCGCGGAAGCGGAGCATGCTGGAAAGCTATCCGTCGAGCTGCGCTACATCGCCGAGCGACTGCGCGTCATGCCGTTCCTCCAAGCGCTGGGCAGCGCGCGCATCGATCTCGTTCACCAGACGCCGCGGCGCGGGCGAGCCCATAGGGTCGCCGAGGATTTCGTACGCCGACTGCCGCTGGTCGATAGCTTGCCGGCCGCAGCTGCCGGGCAGCGCGCAAACAACAACGCTTCCTCGCGGGTGAATGCCCCTCGGGGCTCGCTTGAGGAGTTGATCGCGTTTATCGCCAAACAGATCGATCACCATGTGCGCACCCACGCCACGATGACCGCCGTCCACCGCATGCTCGAACGCGCCATCGGCACCTGCGGCTGGCTCGTGATAGGGATCGTCGCGATCGATATCGCGGTGATCGTCAGCAAACTGGTGTTGAAATCGCCGCTCGCAAGTTACCTCATCGCCGACGCCTCGATCGTACCCATCGGCAACGTGCTATCGATCGTCGGCGTCGCATTGGTGTTCGTCACCGCGCTGCTGCCAGCGCTGATGGCCACGCTCAACGGCATCCTCTTCCAATCCCAAGCCGAACAGCTCGCCGACCGCCACGGCGCCATGGCCGGCGCCTTGTCCCTTCTGCTCGTCGAAGCCAGGCAACTGCAAACCCACGCGCCCACCTTCGGCATCAGCGCCAGCCACGCCGTTCTCAACTTGAGCGAACGCACCTATCGACTGATGGCCGAGGAAGTGGGCGAATGGGCGACGATGTATAGCCAGGGGTTGCGGGAGACGTGAGCCTGCGCAAGTGAGACCTTTCGCACCTGCAACCGTTCCCGCGGTGAGACATTTTCTCCCTCCGCCAATCCTGGAGAGGTAACAACCAGGAAGGGGAAACGGCGATGTTGCTTGGCAAAGGGTGGATACTGGCGTCCGTTGGTGTGCTCTGGGCGTCCACAGCCGCAGCCGAACCTTGCGGGAAAGACGGAAAGGCAGTGCATCTCAGTGCCGCCGCAGAGGATGCCGTACGCTGGCGAGTGTCCAGCGGCGCGAAGCCACAGTTCGATCGTGTGGTTGCGCTACTTTCGGATCGCCAATGGCCGGCGGTCTACAACACCGTCTTGATTGAGTATCTATTGCCGCAGGCCCTGAGCCGCGCCACGCATGCGGGCAGATTGAACGCCGACGCCTTCGTGGTTGAGATGTACGAAGCGTTGGACGCACTTTGTGTCGCCGAAATTGCGCGGCCAGCCACGTCAGCGCCGCCTGTTGGTGACGGAGCAAAAAAGGGCGCCAGTGCGGTGATCGAAACGATCGAGCGTACGGAGCAGATGCTGGTCCGGCAATCAGTGCTTGCCGGCAGGGTCTTGGAGGCGACAAGAACCGAGCGCGAAGTCGCAAAAGTTGCCGACGCCGTCAAAGCAGATGCGGCAGCGGAGAAAGAAGCGCTTATTGCAGATTCGTTCAAGTTAGCGTCGGTGTCGGCGAACAGTCTGGGCGCGGTGCTGGACGCTGCTGCGTCCTACCTCGATCTTGGACAGCAGCCACCCGCTTGCACTGAGCGCGAACTGTCGTTTTCGCGGTGCGTGGAGTTCGGTATCGATCAAGCAGCCATGTACTACCGGCAGTTCGTCGACGCCGAGACCAAACTGGTGGCATTGGATGCGGGCGATGCGCGCACCAAACAGATCGTCGCCAAGCGCTCGCAGGTCGATCGGCTGTTCGCCAGAGCGCAGGGGCTGACCTACTCCAACCTACGCAACTATGCGATCTTCAGTGGGCCCTCGTATTCGCTGCGCGCCGACAATGGATGGAAAACCGGCGGCGAGTTTTTGTTTCGGACGGAGTCAGATGCATTCCGTGGGTTTCCGTTTACGCGCCTGGTTTCCGATTGGATCGGTGACCCGACGCCCATTCGAGAGCGCAGCAACTGCGCAGGGTTCTTTGCGTGGTGCCGCACCTTCGCCGAGGTGTCGTATGTCTCCGACAGCGGATTGCCTGGTCGCAACACGACATCCCCAGGCGATCCTCTGGGCGAAATCGATGGCGTATTTCGTGTTAACTCCGGCGTGCAGATGCATTGGAACGAGACCATGGGCATGCAATTCGGGGTAGGCGTGACCGCTGCGTCGGATGGCAGCGAGAGCGAATTGAATGCGGACTCAAGGATGTTTCTCGGGCTGCACACGCAGACGCCTTTTCTGGACGGCGCACAGGGACAGTTCTTTATCGGCGCCGCGCACGACAATTTTTGGGACGACATACCGCGCAATCGCGACCGCGCTTTGCCCTTCGTGTCGTCGGACGACGATCGCTGGGTGATTGATGGTCAGATGCGCTTTCCGGGACTCGGCATAGGTGCCTTCAAGTTGGCCGCGAGACTGTATGTCGACGCACCGCAGGATCGTAAAGGTCGTTCAGAAGTCCGAACTGGCTTGTTGTTCTACTACGATTTCGACGCGCTGACGAAAGGCCGCAATCCAGCGCCCGCCGCGAAATAGCGCATTCGGCTCAGAAACGTTTTGCGGCGTGGTGGATCGCCGGCAGAGACGAAACTCTGAGCGGCCTCACGCCGCTCCAATTGCCGGCAACACCGACCAGCGCAGATGCCGCCGCACCATGCGTACGCTATCGGTGGTCATCAGCGTTTCAGCGGTCTCCCATGGGATGCCGTGGTAGTTGGATGTGCGGGCGGCATCGAATTGTTCGCGCCACTGGGTGAGTGCTGTGCTGATGGCGATGCGGCGGTCGTCGTAATGCTGAGCGGCGCTGACGTTGTTCTTGATCAGCATCGAGAGATCCTCGCGCATCCCGGCTCGCCAACTGGCGACCCAATCATCGGCATCGGCGGGCAACTTATCGCTGCGCAGCAGCCAACGCAGGAGTTGCCGCGAGGCGCCGCCGAACATGGCCAGTGGGATCGCGAGTTTGCCGGCAGCGATGCAGTGCGCCGCCACCTCGATAACGCCCGGTGCCCAGCCGGAATAGGCGGCTAGATCGCCGCCGACGATCAAGGCGAAGTCGCTGTCCTTGATGATTTCTTCCCGCATCTTCGAAAGCGACTCGGCTCGTCGCAGCGGTTCTTGCGTGTACGCCGCGTCGAAACGTCTCACACGGCAGCGGTTTAACCGGCGCGCTTCGAAAGCAACGTCGGTACATCGCGACTCGGTCCAGCCGACGTAAGCCTGCACCCAGGGCAAGCGCGCTGCGCGATTACAGGCAAGCTTCTCGGGTGGAAGTTTTCGTGCGGGCTTGGCCTCTGCATCCTCGACCGTATCGAGCAGCGGTTGCAATATCTCGTTGATGAAATCGAAAGAGCCCGTGTGCGCAATAGCAACGCGTTCCATCAATAGCGCCCGTGCCCAACGGAAGATGGCTTCGTGCACGTGTTCTGTGCCGATGCCCAAGGCGGCCAGTTCATTCGGCGGAATGTCGCCGGTGGCCAGCGCTGCGGTGAGGCGGCGCTGCGAGTCCGAAAATGCAGTGGTATTCGGCACCGAGTCGAGCGGTTGCCCGCGACTGACGGCGTCGACAGCATCGTCCAGCGATACGAATCGCACACGGTCGCCGAACCATTTGCCCAGACGTTGCTCGTCCTCCGGCAACATCCGATGGCCGGGGTAGACGACGGTCTTATCGGGGTTAGCGGGCTCCGCCTTTTCATCCTCCTGGGCCTGCGCCTGCCATTCCATCAGCGTATAGGGATCCGGACTGACGGCGAGAAAATGCAAATCGCGAGTGGATTGAACGTCTGGCGCCAGTTCCAGGATGTAGCGCGCATGCACCAGCGTCTGCAGCGCTTCGAGCATTAAGCGATCCAACACCTGCCCCGAATCGCTATCGTCGCGCCAGCGCACAATCGGCAGGCCGGAGAATTCCGGGAGCAGACGCGTCCATTGGGACGCCAGAGTATCGACCAACACCACCGGTTGCGAGCGCCAAATCTTGTAAGGTTTCGACTTGGCGGCCAACTTGAATTTACGCAATCTGCGTGCTGCCTGAATCTCGCGCCGACACCAGGGCCGCGAAGCGTAGTTGTCGCCCATGATCGCCACCAGTGCGGCGGCGTCTTCGCCAGCGGCCTCGATCATTTTGTCTTCCCAACCCTTGCCCCAATCAAGAGTGGTCGTGTTGAGGAAGGTATCCACCTGCCCGAGATTCAGCGCCTCGCGCTGGATGGCCTCGGCAACACCCACGCCGTTATCCTCGTCAGATGTGGCATGGCTCAAGAACACCGCTCGCGGCAGACGCAACTCGGCGTGGTCGACGCGCTGATCGCGATGATCGAGTTCGCGGTAGTGGCGCACCAGCACTTGCGTCAGATGACGGCGGAGGCGTTCGGCACGCCGTTCCAGTTGAGCGTTGGGATCACTGCAATCGTCGCGGCGATGGTCGACGCGTACCGGGTTAATGCCGCTCAGTACTTGGTGTAGTTGAGGATAGCCAGACGATAGCTCTACTGGCACCAGCAGAAGATCGTTGGTGGGTTTCTTCGCTCGCCGTCTGCCCGCAGTGTCGAGCCATTTGCGCGTTTCCCAATGGCGCGCGGCCAGCGCGTACAAATGCCTGCGCCAGTCTTCCGAGCAAATCATGTGGTCATCGACCAGGGCCACCACAATCAGACCGCTGGCGTCGGTGAGATTGTAGGGGCGGCAGGGAAACAACAGCTTCGGCTCGTTGGACGATGGCTGCGCCAAGCCAATCGGGCGCTGATCTTCGAGCAGCTCCTTACCCGGCAAGTCCAGATGCTTCATCCACGGCGTGCTCCGGTAATACACCGGCGTCTCCGAGCCGCGGATCGAATGTGCGTTGTTGTGCTTGCGGATCCAATCGAAGACGCTGCGCGCGAGCCGGGGGCCTTGCACGAAGGCCGGGTGCCAGAGTACATAGATGGCGGGTGCGCCGAGTGCTGGCGGTTTGGGAACAGCACTCGCCGGTGCGCCGACACCAGCCGGCGGCAAGCTAGGCGTCGAGGAGCTCATCGACCAGTTTCCTCAAGTCCGCCGGCACGTGCTCAGGTTTGCGCAGAAACCGATCGCCCTCGGCCTCGACCTGCCTACGCACACCATCGTCGCGCACCCGGTTCGGTATTTTCGCCTCATGCCCCCAACCCATACCGCATCCGCTCCACATCCAGCACCGCGAGGGTGCCGGTGGGGTCGAGGGTGGAGTGGGCGGTGATGCCGAAGCTCCATTCGCCGCCTTTGGGATTGGGTTGGTTGTCTTTGTGCCATTGGTCCAATTGTTTGCCGAGTTCGGTGGCGAGTGTTTCGCTCCAGACCTGGTTGGGGATGAGGAACACGGGCAGGTATGTGGTCAGCCCGCGGGAGGCGCCGCCGCTGGCGGGGGTGAGTTCGTACCCGTACGAGACGGTGATGGTCACCGGCAGTTGTGTGCCGACGAAGATCGTTTGCAGTGCGGCGCCGAGGGCGGCGGTGGGGCTGGCGCCCGCGTCGCTGATGTCGACGGTGCTCGACCACTGATTGAGCGGTGTCGCAGCGGCGGGTGCTTGCACCGGTGCGGAGGCGAAGACGAAACTGGTCATCGTCAGCGCGCCGGGAATCAGCTCGCGATTGCGTACGACGCTCAACTGCGCGCGGGCGTTCTGGTACGCGGCGATGTTGAGCTTGGTGTAGGTCACGCTGAGTTCGATCCACGGCTGTGCGGGCAGCGGGTCGGGAAGTACATAGGTTCGCGTGAGCTCATCGCCCGTGCCATTGCCGAGTGGGATGGCATTGCCATTCGGATCGGTGAGCACAAGATCCGGCCACGCACCGTTCGGGCCGGCCGGGCCCGGCGCGCCGTCTGGGGCGTCGGGATCGGCGATACGGGTCAACGTGACTGCGGCGATATCGCCGTTCTGGTAACTCAGGCTTGCGCTGAGCCAGATCGAGTCGACGGTGTCGGCCGCGTTGGCCGTGTTGCCGTTGCCCATAAAGTGCTGCGACCAGGCATCGGCGACCGATGTCGACAGCGTCGCCAGGCTGCCAGCGGCGGTGCTGGCGATGGCCAGTGTTGCCGGCGTGGCTTTGGGGTCGCCGAGCGGCAACATCAACGAAAACAACGCCGGTGCAGCATTCGCATAAACGGCGAGCGCCGTCGCCAGATCTGGCGCAGCGGCAAACCGGCCGAACCCGCGGGTCATCGGCTGATTGAAGCGAATGCCGATGATGACTTCGTCTTGCGCCGCATGCTCGTGGCTGTAGGACATCTGGTAGTTCCACAGCGCCAGATCGCCCAGCGCCGGCGGCGAGCCGTCGTCTTGCACGCTTTGCTGCGCGGTTTGCGAACGCACCGATGGCAGCGCCGGATAGGTGCGCAACGGCAGCGGCGCAAGCGTCTGGCCGAGCGCCAAGGTAATGGCCGAGGGCAGCACAGCACCGCTCAGCGGCGGGGCGAAGTTCAGCCAATTGGACGCATCGTAGCTCGTGTTGGGGTCGACTTCGATCGGCCGGATGTTGCACTCGAGGTGCGTGATGTCGTAACCGAGGTTGAGATCGATGTTGCGCTGCTGGCGCGGATCGGACACGGTGAGCAGGAAGTTCACCTGGCCGTGCGCAGTAGCGAGATCGGTCTTGGCGGCGGTCAGGCTGTACGGCGGTTTGCCCGCGTCGTTGGGCGTGGTGGCAGCGCCATACAGGCGCGCCGGAGGCGGTGGCGACGACGCTTGCCAGACCGAGCGTACGTTGCTGGCGTATTGCAACAATGCGCCGGTGCTGTAGCCGCTGACCAATGAGATACCGAGGGCATCGCTGATGCTTTGGCGCGCGGTTGCCAGCGCATCGGAGCCGACCGCCTGCTGCAGCGCGAGCACCGGCCACAAAGCGCCGGCAATGCCGCTGCCGGCGATGACGTGGCCTTTGTCGTCGAACAGGCCCTGGGCGAGCTTGCGCTTGGCGGCCAGCAATTGGGTGACGGCAGGCTGCGCGCTGGTGTTGCCATAAAGTGCGGTAGAGAACGGCGGGCTCAGCACGCGATCGAGATCGGCCAGATACTGCTGCGCCCACAGCTCCACATCAACACCGACAAAATCGCTGGGCTGCGCCGCCGGCAGCAGCGTGCCATCGGACTGCACCGTTTGCAGCACAACGCCGGGACGACTGATCAAGCTGCCATAGAGCGGCCGAAGCGCGAAGAAGCGCGGCCATTTTTCGCCGTTCAAACCCGGTGCGTCGGGTGCGATGGACACCGATTGAATGCCGCTGCGATCGAAATCGACCAGCCACAACTGGCCGCTCTCGCCGGACACCGTGCCGGTGGCGAGGCGCAGGTTCGGGAAACGCGCACGAATATCGGCAGAGAGTGCGAGCACACCCTGATCGCCGGCGAAAATCTGCTGGCCGGTGTTGATCGGGTTGAGCGCACTGCTGACCTGAGCGACCGGGCCGGTGGCTTCAAAACTGGGATCGATCAACGCTGCGGGACGCTGCATGCGCAGCGCCACGTTGAGCGCAAAGTAGGGTGCTGGCGCCTGGAACGCGGCCGGCAAAGGCACGGTCAAGGTCAAGCGCTGTGGCGGCAACAGCGCGATCGCCTGGGGACGCAGCAGCGGCAGATCGGCGATGGCCTCGACCAGCGTCTCCAGACTCAGATCGGCGTCCTGCACATTCAGGCGACCGAGGATGGCGTTCAAACTGTCGGCAGCGACGGTGGTGGTGCTGGCGCCCGGCAGCGTGATCGGCACCTGGGCGGCGATCAATGCATCGACACCGAGATTGGCGCTGGCGAACTCGATGGCGCTCAAGCCATAACGCGCGGCGCTGCCGGACAGCGAGTTGCTCTGCTCGGCGATTAGGGCGGGCAGCCACTGCGCCAACGCCGACTGCAGCAGGCCGGACTGATCGGCAATGGCGTTGCCGAGGTCTGTGCTGCCGATCTGCGACTGCTGTTGCTGCAGGCGCTGCAGTACATCGAGCAGGCGGTCGTCGGCTTGCGTTTGCGTTTGGTACGGCGTGCCCTGGAATTCGACCTTGACCGTCTGGCCGGCGATCAACAGGCCCGGCATCGTCAGATTGTCGGCGACGAATTGCGCGGCGCTGCTGGTAGCGAAGCGCCGCAGGTTTTCGCTGAGCGTTTGCGAGGAATCGACATGCGCCGGCACGCGTAGTGCGTTGGCGTCGACCGGGCGCATCAAGCCGGGTACTTCGAATATCGACTGCGCCGGCAGCGGTCGCGCCGCGCGTGCCAATTCGGCCAGCAACAAAGCCGAACTGATGGCGTATTGAGCGGCGAACTGATCGAGCGTGGCTTCGTTGTCTGGGCTCAGGATCGGCGCGGTCGAATAGGCACCCACATAGACCATGGCGCCGGCATCGAACAACGCCGTGCCGGTGTTCAACGCGGCCAGACGCGCCAGCGTTTCGCCGGAGCCATTTTTAGCCAAGGTCTCGAAGGGATCGTCGGCGCTTGGCGAAGGCACCTCGTAGTGCGCGTTGCTGTAGGTGGCGCCGGCCACCAGCAAATCGTGCTGATCGGCGATCGCTTGCGCCAGCTCCGCCACGGTCAAATGCTCGCCCAGCGTGGCGAACGCGGCGACGACCTGGTTCGGCGTTTGCACCTTGACGTCGACGCCGCGAATCTTGACGACTTCGCCAATGGTAATTGTGGCGTCGGTCAGCTCGATCTGCGCGCCGTCGGCGAACAACGTTGCGTTATCGCCATTGTCGATGAGCAGTTGCTGGTCGGTTGTACGACTGATGCTGGCGATATCCGACAGCGTCGCCGTCGGCACGATCACCGGCACAGTTGCACTGCGTGGGTCGATCGCGAGCAGCACGCCAGGCGCCAGCGGCAGCGTGTCGGCATTGCGCGGATCGCTGAGCGCATCGACGGCGCTCAGCAGATTCACGCCTTTGGGTGCGCGCAAGAGCAGGGTGACGATGCTGTCGCCCTGCGCCCAACCCACGTACGCTGGCATCGGCACCGGTGCCGAGCCGAGCAGCGCGAAAGCGTTGAGTCCGCCATTGACAGTCGCCATCGCGCCGAGGCTGACGCCGTACTGGTTCGCGATCTCGACGAGCGTGATGGGAGCTGGCGCGGCGGGACGCACTGCGCGCAGCGCCGCTGCGGCGGCCGAGTACATGCGCAGCCCGGCGATGTACTGCCAGAACTGTAGCCCTGCGCCATCGAGCGCGATGCCGTCGGGCGCGGAGGGTGCGAGCGAGGTGAGCGCATAAACCCTGAGCGCCGGTTGGGCCAGCTGGTAATGCACCGCATCGAGGTCGCCAACCTGCGTGTTGGCGGTCGCCAGTGTTTGCGATTCGGGTTGCGCAAGGCTGGCTTGCACGGCGGCCGCTTGCGCGCGAACGTCGATGTCGATTTCAGGTGCGCTGGTGGTGCCAACGACCGAGTAGCCGATGCGCGTAGCCGGCCAACTGAGCGGCGGGCGCAACTCATCGGTATAGCCGACGGCCACCTGCGCCAATCCAGGCGGCGTGGTTTCCTGCGTGGCGTTGCCTTGCACGTCGGCAAAGCTCATTGCGAAGGACGCGCTGGGCAGCGCGGTGGCGCCGCCGATGCCGCGGTAAGGATCATTCTCCGGCGGCGGCAGGCCGGGGCCGCCAGCGGCCTTCGAGGCGGGCGCGAAGCGGAAAATCGGCAACACCTGTTCGTAGTACCACGGGCCGGCAGGCGCTTCCGCGAGCACCGGCTTTTTGCCCAGAGCGCGTAGCCGCGAATGTTGCCGCGCGGTGCGCCACGTGCTCACTGGTTTTTCCAGCGGCTGCAACGGCGGGGCTGCTTCGCTGGTGGCGAACGTGGTGCCGTTGAGGCGCCATGCGCTCAAGTTGAAAAGTTCGAGGACGTTGGGCGGATCCCCAACGCCATCGTTGGCGCTCGCGCTGGCGTTGGGTAGCGTGAATCGATAGCCGATGTGGCCGGGCGCTACGTTGGCGATGTGGCGGCCGAGCGCATCGTTGCTGTCGACCACGCTCAGTTGGCTGGCCGAGGCATCGATGGCGCTCGCGATCAGCGCACAGTTGTTGAATGGCAGCAGCCCGCGCCCGCCCGGCGCCGGCTGCTGTTGCGATGCGGCGATGACCAGCAGCGACAATTGCGTTGTACCGTCTTGATCGAACGCGCTGCCCGGCAGTCCCTGGCCATCGGCGCCTATCAACTGCAGGAAGTACCCGGTGCCGCCGACGGTGCTGCCCTCCCACAGCAGCAGCGCAAAGCGCACCGCTTGCGCCAGCGTGGCGCCATCGACGATAGGGTCGGCGGCTTCCGCGCGAAGGCCTGCGCCATCGACCGTTTCGGGTACCGACGCCACCGACAAGTTCGTCCGCAGCAGGAACGCTGCGACGGGATTGAGCACGCCCAAACCGCCGCGGTCGCCGGCTTGCACGCTGGGCGCAAGCAATAGGTAAGCGTTGGCCGGGCCATCCACGCCCAGCGACTGGAAAATATCCAGGAGCACTTGGCGATCATCGCCATTGGCGCCGATCAATTCATAGGTGGTGGGTGCATCGGTCCGGCGGATTTTGAAGTTAACCAGCGCACCGAAAGTCGATGCTGTGATCATGGTCGCTTCGTTGTTGGCCGAACCGCGTGGCGGCGATAACTCGATCTCAAAAAGGTCGGTGTTGCGCGCCAGCGCCAGCGCGCGCAGGGCCTCCGGAAAACGCCACGCGCTCGGCGCGCTGTTGGGCGCGTTGGCGCTGCCAGGAATGGCCAGTTGAATCGGCGTCTGCAGCGGGATCTCGTGATCCAGGCCATAGCGTACGGGCGAGAAGCTCGAGAGCGGCAAGGCTTCTGGCGCCGCGATCGGCGCCAGCGCAAAACTGGCGGCCGGGTAACGGGACGCAAGATCGCTGGCGCTGTACAAGAAATCCAACGCCGGCACCGGTTCGCCGAAGTAGACCAACCCCAGTGCACGCTCCAACAGCAATCCCGGGTTGCGCGTCGCATTCGCCGCGTGGCCAGGTGCGGTGGTGCCGGACGACACCAGCGTGATGAACTGCGCATCCGCGTTCACCGTAAGCTGCATCGCCAGCCCGGGTGCATCGGGTTGACTCGAAGGCGCCACCGACGGGAACTGCTGTCCGGTCAGCGTCAACAGGCTGCCGAGCGGACCGCTGGCCGAGGCCGTCCCATCGCCATCGTACTTCGGACTCGGAATGCGCATGCCGGCGAGCAACTGTCGCGAGGCGCGCCCGACGATGTCGGGTAAGTGCTCGGCAATACTGCTGTCGACCAGGGTATCGATCACCTGCACCGGCAGGTGCGCGATGGTCACGCTTTGCGGTGTGTTGGCGCTTGCGGCGATCAAATCCGGTGCCGAGGCCAGCGCCGTGCCGATGGCGAGCAGCGGCAAGTCGAAGGCATCGGCCATGGCCGAGAACGTCGTGTATGTGTGGGTGTCGACGCGCGCCGCGGCGACGGTCAGAACCGCCAGCGGCTGCAGGATTTTCGCGTTGGCAATCCAGGGCGCGAGTTCCGGCCAGTTCGGGGTGCCGCTGGCGTCGGTGAGCAACACGCGGCGTGCCAGTTCTGCGAGCGTCTCGCCGTCTTGCAGTTTGAGCTGGCTCGCTGGCAACGCGAAGCTGCTGCCGCTGCTGACCACGGCATCGCGGAACGTGGCCCAATCCGGCAACGACGTGCCGGTTGCGTAACACAGCGCCAGGGCCAATTGATTGCCGATGCGCATCAACGTATCGCCAGGAACGCTGGTGTACGCGACGCTCTGCGAGCGATTGCTGTCGTTGAATGTGATCGGCACGATGAGAGACGTGCCGACGGGCAACTCGCCATTGCTGTTCACGCCTTGCAGCGTGGCGGCATTCCAGTTGGCGATGGTCTCCGAGAACCAGGGCTGCTCCGGAATCGCTGGCAGCGCCAGGCGCGCGAAGAAACGAGCGGCGACCTGCACTGTAGTCATCGTGGTCGCCGGAATGTACTTGAACACCGGCGTGGCGAGCGTGGCGCCGGATTGCAGAATCGCGGCCGCGCCGCTGTCTGCGTCGAGCAATCCCAACGCGCCAGCAGCAACACCAAAGCGCGCTGCGATGGCGCTCAAGGTATCGCCGGCGCGAATCGAAGCTGGCACCGAACCCAGTGGATAGACATTGGGCGTCAGCGTGGCGCTTGGGTTATCCACGGCAACCAGTGCGGGTGCGACACCGAGTACGACGGCAATCGGATCGCCCGGCGTTGCCGCAGCCAGGGCTGCGGCGAATCCAGGATTCAGCGCCTCCAGCTCAACGACGCCAAGTCCGAGCGTAGCGGCGGCGTTGGCAACGGTGTCGCCCGGTTGCACGATGTAGTCGAGCGTCGTGGTCGGGAACATCGCGGCGATCTGGCTCAGGCTGGCGGGCGCCGTCAATGTGACGCTGGCCTTGTCGAGCTGCGATTGCGCGGCTTCCACCAGCGTGCGCGTCAACATCAGCATGTAATCGCGGAAAACGAAACTGGCCAACGACTCGTATTTCGTCGGATCGTCGTGTGGCTTTTCGCCTGCGGCTGGTGCTCGCGTCACGAAGGTCGCCACGTACTGCTTGACGCCCCATTCGTAGAGCGCACCGACCTTGTTGACTTGAGCAAAATTGCTGGACGACGGCGTCTGGCCGGTGGGGCCGAATCCCAGCGTCAACAGCGGCGGCATCGGCACCAGCATGCCGCCCTTGACCTGCGTGGCGCCCGGATCGCCGGCGATTTCGAAGTTCAGGTTGTGGGCAAAGAAGCGCTTGAGATTCTCCAGCGAGAAACTCTGATCGGCGGCTTCCGGCCATTGCAATTGTGTGGCCAGCAACTGCAGTTGCCCGTTGGTGATCAGCGCTGGATCCGGCGAGGCTGGCGATACGACGGCCGAGATCGCCCAGCGCAACAGCGCCTGACACAAGCGATCGGCGGGCAGGTCGTTGTCGTTCTTGGCTTGCAAGGAGAGCGCCGCACTGCGCTGGCGGCGCTGCGCGGGCGTTGTTGCGTCCACGGGCACGCCGTCGTCGGCGGTCAACACCATGGCGCAGCGGTACTGCGGGTTGCCATTGGTCGGCGCGTCGCCTGACCACGAGTAGGGCATGGCATCGATGCTGAAAGCGGGCAGGGCGTGCAGCGAGAGTGTCGATTTGCCGCCCGGCAGCACCACGCGATCGGGATCGAACTCCAGCACATACGGCGCCTGCGCGACCGATGTGAGCATCGCCAGGCGGCGCCGCGCGTAAAGCGCGCGCAGGTGAGCCCGCTGCTGATGGAAAGCGCGCATGGCCGGCTGCCGCGCCAGCGCCGGTAAGCTCCGGCCCGCCAGGCGTGCGCTCACCGATCCACCATCGCTGGCGATCGTCCACGGCGTTTGTTGCACGCTGCCTACGGTGAACGAAAAACTGAGGCTGATCGAGAACGAGAAGCTGATCTTGATAAAGAGAATCTTGACCTTGGCTTCAGCGCGCACGCGCACGGCAAGCAAGAACACCGCCGGTCGATACACCTCGTAGGTGACCTGCGCCTCGGCCTCCACCATCAGCGTGATCGACACTGAGATGATCTTGAAGTCGACCGTGCCGTACACCTTGCCGACGATCGCTGCGGTGGCCTGGCACCAGAAGTAAATCGCCTTGGACTGATCGTGGTTCCTGGGGTTGAACCAGCCGAGCACACCGAGGAACACCGCCTCGACCTGGATGTACGCGCCAATCGACAACGGACCGATGGTTCGATCGGCGCCCACGCCCACCGCAAGACCGATGCCAAGTTCGATCACCGGCGAGAACTCGCCGTTGGTGATCTTGGGCACGCGCGTCGACGTGGTGCCGTCGAGCAGCGCGAAGTAGATGCCGCCACGGCCAATGAATGGCAGGTACTGTAGCGTGAACGAGCGTGAGAAATCGCGCTTCCAGGGGAAACCTAAGTCGACCGAGAAATTGCCGTTGGTGAAGATCTCAACCACGATCACGCCGAGCGTGATCGACACCTGCCCAAGGTTGAGCGTTCGCAGCGCAACGGGCAGCGTCAAATCGATGCGGAACATGCCGACGTTGTCGGAGATCTTCTTGTACAGCAGTTCGAAGTTGAGCCCGGACATCGATCCCGACTTCGGTCCACCGAGCGATACCGACAAACCGTAGATCACCGGATCGTTGAAGATCAAACCCAGCCGCGCCACACCACCGACGGTGATGTCGAGGCCAATCAACCACTGGCTGTTGGCGTTGAACTCGACGCCGTTACCGATGGGCGGCGGCCCGGGCTTTGCGTTCGGGTCTTGCGACACCGGCTGCATCGCTTTTTCCATCGCATCCAATAACTGGCGCACGCTATTGGGTTTGAGATCGGTCAGGCGAACGCGCTGGCCCAGGCCCAGGTAGTAGATGTCGAGCGTGCCATTACCGCCGCCCGGCACCGCCGGCGGCGGGTCCTTGATGACATCCCAGGCGAGCGCTTTCGGGCCGGTGTAATCCTGGCCGAAGAAGCTGCCTTCCAGCACCAGATTGACGCCCGACATGCCCTGGCCGCGCGTGTAAGACACGCCCAGGTTGCTGATCTTGATGACACCCAGATCGATGCTGGTCTTGTAGCTCAACATCAACGTGCTGGTATCGAGATTTGCTGCCAATTCGAAGTTGGACAGATCGATGCGATTGAGCACGTCCCACGGCGGATCGAGCTTGTAGCCGATCGTCGGCGCCGCGAGATTGACCAGATACTCGAGCACGCCGCCCACCGTCATGCCGCCGAGATGCGCGGTCAGCAGTCGCTGCTTCGGCGTGGTTTGAGTCCAGCCTGAAATCAGCTCGATGTACGGATCGCCGAACTGGATCTTGAAGGTGTAAGTGGGATTGGCAACGCCGATGTCGGCCGACAGGCTCAGGTTCAACTGGTTGACCGAAAAATCGCCGCTGACGCTGCCCGTAATCGGCGCCTCCTTTTTTTCGCGATTGACTGTCGCGCTGGCGCTCGCCGCGATCGTGATGTCGCCGAGCACCGTCGGCGTCCAGGTGACCGACACCGTGCCGTAAGCGTTGTACGCGCCCGACAACGTGCTGTAGCGAAACCCCATTGCGTCGATGTCGAGCTGCGGGATGCCGGCGGGTGGATCGATGCCGAGCAGATTGCTAACCAGATCATTGATGCTGAGCGTGTTAAATGGCGCCAGGTTGCCAGTGAACTTCCAGTCGCTACCGCTGCTGTCCCGGGAGTACTCGGTGCCCAGTTGGATGACCGCGGGGCCGCCCGTGGTCTTAAGTTCGATGTCTCCGTCAATCGTTGCGTCGAAACTGGACTGCGTCACATTCACGGCGAACCGCAGATCGGTCATCGTCAGTGTGACTGCATTGATCGAGATGCTTGGCCAGTCGCCTTGAACTTCAGCTTCGGCGTTGAAGGTACGCGATCTAAAGTCGGCCATCGCCGACATCGTTGTCAGGGTCAGGTTCGCTTCGATGCCGGGATCGGCATCGAAGAAGTGTTGAAAGGCTCTGCCGATCGGTAAAGCGTAGTTCTGCTTCAGTTCCGCTGTGATGACGAAACTCGGAACGTAAGCCGTGACCTCAAGTGCGAACGCATCGACCGAAACCGGGGCTCGTGCATCGGAACTGAACGCCACCAAGGCATTCGGAAGTTTCTCCGCCTCGCCAATGACAATCGTGCCATACAGGGCGCCGCTCATGAACCATGACGTGTCGTTGGAACCAACGACCCAACGCATGCCAACATCGGTAATGACGACTTGCGGGATAGGCGCGGACCAACGCAAGTTCGATCCAATCGTAACGCCCAGCGACTGCAGCGATGGTGCATCGGCTTCCCGTTGATTCCACTGCCAATCGAGCATCGTTGTGCCGCGCTGCGCGTGCGGCGGGTCAAGCGCACTGATGCCGAGTTCAAACTGCTTCAGGAAGAACTCATCGAGCGGACCAAAACCATCCGGCAACGAGAGATCGGAGGGGTTTAACCCGAGCAGTCCAGCCAGCGCGCCGACACTCTTTCCGATCGTGACCGAGTCGTCCGGGAACTCGACAATAAATCGCCACAGTCGATCCGATCCCGCCAGCGGCAGCCACATGGTCACCGGTTCGCTCGAGTCGTCGAACTTAAGATCGCCGATGAAATTCAGCGACGACCCGCCCAGTACCTTGCCGATCGCATCGGGATCGGGCCCTGCCCAAAGCTGAAAGCCGACACGAGTCAGCACGTTGTTGAAGAAGCGAATCTCCTTGCTCGGATCGACCGCTCGCAAATCGAGCTGGACGATATCGTTTGCGCTCGCCGGTAGAACTAGTCGGCCGGTGGCCTGGAGCGGCCAACCGCTGAGCAAGTAGGAGAAGCGTTTGACCGTTGGTTCGTCGTTGGGGAGTAAGCCGGATAGCAGCAAACGCGTATCGGCGCCATTGGAAGCCGAAAGGCGCGCCTCGCCGAGCGAAACACCCGCAAGGAAGGAGGTCTGCTGGCTGACAACGCCACGGTTGGCATCGAAAACGAGGAACGGCGGAAAGGTTGCGACCAGCGACGTGAGTTGGATCGTTGAAGCAGAAAACTCAAGAACCAGATGGAAAAGAGCCTCTTGGCCGGACAGGCTGACGGTCAACGTCGCTTCAATCGCGTTGGCGTTACCGGTTGGACTGAAACTGCCGTTTCCGTGCAGACGAATTTGCTCTGTCAGCGGATCGAGCACGACCTCGGTCAAGGGGAAACTGTCTTTCAGTTGGAACGAAGACAGCACCGTGCGTAATCCGGCAAACAGGTCTGGTTGGCGCGGCGCCTGCGCCAGGGCAACAAGGTCGATGGTCTCATCGACGATGGCGTTGCGAATGGCGTCGTAGATCTCGGTCAGAGACATGGTTTCCGATCCTCAAGACAGCTTCACGGAACAAGGAGGGGCGTCTAGCGACGATGGCGGAAGGTGGGCGAATTGGAGGGTGGCGGCCTGGCGGAGTCGCGGCTCTTCCGGCTGGGAGTCGGTCGGTCGCGGATCCGCGTTGGCAGGCCGGCACCGGAACGTTCGATAATGTCGGCACGCAAGGCGCTCAGTGTGTCGGTTGGATCTAGCGGCGCAAGTTTGGTGCCGTCACCTTTGGTCGTTGTGTAAGTCCAACCTCGTCCGGCGATGGGGTTATTGGTCGGATAGTCGACCAGTTGCCCAACCGCAGGTGGCGAGTCAGTGTTGGTCGGAAAGACTGCGGTCCGCTCTCTCTTGACCAACACTTTCTTGGTCGCGCCTTTCTTAAGCTTGAGGTCGTCTTCGAATGCCTGAAGATTAGCAGCCGAAAAGTAGTCGGTCCCGTAAGTCAAAACAGACGTCTGCGCGGTGTAGAAACCATCGCCATCTGCCGGCCAAGCAGTATCAGTATTATCTTTGTCGAGTTCAAAATTATCGTCGGCAGTGAAAAAGGCGACGTAGAAATGGCCGACTGTTGCATCCGAGTCCAGCCAACTGGGTACGTTTTTGGTGAATTGCCAGAACCAGCTCAATAACCTTGCAGATGGATGGTTGTGCTTGCGATAGGAGCTTACGGTCAACGTTTCGCCATTGACCCGCTTTGCAAACTCAACCGCGTTGGTTTTGCCGTCGACGCCTTTGACATCTTCTGCCGTGACCAAACTGCCATGGTGTGGCACGGTGACCATAACCATGCTGTCGAAGAAGGGATCGTCCCCCTTACGCATAATCTTATTGGACTGGAGCATCGTGGTGCCCGTCGCGTCGCCGGTGACCAGGTAACGCTCGCCATAGAACTCCACAACGACGACATAGCTGACGGTATTCAATGCGACGGCGTTCTTTCCGGTCGGCAACGAGGTGGCGTTCGGTTGAAGCGCATTCGCCATGAGAACGTACATTCGTAGATCGAGCGTCGAGTGTTTGTAGATCGCAACTGGTTTTTTCGGATCCTTGTAGCTCGAAAAGGCGATCGCATGACCGTCAGGCAATTCATCGTCAGGCATGTGTTGGGCAACGAGGTCGAGAATCTGAGTCTTATTCTTCTTGTACTTTTGCGCAGCACCGCCAAAAAAAGTGTCTTTGATGACTAATTCATCGGTATCGAATTGGTCGAGCAGTTGCTTGATCAAACTCACGTGATCAAGGTCGCTATGCGTGAGAATCAGGCAGTCGATTTCAGCGTCATTACCCATCGTCTTCAGACGGTCGACGACAAACTCGACGGAAGGTCCTGGGCTCTCCTTGTTGATGCCTTGGCATCCCAAGTCGATCAAAAGCGTTGTGCTCGGCTTGCTGGTGTCGTCTTTGTCTTCGAATACCTCGATGAAGTTGCCGCTGCCGACGCCAACATTGAGCACGTGGAACTTGATGCATGGGGTCGGCATATCAGCGATCTCCGGGTACGATGTCGCGTTGTGATCGCTTCTCGCGCGCCGCGCCCAGCCCATGCGGCAGCGCGCGACGGCGAAGCGGCCGACTCTTAGTCTGTTGGTCCGATTTAGCATCCTGCGCGTACGCGGCGTACCAGCCGAGCACCACTTTGCCGCTGTCGTCGGTGTCGCCGAAGAGCAGCACATCGGTGTTGCCGGGTGGGAACGAGAAGCCGAGCACCGATAGCGCGAAGCGATGCAGGCGCAGCAAATAACCGCGTTGTGTGGGATCGTCGTTGTGTGGGTAGCTTTGCATCTCGAAGCTGCGGAAGCCGAGCTGCAGCACGCCCTGCAGGGGCAGATTCAGTCCCATGGATTTGGCGTTGGGCAACTCAAGGCCAATGTACGCGGGGCGACTGCCGCTCTGCCCAGGCGCGAAGGCGGCGATCAGCTTGATCGACAGGCCCACGCTGCCAGCCAGCGCGCCGAGCGTGCCAAGCTGCAAGGTGTAAACCAGGCCGTACCATGGCGGCGTCATGCGCTGTTGTTGCAGAGGCGCGGCGATCGAAACGAAACTCAGCGACTCCGGCGTATTCGCGGCGTCGGCATTCGCGCCGAAACCGACGATGCCCGTGAGCGTGAGTGGAAAACGTGCGGCGAGCGACTGCGGTCTGGGGACGCTGCTGGCGAGATCGAATGCCAGACCAGTCTCGTTCGACGTAAAGCTCGCGTTACCTGGATTGTCGAGATCGTAGCGCATATCGACCGCCAGCCCGTTGAAGCGCAACTTGCTGTCGGAGGCGTTGGAACTGAGTTCCCCGAGTGCGGTGCCGTAGCAAAACGGGTCGAATTCCGGCAGATCCAGAAAGCGCAGATTCCCGCTCAAGACAAAGCGTGTGAGGTATTCGCTGCTGCCCGGTTTGTCTTGCAGCGTTTGCAGCTGAACGGCCAGCACTTCGACGCTGCCGAGCATCGAACTCTGGACGGCATAGCGATTCTGACCGATCAGCGAAAACGCATACGCTGGCGCGCCGTCGACGAGGTGATAGCTGCCGTCCAACACCAGGTTGTTGCCGCGCTCCGGTTGAACTTTGGTCAACGTGCTGCCGAACAGCCGATTGGTCATCAGCTCGACGCTGGCATGAAAGCCGGTGAGCGAGGAGTTGGAAAAAATCGCCGTGAGCGACAAGGTCTTGAAGGCGAATGGCACGGTACTGCTGAGCAGCAGATCGCTCGGATCCTGATAGTCGATCAGTCCGAAAACGGCTGTGCGTTTGGGGGTGATCTTGCCGGATTTGACATCGAACGGTGTGAGCGCAAAGCCGACGTGGTCGGCGTAAAACAAGTCGGGCCGAATTCCGGCTGAAAGAAACGCCAGTTGCGGATCGAGTTCTGCGATCGACACTGGTGCGTTGATGAACAGAACGCCATTCCAGTTCGGGTCGCTGAGGACGTTCTGATAGAGCTTCGCTTTCGGCGAGTCGGGCGTTGCCGCTTTGGCGCGGGCGATGTAGTCGAGCAGGGTTTTTTGCGCCGCAGTGCCCGTGCCGGCGACCGCTGGCCAGCCCCAGGCGCTGCTATCGGCGGCCAACGATTCGAGGCTGCGGGACGCGTATTTGAAGACCATCAGCGTCGGCTTATCCGTGGTCCGCCAGCTTCGTGGCGACAGTTGGAAGGTCCAGCCATCGATATTGACGCGCAGCACGCCGGCAATGCTCAACACGCCCGCGAGGTCAGCCGGCGATAGCGTTCCGATGGCCGTGACGAACGCGCTCTCGGTCGGATAGGTGGGATAGCCGTCCCTCTTTACTGCCGTCATCACCTGGTTCACACCGTTTTCGGACACGCCCGCTGCCAGCAGGAGGCCCCTGTCTTTTTCGACCAGCTGATACGGCACAGAGGTCGACTTCATTAAGGTCGGCACATCGAAGGCGACGAAGAACAACTGATTGGCCTGCAGCGCCGCCTGCATGGTGGCGTCGATCGGCGCGAACTGGGTATTCGGATACAAAGTGCCGGGCAGGCTGCTCAAAAGCACGCTGGCGAAGTGCGCACCATCGCCTGCGAGACCCGCGATCAGGCCGCGCGGTGTGACCGCCAGCGCTGGCGCGTCGGCCGTCGCAAAGTTGCTTGGGGCGACGCCAAGCAGCGAGCGACGCAGCGGCGCCAGCGCCGCGTTTTCGAGCAACGATGCCAGGCTGTTCTGCTCCGGATCGACGCCTAGATAGGCGCCCATGGGCAAGAACTTGGCATCGCTGGCGCCGAGCTCGCTGCTGCCTGGCAGCGCAGGTCCTTGTGCCGCCGGCATCTCGTGATAGGCCAGGAAGGCCGGTGGCGCGGAGTTGCGGATCTGCGCGCCAGCTTTCGGCGCGTATAGCGGCGAGGATTGCGGTTGCGCGTAATACAAAAGGCCCGGCGCGCTGTTGGCAGCAGGGTAGAACTTGGCGTAAGCGGTGCTGGCAGCGTCGGTCAGTAGCGGTCCATCGCCAGCGTTCGGCGCATAAGCGGCGCCGATGTCGAAGGCGATACGTGCTGCCGCGCTCGGCAGCGAGAAGTACTCGGTGGCCGACAAGCCCAGCATGACCCGCTCCAGCGTCGCGTCGGCTGCGCTCCGGGTTGAGGTTACGTTGAGACCGAACTGGCCGTGCGGCGCGAGGTGATAACGAATACGATCCGGGTCCGGCGAGCCGGTGGGTTCGGTCGGGCTGAAGGCGAGCACCAATTGCCCACTCGGCAGTTCGCCATCGCTCAGTGGCGCCAACTGCGTGCCGTGGCCGAGCGTACTGGCCATCGTGCTGTCGAAGCTCGGCGACCCAACGAAACTAAGCGCTGTGCGCGACGGCAGCAGGGGATTGAGCGGGTCGATGTTGACGCCGAGCGTATAGCTGCCGGAGGACGCGCCCAGGATCGGCATGTTGACGTGCGCGACCTGAAATTCAGGGTCGTCCGGATCCGGCATCGCGTAGCGCAGCAATACACCGAGCCGGCGCATGTCGTCGCTGCCCTGGGGCGCTATTTGCGTCGTCAACACGCCGGCCAGCGGTCCCACAAACGCCATGCCGCCAGCGCTGCTCGCATAACTTCCGTCGGTGGCGCTGAAACCGATCGCGCCTGTAAAGGCGATGGCGTCGTCCGCCAGCGTCAACAGCGTGCCGACGCCGATCGTGTAGGCATAGTCGCCGAAGCGATACTCCGATTCGTCGCTGGTCGACCATTGACCGGCATAACTGGCGCGCAGTCGATGGAATCGCCACACGGCAAATTCGACATTCGGGTCTGCCAGCCACAAGATGCGCAAATCATGCTGCGGCGACAATCGCCGCCAGCCGTCGTCGAGCGCAGCGGCGAATTGCGTTGCGTCAGCTGGCGCGCAATTCACCAACAGAAATCCGCCGCGCGTGTGCGCCCACAATTGGGCCAGCGTAGCCTGATCCTGAAGACCCGTCGCATCGGTCGCGTAATAACCTTGCCAATAGCGGCTGCCCGGCGGTGGCGCGGTGTCCGCAATGTAGAGCGTTGTGCCGCTTAATCGGGTGTAAGTCGGATTGCTGACCATTGGCCGTCCTCGACTGCTGGTTGCCGCGGAAAGATCTCTGCTGGTCTCTTGCTCACAGCCGCATCTGATTCACTGCCAGCCATGATCGATGCATCGAATCAGGTTACTTCGAGCGCATCGCCCGGCAACAGCGGTACATCGAAGCTGTCTTGCGCCAGTCCCCAGCTGGCGATTCCTCGCCAGTCGAAGCGCAGCGGCTGTGCCGATTGCGCGATTGCTGCAGCCGGACGCGCAAGCCCCAGACCTCGCAGAAGGCGAATGGATGTGGCTTGCGCCGCCGCGCCTGGGCGTCGACCGAGACTGGCGAGCACGTTACCGACGGTAGTCCCGACGGCGACGATGCGCTCGCTGCCGTTGACTTGAACGCGAAGCGAAGGGGTGAGAACACTGCGCGCCCGGAAATACACTGCCGGCGTGCTCCCTGGCGGTGCTTTGATTGTTGTCAGGCTGGCGTATGTCGCGGAACTGGCGAGGACGAATTGCTGGACCCACTGGCTCGATTCTGCACCGCTCGCCGACTGCAGCGTCTTGGGCACCAGCACGCACCAGAAGTTTTGCGCGAAGGCCGAAAAGTAGCTATCGGCGGCTGCGGCGATTCCGGCGGAAGTGGTGCCGGTTTGCGTTGGCGCATTGACGGTCAGCACGCCCAGCGCCGCAAGCTGGCTGATGAATCCATCCAGGCCCGGCAGAAAATCTGAGCCGGCGTAGCTCTGGATGTCGAAATGCGTTGCGGCAGTGAGAGCGTAGCCATTCGTCAGCGTGTCGCCGCCGCTGGCCGCAGGTTTCTGGAGGTTCGCGGATGACACAGACAGCAGCATTCCAGGCCGCAACTCGAAGCGCGTTTGCGGCGTTTTTAGCGAGGCGCTGGGAATGGCGAAGCCGAAAGCGTAGTACAGGCTCTCGGCAAAGGTCTGCGGCATATGCCGTGCGATCGCATCCTGCAGAACAAAAATGCCGTAGGGCGAGGCGCCGGCTTGTTCCGCCTGGATCAGGAAATTCTGATAGTCGAGCTGCAGGCTGCTGCGGATCGCGCTGCCATCGAATTGCCACGGTGCGCTGCCTGCGGCGATCTTCAAAGAGTTGGGGAATGCGCTACCGCCGGCGGGATTAGCGACAAGTTGAAAGGCGCCGACGCTGACGCTCAGCGGCACGCCCGTGGTGTTGAGCTGCGGCAACCAAAGCTCAATGCTTTCGCCTGCCGGACCTTGTGCCACAGGCATCGTGGCCGCCATCGACGAGGCTGGATAGCTGTAGCCGATGGCATTAGTGCCTGAGGTTGCGCCGATGAACAATCCTGACTCGAATATTTCGACCGTTTGCGGCAAACCAACGGCGCCGTTGCGAACCGCCTGCACCGCGAGTTGATAGTCGCCTGCAGGCGGCGTAAACGCGCCGCTCCACTCCAGGGTCGCCGCCGACACCACGATCGGCCAGCCGGCATAAACGCTGTTGCCCTCGTATACCGTGAGTTGGTAACCGCTGGCGCCATCGACCGCATCCCACGCCGCACTAAGCGTGCTGCCATCGAAAGCGCTGTCGAGTGCTGCCGGTGCTGGCGGCAATGCGCCCACCTGGACCGCAGGGCCAAACACCGACGCGGCGCCGATCGAGGTCACCAGGCGAATGCTCGGCGCGAGCGCTGGATCGCTCTGCTGATCGTTGCTGAGTGGCGTCGATGTACTGCCGGCGGGAAGCGAAACTGCCGGTTGGTCCGGACGCCATCGCAAACTGAAACCCGCCGAAGAAACGGCGGTCGACCATTGCAACGCGCTGGTCGCGCTGGCCGCAGCGGTCTGAATGGACAATCCCTGGACCGTGTCGATTGGCGCCGCAAAGCGCAGCGCTGGCCCAACGCCGCGCGCACCGATCGGCGTCAGGCGAATATCGAATCCGCCGTCGATGCGCGGAATCTCAAACACGCCGCCGTTACTGGCGCTATCGTTTGCGAACACCACCTGACCCGCGGCGTTCAGCAGTTCGACGCGCGTGGCAATTCGCGAGGCGTCTTCGGTGTTCGACGCAAACGACCAGCCGATCGATACTCGATCGGTATCGAGGGTCAGCAAGGTCAGCGACGGCGCTTGGGTGAGCAATGCCTCATCGTCGCTGCGGTAGCCGGCAACTTGGCTCAGATCGCTGCCGTTGGCGATGACAGTGGCGACGTAATGCTTGGTTGGATCTAGCGACGGCAGTGTCACGCTGCCGCTGCTGCCGCTGGTGCTGGCGCCGAATGTTGCCGAGGCGAATCCATCCTCAAGCGCATACACCGCAGGCACGTAGGTGCTCACTTGCGGGTCGCGACTCTGCTGCCAGACGATGGTCGCCACGCCTTCGGCCACGCTCGCCGCCAGGATGGTTGCGGGTTCATAAACCACGGCGATTACCGGCGTCGCAACGCCGCCGTTGGTGGAGTTCAAGCCCATGATTCGCAATTGCAAGTTGGCCACGGCGTAAAGCGCCGTGCCAGGCGCCAGAAGGGCAGCTGCAGCTTTTGGGCCCGCGACATCGACACTGGCGATGGCCCCATTTGCGCCCCAGAGTGCCACCCGATAGCGATTGATCTGGAACTGCGGCTGCGGATCGGTTGCCGAGGCGGGGTTCCAGGCGACACTGATGGAGCCGTCCGGGTGGCGAATGGCCGACGTCAGCGCTGGCAGTTGGCTGTTCGCTTGTCCGGCAACCCATTGCGGCAGTGTCAGCTTATTGCTCGTGATGTTGCTGCCTACGCCCACCGATGCGAGCCAGTTGCCAGCGTTGGCGTCAGCGCTGGTTGTCGAAAATGGCAAGGCTCCAATGCCGCTCGTCGGGTCGGCGGCCGTCGCTTGTGCGATCGGCGGCGTGGGCATATTCGATTGCGCAAGCGCCAACGCATAGCCCCCGGTGGCGGCCAACGAAGGCGTCCAGGCCAAAGCCACTTCGTTGCCATCGTAGACCGCAGTAAACAACGTGGGTGCGCCCTGAACTACTGTCGATCGCATCTGACCCCTCCCTGCTTTGCGCTTCGCGCCGCACAGATTTGTGGATAGAAAAGCAACCTCGTCGGCGGACTGCAGCCAACTGTAATGACAGGTCCTAGTCTGTCCTGCACTTGGTGTCTTGCGCAATCGCGAAATGTTGCACTTTCCAGCGCGTGGCAAACGCGCAACCGCTCCGGCATTGGGCTTTGCCGGCAGGAGGCTGAATTCCGGTCAGAATTTGCGAGAATTGAGTTGGCGTGAACGCATCGCTCTTCGAGCGACGGGACCCGAATGGTTCACGAAACACCCACATTAAGCCCGCAGCATCTGCCCCGGCGGCGTGCGGCTGACGCTGCGCAACACGATCCAGCCCGCACTCAAGCACAGCGCGACGCCGATCGTCGCACCGAGCGGGGCGATCCACCAGGGCGCGGCGTATTCGATTTGGAAGGCGTATCTGGCCAGCGCCCAGCCGGTCGCGAGTGCCGCGATGCCGCCAAAACCGCCGCCGATGGCACCGATGGCGGCCAACTCCAGTCGTTGCGTGGCGCGCAAGGTGGATTGCGCCGCGCCTAAGCTGCGCCACAATGCGTGCTCGAAACGGCGTGCTCCGACGGTGACCGCAAAGGCAGCGAGCAGCACGCAAGCGGCTGCAGCGAGTGCGCACCAGAAGATCGCGGAGAGACTGCGGACGATCGCGTCGACCACGCCCAGAATGCGCGACAGCAGCGCGTCGACATCGATCAGCGTAAGGTTGGGATACTCGCGCAACAGTCGACCCAGCGCTTTGCCTTGCTCGGCATCCGTGCGAACGCTGGTGATGTAGGTGCCCTCGATGCCGGTCATGGTCGATGGCTTGAAGAGCAAGAAGAAATTGACGCGAAAGCTGTCCCAATCGACGCTGCGCACGCTGGCGATGCGTGCGCTGACTTCGCGATCGCCGATGGCCACCGTGATCGAATCGCCGACTTTCAAACCCAACGATTGCGCCCAGTTCTCGGCGATCGAGACCTCATCGCCTTGTGTCCACCAGCTGCCGCTGACGAGCGTGTTGGCGGCCGGCAGAGTTTCATTCCAACTCAGGTTCAAAGTGCCGTCGATGAAGCGCGCGGCGCGCGGATCGTCGAAGTCTTCGGGTTTGGGTTTGGCGCCATTGATGGCAACGAGTCGTCCGACAGCGAACGGATACAGGGCCACGTTTTCGATGCCGATCGCGGCCAATCGCTCGGCCAGCGCATCGCGCTGGTCGGGCTGGATGTTGAGCAAAAAACGGTTCGGCGTTTCGGCGCTCAACCCTGTGCGCCATTGGCGAACGAGATCGCTGGATACCACGCCAAGAAGCAGCACTGCGGTCAGCGCCAACGCCAGCGACGTGGCCGACAACAATGTGGTGCCGGGCCGCGAGGCCAGTTGGCGCCATGCCTGGCGCGTAGCGAAACGGCGGCCCGGCGGCTTCCAGCGCACGATGCGCAGCAGCGTTCCAAGAACGAGCGCGATAAGTAACGCGAGAACGGTGATGCCGATGAACGCGATGATCCCAACCTGACCTTCGCCGGTCAGCACGTAAATCGCGCCGGTGAGAACCAGCAGTGCGACCGGATAGGCCGCCAGTTCGCGCCAGCCGAGTTGATCGTCGGCGTTACGCAACAAGCGGGCAGGGGAGGTGGCGGTGAGTTGCTGCAGCGCCGGCATGGTGAACGCAAAATAGGCCAGTACGCCAACCAGAGCCCCGAGCGCACCGGCGCGTGCCGACGGCGGCGGCAACGGTTCCGCGAAGATCGCCTCCACGCCGGCTGCGATGATGTATTGCAAGCCATAGCCGAGCGCCACGCCGAGCGCGACTGCAGGGAGCGCATACACGCCGAGCGTGCCGCCCAGTTGCAACAGGATGCGCCGTCGCGACAAGCCGAAGCAGCGCAGCTGGGCGACGATATCGCGGCGCGCCTGGGTGTAGCGACGTGCCGTCAGCGCGATCGCAAGCGCAGCTAACCACAGCACGCTGAGTGCCGCCAAACCAAAAAACGCGCGCGCCTGCCTCGCTACTTCCGCCAGTTGCTGTTCGGCATCCTGCGACAGTGTCAGTCGCACGCCCTTGAGCGAAGGCCGGATAGCTTCGGCGAATGCCTTCACCTGCGCTTGATCGCCGGCGATCAAGAGCCGGTGAAACGCGCGACTGGCCGGACCCACCAAACCGAGGGCCTCGACATCGTCGCGGTGCAATAACGCACGCGGCGCAAAGGACAGGAAGCTGCCCGCACCCTCCGGATCGTCGCGCAGCACGCCTGCGACGCGCAGTCGCGCGTTACCCACCTCGACCATGTCGCCCACGGCAACTTCCAGCGCCGCGATGGCACGCGGATCGAGCAGCATTTCGCCCGGCGCGGGCGGCGATGCGCTTTGCGCTGGGGCCTCGACGCCAGGCGCGGCGGTCAGTTTGCCGCGCAAGGGGTAATTCGATTCGACCGCCTTGATTTCTACCAGCACACTCAAGTCGCCGACGAAAAGCACTGTCGGAAACGCAACGACACGCGTGGTATCCAGCCCAGCCTCGCGTGCGCTGTCTTCAAGCGCTTGCGAGATCGGAAAACGCGAAGCAAGCAAGCCATCGCCACCCACCAACTCGCTGCCGCGCGAGTTCAAGGCACGCTCGACGCGATCGGTGAACGCCATCACCCCTGTCGCGGCGGCGACAGCGACGAGCAAGGCAGCGAGCACTGGTTTGAGTTCGGCGCCGCGCCACTCGCGCCGTGCGTGCTTGATCAACGTGAGTAGGAAATTCATGCGACGCGCCGCCCTCCGTCGAGGCGAATCTGGCGCTGGCATCTCGCAGCGAGTTTGAGATCGTGCGTGACGAGCACCAGCGACGTGCCGCCCTGACTGAGATCGAACAACAAATCCGTCACGCGGGCGCCAGTGCCCTGGTCGAGATTGCCGGTCGGCTCGTCGGCGAAAAGCAGTGTGGGTTTCGCCGCGAAAGCGCGCGCTATGGCCACGCGTTGCTGCTCGCCGCCCGAGAGCTGACGCGGTAAATGATTCAAGCGGTGCGCAAGAGCAACTTTCTCCAGCGCTGCCCGCGCCCGCTCCATGGCGTCATCGATCCCAGCCAGTTCCAGGGGTGCTGCGACGTTCTCGATCGCCGTAAAGCTGGGCAGCAAGTGAAAAGCCTGGAAGACGAAGCCGACGCGGCCCAGCCGCAGCGCCGCGCGGCCGTCTTCGTCGAGCGTGCCCACATCGCTGCCGAACAAGGTCAAATGACCGCGCGTGGGCTGATCCAGGCCGGCCAGAAGCGACAGCAATGTCGTCTTGCCGGATCCCGATTCGCCGACAATCGCCAGCGATTCCCCTTGCGCCACGCTTAACGTGATGTCGTCCAGCACTATCAATTCACCCGCCGCCGTCATCACGGTTTTGCTAAGTTGTCGGGCGTCGATCAGAGAGTCGCTCATGCGTACATTCTTGTTTTGGGTTTGCTTGTGCTTGTCCGGGGCGGCTTGGACCGAACCGGGCAAGATTTTGATTCTGGGGGACAGCTTGAGCGCGGCGTACAATCTCCGGCCGGAGGAAGGTTGGGTCGCTTTACTCAATGACAAGTTGCAAGCATCGCAACCGCAGCGCTGGCAGGTTGTGAACGCCAGCATCAGCGGCGAGACCACCTCCGGCGGCCTGACGCGTCTGCCAGCTGCCCTTCAGTTGCATCGACCGCAGCTGGTGATCATCGCACTCGGCGCCAACGATGGACTGCGCGGCCTGCAATTGGGCGCCATGCGCAGCAACTTGACGCAAATGGTGCAACTGGCGAAGGCCAGCGGCGCTGCCGCAGCGCTGATCGGCATTGAGATTCCGCCGAATTACGGTGAGGCCTATCGCAGCCGCTTTCGTGCGGTTTTCAAGGATGTGGCCGAGGCCGAGAAGGTACCGCTATTGCCATTTCTGCTGGTGGACATCGCCGACGAGTTGAGCAATTTCCAGGGGGATCTGATACATCCCACGGCAAAGGCGCAGCCGCGCATACTCGATACGGTTTGGCCATGGCTTGAGCCGCAGTTGCAGGTGTTGGAAACTGCGGCAGACCAGTGACGGTTGAAGCGCGCCAAGGCGCAACAAACGGAAGCTGCTGATGAATGTTTACCTGATCCGTCATGCCGAACCCGAAGGCGCCGCTGGACGCGGTTTGGGCCACACCGACCTGCCGTTATCGGCGCACGGCGTGGAGATGGCGCGGGGGTTGGCGGGAACTTGGACAGGAACGGCTCGCATCGTTTCGTCGGACTTGATCCGTGCACGTTCCACCGCGCAGGCGTTTGGCATCGATTTCTCGACCGATCCACGTTTTCGCGAGATGCACTTCGGGCAGTGGGATGGACTGCGCTTCGACGAGATTGCCAGCATCGACGGCGAGCGTTGGCAAAGGTTTATGGATCGGTTCGATTCCGAGCGCGCGCCAGGGGGCGAATCGTTCGTCGACGTGCAAGCCAGGGCGCTCGCGGCCTTAGTCGATTTGCCCGCCGAGGAGCACATCGTGGTTTGTCATGCCGGCGTGATTCGCGCCTTGCTTTGCCACGCGCTCGATGTGCCGTTGAAACTGGCGTTCCGTTTCCGCATCGACTATGCGAGCGTCACGCTTTTGCAGCTGAGCGAAGATCGCATTGACGTATGCTATGTGAATGCAGATCGCTTCCGGGCTATATGACCTGGAGCGCCGTGCGCCCCATCACGACCTTGGAGACACCCGCATGACCCACCTCGCCGCGCGCTTCAATCCGCGCACGACGCTGGTTATCAGCTTGATTTTGCTCGCAGCATTGTCGCGCCTGTTGCCCCATCCCTCAAACTTCACGCCCATTGAGGCGATCGGCCTTTTCGCTGGCGCGTATCTGGCAGACCGTCGGCTCGCGCTACTGATTCCCCTGTTGGCGATGGCCTTGTCCGATCTAGTGCTCGGGCTGCACAGCGGGATGTGGGTGATTTACGGGCTGATTGCTTTCAATGTTGCGTTGGGCCTGAGGTTGGGGCCGAATCCAACGGCCGCCCGCGTCGCTGGCTTTGGATTGGTTGCGGCCGTCGTGTTCTTCATCGTCAGCAATTTCTTCGTTTGGGCGAGCGGCGGCGGCCTCGGGTACAGCCGCGATCTCAGTGGCTTGATCGCCTGCTATGTCGCCGCGTTGCCATTCTTCAAGTGGACCTTGCTCGGCATGGCGGTGTACTCGACCATTCTGTTCGGCGGTATCGCGTTGCTTCGTCGTAGAGTGCTGGCCTGATGGGCAACCGCTTATCGAAGATTTACACCCGCACCGGCGACGACGGCAGTACCGGCCTGGGCGATGGTCATCGAGTTGGCAAGGACAGCCTGCGGGTTGCTGCGTATGGCACGGTCGATGAAGCCAATAGTTGCATCGGCGTGGTTCTGGCGCAAAGCGCCGTGCCCGACGACGTGCGCGCGTGTCTGACGCGCGTGCAGCATCAGCTCTTCGATCTGGGCGGCGAGTTGTGCATTCCAGGCATGGAGCTGGTTTTCGACGCCGATGTCGATGCGCTGGAAGGAAATCTCGACAACTTCAACGATCCGCTGCCGCCGCTCAAGGATTTCATTCTTCCCGGCGGCTCGCTCGCAGCGGCGCATTGCCACGTTGCGCGAACCGTTGTGCGGCGCGCTGAACGTGAAACGATCGCGCTGTCGCGCGCCGAGTATGTGCGCCCGCAAGTGATCCGATATTTGAATCGATTGTCCGACTTGCTGTTCGTTGTCGCCCGAGTGTTATCGCGCGTCGAAGGCGGCAGCGAGGTGTTGTGGCAGCGGCAAAACCGGTAAGCTCAGGTCCATGACAAAACGGTTGCGCTCGCGCCCAGCATCGCCAACATGATCGGCGCGTTGCGGGAGCTGGGATTGACGATGAATCGGCGTTTGCCTTTGCGCAGCATCGGCAAATCCGAGGGATGGTCGGAATAGGCGTAATCCCACGCGTCGACGTATCCGCGATCGGCGAGCATCGCGACTTTACGGTCGCCAACGCAATGCTCTTTGGCCACCATGCCGCCGCAGTATCTCTGGACCGTCGTGCCGATGACCACGATATCGCCGAGACCCTCTGCGACGAGGATGACTCGGGCCAATACTTCAAGGCAGCCTGTGGCGACGACCACGTCGTGGCCCAGCGCCAGATGGTACTGAAGTCGTGCCATCGCGTCCTGGCGCACGAATCTTTCGCCACTTGCGCCAACGTGCTCCACATGCAACTCGGCAAGCGATGCCAGCCGATCGTGCGTGAAGCCGACAGTGGCAAGCCACGCGCCAAATCGGCTCGGCATCTTTCGCGTGCGTACGAACGCAAACAATGGCCCCAGCAATGGAAGCGTCAACAGCGCGACGGTCAGTTTCCAGGGACTGCGTCGAATCAGCCAAACAAAGAAGCGCGTTGCAGTGTCCCACGACGTTATCGTAAGGTCGAAATCGAACACAGCCACAATGCCAGGCGAAATCGGTCTCACGCAGCAAACACGCGTTCCGTAGCGCGCATGGTGTTGTCGTGGATATCGAGCACTTTGCGCAGCGGCGACTGATAACCGCCCGCGAGATTCCAGGCCACCGGCAGCTGCATTTCGCGGCACGCGGCGAACACCTCAAGATCGCGACGAAACAACTCCTCTGTCGTCAACCAGCCGCCCAACGGATCGTCTATGTGTGGATCGGCGCCAGCCTGGTAGAGCAGTACATCGCAGTCCGCGAACCGCTGCATGATCCGCGGTAAGGCCGCGAAGAAAGCCGGAGCATGCTTGGGGCGGCGAAAATCGGCGCCTAAGGTGACGTGTTCGATTCGCATCTCTCCAAGCTCGGCGAGGATGTCGTCTGTGCCATCGCCATAATGCATATCAGCATCGAGAATGCCGATGCGCCCCGCACCCTCCGCGAGCAAGGCCAACGCAGCGATCATCAGGCCGTTAAAGGTGCAAAAGCCGCCGCCGCGGTCGTACTTGGCGTGATGGAATCCGGAGCAGGGAGCGATCGCCACGCGGCCATTGGCGATGGCGGCACGCGCCGCGCCAAGCATGGCGCCCGAGGTGAAGGGCAGCGATTCGGCGACTGCCGGGTCCAAGTTTCCAAAACCGTTGGCGATGTTGCCTGTCATCACGCCGGTGACATAGGCGCGCGCATGCGCGCGCTCGATCTCGATGCGGCTGACGGGCGAGGGCGCAACGATTTGCAGCAACGGCTGCAGAGCGAGCCACGAGGCGACCACGTGCCTGGGTTTGTGCGCGCTTGGACTGATCGCCTGCTCCGGCGCCAGCATGGCCTCGGAGTAGTAGACCTGGAACACGATCAGGACGACTTGTTGCCGTCTGGTTCGTCGTCGCGCAGCTTCGACAGCGTGACGTTCATGCGCATCATAAATGAGGCTGCGTCGAGCTTGGTTTGATCGATTGGAATCATCTCGCCAGCGTCGGGTGGCGGCGGCGCGGCAATCATGCTCGGTGTATACGCAATCTCGGCTGCGATCGGTTCAAGGTCCGGGTCTTTGGGCCTGGCGGGCGCGGGTGGCGATGCCTGCATTGGAGCAGGCGTCTGATCTGCGGGCTTTTGCGGTTCGGGCACATTGCGATCCATCCAGGAGTTGCCCTTGGGCAGATCGACGGCGTCGGTTTCGCCGCGCAAGCTGGCACGCAGCGCAGCCGGTAGCTCTTCGGTGAACAAAGAGTCGTCCTCGCGCGCGATAAAACGTGCAATACGATCGAACAGCGCATCGTCGATTTGTTGCCAGGGCACCTGTCGGCGGGACGAGCCGAGCCAACTGGCATTGTTGAACACCAGTCGCAGGACGGCGTCTTCTGCGGAGATAGTTGCCTGCATTTCGGCCTTGATCATGCCGCGCGCATGAAACGTAGCGACAGAGATTTCGCCTGTCGCAGTGCGCTTTTCTTCCTTGATGCCACCCAGCTGGCAATTGCGGAAGATGGAGGTCAGCGTGCGTACCTTGGTTGCCCCTTCGGCGCGCACCACGGGCGTGCGGTCAGGGTCGACGCGCAACGTCCAGTTCAAGGTAACGACGAAACTGCGATGCCGGCGTTCATGCTCGACACGGTAGTCCCAGAATGGCTGAGCGCCCAGATCGCCATAGCCCTGAATCGGCATTTTGACGACGATCGGCGGTTTGACCTGAATCAATGTGGCCACCAACCCTTCCAGGTACGTGACCATATTTTTCATGCGTGGCTCGATCTCGTTCTTGTAGACCAGGCTGCGCGCATCGCGCTCTTGCGAGACGACGTCCGCCTGCACCTTCTGCTGGTCCGCTTCGCGCTTCAGTCGATCGAGGAAAGACACGCTCTACAACCCCTTGTTGTCGCCATCAACCTTCGCCGGTTGGCTTAGCCGGGCGTCAGATGATAACGATACCAAGCTCGCTTGCGTATCGCTGCGACGACATTCGGATGCCGAAACCAAAACTCTTTCGCGCGGATGCGTATGCTCGGCATGGTCCATTGGAACGCAATCGATGACCGCATCCGAACTTCGCATCGTTTTGATCATTCTCGGCGCGCTGGTGCTGGCGGCAATTTACTGGTTCGGCCGCAAGAAGCCGGAAAGAACCCAGCCACGCGAGAGCAGCGAGCGGCGCGAGCCCATGCTGACGCCGGACGCCGATGAGCCTTCGTTTACAGCCCTCGACGAAACGCCCTGGCACCCGCCGGCCATGGATACGCTGCCGGAATCGCAGCAACCGGGGCAACGCGACGAAAGCGATCACGAGCGCATCGTGACGCTCTATGTGGTGGCTGCGGATGGTTTCGAAATTCACGGCCACGACCTGATGGTCGCAGCCGAGAAGGCTGGCATGGTGCATGGCCATCTGAACATCTTCCACCGGCTGGTCGATACCAAGCCGGAGCTGGGGCCGGTCTTCAGCATGGCGAACATGGTTCGGCCAGGGTCGTTCGATCTTGCCAAGATGGACCAGGTCAGCACTCCGGGTGTGGTGATTTTCATGACATTGCCCGGTCCGGTCGCCGCATTGGAGGCCTGGGACATGATGCAGGCAGCGGCTAACCGGCTCGCCGGTTTGCTGCAGGCGCAGGTGCTCGACGATCAGCGCACTCCGCTCGGTCGCCAGCGTATCGCCTCGTTGCGCGACGAGTTGCGGGCCTACGATCGCAAACGAGAGTCGCTGCAAATCAAGCCGGATTGGTGACCATGGACATGGATGCCGCGAAGGCTCGAATCGATGCGCTGCGTGCCGAAGTCGCGGCGCACGATCATCGTTACCACGTGCTCGATGCGCCGTCGATTCCGGATGCCGAGTACGACAAGCTCTTTCACGAGTTGCGCGCGCTCGAAGCTGCCTTTCCAATGTACGCCAGCCCCGATTCGCCTACGCAGCGCGTCGGCGCGCCGATCAGCGGCGACTTTGCCAAGGTCGTCCATGCGGTGCCGATGCTGTCGCTGGCGAATGCATTTTCCGAGCAGGATGTCGTCGACTTTGTGCAGCGGGCGCAGACTGCCTTAGGGCAAACCAACATTGAGTTTTCGGTCGAGCCCAAGATCGATGGGCTGGCGATGAGTCTCTACTACGTCGACGGCCGATTCGTGCGCGCCGCTACGCGCGGCGATGGCGAAGTCGGCGAGGACGTCACCCATAGTGTGCGAACGATTCGCTCAGTGCCGCTGAAACTGACTGGCGCGCCGGCTGAGCTTGAGGTGCGCGGCGAAGCCTATATGCCGCGCGCCGGGTTCGAGGCATTCAATCAGCGCGCTCGTGCCGCCGGCGAGCGCGAGTTCGTCAATCCACGGAATGCAGCCGCAGGCAGTATTCGCCAGCAGGATCCGAGTGCGGCCGCGTCCCGGCCTTTGGCGTTCTTTGCCTATGGTATCGGCGCCGCTCCCGATGGCGTCGCGATATCGCGACATAGCGCGCTATTGCGCTGGCTTCGAGAGTTGGGCTTTCCGGTGGCCCCAGAGGTGGGGGTTGCGACCGGCGCGACCGGTTGTCTGGCCTACTTCACAGAGATCGGGCAGAAGCGATCATCGATGCCGTACGACATCGACGGTGTTGTCTACAAAGTCGACCGACTCGACTGGCAACGCGAGCTTGGCTTCATCTCGCGCTCGCCGCGTTGGGCGATAGCGCACAAGTTTCCCGCCGAGGAGGCGCTCACGACGCTCGAAGCCATAGACATCCAGGTGGGCAGAACGGGTGCGCTCACGCCGGTGGCGCGCATGACGCCGGTATTTGTCGGCGGAGTGACGGTCACCAATGCCACGCTGCACAATTTCGATGAGATTGCGCGCAAAGACTTGCGGCCAGGCGACACGGTGATCGTCCGCCGCGCGGGCGATGTGATTCCCGAAGTCGTGCGCCCGCTGCTCGATCGACGGCGCGAGGGCGCGGCGCTGCCGGCATTGCCGAGCGCATGTCCGGTGTGCGGGTCGGCGGTGGAGCGCATCGAAGATGAGGCGGTGATTCGCTGCACCGGCGGGCTCGTCTGTCCTGCGCAGCGGCGCGAAGCGCTGCGGCACTATGCCTCGCGCAAAGCGCTGAACATTGAAGGTGTGGGCGACAAGCTTTGCGAGCAACTCGTCGAAGCAGGTCTCGTTAACAGTATCGCCGACATTTACGCGCTGACGATGCCGCAATTGACTGGGCTGGATCGCATGGGCGAACGCTCCGCGAGCAGCATCTTGAGCGAGATCGACAAGAGTCGAACGCCGTCGCTGGAGCGCTTTCTGTTTGGGCTGGGCATTCGCGATGTCGGTGAATCGACCGCCAAAGCGCTGGCACGGCATTTCGGATCGTTCGACGCCGTGCGCGCGGCTGCGTTGCGGATGGCGCCATATTTCGCGACCTCGGATGCGCTCAAAGATAAAGCGCTGAAAACCGCCTTTGCGGCGGAACCGTTGATTCAAATCCCCGACGTTGGGCCGGTCGTTGCGCAAAGCCTATATTCGTTTTTTAGCGATCCGCGCAGCGTCGCGATTGTCGATGCCCTGTTGCTGGCTGTGACACCGCAGTCGCAGGTCCCAGCGGCGCAGGCCGACGGTCCTTTGTCTGGACAAACAGTGGTTCTCACCGGCACGCTGTCATCGATGGCGCGCGACGTTGCCGGTGCGCATCTGGAAGCGTTGGGTGCCAAAGTGTCTGGCAGTGTGTCCAAGAAAACGCATTTGGTCGTGGCTGGTGCCGAGGCCGGGTCGAAACTTGCCAAGGCGCAAGAGTTGGGTATTCCGGTCATCGACGAGGCCGGATTCCTGGCTCTGCTGGCCGAACACGGACGCATTTAGCGTGCGCATGGCGGCGTACGCCGAACGCGCGCACCTTCTGGCCGAGGTGCGTGCCTACTTTGCGGCAACGGGCGCAATGGAAGTCGCCACGCCGATCCTGTCGGCGGCAGGCAACACCGATCCGAACATCGAGAGCTTCAGAACCCACTATGCCGGCCGGGAGGCAGGCAACGCGACACGTTGGTTGCGGACCTCGCCGGAATTTGCGCTCAAGCGTTTGCTCGCCCAAGGGCTGGGCGATTGTTACGAGCTGGGCCCGGTGTTTCGCAATGGCGAATTTGGTAGGCGTCACAACCCCGAATTCACGATGCTCGAATGGTATCGGGTGGGCGCCGATCTGGGTGCATTGATGGACGATGTCGAGGCGTTGATCCGACGAATTGCAGGTGCTTTCGACAAGCCGATGGCATCGATCGAGCGGATCAGTTATCGCAAGCTCTTCGCAACAGTCGGCATCGATCCTTGGCGCGACAGCGATGAGGCGTTGCTGGCGGCTGCGGCGCGCTGCGGCATCGATCCGGCCGGTTTGAGTCGCGATGATGCCCTCGATGTGATCCGCAGCCACCGAATCGAGCCGGAATTCGATCCAGCTGGCGCGCGCTTCGTTTATCACTTTCCGCCCGGGCAAGCCGCGCTGGCGCGCATCGAGCGCGTCGACAACTGCGATGTCGCGCTGCGTTTTGAGTTGTATCTGGGCAGCCTGGAGATCGCCAACGCCTACGATGAGCTGCGCGACAGCGATGAGCAGCGGCAGCGCTTTGCGCGCGATTTGCAGTTGCGATCCGAACGCGGATTGAGTGCGCCAGCCTGCGATGAGCGACTGCTTGCGGCGCTGCCGAACATGCCGCCCTGCTCGGGCGTGGCGCTCGGCATCGATCGTCTTCATCAGTGGCTGATCGGAAGTCGCGACCTCGCAGACGTGGCACCGCTGCGCTTTGATCTGGCCTGAATGGCCCCGGCGTCAGTCAGTCTACGTTTTCCTGAATTCGGGCAAACTTCGGGCAGCTTGCTGGAGCGTGGGCTCTAGCGGTGCTTCGTTAGGCTTTTGCCACAAGGACGTCAGCTTCTGTCCTTGACAGAAACGAATTTAACTGATCTGCGCCTCTGCTTCTGTTGTCGTTTTGCCGTGGATGCTTGGACTGGGCGATGAGGTCGAAAGACCTCGAGCTCTGCTCAAGAGGGCGAAACATCGCAACCGGGCGGGCTTGGGCCAACTGACCAGGAACGAATCGATGAAGCTTGCCTTTGTGTTATGGATCAGCGCTTTGGCGCCTGCGCCAGTTGCCGATCCGATCTGTCTTGCCACCACCATTTATCTGGAAGCACGCGATCAATCTCTCGAAGGGCAACTGGCAGTCGCCGAGGTGGCGCTGCGACGGCTCGACAGCGGTCGCTACGGCGATAACCTGTGCGCGGTGCTTACAGCGCCCAAGCAATTCGCGATGACACTGCGCTCGCCGAACACCCGAATCGACGAATGGGGCGCTTTGCTGAGCTCGGCCTGGGTGACAACCAAGGCGATGATCAACTGGTCGCTGCCCGAGTCGCAACGGCGTCTGGTCGTGCCAGGCGCCGATCACTTTCTTGCGTATCAGCGAGTCGACGCGCATTGGGCGGCCGGCGAACCGATGCACATCATCGGCGATCATGGGTTTTATCGTGTCAACTGACTCCGCCTGAAAGCGACCAGAAGCAATCCGGCAGCTGCCGCGCTGAGCGCAACACCGATCATCGGTACAAGAAACAGGAACGGAATACCGATCACGGCGCAGCCGATTGCCAACGTTGCTGCATCGAATACGTGTTTCTCGCGCGGCGCGATCAGCGCATCCAGACTCAGGCGTCCGCCGCCGCCGAACACCAGCGGAATCAGCATCAATGAAAACAACAGCGGCAGTTTAAAGTTGCCGTAACCTTTATCGCTGATTGCATAACCCTTGAGCAGGTCCGAAAGCATCGAGACCATGTCCGGCCAGTGCACCGCGGCGGTGGCAACGAAGGTAAGCACCAACAATGAGAACGCCGCGAGCCGTGTGCCGAGCCCAACTACCAGTAAGGCGGCTGCAATCAGTTCCGTCCAGGTTGCCATCGTCCACGACAGGCCCGTGGGCACATGATTGAACGGGAATGGAAAGTCGCTTTGCACACTAGCGAACCAGTTTTCGCCGCGAAGTTTTTCCAGACCCGACTCGAAGTATTCGTAGGCCATCACGAGCCGCAACAACAGGGGCGATAAGCTGGCATGCAGAGCATCGAAGCGCGGGCGCCAGGTGGTGTAACGGAAGTCTGGGGTCATTGTCGAGTCTTGGTTGTGGTTGTTGGTTGATGGTCAAACGCGGGGATCGCTGAGCTGCGCTCGGCGAGCAGCTGACAATGGCGCGAGAGCAAAAGCCTGAATCAAGAGCGCCGATCGGCGATCCGCAAGCCTCATCAGTTTCGACTGCGCCGAATTGGACCGCAGACGGCGCAACTAGCTTTCACCCATTAGAATGACGCCGCCTGCGCTGGAGAAGATTGCCATGGGCAATGCGGCGCTGAAGAGCGACGTGCACGACAGCTTTGCCGACTACGCCAAGTGGACGGAAGACAAGCGCTACGAGTTGCTGCCGGATGTTATCGTCGATTTCGCGGGGCTTTTTCCGGTACAAGAGGACGCCTGATGCGGCTGCTTATCGATTTGGGGAATTCGCGGTTGAAGTGGGCGCTGGCCGATGACGACGATGCGCTGCGGATAGGCGATCCGCTTGCTCATACGGATACCGGCCTCGCCGATCTTGCTCAATTGCTTGCCGCAGCTGGCGGCGTGCAGTCTGTCTGGCTGACGTCGACCGCGCATTCCTTGACTGGCGCTTTGGTCGATGCCCTGGTGCGCGCAGGGTTGCCCACGCCTGTTGTCTTTTCGTCGCCCAAGCAGGCGCTAGGGCTACGCAGCGCTTACGATCAACCCGAGACGCTGGGCCGCGATCGTTTCCTGGGCATGATCGGTGCCCGCAGCATTTACGACGGTCCCTTAATGCTGGCGGATGCCGGAACAGCGCTGACGGTGGATGTGGTCGATGGCGACGGTCAGCATCTCGGGGGCCTGATCGTGCCCGGCCCCGTGCTCATGCGCGAGGCGCTGCATCGCGGCACCGCCGGCGTGCGCGCAGGCGCCGTCGTGCGCTTGCACGAATTGGCGCGAAACACCGACGATGCGGTGTGGAGCGGCGGCTGCCTGGCGTGCATTGCGCTCATCGAACACACCCATCGGCAGGCTACGCTAGGCATCGGCGAGCACGTCGAATTGATCCTCACAGGCGGCGCCATGCCGGCGCTCGTCGGCCATATTGATGTGCCATATCGCTTGCTCGACGACATTGTCCTGCGCGGGCTGAATGTCTGGTCGCGCTCGGCGCTTTCTCAGGCACGGTCGTGATGCGCGCCCATCAGCGGCTGTGCGGGATGCTGTTTTTCCTGCTGTGGCCGACGATCATAGGCGCTGCGTTGCCGGACGGTGTGCAGTTGAATGCCGAGCTTGAGCGCGGCCGGATGCTCATCGGAACTGTCGCGCCGGATACGCGGGTGTCCGTCAACCAGCGCGATGTGCGGGTTGATTCCCAAGGGAGATTTGTGTTTGGAATCGGTCGCGACGACGCAAGGCTGGTCGTTTGCGTGCGTGGCGCAACGGAGCCGCGTGCCCGGTGCGGCGGTCTGGATGTACCCGGACGCAGTTATCGGATCGAGCGCGTCGATGGCCTGCCGCCCGCAACGGTCGATCCCGATCCGCAGGAGCAGGCGCGCATCGCGCGCGAGGCGGCGCTGATCGCCAAAGCGCGCGAGCGCAACGATGCGCGCAGCGATTTTGCGGTGCCTTTCGCAATGCCGGCCAAAGGTCGGATCAGCGGCGTGTACGGCAGTCAGCGCATTTTGAACGGCGCACCACGTTCGCCGCACATGGGCCTCGATATCGCCGCTCCAACTGGCACCGCCGTTATTGCGCCAGCGCCCGGCGTCGTAACGCTGACCCATGAGGACATGCTCCTCACCGGCAAGACCGTGATCCTCGACCATGGACATGGTATCGGCTCGGTGTTCATTCATCTGAGTCGCATCGACGTGCGTCAGGGCGATCGGGTGGAGCAGGGTGTAGCGATTGGAGCGATCGGCGCCACCGGCCGAGCCAGTGGGCCGCATCTGCATTGGGGTCTGAATTGGTTCGATGTAAAACTCGATCCGGCCTTGCTGGTAGACGGGAAGTCGACACGCTAGTCCGGTTAGCTAGTGTGGTGTCCCAAAAATAACTTGAATTAATTGTGGCGAGGTTCGTCTTTTTAGAGCAGGGAAAGTGACTACTATTTAATGGTAGTTATTTTTGGGACACCACACTAGCGACGGCAGCGTGATAGCCGAGCAGAGACGCGACTGCGGTAGTCTTCGCACTTTTTCCGGAGCAGGTCTGGAGATGCGAGTCGTCGTTCTGTTGGCGAGTCTTTTTCTGGCAAACATTGGGCGCGCCGAAACCGAAATCTCTTATGCACACGTCGATGAAATCGATGGCGAGACCAGTCGCGCGTTCATCGCCAGCTGGACTAAACCGTGGCGCAGAATCGGTCCCTTCGATGTCGAATGGGAAGTTGTCGGCGGTGGAATCGACGAACGGCGGCGCATCCGCCCCGGACAAGCCGATACGATTTACTTCGCGGGCGGCGGCATTCGCCAGAACTACAAAGGGTTTTTCATCAGCAGCGCGGTGGTCTTTGTCCACGAGGAAAACTCGATCTTGACCTCTCGCCATCAGTTCGTCTCTGGCGTCGGCTACGTTCGTGGGCACTTCGTCATCGCCCTTCGGCATATCTCGAACGCAAACACCGGCGGGGACAACGATGGCGAAAACTTGCTGAGCATCGGTTATCGCTGGTAGACCTGACGTCGGTCGCCCGCGTCGATTGGTTCGCTGCTGCGATGCCGTCGGCTGCGGCCGGGTGCTGCTTTGTTGCACCATTTGGTCTGTCCAGCCGGAATCCCGGCGGCGGCTGACTTTCGTCACGCTCGCCGGGCAGGCGACCGCTTCATTATCAAGAGACATCGAACAGAGGAAGCGACGATGGGACTTTTGGATGGCTTGCTCGGCAATGCCTCGAAGATCGATCCGGCGACGATCCGCCAGGAAATGGACCGTGTGCTCGCTGCCGGCGAGATCGTGGAACACGCATATCTGCTGATTCGCGATTTCTTCGTGTTCACCAACAAACGACTGGTGCTGGTCGACAAGCAGGGCATCAGCGGCAAGAAGACCGAATATGTGTCCATCCCTTATCGCAGCGTGACCAGATTTTCGGTGGAAACGGCGGGCACTCTCGATCTCGATGCAGAGCTCAAGATCTGGGTTGCCGGCGATCCGACGCCAATCAGCAAAACTTTCAACAAGAAGCTGAGTGTCTTCGAAGTGCAGGCGGTACTGGCGAGTTACGTGCTGCGCTGAACGAAACCATGGCGCCTCGTTGTCGCGACCCTGACCATGAGTTAGCATTCGCGTTTCCGGTCGACCGACTGGACGAACATGGAATGTTTGGCGCGTCATTCACGGAACCGAATGACGCGGTGTCGAACGAAAGTTCGACAGCGATCAGGAGGAATGGATGCTGATCTTGACGCGTCGCGTGGGTGAGGCACTGGTGATAGGCGATCAAGTCACCGTGACCGTGCTTGGCGTGAAGGGCAATCAGGTGCGCGTAGGAATCAACGCCCCGCGCGATGTGACCGTGCACCGAGAAGAGATTTATCAGAGAATCCGCGGCGACGACGATGGCCAGGCGCCACCGGAAGAAAGCGGGACGACAAGCTGAAAAACAAATTGGAGAGATGCCCGAGAGGCCGAAGGGGCTCCCCTGCTAAGGGAGTATGGGTCTAAAAAACCCATCGAGGGTTCGAATCCCTCTCTCTCCGCCAAAGTGAATGCCGCCCTCGGGCGGCATTTTTTTTTGGCTGAGAGAGAAGGATGAGAACAGTGGTTCGACTCGTAGGCCAGGATGGCCGGAGAGCGCGAGCGTAGCGAGGCCGCAGGCCGCGGGCCATGGATGGCCCGCGCAATCCCTCTCTCTCCGCCAGTTCAGTTTCAGACCCACCCGACCCCGCGAAAAGCTTGAAGAGCTGCGGGGTTCGGGGGGTTCTAAGTCCCAGGTTTCGGCAGTAGATCAAACCCTTCGGAAACGCCAGCTTGAGGACCACATGGCGGTCTTTGAGCGCCCCGGTTTGCCAGAGCTGGCGCGGGTTTGCGAGGAACTGCATCGCGGTTCTAAGTGACTCATCGAAACTGCGCACTTTTGGAGTGGCATTGGCCTGTTCCAAGAGTACGGCGCGCTCGGTTTCCATGGTCTTGATCTTCGCCTCGAAACGAATTTGCAGGCTCGGGGAGTCGCACTCCAGCAGTTTGTCCATCGCTTGCTCGATCTTTTGGCTTAAGGTTTGTGCTTCACGGCGCAGCGTTGCAGCGCGCGTGGTGAGCTGACTTGCGCGGTAGTCCCACCATGTGCGCACCATCTTGCTGACCACGCGGTGCATGGCCGGCGATGGCGTCAGACTGGCGAGTGCAGTCTCGAATTCGCCCTCCAGCTTGGCGCGCGGCGTGGACTTGCCGTAAACAGCGCAAGCCTTTGAGAAACAGTAGTAGTACGGGTGCGTCGTGGTTTTGCCGCGGCTGAAGCCTGCGGTCAGTGGCTTGCCGCACTCGCCGCAGAACACCGAGCCGCGGAGCGGGAAGGCCTCCGCCAAGTCTTTGCGCGCTGGCGCGATAGCCTTGCTGCGCGAGCGTTCCTGGATTTTCTGATAGGTCTCCAGACTGATGAGCGGCGCTGCCGCCGCAACTGCTCGATGGTTCGTTGCTTGACGCCACCTTAGGCGCTCACCTGCTGGTCTCGAAATATGGCGATCACCTGCCGCTGTATCGCCTGGAAGACATCTACGCACGCGGCGGCGTGGCGCTGTCGCGCAGCACCTTGTGCGATTGGGTGATCGTGCTGACGGATCGCTGGCTGCGGCCGCTGGCGCAGGCGCTGAAGGTGCAACTGCTGCAGCAGAACGTGATCCATGTCGATGAGACGCCGCTGCCGCTGCAGCGCGATGGTCGGGTGGTCAAAGCGCGGCAATGGACCTACACCAGCCGCGATCCGAAGATCACGCTGTACGAGTTCACCGAGGACAAGGAAGGCGTGCACGTTCGCGAGTTCTTGCAAGGCTGGCGCGGGTATCTGCAAGCCGATGCCGCGAGCAATTACGATGCGCTATATCGCACGCGGCCTGAGGTGGTCGAAGTCGGATGCTGGGTGACGACCGGTCGCGCGAAGCGCGAGCCGACGCATGCGTCGGCAGGGAGGAACGCCCGGCAGCTAAGCTGACGGGCCGGACCGCATGCGCGGCGCAAGTTCTTCGATATCGCAGCGTCATTGGATAAGAACGCCAAGCCCGGCGAGAAGCCGCGGCGCATCCTCGCGCATGATGCGCTGGAGATGATCGGCGAGCTGTTCGCCATCGAACGCGCGGCCACTGAGGCGGGCGACGATCACA
>JALHMG010000005.1:0-13313 GCA_022844135.1 Lysobacterales bacterium
GGTCAGCTACGGGGTCTTGGCATCCCCCGACACGGACTTGCACCGTGCTGTATCTGCGCCATCAAGGGCGCACGAACGCCGAGTTTCACTCGGCGCTCTTCGTTACGGCTCATGAGCCCCTGCATGCCGAGCGCAGCTCGGCGTTCCGTTGAGGCTGCGACGTCCTGCACATCACAGCGCCACTGCAACCCGACACGCCACGGCACTTAACGGAACGCCGAATTTCATTCGGCGCTCTTCGTTTCGGCTCACGAACCCATGCATGCCGAGCGCAGCTCGGCGTTCCGTTGAGGCTGCGAAACTTCGCGCATAAGAACGCCACGGCAACGGTTCGAGCGGCGATAAGTTCGATAGAGAATTGAAGCCAATCGGCAGCCGTCTGCCGATGACGAGCGCGCAATACATCGAACTTGTCGACTACACCGGGCGCCAACTCAAACCTGGCAAGCGCGGTGTGATCGCTTTGAGCGAGCCACCGGCGTTGCGAAAGCTGCGAATCGATGCCGACTTTTGGACCGGCCACGTCAAAGGGTTCCGCTCTGCGTACCGGCGATTCGTCGGCGGCGTCGAGGCAATGGCTGAGAAAGCCAAAGCGCTCAAACAGCAGTGGCTCAAAGGCATCGGCTACGCGCGGAGCCTTGCCGCCAATCGGTGAGCAGACCCATCCGCGCATTCTTGACGCCGCCGGCGTCTGGGCGCGTTGGCCGCGCGCTAAAAACCACCCAACTCATTCTGTCCGTTCAGACGTCTAAGCTTCCAGACGTCCAACGCAGTTCGCTTCGAAATCAGAAAGTGCGTGTCCTTGTTCTCGCTTCCTTTTTCTCGCTCTACGTCAAAGGGTTCCGCTCCGCGTACCAGCGATTCGTCGGCGGCGTCGAGGCGATGACCGACAAAGCGGCCGCGCTCAACCAGCAGTGGCTCAAAGGCATCGGCTACGCGCGAAGCCTTGCCGCCAACCGGTGAGCAAATCCATCCGCGCATTGTTGAGGCCGCTGGCGTCTGGTGGCGTTGGCCGCGCGAAAAGCGCAGCCTCTTTCTCACAACAATTGCAGACGGCTAAACGTTTAGACGTCTGCTGACTCGAAGAGCGCTTATCAAAATCAGGCTGTCCTCGTTCTTACTCGTGGGCGCCCAGAATCAGTTCTCACATGAGCGTACTGGCTTCGACCGACGTAGCATCGTCTGGAGATGTGCACAAATAAAGAACCAGAACAGAAAACTCACCAACAGCCCTGGAAACGGCCCAACGGCGGCGGCTGGGAAAACGAACAGCCCAGGTAGCCCCACCATGGTCAGCACAAGCAAAAACTGCGTACCCCATTCGGAGTAAACCCTAGCGTCAAATGAATTCAGACTCAGGAGCAATGCCTGACCGAAGGCTACTAACAATCCGATTTTAAGCTTCATCTCCAGCAGTTCCCCATGCAAATCGGCGTGTATGGCCTCATGGGAGTGCTGTTCGGGTAATGATCAGAGAAGAACGAGTGCATCTGCTGAGCAAAAGACCGGCAGTTGTTAAAGAAGACGTTGTAGTTTGACCACGCTCCGGATTTCATGAGCGCGTCCATGTGGTTGATCATCTGCTGATCAACGTCTCGAGACGTTACTCGCATCGAACCAGGAGCAACGCTGTCACCGGGCCTCATTTCGTTGTGCTCCGCCACACTTCCGTTCGCCACTGCACCCATCATGAGAAGCGTATCGCCAACAATAATCAGAGAATTTATGATGGGAGTTCCGACGGAACCGCAACAGTCGGTATGCGCTGGCGTCGCCGCGAACATATAGCAGTTTCTGTTTCACATCGCGTACGCGTTCTTCGCGCTCGAGTCCGGCGATATCTTAACAACACTGAAGTTGTGCGAAGCAGCAGACGCCATTGCCAGGAACAACGAAACCGTGCGCGAGTGGGATCTTTTCCCGGCCCTTCTAGCCCGCATATTTCATGAGGTCGCGATGATATGGCTTAGTTTCGTTGTTACAGCCCGGAAATCATCGAGTTGGTCGTACTAACAAAGTGTTCGCTGCCATTTCCTCGCTAACACGGCCCTCGCTCGTTCTTTGCGCCGGACTCTTCGTTGCTCGTCGTCGCAATGGAACAACCATTCCTTCTCCTCCCGCCTCGATTCCGGCGCAAAGCCCTTCGCGATCTTCCGCGTTCCCTCATGAAATATGCGGGCTAGCGCTGCAGAGCGCAGCGCGTTGGCGCGGCGCTGCTTCGCCTGAAGCGGAGCGCGACGTCCGACGCCGATTCGCGACGCTTGCTTCTCTGCTGGCAGAGAACAAGCTGGGTCCGCAGACTCTGGATAAAGTCCGCGCGCTTCAGACTGATCTTGAGAAGCTAGGAATGCGGTTCGTCGCCGCTGAGAAGCTCTGAGAGCGTCCGTCTCCCATCAGCCGCGCAGGCTCTCGAAACTGAGCCCAAATCGCGCCAGGTACTTGCGCAAGCGGTCGCCATCGTTGGTGCTGCTGCGTTCCAGGCGGCTGGCCTGGAACAAGTAGCGGCCCGCGTCGCTCAAGTTTTTGCTGCGGCGGCAAACGTCGATCACGTAGGCGAGCTGTGGGCGGTCGAAGTGATCGATGGCGGCAAGCGTTTCTGGGCTGAGCATGCCGAGCGCGCTGCTCGCCTCCGGCTGCTGGCCGTGCCATAGTTGCCGCAGGCGCGCGATTTCCTCATCCACTACGTCGACTGTGATGCGCCCGGCTTCGCTGAGCGTGGCCATGCGCGTGACGGACGCGCCGAGATCGCGAAAGTTGCCGGGCCAGAGCGCGTCGAAACTGGTCGCGAAAGCGATGAAGCGCTCGCGAGCTTCGCGATTGAAGCGCACTTGCTCGCCGTAATTCTTCTCATAGCGTTTGAGCTCGAAATCCAGGTTCGGCTCGATGTCTTCGGTGCGTTCTTTCAAGCCCGGCAATTGAAAGGTCCAGAGGTTCAGGCGTGCGTACAAATCGTCTCGAAATCCACCGTCGCGCACCGCGGCGGCGAGGTCGCGATTGGTGCCGGCGATGAGCTGGAAATCGCTGGCGATTTCTTTATCGCCGCCAAGCGGCGGGAAGCGTTTGTCTTCGATGGCGCGCAGCAGCATCGCTTGCTCGTCTAAACCCAACTCGCCGATCTCGTCGAGAAACAGCAGGCCCTTGTCGGCGGATTTCAACAGGCCCGCGCGTTCGTTCTGAGCGCCGGTAAAGGCACCGCGCACGTGCCCGAAGAGCGCGCTACCGGCGCCATCGCCGCGCAGTGTGGCGCAGTTGACTTCGACGAAGGGGCCTTTCAGTCCCTGGCGTTGCTTTTTCAACTCGAAGACGTTGCGCGCGAGCTGACTTTTGCCGGCGCCGGTGGGACCCATGAGCAGCATCGGCGCTTTGGATTTGCCGGCGACGCGCTCGATCTGCTCGATCATCTTGTTGAACGCCGCGCTGCGCGTGGCGATGCCTGACTTCAAGAACTCGGTGGTTTCGCCTTGCACCAGCGCGAAGCGCTGCGCGATTTGGTTGTAGCGCTGCAAATCGAGATCGATCAGCGCAAAGCTGCCAGCACCGCCCGTCTTCTGTTTGTGCGGCGGCGAGGTTTGGATCAGTCGCGCCGGCAGGAAGCGCGCCTCGGCCAGCAGGAACCAGCAAATCTGCGCGACATGCGTGCCGGTAGTGATGTGGATTGCGTATTCCTCCTCATCCAGGTCAAAACGATAGCGCCGCGCGAAGTCGAAGAGCTTGCCGTAGACCTGCTCGAAGTCCCACGGATCGTTGAGATGCACATCGTGCACATGCACCTCGGTGTCCGGCGACACGGCGCGCAGATCGTCGATCACCGTGGCGATCAGGCGCGAGGACTTGCGCCGATCGGCCAGAAGCTCGATGCGCGCTACTGCGAGATCTTCGTGCATGCCGAGCGCGACCGTTGGCCGCCATTTCTGCCAGCGCCCCGGACCACCGGCATCGTCGAGCTGGATACCGAGAAAACCGAAGATCACCAGGCGCTTCATGGCTCTGCGGCCGGGCTCTGCACGAGCCGAAATTCCTTGGGCGGCGCGGCGCTGTCGATGTCGGCGTCCGCCAACGCGCTCTGGATGCGCATCAGCAGATCGCTGCGAAGCTGCCAATAGTCGACGGTCGCAACCCAGGGTCGCAACGCTATTTCCACCGCGGTATCGGTCAAACGCTCGACGGTGATCTGCGGGGCGGGATCGGCGAGCACGCGCGGGTCGTCGTGTAACGTCGTCAGCAGCACCTCGAACGCGCGCGGCACGTTCTCGCGCAGCGCGATGGCGACCATAAGATCGAGCCGCCGTTTCGCCAATGCGGTGACGTTCAAGATCGGCTGGCTGGCGACCAGGTTGTTCGGCAATACCAACACCGCGTTGTCGGGCGTGGCCAACACGGTGTGCATTAGTTTCAGGCTTTCGACACGCCCGGTTTGCTGCGAACCGGCACCGCCGACGGTGATCGTGTCGCCGGCGCGGAAGGGCTTGAGCAGAATCAGCATCACGCCAGCAGCGAGGTTCGACAACGAATCGCGCAGCGCCAGCGCCACCGCCAAACCAGCCGCACCCAATGCCGCCATGATGGAGGTCATTGGCACACCCAACTGATCGAGCGCGGCGACGATCACGACCACAAGCAGGGCGCCGGAAGCGAGATTGCGCAGGAACTCGCGCAGCATCGGGTCGACGTTGGTGCGCGTCAGCACGCGCACGAAGATCTTCAACATCAGGCGCGACAAGTACCAGCCGCCAACGAAGACCAAGGCGGCAATGGCCAGGCGCGCGGCGACATCCAGCGAGTACGCGGCCCATGGCAACGCCATGAGGCGGTCAACGAACGCATGCATGAGATGACGAATCCAGGTTAAGCCAACAAAAAGCCGACGATACCCGGCAACGCACAATCATTGACAGGTGAATCATCTGTGAATACAGTGCGCGCCGCTCCGACTTGGGGATGAGTCGGAGCCCATCTGTTGATCGACCCTTCATCGCCATCGAACGATGGCGATGCAACTTCCACGTTGTGCGTTGGGGAACGTGCATGGCAAAGCTGCGGTTCATCGCGCGCCTGATCGTGCCCGCCTTACTGGCGGCGTGCGCGGCTGCGCCAAAACCTGCGGCTACGACCGACATCGCACTCGCGACGGCGCCAGCGGCCGAGTTCGATCGCGATGCGCGCATCGAAACTCTTCCGGCCGGCATGCCAGTCGTCGTCCGCAATCCGTTCGGCGATGTGCGCGTGCGCTTCGGTGGTTATGAGTCCAAGCTGGAATGGCGCACGGTGGCGCAGAATCCGCCCGGCAAGCCGACGTTGAGCGTGGCCGCGCAGGCTTCCGATACGTATCGACTCGACGTGGTACTGCCCGATGGCGCAACGCAGGCGCCGGGGCAAAGACTGGATTTGACGCTATACCTTGCCGAAAAACACGACCTCGACATCGAGACCCAGCGCGGCCTGATCGAGGTCCGCGGCCTGCGCGCCAATCTCAAGGCGCGCAGCCAGGGCGGCAACATCGCGTTCCGCGGCATCACCGGTGTGGTCGATGTCGCGACCACCGATGGCGGCATCGAAGGCCAATTCGAAGGCCCACTGCCGGGCACCACGCAACGCGTGCAAACGACTACTGGGAACGTCGTGCTGGGCTTGTCGGAGCGCTTGAATGCCACGCTCAAGCTGGCCTCATCGGCTCCATTCGCGACCGACTTCAGCGTCGCCGTGGTGCCGCAGGTGGGGCAGGAGCCCAACAAAACCGGCGAGGCCGTTTTAGGCAAGCCGGAATCGATGATCGAAGTTTTTAGCAAACGCGGCGAGCTGCGTTTGTTGCGACGTGTGGAATTTCAAGACGTCGCGCCGGGAGGGTAGCTCGCAGGCTTCGCTCGCCTAGAGGGATGGCGGCGATCTTTTTCTTCTGATGGGGAATCAAATACGTGAAACTGCACAAGAAACTAGGCTTGGTGGCGGCGCTTTCCATCGTCGCACTGGGTGCCAATGCACAATTGAGCGGTGGCGGCGGCGTACAGGTTGGGGAACCTGTCACGCCGGTTAGCGTCGATGTCGATCTGCGCAATTTGCCGACGACGCCCGAATGGCGTCCCGGCGATCCGATCAAGGAAGCGCAACGTCGCGTTTATCACCCGCTGGATGCGCGCGATCCGCATGCGCCGGCGACGTGGCAGACCGCGCCGGATCTTTTGGGCGACGCGCAGGCCTGGTTCGACGGCAACAGCCGCGCGCCAACCGTGCTGAATAATGTCCGCGTGAGCATCGACAACAGCTCCACCGGCGTCAGCCCTGGCGACCCAGTGGTCGAAGTCAACGCCAACTACATCCTGTACGGCATCAACGCCTCAACGGGCACCAGTTTCCGCGTCTACAACAAAGCTGGCACGCTGCTGAGCGGCCCGACCGCGTTCAGGTCGCTGGCGCCCGCCGGCGATCCGTGCGCCACATCGGTATCCGACCCGATCATTCATTGGGACCGTTTGGCGAACCGCTGGTTCATGCTCGAAATGGGTGGCACGTCGAGCGCCAATCGCTTGTGCGTGTACGTGTCGAAAACCGACAATCCGGTTTCTGGCGGCTGGTGGTTCTATGGCTTCGCCACACCGGCGCTGCCCGACTATCCGCATTGCTCGGTGTGGTCGAATGCTTACGTCTGCACCGCGAATGAAAGCGGAGCTGGCGCCAAGGTCTATGCCTTCGATCGCGCCAACATGTTGAACGGCGCCACGGCGCGCGCGGCACAACGCTTCACGAGCGTCGCCAAGCTCGCCGGCTACGGCTTCCAGGCGCTCACGCCGGTAACCTTCATGGGCACCAGCAGCAACGCGCCGCCGGCCAGCGCGCCGGTGTTTCTCGCGCGCCATAACGACGATGAAGCCCACGCTGGCGGCAGCGCCAATTTGTCGGCGGACTTTATCGACATGTATGCACTGAATCTGGATTGGAACACGCCAGCGAACAGCAACATCGCCACGCTGCCGCGCATCCAGATCACCGAGTTCAACAGCTGGTTCCGCGATTACTCCAGTTTCGCCACCGTGCCGCAACCAGGCTCCACCTCGCTGCTCGATCCGATCCGCGAAGTGATCCTGAACTCGATGGTCTATCGGAACCTCGGTGGCGGCGTCGAGTCGATCGTCGGCAACTTCGCCACCAACCAGAACAGCGCGCGTACGGGCACTGTCGTCGACGCCGGCATCCGCTGGTTCGAATTGCGCCGCTCGGGCGGCACCGGCAACTTCACGCTGCATCAAGAAGGCACCTTTTCGCCAGGCGATACCAGCACGCACCACTTGATCGGCGCGATTGCCACGGACAGCCAGGGCAATATCGGCATGAGCTACAACGTGACCAAGACCTCCAGCCCGACGGTCTCCGCATCGTTGCGCTACACGGGCCGATTGGCTGGCGATACGCTGGGCGTGATGACCCAGGGCGAAACCGACATTGCTGTCGGTTCGGCTGCAGAAACCTCCGGCCGTTGGGGCGACTACCACCAGACCGTGGTTGATCCGTCCGACGACTGCACGTTCTGGACGGTGGGCATGTATCGCCCAAGCGGCAGCTGGGCAACGCGCATCCGCGACTTCAAGTTCCCGAGCTGCGGCGGCACGGTCACAACGTATGCGATCTCCGGTCAAATCACCACCAGCGGCGGCGCCGGCATCAGCGGCGTCACGGTATCGACCGGTTCGGCGAGCAGTACCACCGACGCCAGCGGCAATTACTCGATCCCGAATCTGGCCGCAGGCAGCTATACGGTGACGCCAAGCGCCAGCGGCTACACGTTCAGCCCGGTCAACCGCGCGGTGACGATTTCGAGCGCGAATGTCACGGGCCAGAACTTCACCGGCACCGCAGTGGCCACCACGTTCAGCATCTCCGGTCGCGTCGCAACGAGCGGCGGCGCCGGAATCTCGGGCGTGTCGGTGTCGACCGGCTCGGCCAGCGCAACCACCAACAGCAATGGCGACTACACCATCGCGAATCTGGCCAATGGCACCTACACGGTGACGCCGTCCCTGTCGGGTTACACCTTCAGCCCGACCAGCCTGTCGGCGACGGTGAGCGGCGCCAATCTGACGGGCCGCAACTTCACCGGCACGCAAAACACCGGCGGCAATGCGCTGAGCAATGGCGTTGGCGTCGCAGGCTCGACCAACTCCACGTCCGCCAACTCAAGCTTCGTCGAGTACACCATCGCGGTGCCGGCCGGCGCGAGCAATCTGGTGATCGCTACCAGCGGCGCTTCGGGTGATGTCGATCTGTACACGCGCTTTGGCTCGGCGCCCACGCTCACGACTTACGACTGCCGTCCGTACACCGGCAGCGGCAACGAGAGCTGCACGGTCGCCAGCCCAAGTGCCGGCACCTATTTCGCCCGGGTTTATGGCTATGCCACTGGCGCGGTGAACTTCACGATCACCGCCAGCTGGACCACCGGCGGTGGCGGCGGCACGGTCGTCGAACGTTTGGTCAACGGCAATTTCGACACCATCACCACCAGCACCAACACCGCGCCAGATGGTTCGTGGGCACGCTCGGCTTCCACCGGCACGACGTTCAACACATTGCTGGCGGGACAGACGAACGCACAAAGCGGTGGCTCGTACGCGTACTTGGGCGTCAACAACAGCTCCAGCCAAACGGTGCAAAGTGCTGCCACGCTGATTCCGGCGGGTGGCACCCAGGCAACGCTGTCGTTCTTCGCCTCGATCGTCACCAGCGAAACCGGTTCGACGGTGTACGACCGCTTGCAGGTGCAACTGGTCGACGCTGGTACCAACGCGGTGATCACGACGCTGGCGACGCTGTCGAACGTCAACAGCACCGGCAGTGCCAGCACCTACGTGCAGCGCAGCTACAACGTCGCGGCCTACAAGGGTCGTAATGTCCGAGTGCGCTTTGTCGCTACCACCGACGCTTCCTTGACGACGTTCTTCCGCGTCGACACGGTGAGCTTGCGCAGCGACTGATCGACCAGCGATAGCGGCAACTTCGAGACCCCGGCTTGCCGGGGTCTCTTTTTTGGATCGATCAGCGCACCGTTCACCGGCCCGCGACAGCGCGTTGGCGTTACTTGCGGTGACACCCCAACCGACACAGCCCGATGCCCGAAGGACCCGAGATACGCCGCGCCGCAGACAAACTGGAGAAGGCCATCGTCGGCCGGCCGCTGCGCGCTGTCGAATTTGCGCATGCCAGATTGAAAACGTTCGAAGACGAGCTGGCAGCGGCTCAGGTGACGGCGATCGAAACACGCGGCAAAGCCCTGCTCACACACTTCTCCAATAAGCTTTCCGTGTATTCGCACAACCAGTTGTATGGCCGCTGGTATGTCGTGAAGGCCGGCAAACCGGCCAATACCACTCGCTCGCTACGTTTCGCGGTTCGCGGTACAACCCATGATGTGCTGCTCTACAGCGCCTCCGACATCGACGTGCTCGACGAGATCGGCATCGCCACGCATGCGCTTCTGCAAAAGCTCGGCCCAGATATCCTGAGTCGCGCATTGACCGCCAGGCAAACAGAACAGCAGCTCTCGAGCGAGCGCTTTCAAGGCCGTCGGCTGGGCGATTTGCTGCTCGATCAAGCCTTCTTCGCCGGCATCGGCAACTACCTGCGCAGCGAAATATTGTTCGAAGCAAGGCTGCTGCCCACGCGCAAACTCAAGACCTTGCAAACGGACGAACGCCCGGTGCTGGCGAACGCCATCCTGACCATATCTCGCCGCGCCTATCAGCTCGCCGGCATCACCAACGATCCCGCTCGCGCGATGGCACTGAAAGCCGCAGGCGTCAGTTTCGGCCAACGCCGTCACGCGGTGTTCGAACGCGATGGCCTGGCCTGTTATCGATGCGGCGACACTATCGAGCGCGCCGAACTCAATCGGCGCGTGTTTTGGTGCGGCGGGTGCCAGCATTAGCCCGGCGAAGCGCGCACCGAAACGCGATGGCCATTGCCGTCGGGGCGGATCGCCACACGCGGCCCGTCGAATCGATTGATCAGATCCGCGTTGGTCTGAAGATGCCCGCTGATCGAGGCCGTCTGAAACTCGCCCTCGCCGGCCAACCACAACGGCAGCAACAGCTGATCGCTCAAATGCTCGCCCACCGGCGCCGTTCCGTCGACATAGGCCTGGATCTCATCGCACGCCCCTTGGGCCACGGCTTCCGCCGGCACGCCACGTTGGCCGAATGCAGTAGCAACCTCACTGACGTTGCGATATTCGGCAATCACGCTCAAGACATTGCCTGGCCCGGTGCGACTACCCAAATCGACATGTTGCAAATGCTCGCGGCGCAAGCGAAAACAATCGGCCACATGCGTCAATTCGCGCAAGGCCACGTGCTCTGGCACACCGGCAATCAGTGCCTGCGCGCGAATGCCGATTCGCTCGCCGCGCGCGAGCAATGCAAGTGGCGTCAGCTCACCAGGTTCGACGATCATCACGACCCGGCCGCCGCCCGCCGGAAACAGCCCAACGCGTTCGCAATCAAATACGACGCGCGCACCCATTTCGCGAAGGCGCGGCAAAAAGGCGTACTCGAAAAATGTGGCCGAGGGCGCCAGCGGATTGTGCGTTCCACCTTCGATGGTGATGCGCGAAGGCGCATCGGCACGCAGCAGCGGTGGCAGCACCGTTTGCAGCACGAGCATGGCGCTGCCGGCCGTGCCGATGGCGAAATGATGATGGCCGGGAGCGAGCGCGCGCGGATGAAATTCAAGCGTCGTCGATCCCAGCACATCGCCGCGTACGTCCGCAGCCGATATCTGCGCCGCAGCTTTCACGCAGGTCAGATGCTGGCGCATCAGCCCAGGCTTGGGCCGGCACGCACGAATGTTCTCGATGCGGATCGGCCGGCGCTGCAAAACGGACAGCGACAGCGCCGTGCGCAAGATTTGTCCGCCGCCTTCGCCGGCGGCGCCGTTGATGGTGAGCATTTGGGTGGCTGGTTGTTGGTTGTTGGTTGTTGGTTGTTGGTTGCGGGTTGCTGGTTGTTGGTTGCTGGCTGCGGGTTGCCGTTTGGTGGTTTGGTCAGAGATCAACCTCCGCACAGGAAGGCAATGCGTGTCAGCGCGATCATTGCAAGTTGTCGTCCTGACGCGGGGCGCCTGCCCGCACATCCATGTGCGGGCGTTCGTCGCTGGCGACGCATGCGTCGCCTCGCTGCGGTCGCGTTGCGCCCGCAGCGACCGCTTCTCACCCCTTAACGCAAACCACCTGCCGCAAGGTATGCACGATTTCAACCAGATCGGCCTGCGCGACCATCACCTGGTCGATCGGCTTGTACGCCGCCGGCGACTCATCGATGACGTCCTCGTCCTTGCGACACTCGACGTGCGCGGTGGCCTTGCGATGATCGTCCAGCGTGATCATTTGCTTGGCCTTGGTGCGGCTCATCACGCGCCCCGCGCCGTGCGAACACGAACACAGAGCCTCCTCGTTGCCGAGGCCGCGAACGATGAAGCTCTTGGCGCCCATCGATCCCGGAATGATGCCGAGTTGCCCTTTCTGCGCGCTCACCGCGCCCTTGCGGGTCACGAACAAGCTCTCGCCGAAGTGCGTTTCGCGCTGCACGTAGTTGTGGTGACAGTTCACCGCTTCCTCGGTCAGCTTGAACGGCTTAGGGATGACTTTGGACAGCGTCGCCAGCGTGTTGGACATCATGATCGCGCGATTCTCGCGCGCGAAACGCTGCGCCCAGTCGACCGCGAACACATACTCGGCGAAGTGCGGCGAACCCTCCTCGAAATACGCCAGATCGCGATGCGGCAGGTTCTGGATATGGTTGCGCATATCCGCCTGCGCCAACTCGATGAAGTGCGTACCGATCGCATTGCCAACGCCGCGCGAACCCGAGTGCAACATCACCCACACTTGATCGCTCTCATCGAGACATAACTCGACGAAGTGATTGCCAGTCCCGAGCGTCCCGAGATGGTTCAAGTTGTTGGTGTTCTTCAAACGCGGATGCATTTCGCACAAGCGCTTGAAATCGTGCTGCAAGTCGCTCCACGCCTTCTCCGCCGTCTTCGGCGGCTCGTTCCACGCGCCCTTGTCGCGTCCGGCGCGCGTGCTCGATCGGCCGTGCGGAACGGCTTTCTCGATGGCGCCACGCACCGGCGCCAAGTTATCCGGCAAGTCGCTCGCGACCAAAGACGTGCGCGCCGCGATCATGCCGCAACCGATATCCACACCCACTGCGGCCGGGATGATCGCGTGACGCGTCGGCACCACCGATCCCACGGTCGCACCGATACCCACATGCACGTCTGGCATCGCCGCGACATGCGGCCATACGATCGGCAACCGCGCCAGTTGCGCGAGCTGGCGCTTGGCGTCCTCTTCCACCGGCACACCGCGCGTCCACATTTTCACCGGCACGCCGCCGGATTGGCTGATTTCGTTGTACATCTCACATCTCCATCAAATGGGCGGCTGGCGTACCGCTCTACCACTGAGCTACCGCGAAAGTCCTTTCGGACCGGAGTCGCGGGCAGGGATCGAACCTGCGACCCATACGCCAGCCATTGAAACGTCCCGACTTGCGCCGGTTTTCTCCTGATTCCAGGCGACGAGTGTGTGGACAGTCGGCCTATTGCTCTACCACTGAGCTACCGCGAACGTCTCCAAGGAATCGATTCGCGAGCAGGGATCGAACCTGCGACTCATAGAGTGATGTAGACCGTCCGGGCATTCGCCTGGGTTTTCCCCTTATTGGGTTGTTGGTTGTTGGTTGTTGGTTATTGGTTGTTGGTCCCCTCCATCCCCCGCTGGCGGGGGAGGGGACTGACGACGCTTCGTCTCAGCACTATCTCTTATCGACATTTTCGGAATTCTCTGAACGGTCAGCTTCGGTGCTACAACACACTGAACTTTGCCGAGTGGCGACAAGTGACCACTTCGGAGACGTCACATGGTCAAGATGTAGTCCCCAACAGCATTCGCCACTCGGCAAAGTCCAGTAACCATCAGCTTGGCGTCCGGCCCGCAAGCACAGCTTGCGGTCGTTCGTGCAGGCGTGGCGCAATGCGCCACAAGCGTGCCTGCTCTCACCCCCAACAGCATTCGCCACTCGGCAAAGTCCACTAACCATCAGCTTGGCGTCCGGCCCGCAAGCACAGCTTGCGGTCGTTCGTGCAGGCGTGGCGCAATGCGCCACAAGCGTGCCTGCTCTCACCCACTCGGCAAAGTCCAGTAACCATCAGCTTGGCGTCCGGCCCGCAAGCACAGCTTGCGGTCGTTCGTGCAGGCGTGGCGCAATGCGCCACAAGCGTGCCTGCTCTCACCCCCAACAGCATTCGCCACTCGGCAAAGTCCA
>JALHMG010000005.1:13323-197213 GCA_022844135.1 Lysobacterales bacterium
CATCAGCTTGGCGTCCGGCCCGCAAGCACAGCTTGCGGTCGTTCGTGCAGGCGTGGCGCAATGCGCCACAAGCGTGCCTGCTCTCACCCCCAACAGCATTCGCCACTCGGCAAAGTCCAGTAACCATCAGCTTGGCGTCCGGCCCGCAAGCACAGCTTGCGGTCGTTCGTGCAGGCGTGGCGCAATGCGCCACAAGCGTGCCTGCTCTCACCCCCAACAGCATTCGCCACTCGGCAAAGTCCAGTAACCATCAGCTTGGCGTCCGGCCCGCAAGCACAGCTTGCGGTCGTTCGTGCAGGCGTGGCGCAATGCGCCACAAGCGTGCCTGCTCTCACCCCCAACAGCATTCGCCACTCGGCAAAGTCCACTAACCATCAGCTTGGCGTCCGGCCCGCAAGCACAGCTTGCGGTCGTTCGTGCAGGCGTGGCGCAATGCGCCACAAGCGTGCCTGCTCTCACCCCCAACAGCATTCGCCACTCGGCAAAGTCCACTAACCATCAGCTTGGCGTCCGGCCCGCAAGCACAGCTTGCGGTCGTTCGTGCAGGCGTGGCGCAATGCGCCACAAGCATTCCCGGTTACCCAGCCGGGCGGCCTTCGCCGCCCGGCGCCGCTCACAACTCCACCCGCTCTATCGCCTGCGTCCAAGCGGTCTTTCCAGACTCGCCGCGCGAGAAGGCAGCCAACACCTCCCATACGGCATCGCCGAAACCACCAACGTTGAGCACATCTTTAGCGCTCTTGGCCTGGGTATTGGCGTAAGGCTGCAAATCGAGGCACACCAATCGTGCCTGCGAGTTGCGTGCCTTCAGCTTCGCCCACGCCTTCTCCGTCGCCGTCTCGTGACCATTCCGATCATCGATCCAGCTCTGGTTATCGGACACGATCAAGACCATGTCCGGCGCCACGCCAAGGCGGTTCAATGCCTCGATCGGCGCGCTCACCGCCGTTCCACCACCAAGCATCGCCGCCAACGCGGTTGCGTTGTCGATGACACGGGTGCTCGAGGTACGTAACCACGGCCGCACACTATCGTTGAACGGCAACACCAAGGCACCCGGACATTGCGCCAACACCGATGCCGCCATCAACCCTGCCACATCCACACAACGTGTGCTCGTGGTCGCGCCGCGGCGATATCCGGTCACCGGCGATGCCATCGATCCCGACACGTCCACCGCCACGGCGATCGTACCTTTCAGCGCTGGCACGTTCGCCACCGCGATATCCACGGCATCACCGAGGGCGTCGCGAATCTGCGGCGGCACGTTGGTGGTTGCCTGCCAGGTGGTCAAGAGCTGATACGGAAAAGCTTTCGCCTGCCGAATCGAACGCTCGTTGCGCAGCCGCGCCGCGATCGTCTTGACCATCTCGCGCTCGTTGAACACCCCGTGTCGCGCGAAAGTGTTCAAGTTCATGCGCGTCATCGTATAGCTCGCATGACGCGCGATGGCGATCCAGTGCTGCGTGGTCAACGGCAATGCCGTCAACATCTGGAACGGCACCTCCGGCACCGGCAAGCGCGGATTGCGCTTGAAAGCGTCCAGATCGCGCAGTGCGCGCGGCAACAACTCGATGTCGACCTCCTTCCCAATCGCATGCGCATACAGCGCCGACCGTTCTACCGAGGCCGCTCGCGGATGCACCATCTTGATCACATCGCCGAGCGAGGGCGTGTTGCCGACCATCGCTCGGACCAGCGTCTCATCGCTGGCGCGCTCCAACCACGATTGCACCAACCGTTTCGGCCGCGATCCCAGACTCTTGCGCGCCACCAAACCCGAGCGCAACGCTTGCACGAAGTTACGCAACTGCGCACCGGAATCGACGACACGATCGAACACCTTCGCGCACATCTCGCCATCGAACGACGCCAACCACGCCAACAACACCACCGGCACATCCTTCATCCGGCCATGCTGACGCGCATACACGGCCGTCTTCGCCACGAAGCTCGGTGCCACCTCGAAGCACGCCGCGAGCAGTGCATCCAACTGCGAAGCCGCATCGACGTAAAACGTATCGTTCAAGGTGCCGGTCATTGCCAACTGGGCCAGCGTCTGCCGAGCATCCAGGCGATGCGCCCGCGCACCTTCGAGGTTGAGGTCTTTTGCCGCGTAGAGTTTTGCGTTCAACATGGCCGGCGCTCCCAGCGCGTAAATGTCCGCGCTTTGATGCGCTCATATCAAGTGCCGTGCCAACGTCTGCGGTGATGAAAATAATTCTTTAATTTCAAAGCGATAGACGACATTCAGTCGGAGAACGACTAACCGGCGGTTGCCAGAAAACGATAGCGAAATATCGTAGTTAGATGTCTAGATCGCTTCTTGTCTCGTTGAACGCCTGGCCAGCGGTTTGGTTTTTCCACCGCGGGCTCCCGCTAAACACCCATGACACGATCCGGTAGAACGTATATCCTGGACGTATACACATCGAGACGGCGCCATGATCACAGCCAAGGTATTCCAGTCTGGAAACAGCCAAGCTCTGCGACTGCCAAAAGAATTCCGATTCCATTCAAGCGAAGTGGAGATCTATCGCCGTGGCAACGAAGTGGTGCTGCGAGAGAAGACGCAAAGCCTCAGTCAGTTGCTGGCCAACTTGCCAGCCTGGCCTGACGACTTTGTCGAGCCTGACGACGCGCCTCCTCAGGATCGTGAGGCGATGTGACTGTGCTGCGCTATCTGCTGGACACCAACATCTGCGTCTATGCCGTTTCAGGACGGCACCCACAGGTCACCCACAGGCTCGATCGTCAGAATATCGGTAGCGTCGGCATGTCGGTGATTGTGCTGGGCGAGCTCATGTTCGGTATCAACAAGAGCTCGCGCCGTGAAGACGCCTTGCTGCGGCTTGAGGCTCTGCAACAGATCGTCGGGGTGACTGCCCTCCCTCCGGAAGCCGCTGCACATTACGGCGACATTCGCGCGGAACTTGAGCGCGCTGGCACGCCAATCGGCAACAACGATTTATGGATCGCAGCGCATGCGCGAGCGGTCGATCTCGTGCTGGTGACGAACAATGTGCGCGAGTTCTCACGCGTATCAGGCCTTGCGCTGCAGAACTGGACGGAATGAAGGTCTGAGCAGCCGAGCTGGCAATCGTCCCCAGTTTTCAAGAGGATCAGGGCGATCCCACAGATCTGGGATGCCTGGTACACCGTCGCACCCAAGACTGACTGCATCTCACCACAGGGGATGCATTCATGAGTTTTCGAGTTTGTCTGGGCGCAGCGATTGCGCTAACTGCGCAATCGGCGCATGCGCTGGATCCGGCGTGGCTGGCGAAGGCCAATGCCAGCATTTCCGCGCTTGAATACGCGCCGACGATGACCGCCGACAAGGCGGTGATGAACAACCGCACGCAAGGTTTTCGCAGCGAAGCGATTGCCGATCGAGTGGAAGTGCGTTCGCGCGAGCACGGAACGGCGCTGGTGGCGTTGACGCTGGAGCGCTTTGGGCGCGATGGCGCGTGGGTCACCCCAGGGGGAGAGACTCAGGCAGTCAATGGCGACCGACTGGAAATCCGCCGCAGCGATATCGTCGAGTGGTTCGTCAATCGCCCGAGCGGGCTTGAGCAGGGCTTCGACCTGGCGCAGCGCCCACGTGGGGACGGCGAACTGGTACTGGCGATCGACACCGATCACGCGAGGCTCTCGCTCGATGGTGATCAGGTACTGCTCGACACGGCAAGCGGCACGCTGCGTTATTCGAAACTGGTCGCATTCGACTCCACCGGAGCGTATTTGCCGGCGACGATGTCGGTGCGCGGCGACAATATCGAGCTGCGTATCGACGACAGCCAGGCCACCTATCCGCTGGTCATCGACCCGATCCTCACTGGCACCTTTGACGACACGCTGCTCGGATCGCAAGCCGGCGCCGAACTTGGCCGCTCGGCAGCCATCGTTGGCGATGTCAACTTTAATGGCTTCCCGGACATTGTCATTGGCGCGCCCGAGTGGGATGGCGCCGTTGGCATTGGCGAAGGTGCCTGGTTTTTGTTCTTGGGTTCGGCGACGGGTTTCCCGGCAGCGCCAAGCGCATCCGTCAGCGGCCAACAGGTCGATGCCAAGCTCGGTTCGAGCATTGCCGCACTCGGCGATACCAACGGCGATGGCCTGGACGACTTTGCGGTTGCCGCGCCTTTTCAGGACACCTCGAACCCAGGGCAAAACTTTGGGCAGGTAACCATCTACTACGGACGCTCCAATCTGGTGTTCAACACCACCGTCATCATCGGCACGCAGCTGGGAGAGTTCTTGGGCTCCAGCGTCGCAGGCGCAGGCGACGTGAATGGCGATGGTTACCCGGATGTCGTCGTCGGTTCGCTGGGATTCGACGGCGGCGCCACCAATTCCGGGCGGGCACAAGTGTTCCCTGGTGGCATCGCCGGTATCTCCACGACGGCGTTGGCGGCGCTGACCACCGGCAGTAGCGACATACGCTTTGGCAGCGCCGTTGCTGGCGTCGGCGACGTCAATGCCGACGGCTTTGCCGATATGCTGATCGGCGCACCGGAATTCGAATCGACCGGTACCGAAACCAATGAGGGCGCTGCGTTCCTGTACCTGGGCGGTGCACCGTTCAACAGCATCATCGATGCCACCTTGCAGATCAACCAAACCGAGGCACGTTTCGGCAGCTCGCTATCTGGCGGCGGCGACGTCAATGGCGATGGCTATTCGGACATGCTCGTCGGCGCGCCATTGCACGATAACGGCACCACCGATGGTGGTTCGGCATTCCTCTATTTCGGCGCGGCGTCTCCGTCGAGCAGCCCAAGCCCCAACGTCACGTATTCGGGCAGCCAGACCGGGGCCGATTTTGGCCGCGCCGTGTCGATTCTCGGCGACATCAATGGCGATGGTTACTCCGATGTAGCGGTCTCAGCGCCCTTGTTCGAAAGCGCGGCGGCGCAAAACGACGAAGGACTGGTCAATGTCTACGTCGGGGCCGCCTCCTCGCCACCAGCGATTCCGATTGTGTCGATCCAGAGTAACGAAGCGGGTGCGCGGCTGGGCACTGCGCTGCACGGCGGCCTTGCCAATCGCGATGGCTATGCCGACCTGCTCGTTGGCGCTGCGCTCGCCGATCCCACTGCTGCACTCGCCGACGCGGGTGCCGGATACTTGTACTTCGGCGGCCCACGCCTGCCTAACGAAACCGCCAGCACCGTGGTGTCTGGAACGCAAGGAAGCAGCTTCCAAGGCTGGAGCCTGGCGGTTGGTGACTTCAATGCGGATGGCATCGGCGACTTTGCGACGGGCCTCTTTGGCCACGATGCGGTCGGCGCACAGAATGCTGGCGCCGTGCGACTCTTCCGCGGGCGAGCCGCAACGCAAGGCGGACCGGTTGCGCTGCCGTTGATCGAATTCAACCAGGCCGACGCTCGCTTCGGTGCCAGCGTCGCGCTGGGAGATTTGAACAGCGATGGCTATAGCGATCTTCTCGTCGGCGCGCCGTTCTACAGCAACGGGCAGACCGAGGAAGGAGCGGCCATGATCTTCTTCAGCAACGCCGGCACCTTTAGCGCAACGCCGAGTGTCATTCTGCAGAGCAACGTCGCTGGCGCGCGCGCTGGCACCAGCGTCGCCGTCGCGGGCGACATCAACGGCGATGGCAATGTCGACATTCTTGTTGGCGCACCGAACGTGAGCGCCGGCCTGGGCAACCAGGGCGCGGCCTATGTGTATCTCAATCAGGGCGGAAGCTTCGCCGCGACGCCGAGTGTGACGTTCAACGGCGGGCAAGCCAACGCGCTGTTCGGCACCACCGTCGCCGGGTTGGGCGATGTCAACGGCGATGGCCGGGCCGACATCGGCATCGGCGCACCAGGGTTCACCGATATCGTGGCCAACGCCGGTCAGTTGCGCGTGTATTACGGCAGCGCCAACTTCAATCCCACGGCGGCCGACTTCATCAAAACCGGCGCCGGGATATCCGGGCGTTTCGCCAGCGCGCTGGCCGGTGCGGATGTGAATGGCGACGGCTTCAGCGATCTCTTCGCCGGGGCGCCCGATTACACCGTCGATCAGAACACGGAAGGTGCGGCGTTCTTGTACCTGGGGTCTGCGCAAGGCTTGGATCCGGTGCCCAATGCTCGTATCGAGTCGAACCAGCTCGGGGCACGGCTGGGCGGCAGTATCGCCAGCGCAGGCGATCTCAACGATGATGGCGCCGCCGACATCATCGTCGGCGTCACCGAATTCGACGATGCCGCCGCCGACCAGGGCGCCGGTTTTGTGTATCTCGGCACCCGCGGCGGCGCGTTCAACAGCACGGTTGACCTGGTGTTGGAAGGCGCTACCACAGCGGTCGCTCGCAGCGGCTTTTCGGTGGCCAGCGGCGATATCAACGGGGATGGCGTCGCCGATCTGCTGATGGGCGTCATCAACGAAGACCCGCCGGGCGTCACAGACGCTGGCGCCGTGCGCATCTATCCAGCCAACCTGAGCGGCCAGCTGCAAGCGCGTTCCGCCAATTACAGTGGCGCACCGGGTGTCGCCATTGATGCCTGGGGCGTGTCCAATGTTGGAAACGGCTTCGTCGTCAATGGCACGGCTTTCAGCGTGCGCGGCCGCGAGCGCACCAAACTGGAGGTCGAAGCCTGCCCGGCTGGCCAACCCTTCGGCGGCGGCAACTGCATTGTGGAATCTGGTGTCGACTGGCGCCAGATTCTGCCCACCGGCACAGCGCTGACGACCGTCGTGTTGGTCCCCGAAGGCATGTATCACTGGCGCGCGCGAAATTTGTACTTGCCATCAGTGGCCGGCACGGGCGATGTCACCTTGGTCGAAGCGGGCCCATGGCGGCGCCGCCTTGGCGGTGCGGATGTGATCGACGTACGCGTCACCGACAATCTGTTCCGCAATGGCTTCGAGAACTGAAGCCCTCGCTTGATGCCTCAGCGCCACGACGGTTGCGCTGAGCGTCTGGATCGCGGGCAGGCTGCGAGCCTGCCCGCGTGAGTGGCCGCCCAATCCGGAATCTGGCCGCGCTCTGCGGAACCTGCGGAGCGCGTTTGCTCGCGAAGCGAGGCCCGAAACAAAGTCGAATCGCAGCGCCAGCCGGTGCAGTATCGTCCGTCTCGACATTTCGGGCGATTCAGCAATGCACCAACGCGAGAACTCTTCCGAGTTGATCGTCGCCATCGCCACGCCGCCCGGCCGGGGCGGCGTTGGCGTGGTTCGCCTGTCGGGTGCTGGCGCTTTGGGACTGGCAGAACGATTCCTGGGACGAGCGCCCACCGCGCGTCACGCGCACTATCTGAAGTTTCGCGACGCCGCCGGCGAGGTCATCGACGATGGCTTGCTGCTCGCCTTCCCTGCCCCACATTCATTCACTGGCGAAGATGTTGTGGAGCTGCAGGCGCATGGCTCACCCATCGCGCTCGCGGCGCTGGTGGAACGCTGCGTTGGCCTTGGCGCCCGTCCCGCACGCCCCGGTGAGTTCAGCGAACGCGCTTACCTCAACGGCAAACTGGATCTGGTGCAGGCCGAAGCCATTGCCGATCTGATCACTGCCGGAAGCCTGGAAGCCGCGCGCGCGGCGCGACGCTCCTTGGATGGCGCCTTCAGCGAACGCGTACACGCGTTGGCGAACTCGGTACTGCGTTTGCGCGTTTACATCGAAGCCGCCATCGACTTTCCCGAAGAGGAAATCGATTTTCTGCGCACCGATGACGTCCGGCAGCGCTTTGCCGCCATTGAGTTGGATCTGCACGACATGCTCGCCAAAGCGCGCGGCGGACAACGCCTGCGAGACGGCTTGCATATCGTCGTGCTCGGCGCGCCGAACGTGGGCAAGTCGAGCTTGTTGAATGCGCTGGCACAGAGCGACCGCGCCATCGTCAGCCCCACCGCCGGCACCACGCGCGATGTGTTGCGCGAGTGGATCGACGTCGGCGGGGTGCCAGTGACCCTCGTCGATACCGCCGGGCTTCGCGAGCACACCGAAGATGCCATCGAACGCGAAGGCATGCGTCGCGCCCGCGCCGAAGCCGAGCGTGCCGATCTGGCCCTTGTCGTGATCGTTGCCGGCGAATCCGCGCCGCCTGTCGCTACCGATTTGCCGCGGATTGTCGTACGCAACAAGATCGATCTAGTTGGCGAGCCGCCGCGTCGCGAAAACATAGACGGCATCGTGCACGTGCACCTTTCAGCGCAGCGCGGCGACGGCGTCGATTTGCTGCGCGAAGCGATCGTCGCGCACGTGGGCCTCGACGCCGTCGGCGGCACGTTCAGCGCCCGCCAACGCCACCTCGCCGCACTGGTCGCAGCGCAAGACGACATCAAACTTGCGCGCGAACAGGTCGACGCCGGGTCGGGCGAACTCGCCGCCGAATCCCTGCGCCTCGCGCACCAACACTTAGGCGACATCGTTGGTCAGGTCAGCAGCGATCAATTGCTGGGCGAAATCTTCTCGTCGTTTTGCATCGGCAAATAGCTGCGACGCTAAATGGCATCGGCGGCAGTTGCCGGCGACCCATTCTTGGGCGCATCGCTCATCTGGTGCACATAAGGCGGTGGCAGGCAAGCACGGGCCATTGCGATGCGGCGGCTGATGAATTCGGCGCAGGCGCACAGGACGACGAAATGCGCGGTCAGTTGGTACCCAGCAGGAATGTCAAACCGATGGCTCAGGATCGGCATCAGCCACGCCAATAGCTGCGCCGCCGCGACGCCCACGCCGAAGCGCAGAAACAGCGCCCTGCTGCGCACCAGTTGCCGGCTGCGCGACTGCAGGCGCCGCCACAAACTGCTGTATTCGCCCAGGAAATGCAGCCGCCCCATCACCAGCATGCCCAGCCACGGCCAGGTGCGACGCTGCACCCACACCAGCGCAATGACGGCGATGATGGAAGCCGGCACGGCCCACCAGGTCGGCTCGCGCAGCCACAGTGCGAGCGGCGCGAATACCGCGTGCACCAGCACACCACCGCCGGTGACGATGGCCAGACCCAGAAACATTCGCGAGGAACGCTCTTCGCCCGTCGTCAGCGGGTGGGCGGTGCCGGTCAAAATCGCGCGCGCCACGATCAGCAACCAGAGCGCGGGCCAAGCCAGGAACGCGTACGGAGCAGACCACCATCCTGAAACAAATGTTGTCAGGATCGCGAACATAATCACCGCGGGCTTGTAGAACTTCAGAGCTAAAGTCGAGCGCATGCGGCAAGTATGGGCAGGCCCGCCTGCACAAACAGACAACGTCGCCGCCGCAGGCGCCAGCAGTCGTCCATTTGTCGTCCTGCGCTTGCCCCAAACTAAGCGCATGATGCCCGCATGTTTGGGGGAACTGAACGATGGATACGGACACGCAATGGTCGGTGGGGCAGCGTCTGGTGGGCCGATGGTCGTGGGCGCCGCCGCCGTGGGTGCGATGGCTGTGGCACCACAAATGGCGGGTGCTCGGCACGCTGGCGCTGCTGGGCGCAATCGGCTACGGCATCTATCGCTGGGTAACCAGACCTATCCCGATTCCGCCCGAAGCAATTTCGGTGGTGCTGAATGCGCCATCGAAAACCGACTACGCGCAAACGCCCAAAGCCGTGTCGCCGCTGACGATCGATTTCGGCGGGTCGGCGGCGCCGATTGAACTGGTCGAGAAGACCGCGCGCGGCGTGCTGCTGGAGCCCGCCGTTGCGGGCGATTGGACCTGGGTCAACGATCGCTCGTTGCAGTTCATCCCCAGCGACGACTGGCCGGTGGGCAAGGACTTCGACGTCAAACTGGATATCGGGCAAGCGATCGCGCCTGGCGTGATTCTGGCGCCGTTTGATCTCACGTTCACCACGGCGCCCTTTACGGCCGCCGTCACCAGCACCGAGTTCTACCAGGACCCGCAAGACCCAACATTGAAGAAGGCCGTGTTCGGCCTGGAATTCTCGCATCCGGTAGACGCGCAGCGACTGGAAGCGAGCTTGCGCGCGACGATGCAGGATGGCGCGGGGCGAGCCGCGCCCAATCCGAAGCTGCAGGTGGTTGGCGGAGGCATAAAGGCATGGGTGCATACCGAAGCGCTGACGCTGCAGCCCAACGGCGGCGTGGTCGATCTGACCATCGAGCCGAATGTTACGAGCAGTCTGGGTGGTGCGCCGATCGCCTCGGCGCTGTCCTCACGCGTGTCCCTGCCCGACCTGTACAGCGTGGCGGTCGACAGCGTCGAACCGACGCTGGTCGACAACGAGCGCTTCGAGCCCGATCAGGTGTTGATCGTGACCTTCAATCAGGCGCTGAAGAACGCCGACGTAGTGGGCGCGACGAAGGCATGGCTGTTGCCGCAGTACAACCCGAATGTCGATCGGGACAAGCAGTCGCCGCCGTATGCCTTCTCGCCCAACGAAATCGACGCCGCAGTGCTCAAGGCGGCAACACCTCTGGAGCTCAAGCCCGATCCCAGCGAACGCGAGTTCATCGAAATCCATAGCTTCCGCTATCAGGCGCCGCCGAACCGCTACGTGTACTTGCGCATCGACAAGGGGCTCAAGTCTTTCGGCGGATTTCTGCTCGGCCAGAATCATGCGCAAGTGCTTTCTGTACCGGAGTTTCCGCGCCTGCTGAGCTTCGTCGGCGAAGGCGCGCTGCTGTCGCTGCGCGGCGAACGCCGCGTCACGGTGATTTCGCGCAACCTCGATGCACTGCGCCTGGAAGTCGGGCGCGTCGTGCCCGATCAATTGCATCACCTCGTGCAGTTCAACGATGGCACCTATCAGCAGCCCGGCTTATGGACCTTGGGCGAAGACAGCCTGGTTGAGCGCGCGGAAAAGCGCGTCGATTTGCCGAATCTGGATCCGGCGAAAAACCATTACGAAGGTATCGATCTGACCCCATTCTTCTCGCCGACGCGCCACGGCGTGTTCTTGCTCAGCCTGCGCACGCTGAGCGATTACGACAAGACGCTCTCGCCAGCAGAAACGATCGCGAACGACGCCGGCGAGACCATGGATTCGCGGCTCGTGGTACTGACGGACCTCGGCGTCGTGGCCAAACGCTCGCTGGATGGCACGCGCGAGATTTTCGTGCAGAGCTTGAGCAGCGGCGCGCCCGTGGTCGGCGCGCGCGTGCGCGCCATTGCGCGCAACGGCGAGACGCTGGTGAGCGCCGAAACCGATGCTGGCGGTCGCGCCTCGCTGCCGACGCTCGAAGGCTATCGCCGCGAGAAGGAACCGAAATTGCTCACCGTGCAATTCGGCGAGGACTTATCGTTCCTGCCGATCGGCGACTACGCGCGGGCGCTCGACACTTCGCGTTTCGATGTCGGCGGCGACGTCAACTCGCTCGATCCCGGAAAACTGAGCGCATTCCTGTTCTCCGACCGCGGCCTGTATCGCCCCGGCGACACCGTGAACCTGGGACTGATCGTGCGCGCCAGCGACTGGCGCACGCCGCTCGCCGGCTTGCCGCTGGAACTCGACTTCACCGATCCCCGCGGCGCGCTGGTGACGCGGCAGTCGATTGCGCTCGATGCCAGCGGCTTCAACGAGTTTTCGCACGCGCCAAGCGCCGGCGCGCCGAGCGGCACCTACACCGCCGCGCTCTATCTGATCGGCGAAAACCAGCAGCGCATAAATATCGGCAATGTGTCGGTGCAGGTGCGCGAGTTCCAACCCGACACGATGCGCGTCCGCGCAACGCTGTCGGCAGCGCGCGCGGAAGGTTGGGTCAAACCCGACGGACTGACCGCGACGGTCGATGTCCAGAACCTGTTCGGCACACCCGCGCAGGCGCGCCGCGTGGAGGGCTCATTGGTGCTGCGCCCAGCGTATCCAAGTTTCTCGCGCTGGCCGGGTTGGAATTTCTACGATCCGCAGCGCGCCAGCGATGGCTTCGACGAGCCACTGACCGAGCAGACGACCAACGCCGATGGCGTTGCGATCTTCGATCTCGACCTCAACCGCTATGCGAACGCAACGTACCAGTTGAGTTTTCTCACGCGCGCCTTCGAACCCGGCAGCGGGCGCAATGTCGCCGCGCAAGCCGGCACGCTGGTGTCCGACAACGAATTCCTGATGGGCTGGCGCAGCGTGGACGATCTGAATTACGTCAAGCGTGGCAGCAAGCGCACCATCGAGTGGGTGACGATCGGCGATGACGTGGCGCCCAAAGCCGTTGATGGACTGCGCGCGGTGCTCATCGAGCGGCGCTATGTGTCGGTGCTGACGCGCGAGGATTCGGGCCTGTATCGCTACGCGTCGCAAGAGCGCCGGCTTACGGTCAACGAGACTGCACTGAAGGCCGGCGACAGCGTGCAGAACTACGCGCTGAAGACCGATCAGCCGGGCACTTTCGTCGTCGAGATTCGCCAAGGCGATACGCTGCTCAATAGCCTGCAATATCAAGTGGCCGGCGACGCCAACGTGTCGCGCTCGCTGGAGCGCAACGCCGAGCTGCAGATGACCTTGTCCAAACAAGACTACGCGGTTGGCGAAGAGATCGAGATCAGCCTTCGCGCGCCGTACACCGGCAGCGGCTTGATCACCATCGAACGCGAACGCGTGTACACGCACGTCTGGTTCAAAGCCGATACCACCAGCAGCGTGCAGCGCATCCGCGTGCCGGCCGACATCGAAGGCGGCGGCTACGTGTCGGTGCAATTCCTGCGCGACCCGATGTCGGACGAGGTATTCATGAGTCCGCTCAGTTACGCCATCGCGCCGTTCTCCGTCGACCGCGGCGCGCGTACCGAGAAACTCACGCTGAAGGTACCCGCGGTGAGCAAGCCCGGCGCCGAGATCAAACTCGACGTCACCTCCGGCACGTCGACCAAAGTCATCGCGTTCGCAATCGACGAGGGCATCCTGCAGGTTGCGCGCTACCAGCTCGCCGACCCGCTCGATCACTTCTTCAAGAAGAAGATGCACGATGTATCGACCGATCAGATTCTGGATTTACTGTTGCCGGAATTCTCGCGACTGGTGTCGGCTTCGGCACCCGGCGGCGACGGCGAAGGCGCGATGGGCAAACACTTGAATCCGTTCAAGCGCAAGAGCGAAAAACCCGCGGTGTGGTGGTCCGGCATCACCGAGGTGGATGGTGCGCACACCTTTACTTTCACCATGCCCGATCACTTCAACGGCGAGCTGCGGGTCATGGCGGTGGCGGTGTCTAACGAGCGCATCGGCATTGCGCAGACCAAGGCCACCGTGCGCGGCGATTTCGTGCTCACGCCGACGTTGCCCACGCACGTTGCGCCGGGGGACGAGTTCGAGCTGCCGATTGGCATCGCCAACACCATCGAGGGCGGCAAGGACGCACTACCGGTGAGCTTGAGCGTCAAACTCGGAGAGGGCCTGAGCCAGGTGGGCGAATCGCCCGCAGCGATCAGCATTGCGCCGGGCAGCGAGAGCGCGGCGCGCATTCGGTTGAAGGCGGGCGAGCGCCTCGGTGCCGTGCCGGTGACGTTGATTGCGAGCAGCGGCAAGTACCGCGCGCAGCGCGTGATCGAGCTGTCGCTGCGACCGGCGATTGTCGAGCGCAGCGATCTGAAACTGGTGCGCGCCGATCGCCGCCGCGAGATCAAGGATCTGCGCGTGATGTTCGAGCAGCGCGCGCGTCGCGAACTGGCCGCGAGCACCTCGCCGCTGGTCGCCATCGATGGCGTCTCGGCGTACTTGCGCGACTATCCGCACCTTTGCACCGAACAACTGGTCAGTCAGGCGATCCCTGCGCTGGTCGCACGCTCGCGTCCGGAGTTCGCCAAGTCTGTTGAGGGCTACGATCCGAACGGACTGATCTCCGTGCTGCGCTCGCGGCAAAACGACGAAGGCGGACTGGGGCTTTGGGTCGCCACACCCGATGCCGATGACTTTGCAACGCCATACGCTGCGCTGTATCTGATCGAAGCGCGCGAACGCGGCGAGGCCGTGCCCGTGGACTTGCTGCGCTCGCTCAACCGCTATTTGGAGACCATGGCAGGCAACGCTGCATTGAGCTCGCTCGCCGAATTGCGTTCGCGCGCACTCGCCGCGTACGTGCTGATCCGCCAGGGCGACGCACGCTATGCGCCGCTGCTCGGTACCATTCGCGAGCAACTCGATCGCGATCACCCCAAAGTGTGGCAGCGCGATGTCGCGGCAATGCTGCTGGCGTCGAGCTACGCCATGCTCAAGCAGGAGAAAGCCGCGCGCGATCTCGCCAAACCGGTGTTGACGATGCTTGGCGCAACACCCGAATGGGGCGTCCAGGGCTACATCGATTACTACGATCCCGGTATCGCCTCGGCATGGGCCGTGTATCTGGCCTTCAAGCATTTCCCGGCCGAGTCTAAACGCGTGTCGATCAAGGCCCTCGAAGCCCTGCTCGCGCCGTTGCAGAACAACAGCTACAACACGCTCTCCAGCGCGCTGATCACGCTGGCGCTCGACGCCTACAGCGAAGCGGTGGCTGGTCAAGGCACGCCGGTGCTGAAAGCCAGCAGCGACGGCAAAGCCTGGCGCGCCTTCGGGCAAGCGCAAGGCCTGCTGATGCGCGGCGCCTTCACCAGCACCGATACGCTCCTCAGTGTGGAACCGCCGAAGGACGTGCCGGCGTGGGCGGTGCTGACGCAGAACGGCTTCGACAAAGCTATTCCTGCCGCCACGCAAACACTCGGCATCGAAGTGCTGCGCGAGTATCTCGACGACGCCGGGCAGCCGATCACGCAGGCCGCGCTGGGCCAGGAAATCACCGTACGCCTGCGGCTGCGTTCGCTCAGCGCGATGAACTACAGCAGCATCGCCGTGATCGATCTGTTGCCCGGTGCCTTCGAGCCGATCACGCAAATCCCGCCGTCCACAGGCGACAGCGACGATCCCAGCGCCAGCGTACCCGCCGGTAGCGTACGCCTGGATGGCAGCACGATGAGCACCGAGCACATCGAACCCCGCGAAGACCGCATCGTGCTCTACACGTATGCAGGGCCGGATGTGAGCACCTTCTTGTACAAGATCAAGCCGAGCAATCCCGGGCGCTTCGTCATCCCGCCCGCCTATGCCGAATCCATGTACGAGCGCGGCGTGTATGCGCAGGGCGCGGCGGCAGGTTTGTTGGAGGTGAAGTAGTCAGCGCCTGATATGGATTTCTTTGACCCGACGACGCTGGCGAACAGTCAAGCTCCCAAGATCGGACACCTGGGCATTGGCTATCATCCGAGCGAGATCAGAGAGAGGGTTAGTCGATGTCCGCAAGCGCGAAAATTCAGCCTTCGATGTCGGTTGCCGAGTACCTCGCGTTTGAGGAACAAAGTCCGGTCAAACACGAATATGCCGCCGGCCAGGTGTTTGCCATGGCCGGCGCGAGCGTGCGGCATAACCGGATTTCCCTCAACATCGGCGCCCGATTGCACCAAGCCACCCGTACTGGGCCGTGCGAAGCGTTCATTGCCGACGTGCGCGTCCAAATCGACGAGGTGATCTATTACCCGGATGTGATGGTGTGTTGCGACCCGAACGACCGCGATCCCTATTTGAAGACGCAGCCTTGTCTGGTCGTAGAAGTGCTGTCCGACAGCACCGAACGCATCGACCGTGGCGAAAAGCTCTACAACTACCAGCGCATTCCCACGCTCGAAGCGTACTTGCTGGTCAGCCAGGACCAACTGCGCGTCGATCTCTATCGCCGCGCCGGCAACGTTTGGCAGTTCACCACCTACAGCCAATGGGAAGACCAAATTACTCTGCCGTGCCCTGAAACCACGCTCGCGCTCAGCGAGATTTACGAACGCATCGCGTTTAACTGATCGCAGCGACGGCTACAGCGCCGATTCGCACGCCACCATCGTTCAAGTCGCCAGCTCCTTGGCCAGAAACGCCTTGGCCGTGCGTGTGTCGCGTTTGATGGTGGGTTCGGAGACGCCGAGCAGTTCTGCTACTTCTGTCACTTCAAGGCCGGCGAAGAAGCGCAGCTCAACGACTTCCGCGAGGCGCGGATCGAGTTCGGCGAGTTGCTTGAGCGCCATATCCATGCGCACCAGATGATCGGCCTGGGCTTCCACCGGCAGCGGCATATCGCCAATCTCATCCAGCGACAGCGGCACCTGTCCGCCACCGCGAATCTCGGTGAGTTTGGAGCGCGCGTGGTCGATGACCACCTGGCGCATCGCGCGGGCGGCGGTGGCGAAAAAATGCTTGCGATTGTCGAAGGCGGCTTCGTGCTGAGCAAATAGTTTGAGGTATGCCTCGTTGACCAGCGCCCGCGTGTTCAACGTATTGCCGCGCCGATGGCGGTTCAACTCGGCGCGCGCGATGCCGAGCAAGTCCTGGTACACAGCGCTCAGCGCCGCATCGCGGTCTTTGGCATTGCGCGGGTGAGACAGGCGTTCGGTGATGTCGTCCATTGCAGACCCCTGACTGCACGGGTTTTAAGCATACGGCGAAAAGTGTCCGGCCGATGATCTCTGCGCGTGTGGCTTCCCGTATGTGCTCATGACCGCCCATTCCGGCGCGGGAAAACGGGAGTATCGAGATGATTCGCACACTGCTTGCAGCCGCATTCTTGGTCGCCACCGCCAGCGCCCATGCTGAGGTCGCGTCCAATAGCATCAAGTGGAATGGTATTTCGCTGAATGGCGCAAGATTCAACGGCATCAGCCTCAACAGCGCAAAATTCAATGGCATCAGCATCAACAGCCTAAGGCTCAACGGCATCACGCTTAACGGCATCACGCTGAACGGCATCACGCTGAACGGCCGCGTGCTCAACGGTCGTAGGTTCAATGGGCCCATATCGCAGGGTGTCAGCTTGCAAGGCGTCAAGTTGCAAGGCGTCAAGTTGCAAGGCGTCAAGCTGCAGGGCATCCAATCGCAAGGCATTGCGGCTGAGCTTCCGGTGGTCGCTCTGGGTGCGGTCCAGGGTGTCGCCCTCGCGGATATCCATCGTGTAGCGCCCATCGTCGATGACATCGACAATCCGTGCGCGAGCGCGACGCTCTGCACGGCAATCGATGCGCGCAGCATCCGCGCACGGCTGGCGGAGTGAGCCATGCGCGCGACGCTGCTTGCGGCGTGCCTGATCTCCAGCGCAGCGAACGCCGCGCTGGAGATCGATGGTACGGAATTCGTCTTCGTCGAACGCGGACAAACTTTGCGCAGCCAGGACCTGGTCGGCACCGTGCTCGATCTCGGCAACGGCCTGAGCGTTCGCATCGCCTCCGTGCAGCGCGATACGGACGACAAAGACATCTGGTGGCACCGCTTTGAGGTGCTGGGCGAGAAAGGCTGGCAGGATTTGTGCGAGCCGGACTTGGAAGGTCTTTCGCGCGGCTTCCCGCTGGCCGGCGACTTCAGCGCCGATGGTCGCTATCTGGCCACGCCCGGCACGCTGTCGCTGACGTGCAGCAGCGGCGCGCAGGGCAAGTGCGTGCGCTTTGGCTATGCGCCGTTCAAACGTGCCGCACACGGCGAATCGCTGATCGCGCACTACGCTGCGTGCCTGCGCATGGTCCGCGGCGACTATTGCGGAGACGGCGAAGCCACGACGCGCGATGGCACGACCATCGACATCTACGACGACGTCGGCGTGCAGCAGCCGGCCACCGGCGCAGACTTCCACTTCGAAGCGGGCTGGACGCCGGAGGGCGCGGTCTGCGTGCACCACCCACGCATCCCCGAGCATCTGGACCTGACCGCGCTGGCGCAAAGCTGCCCGCGACTCGCCGGCGCCCTCGGCGCGTCGTGCACGGAAAGCGCAGCGCGCGAACGCGGCGCGGTGCTGTTCAATCGCTCGCGATAGCCGCACCGATGGCATGATCGCCGGAACGCGGTGAGGGCGTCATGGAACCGACACGCTGGCAGCGATTGCGCGAACTGTTTGAGCAGGCGATCGATATGCCGCCAGGGCAGCGCGCGGCGTTTTTGCAGACCGCGTGCGGCAATGATGAGACTCTGCGTTCCGACGTGCAGGCGATGCTCGATGCCGATGATGGCGACGATGCGCTGGACGACTTGAGCGTTCGCGCCAAGGATCTGCTGAGCAGCGGCGAAGCCACACCCGACCTCCGCTGGAGCGGCGCGCGCCTTGGCCCGTGGCGTTTGCTTCGCGAAGTGGGGCGCGGCGGAATGGGCGCGGTCTGGCTCGCCGAGCGCAGCGATGGCGCCTATGTCGGACAGGCGGCGATCAAACTGATGCGCGCAGGCAGCGATGCCGACGACCTCAGCAAGCGCTTTCGTGCCGAACGCCAGATACTGGCGCAACTGGACCACCCGAACATCGCGCGGCTGATCGACGCCGGCCAGAGTACCGATGGTGTGCCATATCTGGCGATGGAATACGTCGACGGCGAACCGCTTGTGTCCTGGTGCGATCGGCGCCGACTGACCATCGAACAGCGCGTCGGAGTGCTGCGCGCCGTGGCCGATGCCGTCGCGCACGCGCATCAGCGGCTCGTCGTACATCGCGACTTGAAGCCTTCCAACGTGCTGGTTACGGCCGAGGGCCGCGTGCGGCTGCTTGATTTTGGCATCGCCAAACTGCTGGGCGACGACAGCGCCGCCACCGGCACCGGCTTGCAGCTATTCACCCCGGAATACGCCGCGCCGGAACAAATTCGCGGCGAGGCGCCGACCACAGCGGTCGATATCTACGCACTCGGCGTGATGCTCTTCGAATTGCTTTGCGGCCAGCGCCCGTACCAGATCGACACGCCGAGCAGCCAGGCGCTGACGCGCGCGGTGCTGGAGCAGGAACCGCAGCGCCCTAGTCAGGCGTTGACCCGTCGCCACGTGGCCGATCCCGAATCGCTGGCGCTGAATCGGCGCAGCACACCGCAACGATTGCGGCAGCGCCTGCGCGGCGACCTGGATGCGATCGCACTCAAAGCGCTGCGCAAGGCGCCGAGCGCGCGCTACGCATCGGCGCACGCGCTGATCGCCGATCTCGACGCCTGGCTGGATCGGCGCCCGGTCGCCGCGCGGCGCGGTCAGCGCTCATATGTGATCGCGCGGTGGCTGCAGCGCCATGCGCTCGTCGCGGCGCTCGCCGGCGCAGCTGTGGCATCGTTGTTGGTCGGACTCGGTGGCGCGCTCTGGCAGGCGCGCGAGGCGTACGCGCAGCGCGCGCTCGCCGACGCCGCCCGCCGCACTGCCGAAACCGAGCGCAGCGCCGCACAGGCGCAGGCTAAACGCGCCGAATCCACGGTGAACTTCCTGACCGAGGTATTCGCCAAGGCCGATCCCGGTAGCACCGACGGTGCCGAGGTGACGGCGCGCGATCTGCTGCGCGCCGGCGAACGCGAAATGGCTGCCGACACAGAACTCGACGCCAGTTCGCGCATCGCGCTGATGGTCGCCATCGCCCGCGCCTACATGGGTCTGGGCGACGATCAGCGCATGCTGGAGCTGATGAAATCGATCGAGCCCGAACTGAACCGCGCCGATCCGCGTACAGCGCTCGACGGGTTAATAAACCTTGGCGTTGCGCTCAATCGCAACGGCAACCGTAGCAGCGCCTTCTCGACCTTCCAGGCCGCTGAAGCGTGGGCACGCGAGCATGGACTTAGCGATCCGCTGGTGCAGGCGCGGCTCGACTTGCTGATCGCCATAGAGCTCAGCAACCTCGACCGCGATGCCGAAGCGCTAGAGCGTATGCAACGTTCGCATCGGATTTATCTTTCGGAAACCGGCCCCGTGTCGCACGAGACCGTCAATGGTCTGGATGTGCTGATCGTTCTGCTCGAAGCGCAAGGTCGCAGCAGCGAAGGCGTCGCAGCGACGCAGCCCAGTGTCGAGGCGCTGGCGGCACATCCGGAAATCCCGCTGGCGCGTCGCGGCAGCATACTCGCGGCGCACGCCGGGGCGCTGCACCGCGCCGACAGGGCAGAGCAAGCCGAACCGTTCATGCGCGAGGCGCTGGCGTTAGACGAGAAGGTCTACGGCCCCGAGCACTGCGATGTTTCCTTCTCGCTGTCGAAACTGGTCGCGATTTTGCGCAAACAGCAACGCGGCGCCGAGGCGCTGCCCATCGCCGAGCGCTTTGTGGCGCTTCGTCGTCGCTGCTATCCCGCCTCCAGCACCATGTTGGCGTCGGCGCTGGTCGCGCTCGCCCAAGTGCAATTGCTGGCCGATCAGGCGGCTGCAGCGCAGGCCAACAGCGACGAGGCGCTGTCCATTTACCGCGCCATGGCAGCCAATTCGAAATCCCTGGCATCGGCGCTGCTGCTGGCTGGAGAAATCCGCGTCGCCAGGAATGATCGCCCTGCACTCAAGCGCTTGATCGACGAGCTGGCACCCCTCAAAAGCATCCTCTCGCCCAGCGATCTGCGACGTTTGACGGCACTTCAGGCGGCGACAGAGCCATAACCCGACGGCGCTCACGTGCTCGCAAAAGCGGGAATCCAGCGCCTTCGATCTTGCCTGTCGCGCCGAGGAAATCACTGGCTCCATGCTTTCGCGGGGATGACCTGCTGGATCATACGTTCTGGAAACGTGCCCAGGGCTCACGGCCGAGGAAAGGCTCGCGCCTGGCGAGAATTTTTCTAAGTCCGTGTCGTTTCGTTCGCGCCGCCGCGAAACCGGCAGCAATCGCAAGATGACTTGCGAGAACTCCAATCTCAAGGACACTGACCATGAAAGCCCATACGATCATTCTTTCCCTCATTGCCGGCCTGACTCTGGCCGTCAGCGCCAGCGCCAACGTCACTTACAGCAACCAGAAAATCACGCAAATCGCGTCCGGCGGCGTGTACAACGGCGATGTCGTGATCCGGCTGTCCGGGCACGGCACGTTGGCGCCGCCCAATTGCCACACGGACAGCTATTGGTCGCTGCGCTTCGATGGCACCACAGAAGCCGGCAAGCAGGCGCTGTCGATGGCGGTGCTGGCGCAAAGCACCGGCGTGACTATCGATATTGCCGGCGAAAACCTCTGCTTGAGCGGCGCTCAGCAACTGCGCTGGATTCGCTTGAAGTGACCATGCGTCCGCGCGCAAGCATTCGCCGCGGACGGCCACCCCGACAAGGAACCAACATGCTCACAATCAAACAATGCCTGCCGGTCGCGCTTTCGCTGGCAATGAGTCCGCTCTGGGCTTGCGGCACACCGATCTACAACCCCACCGCGGTCACCGGGCGCGCCAGCGCGATGGATACCGAAGTCTTCGCCAGCGCGCTGATTGCCATTCTCGGCGAAACACCGAACAAAGGCTGGTCTGCCACCCTGCGCAACAAGGAAAATCTGCAGGTGGCGACGGTCAACCATGGCCTCGCACGCACCGCCTGCGACGAGGATGGCGCCCAGGCCTTTACCAGCGCCACAGAGACGCCCTGGGGCAGCGTCAGCAAGCTGATCACCACGGCGTCCGCGTTGCGTGTGGCGAAACTGCGTAACGTCAGTCTCGACGAGCCGCTGGTCGAGCACTTGCCGTATCGCTGGCGCAATCTCGTTCACAACCGCATCGAACTTGGCGAGAACGGCTCAGGCCCGGTGACGCTGCGCATGATGTTGCAGCATCGCGGCGGCTTCCATCACAGCAGTTGCTTTAATCGCAACATCAAAGATCGTTTGATCGATGGCGATATGGTGAACTGCGGAACCGCGCAGGAACCTAACTGGCCGCCCGCCGTGGGCCAACGTTCCTACGCCAATATGTCCCAGGCCATATTTCAGATCGCGCTGGCTTACATGGACAATCCGCTCGCCATGAACTTCTACGAAGTCCAGTGGGACGACATCCCGATCGCCAACTACGATGCGCAAATCCAGGCCATCACCAATGCGTTTTACGTCAACTATGTCAAAGACAATCTGTTCGCGCCGATCGGCATCACCGGCACCTGCGATCTGTCCGACGTGGCCAGCGTTCCGGGGTCGAACTACACCCTTTGGTACAGCAACGCTGCCGACACGTCGGGCACGGCGGTACCGAACGGCAGCAGCAGTTGCGCTGCCGGCGCCTGGAGCATGTCGAGCGGCGAGATGTCGCATTTCTTGAATCGACTGAAGTTCGGCAATCTGATCGACGCCGACAGCTACGCGCTGATGGAGCAAGGTTCGCTCGACAGCCTCGGCTGGTGGAAGAGCGATTGGAGCATCGGCACGGTGTACTCGCATAACGGTGCCTGGGGCAACACACGATCGGAGGTACGCGCGTTGCCCGGCGGATACACCGCAACGCTGGTCACCAACTCGGCGCCTTACGACATCCTCGCCACCGCACTCAACGAGGCCGCCGTCGCCTCGCGCGTCAAAGGAATCAGCGACATCCATAGCGTCTTGTATCGCCAATAAAGCAGACACACCGACGCGGATTGCAACTGCAGTCCGCGATCGGCTCGGTGCGTAAGGCGCCAGCTAGCGAACGCGGGAGGAGCTGTTGCCAGTGCTGGCCTTGCTCATCGAGTTGGCAATTGAGGATACGCATGTCGCCAGCACCTTCCAATCGCACCGGCGATCCGCACGTGCACCGTCAATCAGCACCGAACCATCACGCGAAACGTGGATGTCCGCACGCGCAGAACCACAGGTCGTCGGGTTCAAGTTGAATCCCGTGCGTGCCGGAATCGCTGGCGACATCGACGGCAGCGATGTGGCGTCGATCCGATGACAAAGGTCGACTACGAACAGCGCGCCATCAGAACGCTGTGACGGGCTCCGTCTCATGGAGCATGAGAGACACGTCTTCGACGCTGGTGGTGGCGTAGAGAATCGTGCCGGCCGTGGTCACCGCGAGGCCCGAGCGGAAGTAGAAATCGTCCAGGTCCGCGATAGCGTCGTCCACACCCGTGTTGGGATCGAGGCGGCGCAACACCGCGCGATCGGGCGGTTCGCGGCGGATATAGATCACCCGGCCCTGCGCAACTGCGACGTTCGCCCAGTCCGATGGCGCCGTGGCCGGCGTGAGTAACTTCGGCGGCGCATCCGTGCGCTTCAAATCGATCCGATAGAGGCCGCCTTTCACGGGATCGACCGTGACCAGTTCTTGTGCGCTCAGCACATAGACTGCGCGTGCGGGCGTTTCGGCGACGCGCGTCGCCATCCCTTTTTCGACGTCGACCTGCCAGACGCGCCACGTGCCGTCGCGGTCGGACGCGAAGTAGATCGCGCGGCCGTCTGGCGACCAAGCCGGCGACATGTCGTTGGCGGCGTGGTCCGTGAGGCGCTTCTGCACACCATCCCGGTTCACCAGATAAAGGTTGAAGTGCCCGCGCTGTGGCGCCGAGAAGGCGATCGCCTTGCCGTCCGGTGCGAATTTTGGCGTGTGAATGTAGGCGTCGCCGAAGTGCGTGAGTTGCTTAGGGTTGGGTCCTTCTGCAAGCCACACCTCGGGGGCGCCGCCACGATCGGAGACAAAAGCAATTGCACCGTCGCTCGCGATGTCGGGATGCCATTCAAGACGCGTCGAGTCCGGCGGTAGCGCGACCGAGCTCTGCCCGAAGAGTTTCAATCCGCCCGATTCCGTCCACGCTTCGTAGGCGATGCGCGCGCCCGAGACCGAGGGGTTCTCGACATCTTGCAGCGACGGCAGAACCGACGTCGACACGCGACCTCCGATCGGGACGCGATACAAGCCAAAACTGCCGCCGCGATTGGAACCATAGACGATTGCACGACTGTCGCTCGTCCAGTCGAGACCGTGGACCTTTGAGTTGTCGAAGGTGATGCGGGTCAGAGTGCCGGTCGCCGTGTCGATCGAATAGACGTCCTCCGCACCAATCGCCGTGGACAACGTGAGAGCGAGCGCGGTGCCGTCGGGACTGAAGCGCGCGTCTTCGGCACCCCGCGTTCGATCGATAGAGAATTGCGGTGCGTCGCCATCAAACGCGATGAGCGCCAGCTGCGCTGGCTCAAGGCGTTCGTCGGCGCGGGTGAGCGCCAAGAGCCGCCCGTCAGGCGACCAGTCGAGCGAGTGGATGAACTTTGCCCCGCACGCGGCGGCGCGTCGTGCGTTGCCTCCGGGGACGGCCATACGCATTACGTCGCATGCTTCGCCCTCTCGGCGGATGAACACGAGTTCATCGCCGGTCTGCGACCAAACCGGGTGTTGCTCGCGTGCGGCATCGTTGGTGAGCCGTTGCGGCTCGCCGCCCGCGACGCTCTTTAGATAGAGATCCCATCGACCCCCAGCGTCGCGGTGCGCGAAAGCGAGTTGGCCACCTGCTGGCGCCAGGGCGGGATAGAGTTCCAGGCCAGGAAGCGCAGTCAGCGGGCGAACGCGGCCACCCATGTCTGCGCCCGGCGGCGTTCGGAATGACAAGACAGCGGCCGCGCCGATCGAAAAGGCAACTGCCACTGCAATCACGACAGCAGCTGGCGAAATGGACGTGGATGCCTGATTCGTTTGGACCGGCGATCCAGCCTCCGCAACAAGTAGATATCCAAGCTTGGGCAGGGACTTGATTTCGACGCCCTGCCCCTGACCGAACACACGCCTGAGCGACGAAATGCAGCGGGTCAGCGCGTCGTCGGTGACGACGCGTCCCTCCCACACCTCTTCGAAGAGTTTTTCGCGCGATACGGTTTCGCCGGGTGTCCTCGCCAGGGCGACCAGTACGGCCATTACCTTCGGCTCGAGGCGCGTCACGGTTTCGCCAAGCCTGACCTCGCCGCGCGCGGGCGCGATCTCGAAGGCGCCAAGTCGGAACGGTCCGACGGCGATCAGGTCCATAAGCTTCCGGCGTCAGATCGGGCAACCATTCTGGGGATAGCACCTGCCAATCGCAAATATCGGCTTTTCATCGGGCGTTCGTCGGGACATTGAGATCGGTCGTTTGTCATTTTCCGCAACTCGATCAGCCTCAAGGGACATCCTCATGCGTTACACAATCGTGATCCTCTCTTTGCTCGCTGCGCTCGCGGCGACCGGCGCCGCTCAAGCCGCCGCTCACATGGCAGGCGACTTGCCACGGCGCGCTGCTCTGGGTTTCGCGGTCGAACCAGACGATGGTGCAATAAAAGTGGTCCAAGTGGACGAAGCGTCCGCTGCGGCCGCGGCCGGGCTTCGTGTCGGCGATCAGATCATGTCGATCAGCAGTGGCTGGACCGGAAACGTGCTCGACGATGTGGATCGGATCCGCCGGACACCTGGCAATAGCGAACTTGGGTTGACCGTCTCGCGCCAAGCGCAACGGCTGGACCTGAAATTCACAGTGCCGCCGAGGCCGCTGGAAGACATGCCAGGCATGGACAGTTACTACGACGTCGCCGAGGTGGGCGGCGCGAGGCTTCGCACGATCACGGCCGTGCCAGCCGGTTCGAGCGGTCGCCTGCCCGTTCTGTTGCTGACGCAATGGGTGTCCTGCGGTTCGATCGAGCACAATGCGCAAAGCCCGTGGCGGCGCGCCGCCGCGCAGTTCGTGCGCGCGCAGAAGATCGCCCTCGTGCGGGTCGAGCGCGCCTCCGACGGCGACAGCGAGGGGCCGGCTTGCCATAAGCTCGATTACGATACCGAGGTTCGACACTACGTCGAAGCCTTCGATGCCGTGCTGTTGTCGAACAACCGGCTGGATCCTTCTCGCGTGTTCATCATGGGATCGAGCCTCGGCAGCACCACGGCACCCTTGGTCGGACTTGCGCTGCAGGAGCGTGGGCGGCGTGTGCTCGGCGCCGCCGTGCAGGGCGGCGGTGCGGTCACCTATTTTGAGCGCATGATGCACTTCGAACGCTTCTATCTGGAACGGCGGCCGGACGCTGTGAAGCCGCACGAGATTCACGATCAGATGATGAAGCGTATCCACTTTCTACATGAGTACTTGATCGCGGGCCGTTCGCCGGACGAGATCGTGCGCGACGATGCGGAGATGGCGGCTCTGCGAAAGGACATTCGTGGACTCGGGGCTGGTGAGCACTATGGGAGGCCCTACGCGTGGCACCAACAAGCGGCGCGACGCAATTTCCTGGCCGCGTGGGCCGCACTGGATGCTCGAGTGCTGGTCGTTTTCGGCGAATACGATCAGTTCGAAACGGCCCACGGGCACGCGATCATTGCGCAAATGGTCAACAGGTTGCGCCCGGGAACCGCACGTTATCTGGAGATTAAGGGCGCCGACCATGATCTCGTCATGCACCGCACAGCTGAAGAGGCGTACGCGGATGCGGAGAGCACGCAGCGGCGAGACAAAGAGTTTTTCGACGCGCTCGCCCAGATGATGCGACAGGCGATGCGTTAGGACGCCTTCATTACAACGGGGCCGCCCGACACAGGAGTAGCATCCTGCAATCGTTCTCGATCACCAGACCGTAGAGCGCGTTACCGATCGCTGAGCCAATGACCAAAGAACTCGAAACCTTCGTCACCGCCTGGCGCGAGGTCGCGCCGATCCTCGAAGCAATGCGCGATGAAGAATTGCGCGCCACACCGCTGCCCGTGGCGATGGCGCAACTGTCCAGCATGATCGACTCTGCCGTGTTCCTAAAACCGCTAACGGACACCTCGGGCTTGGTCGAAATGCAGCGCATTTTCGCCAAGCTGCGATGAACGTCCTGATCGATGCGGCGATAGCGGTGCAACGCGATTCGCAGGCGCTGGACGAGTTCGAACGACTGGTGGCGCGGGTGCGCTCGACGACTTGAGGGCCGGCGGCGGAAACCGCGCCGACGGATCACGGCACGGTCATTGGATTTCGGCGCGCGGGTTCCGCCCTACGTCTGCACACCGCGTACGGCGGATTCCCGCGTAGGGTGGAACCCGCACAAGCTTCATCGTGCGGATTCCACCGTCAGGCGCTCGGCGCCAGGCGAATCCAAACCAGACATGCCAGATCGAGCTCGAACATTGCGTCGTTGTCGCTATGCGCATCATCGCCACGGTCGATGCGACCACCGAATACGCGAATGCGCCCGGTCGGCGTCAGCACGGCGCGGTGCCGGTAGATGGAACCTGAAGCGTCGCCGCTGGTTTCCAATCGGGTGATGCGCAGCGTGCGCGTATCGAGTGCGAACACGGGCGTCTCGCTCTGAACACGCTGGTGCTGATAGCCGAGCGAGCCGATGAGGTAAATCGTGTCGCCCACGAGCGTGGCCGTGTGGAAATCGGTCGGCGGAAAAACTTCCGCTGGATAGCCGTAGATTTCGATGCGGCCATCCGGGTAGTGCACAAACACATCGTTGTAGATGCAGAAGTCCGGGTCGTAGCCGTCCTCGTGCTCGCCCGCTATCTGGATGATTCGCCCGTCGGGCAGAAAACTGATCGACTGACCGAATCGCTCCGCGCACCACACCGGATGCTCAATGGACGACGGTTTGTCGCTGAACTGCGTTCGCGCCAGCCAGGCACTGATCCCGGATCGCACCATGGCCATCCAGAATGGATCGTCCATGCGCTCAGGATTGCTAACGCCGAAGCGCCGCTGCGCGCCGCGCGAGAAGGCCTCAGGCGTCGCATCGAAATGGCGCACGCTGGGTTCGGCGGGCAGTCCAACCAGCGCACGCCGAATCTCGAACTGCAGGTTGTTCGGGTCCGCGCCAGCGTCGAGCAACGCCCGTGCCGTCGTCGCTCACGACAGCAATACAGTGCGTTGAGATGGCCCTGATGTTGATCCGTGGTGGGTCGGACGACGGACGCTACCTTGAAGGCTTCGATCTGGCTGACATCGTGGATCAGGATGTCGCGATCGCGCGGCTGGCCGCAGGCTGCCAATGCGCCTGTCGCCAGCAGTAATTGTCGACGACGATGATCCAACTATCCGTTTCTCAGCGCCAAACCCGCTGGCAACGAGAGCGCGCCGTTTACTGCCGTTCGCAGCAGCGTTGGCGTGACGTAGTGCCGATGCACGCGGTCGATGACTGCCATGTAGAAGCGCCCGAAGGCATTGCGTACGACCACGCGCGTGCCGAGCGTGATAAGCGCGTTGCCGTCGGCGTCGATGCGGACTGCCACACATGAGCGGAACTTGAGATGCTTGTCGTCGGCACCGAGGACGACTTCGGCCAGACGTTCGTTGCTTTGTTGGCCGTGAACCGGGAAACGTCCTGCGAATTGGCACGTACTGCTGCCGAGCAGGGATGACACGGGACAGCCCAGGGGCGATGTGCGCAGGCCCAGTGGGCGGACCAGCAGGTTGCGCACGCGCATCATCAGCGACACGCTCGTGGGACGGTGCTCGAGAAATGCATCGAGGACCATCGCCAGGATCGCAGCCGGCGAGCCGTTCGGCAGCTCCGCCGCCGCGAGACGAACGGCGAAGCAATCGTCGTGATAAGGCGCCGCATCGAACTGCAGGCGCTGCATCGAATCGGCCGGCACATCGATCGCACGAACGGGGCGCAATGCCAGCCCGTCTTCGATGAATCCGGCGACGCGTCGGCGCAGCGCAACGCGCAGCGCGCCAGCGCGGCGGCGTATTGAGGCGCAGGCGCGCCCGGCCAATGAACGCGTCGGGGCGGTGAACGACAACGCGCGGGCCGGGTTGGAGGCGAAATCGTGCTGCGCCACGGCAGACTGCACCGCCTCGGGCAGCAATTCCGTGAGCGCGGGAATCGAAGCGACGCCAGCCGCGACCTGCGCGCGCAGCTCTGGCAGCAGGGCGCCCGCAAGTTCGTTGGTATGGCAAGACAACGCGAACAAGGCCGCGTGGCCGGGCGCTCGCGGTACGAACTGGTGCCAGGTCTCGCTGCCGAAGCGCACGGTGAACAATGCGTCTGGCGGAATGTCGACGCACTGCACGGAGCGCAGAAACTCTGCGCTGTCGGCCACTACGGGCAATCCGGAGAAGCGCAACTGCGCCCCACTGCTGCCGGCGACTGCGGTGAACACTCGCGGCCCGGCATGCCGATGAAACGGATGGCCGCGCTCGCCAACTACGAACGCATACAACGAGGAGAAATCGCCGCCAGCCGGCGCCATGCCATGCAAACGCGTCGAGGGCTCATCCAGCTCATCGCGAAACTCCGGATGCGCGCTTTGGCAATCGGCGGTATTGGCGATCAAAGCATCGCCGGCGCCAGGTCCGAGCTGCGCGATGAGCGTCACTTCAACCGGTTGCTGCAGCCCCGTCAGCGGCAGTGTGGCATTCGGAAACGATCGCACCGCGACTGCATTCGACATTATTCAGCCCCTACTGTTGCGGCACGTTTTGCGCGCGCCTTGCTTTCGCGTTTGAGTGGTCCGGCAACCGGACATAGCTCGGCCGCCCACGCAAACACGGTGTTCGCAACGCGGTCTCGCTGCAAGCGAAAGAACACGAACTGGCCGCGCTTCTCGCGTTCGATCAGGCCGGCTTCCTCGAGTATCCGCAGGTGTCCCGATAGCGCCGGTTTCGAGAAGTCGAAACGCTCTGCGATCTCGCCGGCCGTCAGTTCGCCATCGTTGAGAAACGCGAGGATCTTGCGCCGCGCCGTGGACGCCAGGGCCTCGAAAACGCGCTCCATGGTCATTTCATTAATTAACTACTTAGTTAAGTACGCAAAGACTATTTCACCCGAGAGGCGGCGTCAACCTGCGGTAGCGTTATCGATCCGGCGGAAACGCCAGCCTACTTCGGCCGCCCAATACAGATGATGGTCAAATCGTCGGTCGAACGGTCTTTGCCAACGAATTCGAGCAGGGACTTGCGCAGCGCTTCGTTGATCTCGGCGGGGCTTTCGCAGCTTGTGAGCACCTGATCGCGGCGCTTTTTGCCGTACGGCTCGCGCTTGTCGTTTTCGCCCTCGTCGACGCCATCGGTGGTCATTAGCAGGCAATCGCCAGGCGCAAGCTGCAGGCGCTGTTCGCGCAGATTGGGAGTCGATTCGGCGCCAAGCGGCGAGCCGGGATCGAGGCCCATCTCGATGACTTTGCGCGTGGCGGAGCGCAAGACGGGGGGCGAGTGTCCGGCCAGCGCGACGCGGCACAGGCCGCTTTGCAGATCGATGTACACCGCGCACACGGTGGCGAACATGCCGGTCTCGAGCACCGGCGCCATCGCTTCCTGCAGCTCGATCAGCAGCTCTGCGGGGCCCGGCACGTTGGGGATCAGCAGGCGCAGGTCGGCCACCACATAGGCCATGTACAAGGAGGCGGAAATGCCCTTGCCGGACACATCGCCGATGACCACGACCAGCTCGTCGGCGCCACGCTTTTCGATGTGATAGAAGTCGCCGCCGATCATCAGCGCCGGTGTATACGACAGCGCCATTTCGAAACCGTTGAGATCCGCCGGCGGTTTCGATAGCAGGCGCATCTGGATGCGTTGTGCGAGGCGCAAATCCGCGTCTCTCAGCTTGCGCGAACCCGCCGCCGTCTGCATGCGGATGCCCGACACGGGAATGCGCAGCAGCAGCATCGCTTCGCGAAAATCGGCCAGCGCGATGCGCTGGACAACTTGCGTTTCCTGCTGGCCGCCGCCTTCGACGAGCAAACCGACTTTGTCGTCGACCGGCAAGGCAATCAGCGGCTCCAGATCGGGGGCTGCGATTTGCGCTGCGAGCCGACGCACTTCATCCTGCGACCAGACCACGGCACCGGCGCTGTCGGCCTTGAGCAGCGACATGGCGCGAAACAACGCATTGCGCGACATATCGCCATCGCGCGGGTAGCGCGCCAGCGCCCAGCCGGCGCGCCAGTCCACGAGGCTGGCGCGCAGCGCGCCGGGGAGTAACTTGACGATCACCTCCAGCAAGGCCACCGCCTGCGCTTGTGGATCGTTGCTGGCCTGCTGCAGCGCCGCCATCAGCGCGGGCGCCAGCTCGTCCTTGAGCGGCTTCGCTGGCGGCATCAGCGTGCGCTCCATGGTTTGTCCGACCGGCGATGGCGCCGTCGATGTCGCCGCCAATTGCTGGTTATAGACCAGCGTGGCGCGGCCGAGGCCCACAACATCGCCTTCGCGCAACAGGCGATCGCCGATCAACCGCGAGCCGTTGATTTCGGTGCCGTTGGCGCTGCCAAGGTCGCGCAACCGCCAACCGTCGGCGGACGCGATCACTTCGGCGTGGCGTCGCGACACAGTGGGATCGTCGATCGGATAGGTCACGCCCGGATCGCGACCGATCACACCATCGCGCTCGATGGTGATCACCCGACCTTGTGCTTTGCCGCTCAGTACCACCAAATACATTCGTCTTTGTCCAATTGCGATGGCGCATCGGCGCCGCGTGCGGATCACACATCACACCGGGCGCCGACGCAAGCTCGAATAGTGCAAGAATCTGCGCTTCGTGCGGCCAGCCGGGGGAACAGCAATGACGATTGCGTTGTGGTGTGTGTTGATCGCGGCTTTTTTGCCGATCGTATTCACAGGCATCGCCAAGTTCAGCGGGCCGGGTTTCAGCAACCGGAATCCGCGCGATTTCCAGGCGCGCCTGACCGGATTTCGCCAGCGCGCGCATGCGGCGCACCTGAACTCCTTCGAGGCGTTTCCACCCTTCGCCGCAGCCGTGGTCATCGCGCATATGCTGGGCGCCGATCGCGAATGGTCGGACGGGTTGGCGATGGGCTTTATCGCCCTGCGCCTCGGTTATGGCGCAGCGTACATCGCCGACAAACCGACCCTGCGCAGCCTGCTGTGGTTGGGAGCGGTGTTTTGCTGGGTGGCATTGTTCGTGATCGCCGCGCTTTGATTTCGCATCGCGCAGCTATGGCGCGTCCGCCGAAAAATGCGGATGCTTGGCAGGTCGAGACTGGGTGATACGAGCCGATGGGCCTCTTTGATTTTGTGCGCAACATGCTGGGCGGCGGGGCGGCAAAAGACGACCGCCGGAACCGACCGCGCAGTTCCGTCAAGCGCGGCACGCAAATCCTGATCATCGACGACTCGACAACCGTCGTGACCATGTTGCGGCGCATGCTTGAACAGAATGGCTACGAACCGCTCGAAGCCTTCGATGCGGAGAGCGGCATTCAAATCGCCAAGGAAAACCTGCCGAGACTGATTTTTCTCGACATCGTGCTGCCCGGCATGAACGGCTTTGCCGCGTTGCGCACGCTACGGCGCGACCCGCTGACAGCAGAGATCCCAGTGATCATGATGAGCGGTAACGAGCAGGCCACCGAGCAGTTCTGGGCACAAAAGATCGGCGCCGACGACTTTATGAAGAAGCCATTCTCACGGCCTGAGGTGTTCGCGCGGGTGGATAAGTTGGTGAAGGGGCGGGAAGGTTAGATCGGAGCGCGGATTAAGCTGGCGATTTCAGAAAGTCACCCGGAAACGCAATCCGCGCCGTTGTTCGGTCTGAACAGAGGCCGCGATGCCGTGGTTCGCAGGCTTTTTGGTACGCGGACCCACGGTCCGCAGGCTTTTTTGGTACGCGGACCCACGGTCCGCAGGCTTTTTGGTACGCGGACCCACGGTCCGCAGGCTTTTTGGTACGCGGACCCACGGTCCGCAGGCTTTTTTTGGTACGCGGACCCACGGTCCGCAGGCTTTAAGTACTCGGAGCTATGGTCCGCAGGCCTTTGGTATTTTTCAACAAAACCAAGCAACATCAACAGCATGCGGACCATGGGTCCGCGTACCAAAAGCCAAGCCAAGCAACATCAACAGCCTTCGGACCACAGGTCCGAGTACCTAAAGCCTTCGGACCACAGGTCCGAGTACCTAAAGCCTGCGGACCACGGGTCCGTGTACCTAAAGCTAAGCAAAGCCACTTCGACAGAATGCGAACTATGGGTCCGTGACCCTGGTATGCGGACCAGGGCATTGCAGCACGTCCTTGGTGTCAGCGTCTTCTGGCGCTTCCGCAGCGTGGAGCCGAGCGTTACCAACCCTTCCCCAACCGAATCACGTTACGCCCCTCCTCGAAGGCGTAGGTAAACTCGTCCATCATCGATTTCACCAGATGCAGGCCCAGGCCGCCGGTGCCACGCTCGTGCAGGCCAGCCTCGACATCCGGCGCCTCGGTTTGCGTCGGATCGAAGGGCCGGCCGCCGTAACTGACAATCGAACGCAGCGCGCTGGTGCCAACGATCAGATCGACCTGCATGGGATCGTCGAGCGTGACTTCGCCGTGGGTAATCGCGTTGGTCAGCAACTCATCGAGCGCGATCTGCATCGCACGCATCGCCGGCTCGGGCACGTTGCCGGCCAACACCGCGCGCTCCAGCGCATCGTTCACCGCGCCGATCTCGGCGCGGCCGCCGCGAATCCGAAAGTTCCACACTTGCGGTTCGGCCTCCGCCACGGCGGGCGCTTTTGCTCGGCGAAACCAGCGCTTTATCCACTGCCACATGGCGCGAACACCGTTTTCACAAGTATGGGCAAACATGCCCGGAAATGTGTTTCGGCACAAGCGTTAGCGTTGGAGCCTCGCGATGTGTGGATCTGTCGGCGCTCCGCTATGCATCGCACCCCGACAAAACCACCATCGCTGAAACCATCCACCATCAAACCGCAGCCGCTCTCAAGGCCGGGCACCGAGTTTGGCCTCAAGCTCAGTCCAATCTCCCGGCACGAGTTTGCTCTTGGCCAAATCGAGCAATCTGAAGGCTTCTGATCGATTGCCGCGCGCGGCGAGGCGCTCGATTTCCTGGCGTGCGGCGCTGCCGAGCTTTTCGAATCCGTGCTTCACCGTTGCCTGATCCACCGGTTGCATCGATAAGCGATTGAGCACTTCAAACGCGTTGTCGCCGGCGGGCTCGAACAGTTGCCCCTGCGCCAGCAAACGCTCGGCGCGCGCCATCTCTGCGGTTAGATTGCCTTGCGTTGCGGCGAGCTGCCGGGTCGCTGGCGCCGGCTCTGCCGGCGCTGGCGGCGCCGGACGCGCCATCCACCAGACGACGCCAGCCACAATGGCCGCCAGCACCAGAAGCACCAAAGCGATGCGCATTATCGCTTTGCGCGGATTGCTCTTGGGCACCGGCGCGGCGCGCGAGGGCAGTACATTCGGGACCACAGGCTGCTGCACTGTCGGCGGCGCGCTGGGTGGCGTCGCGACGGGTGGCACAACTTTGGTCTCTTTTTGTTTAGAAGTTTTTGGCGCGGCGGCGGGCAGCTCGACCGCGCGCAACTCGCGCACTGTCTTGGGATCGAGATAACCATCGATCGCAGCGATCAGCTCGCGTGCGTTGGCAAAGCGCGCATCGGCGAGCTTGGCAAGCGTTTTGTCGACCAGCGGCTGGTACAGCGAGATCGAATCGGGCAACTTTGGCACCGGCTCCGACAGATGCTTGCCGATGACCACGAACGGGTCGTCGGCATCGAAAGGCGGGCGGCCGGTCAGCATTTCGAACAGCACCACACCCAAGCTGTAAAGATCCGAACGCCCATCGCCCGTGGCGCCTTCGATTTGCTCCGGACTCATGTAGTGCGGCGAGCCCATCATCATCGACGGGCCCTCGTTCTGCGCTCTGAGGATGCCGAGATCGCCAAGTACGGCGCCGCCATCGGCGCGGAACATGATGTTCGCAGGCTTGATATCGCGATGTACGACGCCCTGCGCATGCGCGTAGTCCAGGGCACTGGCCAACTCGCGCGTGATGCGCAACGCCTCGGCCGGCGCCATCGGCTGCTGCATACGTTCGCGCAAACTGCCGCCGCTAACGAACTCGGTGGCGATGAATGGGTAACCGCCCGCAGAGCCGATGTCGAAAACCGCAAGCACATGCGGGTGGTTCAGCCGCGCCGCGCTTTTGCCCTCGTCGACAAAACGTTGGCGTAAGCCAGGATCGTCGAAAAACTCTTCGCTTAAGACCTTGAGCGCCACCTGACGCGCAAGCGACTGCTGTTCGGCCAGAAAGGTGGTCGAACGCTTACTGGCTTTCAGCTGTTTCAACAGGCGATAGCCCGGAATCTCCGGCATTTGCGCCATTCGCTACTCCGCACCCCAGCGAGCCGGAGAACCTATCATGGCGCTTGGGCCCGTAGCGCCTTCAGGGCCGCAACAAACTGATTCATGTCGTACTTGTCGCCATTCTCGACGGTCTTGTAAACGCGATCGACGCCGGCCTGCAACTGCTTGGCGGCTGCCTCGTCGAGCTGTTTGGCAGTCTCGAACGCCACGACGACGGATTGGGCCGCCAGCGCGGCCTGCTCGGCTGCGGCGAAGTCGCGGAATTCGCCACGTTCGGCGTCGCGCACCAGGCTCCCGAGAACCTTGCCGAGCGTGTCTTCGCCGAAGGTATATCCAGCCACTTGATCGAGCGAGGATTCGATATCGGCTTTCACTTTGCGTGCTGCGGCCATGGTCTGATCCCGGCCTGCCAGCGTAGCGCGGTGCAAGGCTTTGGTATCGGCCAGCAGCTTTTCTGCGGCGCCGGGATTCACCACGCTGAGCACATGGCGATACATCACAAGATTGCTATCGCCCAACCGCACAACGCCAGGACCGAGGCCAGTGCCAGGGCGCGGCCCCCACTGCTTACCGTCCATCGGACGGTGGCAGGCATGGCAGTCGAACAGGACGAGCTCGGGGAAGATGCCATTCCAACCGTGATTCGGATCGAGCAGCACATCAAGCAGATTCGCCGCAGCAATGCCCTGCCCCAGCGCCCAATCGCGACTGCCGTTGAACTCTCCCTTGCGCTCGATGTAATCGGCGTCGATTTCGTAGTGCGGATTGAGCCAGGTAAAGGTATCGAGCTCAAAGGACAAACGTGGATGCCCGGCACCCATGATTTCATGCGTGATCATGCGATCGGTGGTGCCCATATGGCAGGTCAGGCACAACTTGCCGCGGGCAACAGGATCGTTGGTTGGATACAACCCATCGGCGATTAACTTGGTGCGATCGGCGTTGGGATCGGCATGGGCAGCGACCCATTTCTCCGAGCCGCCATGACAAGCCTCGCATGACACACCATCGTCGACCAGAAACTTCTCGCCGCGCATCGCATCGGGGACGTTATGTGTATGGCAGTCCAGGCACACCTTCGCTTTCGTCGCGTCGCCCAGCCCCAGCTTTCGCGCGATGGCTTGGGATTCTGGTGTCGATAACGTTGCGAACGACTTCGCGTGCGGATCGACTTGCTGCCAGATGCTGAACTCGTTGCCGAGTATGGGCGAGTCGGCGCTGCGCTGATTGGCGCCGTGGCACACCGAACTGGCGCAACTGGCGGCGCCCAAGTGCTTGTGCGCAAAGATGGTGTCCACCGTGCCGGCGAATGCCGGTCCGAACACCAATCCAAATACGCCAACGATCAACCGTGCCAATCGCATCCCGATCTCCCGCAGCTTCCCCAAGCTCCCCGCATTCTGCCACGCCCGAAAGCAAAGTGGAGAAATGGTGAAGCGATTCAGCGCAACTCGTCTTTTTCCGGATACCGGCCCATCGTCAACAGCAACAACGCCCCGACGACAAAGAATCCTGCAATCCACGGTAGCGCAGGGTTGTAGCTGCCGTAATGATCGAAGACCTTCCCGGCCAGAAACGGGGCGAGACCCGAAGCGAGGCCAAAAGCCGCATATTGCACGCCATAAATGCGCCCGTAGTGTTTGAGGCCGAAATAACGCGCCGCGAGAAACGCCAGAAGGTCAGACTCGGCGCCAGCAGCGGCGCCAACCAGGGCCGCAGCGATCAGTGCTTGCGTGGTGGTGATGTGATCCTGCATCAACAACCAGGCCGCTAATGCGGGCAACGCGAGCAACGGCAAAGTGATGCCGGGCGCCCAGAATCGATCGATCAGCCAACCGGTCACCAAACGGCCGACGATGATGCTGATGCCGATGGCGCCAGCGACCTGCGCCGCGGCTTTGGGATCAAACCCCTTGTCGATCAACATGGGTTGAAAATTGATGAACAATCCGCCGATGCCAAGCGCGACCAGCAGTATCGACAGCATCATCGCCCAGAAACGCCACTGTCGGGCTGCCTGTCCGAGCGTCACGCCGCCAGCGAGCGCCTGGGCGTGCGGCGCCAGGCCAATGTGCGTCGGGGCGGATTTCAAATAGCGCCAGGCGAGCGGCAGCGCAATCAGTACCGGCATTGCGGCAATCGCCAAAACCGCTTTACGCCACCCGAATTCGGCAATCAACCACGCCGCCAGACTCGGCAAGAACGCAGCCGTCAAGCCGGTTCCCATCAGCGCAATCGCCAGCGCCAGACCGCGATTGACCGGAAACCAGTCGTTGATTGCGCGTGTCCAGGAGATCGGCGTCGAACCTGCACCGACGATGCCGATCAGCACCCATATTGCGTAGAACACGAATAAATTGTTCGGCGCCAATGCCATCAACGCCAGCGCGCCTGTATAGGCCGCCGTGGCGCCGATCGCCACCTGACGTACGCCGATACGATCCATCAGCGCGCCGATAAACGGAATCGTCGCCACTGCGGCCAGCGTGAAGCAGAACAGCGCCAACTGCATATCGCCGCGCCCCCAGCCAAACTCGCTGGTGATCGGCAAAGTGAACGTGCCGACCATGTTGAACGGCACCGGCGAGGCGCCCAGCGCGATGCCAACCGTGCACGCGAGCAGCACTGTTTTGCCGACGGCAAATTCCTGGTAGCGAGAATTGGTCATCGCTCAGAGCCGCTCAAATTCTTCGATAGACGTCCCGGCAGATTAGACGATCGAAGCGAGCGTGTAACTGTTCGCGGGGTGTTTTGCGCGATGGCAAGCATTCGGACGCCGACTGCGACGTGCCGACTGTGGCGAACAAGGCAACACCCGGCTCATGCAGAACCAGAATGACCATGGAAAGGCCATGGCCCGGAGGCTGCGGCATAACGGGCGAAAAAAAGGCGCCCACTGGGCGCCTTTTTTGGCAACTCGCGAAATGCCTCAGCCTTTGGCGGCCGACAGGTCTTCGCGAATGCGCGCAGCCTTGCCTTCCAGTTCGCGAAGGTAGTACAGCTTCGCAGCGCGCACTTTGCCGCGGCGCTTGATCTGTACCGAATCGATGGTCGGGCTGTAGGTCTGGAACACGCGCTCGACGCCCTCGCCGTGCGAAATCTTGCGCACCGTGAACGAGGAATTGAGGCCGCGGCTCTTCACTGCAATGACCACGCCTTCATAGGCCTGCAAGCGCTCGCGCGCGCCTTCCTTGACTTTGACATTGACGATCACCGTGTCGCCCGGCGTGAAGCCCGGCACAGGACGATTCATCTGCTCAGCTTCCAGTTGCTGAATGATTTTGCTCATGGCACCTAACCCTAAGACGACACTTGGAACGATTGGACGCTCGGCGACGCCACGGGCATACGCAGAGAGCCGGCTATTGTACACCGTTTTTATCTCGGTGCGCGGCTATGAACGCGTCGAGCAACGTCTGATCGCGTTTATTCAGCGTCAACTTGGCGAGCAGGTCGGGGCGTCGTAGCCAGGTCGCGCCGAGCGATTGCTGCCGGCGCCACCTGGCGATCTCGGCGTGATTGCCGGAGAGCAGAATCGGCGGCACATCGCCGAGCGGATGCTGCGGCGGACGCGTGTAATGCGGACAGTCGAGCACGCCATCCATGAAACTATCCTCGAGGGCGCTCTGGTCGGTGTGCAGAACACCGGGCATGAGGCGCGTGGCCGCATCGATCATGGTCAGCGCCGGCAATTCTCCACCTGAGGTCACGAAATCGCCGAGCGACACTTCCTCATCGACCTGCGTGTCCACAAAGCGCTGATCGATGCCCTCGTAACGGCCGCAGACGAAGATGATCTCTGCACGCGTCGAATACTCGATGGCCAGCGCCTGATCGAACCGCCTGCCTTGCGGCGACATAGATACGACGCGCGCGTCCGGCAACACCGACCTGGCGGCACCGAGCGCGCGCATCAGCGGCTCGATCAACATCACCATTCCCGGACCGCCGCCGAAGGGCCGATCGTCGACGGTGCGGTAATTATCGGTGGTGTAATCGCGCGGGTTGAAACAGTGCAACTGCAACTGCCCGCGTTCGAGCGCGCGACCCACAACGCCCATCGTCAAGGTCTGTCGAACCAGGTCCGGGAATAACGTCAGCAGCGCAACCTTCACGGGGCATCCCAGTCGACATCGATGCGCCCGGCGTCCAGATCGACGCGATCGACGTGCCGCCCGATCGCAAACGGCACCATGCACTCACGCTCGCCGCGCACCACCAGAATGGGGTGGCTGCCATTACTAAAAACATGATCGACGACGCCGAGCACGACGCCCTCGCGATTGACGACATTGAGACCCTCAAGATCGGCCCAGTAGTACTCGCCGTCGAGCGTCGGCAACTGGCTTCGGGCAACGCTGACGATTTTGCCGCGAAAGCGCAGCGCCGCATCGCGATCCGCTACACCTTCGAGAATGATGAGCGCGTGCGCCCCCGCCATACGCCCGCTGATGCGCTGCTGGGTGCCGTCGATAACGACGCTCTGAAACGACAAAAGCCGCTCCGGCGGATCGCAGAACGATTCCGCCTTGAGCTGGCCTTTGATGCCGTGGGGCGACAGGATGCGCCCCACCTCGATCAAGCGTTCCGCGGCCATGGCCGCGACCCGCTTAAGCAGCAGCCGCGGGCTGCGACTTCTGCGCGAGTTTGATCAGCTGGCGAACTTTTTCGGTCGGCTGCGCGCCGACACCTTGCCAATGCGCGACGCGACCCAGGTCCAGCGACAGCGGCACTTCCTTGCCTTGCGCGATCGGGTTGTAAAAGCCCACACGCTCAATGCTGCGACCATCGCGGGAATAGCGCTCGTCGGCGACGACGATGTGATAAAACGGACGCTTCTTGGCGCCACCGCGTGCCAGGCGAATCTTGACCATCCTTGGATCCCTTCTACTGAAACTTGCGAGGAAGTAAGAGCGAGATTGTAGCCCGGCAACGATTGAAAACGAAAGGGGCTGCGCTGAAGGACTTCTGAATGAAACGGGATCGGACAGCGCCGGACTGGGCGGTCAACGCCCGAATCGCCGCAAATTTCAATCCTCAAAATCGGCCACCAACAACTCGTCGTTGCGACTCAAATAACCGCACTGCCCGGTGTCCCACTCGGATGCGATGCTTGCCAGCATCGCGTTGTAGATCGGCACCGAGACGCTGTTGATGCCTGCGTCGCCGCGGATCATGAACACGCCGTACAACTCGCGCTCGAAATCGAGCCAGGGGAAAAACCCGAATGCACCCAGACTGTGGATCAACGGTTTGGCAGGCGCGATGCGGACGTTGTCGTGCCAGCTTCCCAGGCCATAGCGAATCGGTGGCTCGGCGTTGCCCGGCGCATAGGCAATGGGCAAGTTGCCAACCAGATTGACCTGCAGTTGCGCCACACTCGAGGCTCGCAATACCTTTTGCCCGTTGCCGCGCCCGCGATTGGCGAGCATCGCCAGCACGCGCCCGTAGTCGCGCAGATTGCTGCGTGCACTCCCCGCGATGCCGTAGTTGGTGGTCGGGCCAAACGCCAGCCAATCGATGCTGGTGGCACCCAGCGGTGCGCCTATCTCCGCCTGCCAACGCGCCTGCCAGTCGCCGCCGCCGCGCACTTCGGCGACTCGCCCGGCGATATGCATCGACACTCCGCCGTATGAGAACTGCCCGCCGACGCTGTAGCCGGCGTTGAGCGGACGGCAACAGGCAATCTGATCGACTGCCTGCGCCAATGTGATGTTGGTATTGAACAGCACCAACGAACCCGAGTCGTCGCCATAGCCTGCGGTGTGACTGAACATCTGGCGAAGCGTCATCGTGCCCTTCTCGCCCGTGAACTGCGGCAAGTAGCTGACCACGGGCTCGTCCAGCGACACTTGACCGCGCTCGGCGAGCTGCAAGATGCGTAGCGCACTGAGTAGCTTGGAGGCCGAGGCGATCGCAAGCACCGTGTTGGCGTCGTAGCCGCCCAGATAGTCTTCAGCAAGCACCCCGCGCCGATCGCCGATCAGCAAACCGCCACCGGGCAGATTCTGACTGCCGATCAATTGCGAAAAACTCTGCCGGGCATCAGCGAACTGGCAGGTGGGATTGGCCGACGCGAATGCGGGCAAGAAACAACAAAGCAGAAGATGGGCAAATCGCATGAAACCTCCGAACTCGACCTGCGCTACAACTCCCGATCGCGCCTGCGGTTGACGTTCCGCAGGGCCCTTACTCAAAGTCTGGCGATCACGCGCATGCAATTCGCTCATACAATGCGGGCAATTCACGCCGGGAGAACCACGATGGTCCGGAATTTCCTGGCAGCGGCGTTTCTGACGACCGGCGCGAACGCCACCGCACTGAGCATTGAGCCGCTCGCACTCGATTCGATTGGCGCCGCCGCGCAACCGAGTCTGGCGCACGACGGATCGGACGGATTTGTTCTTTCGTGGCAGTCCAGGCTGGACGATGGCTGTGTGGCGTTGCGTGCGGCCACTCTGTCGGCGCAAGGCGGACTCGGACCTGTCCGCGAAGTGGCCCGCGGCTGCGACTGGTTCGTCAACTGGGCCGATTTTCCGTCGTTGTTGGTTGCCGATAACGGCGACTGGGTCAGCTTCTGGTTACAGAAATCTGGCGAGGGCACCTACGCTTACGACGTGCGCAGCACGCGCTCGCGCGATCGCGGCCGCAGCTGGTCTGCGCCAACCACGATTCACGATGATGGCACGCCAACGGAACATGGCTTCGTTTCGATGGCGCCCGCAGGCGGCGACAAGGTGCTGATGGTCTGGCTGGACGGTCGCCACACCGGCGGCGCGCATGATCACGGCGATCATCACCCCGGTATCGGCGGCAACATGACGCTGCGCAGCGCCGTGCTGTCGCGCGAAGCGGTCATGAACCACGAGCTGGAGATTGACGACAACGTTTGCTCCTGCTGCCCTACCGATCTGGTGCGCCTGCACAACGACGAACATCGGGTGGTGTTCCGCAACCGAACCGACCAGGAGATCCGCGACATCGGCATGGCGCGCTTCGATGGCAAAACCTGGCACGACGAGGGCATCGTGCATCCCGACCAGTGGACCATTGCCGCGTGTCCGGTCAACGGCCCTGCGATCGCCGCCCGCGGCGCTGAGACGCTGGTGGCCTGGGCGACCATGGGTGGCGGCGAAGGCTTGGCCATTCGTGCGAAATTGCTCAACGGCGAAATGCTGGAGCTGGAGCGCGGCGATGCGCTGGGTCGCCTTGATGCGGCAGTGTTCGGCGAAGATTGGCTGATCAGTTGGCTCGGAAATGGGGAATCTGGAACAACGCTGCGCCTGGGCCGATTCGATGCGGGGCTGCGCGAGCGTTCGCGACACGACGTCGCCACTTTGCCGCGAGGTCGCGATATCGGCATGCCCAGGCTGGCCGCCAACCGTTTGGTCGCGATGATGGTATGGACCGAATCGGGCGCACAGGGGCCGCGCGTCGTCGGCCGGCGCGTGACCACCGCCAGCCAGGTTAGTCGCGGCTCATCAGTCGAATCCAAGGTGCGCCGCCCCTGAGCGCCATTCATGCGCAGCGAGACTATGCTGGGAAAAAGTTTGGAGGCCCGACATGCGCACCGCCCTGGTGACCAACGCCACCCAATATGCCGGCCCTGGCGCGGTGCGCGCCCTGCTGCAGCTGCCGATGCGCGTGTTGTGCCACGATCGCTCGTTCTGCGAAGCGGCAAAGCGCGACGCCTTCGCCGCCGAGATGATCGGCGCCGAATGCCTGCGCGGCGCGACACCCGTCGAGCTGGCCGATGAGCTTCGCGCTGGCAATCTGGCGATCGACGCATTCGTCTCAAACGATGCTCACCCGATCACACGCGCGGCGATCGGCGAGATCGCCCTGGACGACCTGCGAAACACCTTCGAGGCGTTGCTGGTGTTTCCAGTGCAACTCACGCAGTTGCTGCTGCCAGCAATGAAGGCACGCCGCAGCGGCAGCATCGTCTTTGTCACCTCCGCAAGGCCGCTCAAACCGGAGCCGGGGTTTGCTGTGCCAACCACCATCCGCGCTGGCGCCAGCGCTTTCTCGCATGCGCTGGCGCATGAGGTGGCGAGTTTCGGCATCCAGGTCAACGCCGTCGCACCGAACTACTTGTACAGCGAAATGTACTACCCGCGGGCACGCTTCATCGACGACCCGGCGGGCCGCGAACAGATCGCACAATTGGTGCCGATGGGTCGGCTCGGTTCGCCAGAGGAGATCGGCGAGCTGATCGCCTTTCTGGTCTCGGGCCGATCCACGTTTCTCACCGGGCAAACCGTTCACTTTACCGGTGGCTGGCCGTAGGAACGACGCCTTGTCTTTGCGGCACGGCGGCATCACATCGTCAGGCCACGTCGCTCACGGCCCGCGGCGATGCTTGCAGCAATCCACTCGTCAGCAACCTTCAACGCCGACCGCAATCGGCCTGCAACGATCCATCAAGGCACGCGCGTTCCGCGGGCCCTTCGCTTGCGCCGTCGACTCACGGCAACAAGCGCAGTTCGATGATTTTGCTGCCTGCCAACTTGAGCTGCACCTTGGCTCCCTCGGTCAGCGGCATGGACTGCGCAACGGATGCTTTGTAGCCGCATTCGGACATCGAGTTGAGTCCAGCGGATTGGAATGTCTCGCCGTTGATGACGATTTCAAACTGCTGGCGCGTGCGGCGGGTCCTGGATGTCACGCGCTCGATCGTGCCGCCAAACGATCGAACCTTGGCAACCTCCGGGTTCAGACAGCTTGGCGTTTCGGGCCAGGTTTGGTTGAGGTTGATATGCGCGACCAGGCCGAACAACGCGCCGGCGGGCAGGATCATGGCGAGGCTCTGCATCAGATCGCGCCGCAGCCTGCGTATGCCGAAGAAGATCAGGACCGATGCGAAAACGACCAGTGGCGCCATCCCAAACGCCGGGTACCAGTCCCAGCTCGCCGTTTGTGCAGCGTAGTGCACGCGGGAGGCGTCAAAGCTGATGCGCTGGATACGCGCCGAGAGCATCGATAGCCCAATAAACAACGCGATGCCAAGCCCGGGTGCGACCAGTGCGATTGGCAACCACCAAAGCATCAGTCCGGTGTCGTGGCGGGCGAGGCCGGGTTTTGCCTCTGGATAGAGCAACGGCAAGTTGTCGCCAATTCCAAGATCGGAGGTGCGCGGCGACGTTGGCAAGTTCACGCGGATACGCTGTCCCTCGGCATGAAAATCCACAACCCACTGGCGCGCAGATGGATCGCTCGGTCTCAGCCCTACCACGGTGCCCGTTACCCGCGTTGCGCGTCTCAACCAGCGCCAGCGCCAGATCGCAACACCGATGCCAGCGGCGGGCATCAGCACAAACAACACCAGCGCAACGGTATTCAAGGCGACTTTCCGATGTTGTGGGTGGATGCAGCCAGAAGCTCGAAACGATGGCAGACGCCGGGACTTTTCCGAGCGACACAGCTATCGACACATTGTCGAGAGGCAACGGTCAGACCGCGGCACAACACGACGTGGACACAGCCGCGCTGTCGACGGCAGGTGTTTCAATCCAAGGCCGGCCAAGTCGATGCATCCAGCGTCTCCCGATACGCGTGCCATGTCGAATACGCCAGCCAAGGCATGATCAACACCAGACCCAGATACAGTGTTGCGAATCCGACCGCGGTTAGCATCGCGATGAGCGCGGCCCACAAAAGCATCGTCGTTTTGTTGCGCAACACTGCGTTGACGCTGGAGACGCAGGCGGTGACCATGTCGACGTCGCGGTCGGCAATCATCGGCAACGAGAACGCGGCGGTGGCGAAGGTGAACGCGGCAAACACCGACCCCACCGCCGAGCCGATGGCCAGAAATTCGAGCAGAGCGGACAAGTCGCCCTCCGGCATCGGCACGAAGACCGTGACCAACATGCCGGCGCGCGACCACACCAGCAGAATGACCAGTTGCATCAACGCAAACACGCCGGCCTGGCCGACGACGCGACGCGCCAGCACAAAGGATTTGCCGAGCTTTGGCCTGCGCCCCGCTTCCAGCTCGCGACTGACGCAATACAAGCCCACCGCAATCAACGGGGCGACGAACACAAAACCCGATAGCAACGCCGCCAACAAGGCAAAGCGGCCCAGCTCCCAGGCCAATATCGAAACACCGACGCTGACCAGCAAAATCACGACGCCAAAGAGCAGCGTCAATCCCGGCGCCCGGCGTACATCGCCCCAACCTGCCCTCAGCCAGCGCCAAGGCGCCTCGAACCCAAGGTCCGCGCAGGGCACGACGAACGGCCGAGCGTTGTTTTTGTCTACAACCTCAGAGTGTTGTTCAGACTCCATCGTCGCACCGGCGCGGGTGGCGCTGGCGCTATCTTAGCCCGATACCTCGGCGCTGGCGACGCGCGCGACCGGTCCGCCTGGTCGGCGATCGGAATAGCGCAATTCGAAATCGCTCGCCTCGTACATGCCGCGCTCGATTGCCAACAAGGCGCGCACATTACCGACTTTCGCCATCACAGTTCCCGACGTTCGACCTTCACGAATCCAGCTCTTCACAGCAGGTGACCCGGTGATTCGGCGAACCCGTCATGGCGATGGACGATATCGGGGTGCGGGCGCTTGTAGCGCCGGTCCACGAGGGCAACGATGCGACCTGGCATGGAGGATTGGCTGCGGTTAGTGGAGTTGCCAACGCGCGGCAATTGCCGCGCATCCCGTTGTACCTGGTGCTGTCCCTCGTCGCTGCAATTTTCACATGTGCCCGAGGGTTCGATCAGTATCCTCAGCGGGCGTACAAACACGGCTGTTGTTGAGGCGTTCTTGCGAGATTTGATTTGAGCATGATCGAAGCAAATCCTGCGAATGATGATCGATATCTCGACCATCCTTACGAGCTTGCCGGCCGCCTGATCGACCCGGTTCCGGGTACGCTCAGTTGGCAAGGTCAAACAACGCATTTACGCCGCAAAGAACTTGAGGTGCTGGCGATTCTGGCGAATGCTGCCGGTGCGCCAGTCACGCGCCAGACTTTCGTTGCAGCAGTGTGGAATGGCAATGATCTGGTTGGCGATCGTGGTTTGACCGACACCATTTTTTCCTTACGCCGTGCCCTACGCGACGACGATCCAACGCTGGCGCTGATCCGCACCATTCCGCACCGTGGTTATCAGCTATCGGTGTCAGTGCGGCCCGTTGCAACGCCGCCGCCCAGGCTCCTGCCCGGTGCCGAGGTGCTGCATAGTTCGGGTTGGCGTTTGCTGCGCAAGCTCGGCGAATCGTCGCTCAGCGAGACTTGGTTGGCGGAGCCATCGGAATACAACGCGGAAGTCGAAAACACCGCTCGTCGGGTATTTCGTTTTTGTCGCTCTGAGAGCTACCTGCGACGCTTGCAGCGCGAAGTGACGTTGCTGCGTTACGTCAATCAAAGCCTGTCCGAGCACCCTGGCTTCGCGGTGATCCGCGATTGGCAGTTAGACCAACCGCCGTACTTCCTGGCACGCGATTTCGCTCGATACGGCAGCCTGGGCGAGTGGACCCAGGCGCAAGGCATGCCGCCAGCGCCGCCACTGCGCCTGATGATGGAACTAAGCGAAGCGCTGGCAGCGTTACATCAACTCGGCATCGTGCACCAGGACTTGAGCGTGGATCGAATTCTGGTCGACGAGACCGATGCCGGGCCGCAGTTCAGAATTAGCGCGCTCGGCTTAGGCGCTCTGGCTGATCGCAGCAAACTGGCGCCGCTGCGGATCACCGCGTTGGGATTGACGGTTATATCGAGCTTTATGCGCAGAAGCACAAAATCCAGCCGCAGCTGGACTACGATACGAAAGCTGGGCCGTGGCGACGGATGATCGAAGTGATGCAGAAAGATCCAGATCGCCCAGCTGCAGAAGTACTCTCCGGACAAACTGGAAGTACGCGCAAGTAGGTCACGGGTCCTGGCGCAAGCGTCAGAGCTGGTCTGGCGGGCAACGGTAGGGAAACCTGCACCGACCTCAGGGGTACTGAGGCCGGTGTGAACCTTGAGCGGAAGGACTTACTTCTTCATCCGCAAGAACTGCTGGCTCGAGTGGCTAAACCGCGAACTTCTCAAAAAATCGCCTCGCTGGTGCACAGCTCGCTGAAGTCCTCAACGAAGATTTGATCCTGGCCATCTAAGATAACAATCGGCGCGATGCTGCGTCCTGGAAGCAGCTGTCCGTTCGAATCAGTCAAGCGCAAGACAAAGCGTTCAGGTGACTCAACAACCTGGTCATCAATGATTGGAACATCTACTCGTTTGAATTCCGCATTGCCTGCAACCCAATTCAGGACACCCGAGGTGCTCGTATAGTCGCTGCCGGCAAGCGCGGTGCCATCTTGCGTTGCAAAATTGACCGACAATGCGCCTGACGTATCTCCAGTGCGTCTGACCAGCAGTCTCGCGTTTGAATCACCCTCTTGAACGAAAGGTCGACAAGGAACAATAAACGCACTCACTGGAGCAGGTGGCGGCGATGCGGGGCGATCGCTGATTGTGAGAAGGACGAAGTTTCGTTGCAAAACCACGCCCTCGGGTGCCGCGATCGTGAATGCCACAAACTCGAGCCCCTCACTTTGGTTATCGGCGAGAATTCTGAAAGGAATATCCTTGACCAAATCCCCCACCGCAAAATTGAGTTCGCCTGTGATTGGGCCGATAAAATCGACACCCGCGGTTGCCGTGGCGTCAGGGTTTGCGGCAAACGTAAAGCGCAGCGCTTGCGTCGCTGGCCGATCCAGCCGCAGAGCCAGCCGTGCCTCCGACTCACCTGCAGCCGGCTCTGTCGCAAATGCATCGAACGGGATAGCAAAAGGTGCCGGCGGCGGCGGTCGCACACCATCGTCATCAAAAATTCCGCCGAAGCCGATTTGTGGTGGAATCGTCGTCGTCGGATCAGACACCTCAAGCCTGAAGCTTTCGAAATTCTCGGCGGTGGTGTCGCCAATGACATTCACCGTAACCTCGACGCTGGCCTGATTAGGTTGCAAAGTTATGTCGCCGTTGGTGCCTTGAAAATCCGATCCAGCTGTCGCACTGTCGGCAACCGTACGAAACCGCAAGTTCAGCGCCGAGTTGGCCGACTGTGAATTGGTTCGCGATACCGTGAAGCGCAGCGGCGTGGTGCCAGAATCGCCTTCGAGCACAGCCTCACCGCGAACGGAAAAGGTAACGCCGGGCGGTGGTGGCATGACATCGTCGTTATCAATGCCGCCAATCGCAACCGCGACAGGTGGCGCGCCGGGCGCGGCCGCGGGATCACGTAACACCAGACGAAGAACTTCAAACGGTTCCGGCTCTGTATCGCCGATCACCGACACCGGAATTTCGGCGAAGGTTGCCGTTGGGGATAAGGTCACGGTGCCTTGAGCGGCCTCGTAGTCCTCCCCGGACGTCGCGTTGTCGTCTTCAGTGCTGTAGGCCAAGGTGATTGTCTGGCCGGCGGCGAACGGAGCCAGACCAATGCGAAACAACATGGGGCGCGTGCCGGAATTGCCCTCTTGGACGACCTCGCCCCGAGCCAACACGGCTTGGGGCGGATTAGTTGTGGGTTCTTCTGCACGAAGCAGATCGCTAAGAAAAAGAAGAGCAGTTAGGACGGATATCTTTGCGGCTGACATACGACTCTCCGAAAAAATCAAGAGGAAGTGAAGGACAGACATGTGCCACTGAGCGTGTCGAATCCAGGTTGCCGCTCGATTCGAGCAGGCAAGGTTCGGTTTTTCAAATCGAATAAACCCGAATGCGTGCCATTCGAGTTTTTTCGAGATGTCCGCCAGCAAAACCACGCTCGAAAAAGCGCTGCGCGATCTCGGTATCGAACGGCCGCTCACGATTCGTCGACATCTAGCCCGACGACCGGCGGAACGCGAGGTTGTTTGGTGTTCCTGCAAGCTCGAGCTTGCGCGCCAAACGTTCACATCAAGATCGCGAAACGGCCTGGCGCAATCTTCACGCTCTACGACGTGACGAGCTCGTCTGATCGAGTCCCAGAACGATGCTCCGAGGCGTTCGAATGGGATCACGGTGTGATATGCGCTCTTCGATCGACACCTGGCAGCGCGCAAGTGCTCGATCCATGGATAGCGAGGGGCCTGAGGAAAGGCACGAGGAGCGTCATGGCGCATGGCGACCACGAGCAACGCGACATTCGTGCCGAAAGGTGCGGAAAAATTCCAGTTACTTCTATGTCACCGCACTAGACTATCCTGCAGAAGCGGGGTTGTTTCAGACTTTTGCGGGGTAGCGGTTGAACAAGCTCGAAGCGTTCACGACGATCGATGATCGATATCTCGACCATCCTTACGAGCTTGCCGGTCGTTCGATCGACCCGTTGGCGGGAACGTTGAGCTGGCAAGCGCAAACAACACATCTGCGGCGCAAAGAACTTGAGGTGCTGGCGGTGCTGGCCAGTGCTGAGGGCGCCACAGTATCGCGCCAAACATTTGTCAAGGCGGTGTGGGACGGCAATGATCTGGTTGGTGATCGTGGCGTAAGCGACACCATTTTTTCCCTGCGCCGCGCTTTGTGTGATGATGACCCTAAGCTGCCGCTGATCCGCACCATTCCCCGTCGGGGATATCAACTTTGCGTGCCCGTGAAGTCCGTCGCGGCGTCGCCGAACGCATTTATGCCTGATTACGAGTTGTTGCATAGCTCGGGATGGCGTTTGGTGCGCAAGCTCGGCGAATCGGCGCAAAGCGAGACGTGGCTCGGCGAGCCATCCGTATACAACGGCGAACTGGAAAACACGGCCCCGCGCGTGTTTCGTTTTTGTCGCTCGCAAGCGTATCTACGACGCCTGCAGCGCGAAGTGACGTTGCTGCGTTACGTCAATCAAAGCCTGTCCGAGCACCCTGGCTTCGCGGTGATCCGCGATTGGCAGTTGGACGAACCGCCGTACTTCCTGGCACGCGATTTCGCTCGATACGGCAGCCTGGGCGAGTGGACCCAGGCGCAAGGCATGCCGCCAGCGCCGCCACTGCGCCTGATGATGGAACTAAGCGAAGCGCTGGCAGCGTTACATCAACTCGGCATCGTGCACCAGGACTTGAGCGTGGATCGAATTCTGGTCGACGAGACCGATGCCGGGCCGCAGTTCAAAATGAGCGCGCTCGGCTTAGGCGCTCTGGCTGATCGCAGCAAACTGGCGCCGCTGCAGATCACCGCGTTGGGATTGACGATGGGTGCCGAGGAGGCAGGCGCGCAAGCGAGTTCTGCAGACGACGTTGCCGCACTCGGGTTGGTGTTCTTGCAGCTCTCGGTCGGCGATTGGCACGCCAAGCCCAATGAAACCTGGCTCGGACGCGTGACGGACACGGATCTTCAAACGCTGCTTAGGCAGTGCCTGGGCGCGGCAGAGGCACGTCCGAGTGCAATCGAGCTTGCGCGACAACTGCGCGCACTGACGCCAGGCGCGACGGTTGACGCGCAAGCGAATCCTGTTGCTCCGCAATCGGGTCCCGAAAACGCGCTTGCCGTGGCGTCGATCCAGCCTGTTAAGCGGCCTTCGGCGCCTGAAACCATCGGCCGCTACCGCTTGTTGGATCGCCTCGGCGAAGGCGGCATGGGCATGGTCTATCTGGCCGAACAACGCGACCCGTATCGCAAGGTTGCGCTGAAAATCATCCGCTCAGGTTTGGATGGCCAACAAATTCTGAGTCGATTTGAGGCCGAACGCCAAGCCCTGGCGATGATGAATCATCCCAATGTGGCCAGTGTGCTCGATTCTGGCCTGGCCGACGATGGTCGGCCCTATTTTGCGATGGAGTACATCGCCGGCGAAGACATCAAGGGCTACAGCGACCGCCACCATTTGAACATCGGTGCGCGCGTCAAACTGTTCTTGCAGGTCTGCGATGGTGTGCTGCATGCGCATCAAAAAGGCGTACTGCATCGCGACATCAAGCCCAGCAATTTGATGGTAGCCGCTACAACGGACCAGGCGGGCATAGTGAAGGTAATCGACTTTGGCCTGGCCAAGTCGCTGCATGGCAAGCTCGCGACGCAGACCTTGCACACCAGCTTCGGCGCCTTTGTCGGCACACCCGTTTACAGCAGTCCCGAGCACGTTTCCGGCAGCGCTGCAGGCGTGGATACGCGCAGCGATATTTATTCCCTGGGCGTAGTCCTCTATGAGCTGCTGGTTGGCATGACCCCGATTGCCAGCGAGTCGCTCAACAATCTTGAGCCAGAAAAAATCCGCGAGATCGTCTGCAAATCCAAACTGCCTACGATGCGGGAACAGCTGCAAAACACCTCGGCGGACAGGCGAGAACAACTTGCCCAGCACCGTTCGATCAAAGTGGACGAGCTGCCCAAGGCACTCGAAGGCGATTTGTCCTGGGTCGTCGGCAAATGCCTGGAGCGCGACCCAAACGATCGATATGCCTCGGTGCTGGCGTTGAAGGATGACCTGGAGCGCTGGCTGGACTTGCGGCCGGTCGAGGCAAGGCCTACCTCCGGTTGGTATCGCTTTCGCAAGTTGGTGCAGCGCAATCGCGGACCGGCGCTGTTGATCGCGTGCGCTGCAGCAGCATTGTTGATGACAACCACAGCCGCAGTCGTTGGCTATCTGCGAGCGGAGCGCGCATTGGAAACATCGCGTTTGGCGGAAGCCGAAGCGACCAAGGCCGCTGATTTTCAGGTCAGGCAGATGCAATCGGTCGATCCGGCTGCGATGGGCCTGAGCCTGCGGGAACGCTTGGTCGATGCGGTAAAAGAACGAGGCGCCGAACGCGGCTGGGATCCGGTGGCGGTGACGCAGGGCGAGCAGGCGTTGGGCAGACTGATCGAAGGCGTGAACTTCACCGATCTGTCGCTGGAGCAGCTAGAAGCGCATCAGTTCCGACCGACACTGGCCAGCATCACAAACGACTTCAAAGACCAACCGCTCTTGCAGGCGCGCCTCTGGCAAAGCCTGGCCGATAGCCTGGTCAAACTTGGGCGCATCGAGGCCGCTACCGAGCCGCAGCGACTGGCGCTGGAGCAGCGTCAGCGCTTGCTCGGAAAGGATGACCCTCTATCGCTGATCTCGTTGCGCAGCCAAGGATCGCTGCTGTTGAAGAAGGGCCAGCACCCACAGGCTGAGGCCGATCTGCGAACCGCGGCAACGTCTATGCGGCGCGTCTTGGGGAGCCGTCACCCGGAGACCCTGGCGTCGCAAATGAAGCTCTGCGAGGCATTGTTTGCACAAGATCGCATCGAAGAAGCGCTGGTGCCGGCACAGGAAGTACTGGACGCGTCGCGACAGGCGCTCGGCGAAGATGATCGGACAACACTCGATGCCAAGTTGTTGATGGGCAATATCCTGTTCCGGCTTCAACGGTATGCGGAAGTCGAAGCCTATTACCAGGAGGCTCTTGATGGTTACAAGCGGGTGCATGGCAACCAGCATCCCGAAACCTGGAAGCCGATGAACAACCTGGCGGCAGTTTTCCTGATAACGGGCCGATACGCCCAGGCCGAGACCGTCCTGGCGCAGTTGTTGTCCGATCAGCGCTTGCGACTTGGCAACGATCACGAGAGTACCTTGACGACTCAGTTGAATCTGACGACCGCCCTCAGATACCAAGGGCGATTAGCCGAATCCGAAGATATGACGCGCAAGCTCCTGCTCATCGTGCAGCAAACGTTGGGCAAGGAGCATCCGAAATCCCTGGAGATCGAATCGAACCTGGCGCGACTGCTGCTCGAACAAGGCAAGGTCGATGATTCGATCGCGCTCTACAAGGGTCTCTTGGCGACGACCCGTCGCACGCTGAGCAGAGACGATCGGACCTCCGACAGATATGTGATTTTCTTGGCGATTGCATTGCGGAAGAATGGCGAATTCAACGACGCCCAGCGTTTGCTCAGCGATCTGCTGCGGGCGCAACGTAGCGAGTTGGGCGATTCGCACCGCAACACGCTGGCGACGATGGCCGAATTGGCAAACGTTTCTGAAGCGCAAGGCGATGTCGACGCAGCGGAATCCATGCTCCGGGAAGCATTGGCCGGCCGGCGAGCGCTTTTTGGCAACACCAGCCGGGACACGCTGAACACTCTCGATCAACTCGGCCAGTTTCTTCGCAGGCGGGGAAAACTGGAAGAAGCTGCGACGATGGGCCAGGAGGCCATCAACGGCGCTTCTAACCAACCCTATCCGCAGAATCCGATCGGTCTTTATCTCATTCACCAGGCCGGAACGCTGATGGACCTGCAGCGAATCGACGATGCCGAAAGCCTGCTGGACAAGGCCAGAACCCGGTTGTCTCAGGATGCTTACCCGTCGAGGAATTCGGTAGAAGAGCTTGCCGAGGCTTACATTGATCTTTACGCCAGAAGACACGAACTCCGGCCGGAGCCTGGCTTGGTCTTGGAAGCGGAGTCGTGGCGAAAAATACTCGAAGCCATGAAACAAGATCCCGCTCGACCGGTCGCCGAAATATTGTTGACCAAGACCGATTGAGTCGGGTTGAAGTCGCCAGGCGCCGGTGCACGCAACCCGTGTATTGCTCAGTCGCAACGCCGACGCATCCTGTCGCCAGGCATTCCCGCACACAGCGCAACGATCTTCAATCTGAATCGTCTCGAAATTGAGCGATTCGAGAAGTTTCGAGATGTCGGCACGCCCACGACTCTGGTACGTTCCAGTTTTTGGAGACGCTTATGCGTGGGCTTGCCGTTTGCCAAAGTCTGTCGCGGGCCGTGCGGCAGTTTTCGCCCCTCCGCCGCCGGGACGGGAAGTCGGTTGTGTGCCGATCGCCATCAGGCAGTAATGAGCCCGTCGCGGCAATGAGCCTACGAGCGGCCAGCTGACCCACTCAATGGCGTACGGAGCTCCACTGTTCGCCACCTCATTTCTGGAGGACCACGCTCATGACCCATCTCAGTACGTTAGCCTTCGCCATGCTTGCTATGTCCGTCTCTGCCGCCGCCAGGGCCTGCCCATCTGATTTGCCGACCGTGCTGTCGCTCACGGTTGTGCCCGGCGAGATTCGCGGACTGGAGCACGTGCTGCACGTTGGCATGCAAGGCGATGGCTGCCTGCGTGTGCGACGGCCCGAGCATTGGCCTGAACCGGGGCGGTTCGGCGGCGTAAGGGCTGCGCCATCGCTGCGCGCATCGCCGGCGACGTCGCAAATGCACCTGCTCGCGGGATTCGATGGTGAAAAGGTCGCCGCTGAACTCGCTGCGCTGGAGGAGGCGCGCGGGCAGGCCTTCGCCGTCTTGGGTGCTGATCGCTATGTGCTGCGCTGGACCGACGATCTCGGGCGAGGCTTTGAGGCGGCTTTCCCGGGCGTTTTCCAATATGCCGAACGGTATCCCGAACGCGCGGATTTGGCGGCGTTCTCGGCGCTGGTTTCGATGCTGCAGGCCGAAGCCGAACGCGACGATCTGGTGGAAATGGAGGCCACACCATGAGCCGGCAACCGCGAGTTACTCGATGGGCCCTGTCACGCCGACGTACAACGACTGCGATTGCGATCATCCTGGGAATCTGCTGGCAAGCCCCCGCGTCTGCCGGCGCCTATGTGTTTGCCAACGCCTCGCGATTGGACAGCGTCACCCACCCGCAGGTCTACTCCGGAACCGGCGGTACGCTGGCTGACCTGACGATCTGCATCGACGTCAGCGTCAATCCTGCACTCGCGGCGCAGGCCGAAGGTTCGGTTCTGAAAGCCGTGGCCACCCACAATCGCTTCGTGTCATTGCCGGCAGACACACTGGCGTTCAATGCGGCGACAGACATTCCCACGGGCCAGGTCGACTTCGAGTCGACCCTGCTGCACGAGATAGGCCACTGCATCGGACTGGCCCATCCCAACCACGCGACCGAGTCTGGCATCGCCGAGCCCGGCCGAAATGGCACCAAGAGCGCGGTCGGCGCGAATGGAAATTTCGACCAGAACGCAGGCTTGGACGGACTGCACGGATCGAGCGATGATCTTCGCGGCGACGACATCAATCTGCATTGGTACATCCGCAACCAGAACAATCCGGGCCTGCTGCCACCGATTGTCGACTCCACCAGCATGATCCGCGAACTCACCGCGCTGCCCGCCGGACATCTGTTCGCGGCCAATGCGGATCGCAACGTGATGGCCGCACTCGGCTTCGCCAACAGCGAAGCCGTGATGCAGCAGGGCGCAGGATTCAATGAGGCGCAGCGGCACTTCCAGCATGACGATCTCGCCACATTGCTTCTCGCCCGCGCCGGCCTCGACCGCGTGGCCGGCACGAGCGACGACTATCGCTACGCGCTACGCTATGTCGGGCAATTGAACAACCCGTCGAATGCCAACTGCAACCTGCGCGTTCGACTTGACACCAGCACCGGATTCGCAGTGTGCGGGGTCGGCAGCCAGGCGCTGGGCAATGGTGATCTGCGGATCACCAGCGCCAATCTGGCGTTCAACAGCAACACGGCGTGGTTCTTCACGCCAGGACCGAACACGCTGACAACGATCACGGCCGACACGCCGGACCCAAGTCCGGTCGGCCAGCCATATACGGTAAACGTGACCGTGCGCGAGGCGGCTGGCATCGCGATCACCGGCGAGCCGCGCGGCACCGTCGTCGTCACTGATGGAGCGCCGGCGCCGAATACGGCGACGTGCACGATCAGCTTGTCGGGTACCGCCAACGAAACCGGGAGTTGCCAGCTCACCTCAACCCTCGCGGGCACGCGCGATCTCACCGCCGACTTCGTCGGTTTCGCTGGTTGGGACGGCAGCCGCGGCACTGCGCCGCACAGCACGGGCACAGTGGACGCGCTGTTCAGCAACGGCTTCGAATAGGGATCCGTGCTAGCCCGCATATTTCATGAGGGAACGCGGAAGATCGCGAAGGGTGAGAGAGGGCAAGCTTGCATCGCATGCGATGCGCCGCCGAACGCCAGCGCATGGATGCGCTGGCCGGAGGGGCAAAGCAGGAAGCGCAGCCGTGTTAGCGAGGAAATGGCGGCGAACACTCTTTCAGTACGACAAACTCGATGATTTCCACGCTGTAACAACGAAATCAAGCCATTTCATCGCGACCTAATGAAATATGCGGGCTAGCAACTTGACGCGCACGACGGAGCCTTTCATTTTCTCGCCGAAGCCATGACGTTGCGGCATGCATTCGGGCATGCAGTCCTGATCGTGCTGCTGTGTGCGCTGACCGGAGTCGGTTGCATGGATGTTGTCAGCGTTGAATACGAAGAATTCGTTCAACCGTTAGACGACGACAGTGAGCTGGCCGTCAGCACCTACGCGGCGTGGTTCCCAAGGGAGAGCGTCAGCCTCGCGCCCCTCTACGTCAGACTGCGCACGGATGACTATGTCGCGCTTAAGTTTCACGTCAGGGACCGCAATAGCAGCGGGAATACAGGACCGAGAATCGAATCCGTCCACGTTCATCGGCTGGCCTATCGGCTGGACATCGGGCCGGAAACCGTGGTCCTGACGGATTTCCGCGATGCCTTCTGGATGCAGGAGACTGGAACCTATCGCGATCGAACGACGAACGGAATTCCCTATCGCGAACACTCAGTCTTGCAATATCACGGCAGAGCTGACCTTGAATGGCGAGCGCTACTTGATCGCCGGGGACATGCCGGCCCGTCGAAACTTGAGCCGCTACCCGATCATCTTCCATTACCTGGGTCGATAGTGGCAAACTGGGTCGCGCGGCGGCGTCGGACGCTTACCGCGCGGCAGCCCGTAGCGGTCGATTGCTGGCCATCGTGTAGCGGATCAGCGACGGCTTGCCGATGGTGCAATTCTCCCTGCTGTGTTTTTGACGAGCTGTCTGCACGGCACCTTCCAGGATCACAACCGGCGCCCGACAGTTGCTCGTCCCTGCGATTCGCTGCTGATGCGTCCAGGGCGCCCGACACTGACACCGCTTCTCGCCTCGAAGGGAACAAGTTGCGCGCCCAGTCAGTGTCGGGCAAAAACTGTTGCGGCTTGGGCGAATGCCGCCTTGTCGGCCTGGTGCCGTGTCGTGCCTTTACTCGAAGCCGTTCACCAGCACGCGCTGGCGTTGCACCGCGCCCTGATCGATCCAGTCGCGAATCAGGCGCTGCTCATCGAGGCTGAGCGCGGCGCGGCCAAGCGGCATGCGCGAGCCGACGCCGGGTGCGTTGCAGTTGACCTTGCGGAACAGCAGGCTCGCGCCTGATGAAAACGGGACGACGCGCTTGATGGTGGGATCCTGCGAAGAGTCGACATTGACCAGCGCCGCGAAGGAGTTCTCGGGCGCAAACGAGAGCCCTGCAGAGACATTCGGAGAGTGACACGTTGTGCATCGGGCTGGTTGCCCTGGGCCGCCGGTAAAGATGGCTTGGATCGACTCGTACTCGACGCTGGCGTCCAACGGCGCAGGATCGAGCGTATCGCAACCTGGATCCGGTGCCGTCCAGATCAACGCCTCGGTTCGATTGTTAGCCGTGTTGAAACCGTAACCGGAAATGATCAAGAACCCGTTCACTGTGGAGATATCGGTTGCCGTGCTCGACGAGAACTCCGATGGCACAAAGGTGTGCAGATTGACCCACGACGCAGCGGTTCCACGCCACAGGCTCGCGCGTTCACCCATGGCCGTTTGGGCGGACCCCACCTGCAAGCCGTTGAAGACGCCGTTCGCTCGGGAGGACGATGCGCCTGCCGGGTTGAGGTTCACCCAGGATGCCGCCGAACCCGTCCAAAGACTCGCAACTTCTGGACGGTCGCCACCGGGCTCTGAAGCTGGCAGTTGGACCCACCCTACCTGCTGACCTCGACTCACGGCAGTTGCCCGGGAAAGCAAACCGCTTGGCGGATGGAGATCGACATGCGAGGCCGCCGTTCCTGACCACAACGATGCCCTTAGGGCCGAACTCCCACCAAAACCCCCAACCCACGTTCCCACCTGCTGCACGCCGTCGGTACCCAGGGCTTGCGAGGCGCCGGTTCCATTGGGCGGGTCGAGTCGGACAAAGGACTCCGCCGACCCAGTCCACATGACTGCGGAGCTGACAAAGGCAGCGGAGAACTGGGCGACACCAACCTGCTGCCCGCCGGCAGCGTCAAACGCCTCAGAAAAGGCCCAGCCTTCTGGGTGGAGGTCCACCATGGAGCTTGCGCTCCCGGTCCAGAGCATCGCACGAGTCGGCACCGTCAGACTGGTAAAACTGGCCCGTCCCACCTGCTGCCCATCGCCGCCGCCCTGCACCAACGAGCGCGTCGAACCGGGCGGATGGAGATTAACCATTGAGCTCGGCGTCCCGTCCCAAACTGCAGCGTTTTGAACGCCAACACCGAGTGTGATGTATCCCCCTTGCAGCGGGCCAGCGCTTTCCAGGCGAGAGGCCGTCGCGGCTCCCGGCGGATGGAGCGTGGTCACCGTCCACGTTGATTGTGCGTTCGCGTGGGCGACCATACCCAATACCGAAATGGTCGCGAATACGGCGGAGCGAATCGAATACGGCTTTGCTGACTTGCCCTTTGGACTCATGTAAGGATCCTCAATTTGAAATTGGCATCAATTGACCGGCGCTTACCCATCAGCCAGCTCCGATGGGTCCAGATTTCCTCACGCACGACCTTTACGTTCAAATCGAAAAACCTCGAATACTGGCAGTTCGAAAAGATTCGAGAGCGAGCGCCGCTTCTCTACAGGGGGTAGACTTCGCTTTGATGGCGACGGCCGACTCGGCAGCGCCACTGGGTCGATACCTTCCTTTCACCGCGCAAGGATTTCGATCAGGCTGTCCAAGCCTCGCAATCACCGCGACGAACTAAGCTGCCATCGCCCTGGCGGCGAATACCCGCGCAGACGACACCAGCGCAGCCAGGTGAACCTGCGGCTGCTCAGTTCGCCCTTCACCATGCAGCACCTCAGCGGAAACGGCTCCTCACCGCCACGCGGGTTAACCCGCATATTTCATGAGGGAACGCGGAAGATCGCGAAGGGCTTTGCGCCGGAATCGAGGCGGGAGGAGAAGGAATGGTTGTTCCATTGCGACGACGAGCAACGAAGAGTCCGGCGCAAAGAACGAGCGAGGGCCGTGTTAGCGAGGAAATGGCAGCGAACACTCTGTCAGTACGACCAACTCGATGATTTCCGGGCTGCAACAACGAAACTAAGCCATTTCATTGCGACCTCATGAAATATGCGGGTTAACCTCCCAAAGGCCATCGATTCCAATCCGAATCGTCTCGAATCAGGCGAATTCGAGAGAATTCGAAAACCAGGGAAGCCTTGGAAGGCGCTCGGCCTTCGAATCGAAGCGAGGGGCTTATTCACCGCGGCGGTCGGCGGCAAGGGAGCCTTTCACTGCTTTTTGCGCGCCACGACATAGAGCACGCTGCCGATCGCCAACAGTGCCGCCGTTGCAACCACGGCGCGCACATCGACCTGAGTAAGCAGCGCAACGCACACGGCGGCCGCAAGCAAGGGAATGCACCAGCCACCCGGCAAACGCATCAGTTGCGCCGCTCCGGCCTGACGACGAACCGCAGGCATCGACGCGATGCAGCTCAAGTAGAGCAGCAAGCGAGTCAGCACGCTCACCACCGCCAACCACACAAAACTGCCGCTCGCGGCCAGCGCAAAGGCCGCGATTCCGTAGCACAGTATCGAATTCGCTGGCGTGGCGTGCCGCGCGTGGACCTGCGCAAACCAGTCTGGCAGCTGCTGGTCCAGGCCTAGCCGATAGCTGATGCGCGCAGTGGTGAACATGTTGCTCAAGAGATTGCCGCCAACGGAGGTCAGAATGCCAAGCGCTACCACCGCCACACCGACGGACCCCAGCCAGGCCCCGCCGGCGGCCAGCAGCGGTTTTTCGACATCGCCCAGATTTGCCACCAACTGCTGCGCCGCCAGTTGGATCAACGCGTAGAGCACGGCAACGGTCAACAGCGCCCACAGCAGAGCGCGCGGCAGATCGCGCTGCGGGTTGCGTGCCTCACCGGCGGCGACCACACTCGCCTCAAAGCCGACGAAGGCATAGATCACCAACAGCAACCCCGCGCCGAGATCCCCGGCTGGCGGCATCGCCGGCGACGGCAGCGTGCCGACACAACTGGCGCCATATGCAGCCAGCGCCAACAGCGGCATTAACTTCAGCAAGGTCAAAGCACCGAGCGATACCATTGCCGCCCGCGCGCCGACCACATTGACCCAGACCATCGCTGCCGTCAGTACCGCCAGCAGCGCGATGCGTATCCCAGGCTCGTCCGCCGCCGGCCAAAAGTAGCCGAAGGAAACCACCAGCAAATTGAGATTCGCCGCGAAGGCAGTCAAACGCGCGATGTAGTAGGCCCAACCCGCTTGAAATCCGGCGAATGGACCGAAGGCCGTGCGCACGTAAACCACCGGCCCGCCGGTGTTGCCGAAGGCACTCGAAAGCTCTGCGAAACAAAGCACGACCGGGGCGATCAGCAACGCACACAGTACAAACAACCACGGACTAAAGTCGCCCACCAGTGCCTGCGCGCTGGCCGGAATGCCGAAGATACCGGCGCCGATGATGCCGTTGATCGCCAGCAGCCACAGCGCGGTGACCGAGAGCTTTCGTGGCAACGATTCGGATTCGATCGGGCGGATATCGGTGTTCAACGAAATCCCGCATGTTCCATCAGGCCGCAAGAAAGTGCGCGGCGTTGCAACGGCGCGCAAATCCCCACGCCCATTGGCTTCGCAGCATGTCAGCCGGTGCGCACCCCTGACTTTGGATGCGCAACGGACGCTCAGTACACCGGTGCCGCAAACACCCGCCAATGCCACAGCAAGAATGCCAGCAGCGCCATTGTCAGAGCGAAAGCGGTGAAGTGCAATCGCCGCACCAGACCCCAACCGCTCGCTTGCCACGCGGGCAGGAGCGCAAGAATCTGCAAGCCCGCAGCGCCTGCCATGGCCCACCCTGCATAGTGCGTGTGCAGCATTGATGGCGGTGGATAGCTACCGGGCATCAGGGCGATGTCGAGGCTCTCCAAGTCACCCAGCATCAGCGCCACAGCGACCACAAATCCGATCACGCAAAGCGCGGAAAAGATGTTCGAAAACGCAGCAATGCCGGCGGCAACGCCATGGCCATAGTCGGCGCCGCGGCCAAGACGCCACCAATAGCCGAGCAGTGTCGTGAGCGCCAGCAGCACCGCCGCGGCGAGCGCTGCGAAGAGCGCACTCGGATGACCGAGTACACCGACTTTCTCGTAAGTGTGAACACCAGAACCGTCTGCGAGCGCGACCACCGCGTTGCCCTCGCGCAGGAACGCAATGCGCGCGCCGTCAGCGGCTTCGAAGGTATCGCGTCCCGATGCCGCACGCCGGTATAGAGTTGCCTGCCCGTTCAACGTCAGCAGCAGTGCGTCGGCGGATATCGGCGCGACATTCGCCGTGGCGGTCAATGCAAACGTCGCGGCGAAACTGGAGAACACACGGCGATTTTGCACGTAAGTGCCCGCGAAATCGGACAGGCCGCCAGGCTCTGTAGGGGCGACCGCCAAGGTCGGCGCAAAGCCCTTGCCGCTGACGCGATCGACGATCAGCTCTGGCAACTGGCTGACCGATACCCTCGTCTGTTGACTGCTTTGCGACACGAAAATGCCAAGCGACAATTCCGGAACCAACACCATATTGGTGAAGAACGAGGCCGTGGCGCCGCCATGCCCGAGCAGCCGCAGCCCGCGGTAACTGCGATCCTGAAATCCATGCGCCAGATCGGGCGCGTCTGGCCGATCGTCGAAGCCGCGCGTCCACATGGCCTGATGCGTCTGCGCGCTCATCAGTCGCGCGCCATCCAGCTCGCCACCGTTCAAATGAAAGCGCATCCAGCGCGCCATGTCGGTGGCGGTCGATGCGATGCCGCCCGCCGGCCAATAGGCGCCAAGCTGCATATAGTCCTGCGTTCCGAGCGCACCCTTGTCGGCCTTGTAGCCGATCGCCAGTCTGGCGCGCGTGTCGGCATCCATTTTCGAAGGCGCCTGCCAGACGGTAGCACGCATACCGAGTGGTTCGAGAATTTCGCGGCGCAAAAAATCCTCATAGGGCACGCCGCTGACGTCGGCGACGATCTGCGCCGCGAGGGCCGACCCCCAGTTCGAGTACGAAGTGCGCAAGCCAGGAGCGTAAACCCGCGCCGGCTGTTGTTCGACCAGCACCTCGATCAGCGTGCGCGGATCGTCGTCGCCGACGGCGAAGACGCGCATCGAATCCTCGAAGCCAGCGCGATGGTGCATCAGATGGCGCATGGTCACCGGCGCGCCAAAAGCCTCGGCTATCCGCACCGATTTTAAGTACGTGTTGATGTCGGTATCGAGATTCAGCTGGTCGCGCTCGACCAGCATCATCACCGCCGTCCAGGTGAAGGTCTTCGACACCGACCCGATGTGGAATAGCGTGGAATCGGCCAAAACCGGACGCTGCTCGGCGACATCGGCGAACCCATATCCGCGTGCCATCGTCAGCGCATTGTCCTTGACCACGGAAGCAGTCATCGCGGCAATGCCGTGCTCGCGCTGGAAAGTGCTGGCGACGCCGTCCAGATAACCGGCAAGTACGAGCTTGTCCTCGCTGCCATCCGGTGCGCGAGCGAGCGCCGCGCTGATCAAAGCGTCGACGTTGACGTCAGCGCCGGGCGCTGGCCGCAGCTCGTCCTGCGCAGCAGATGATGAGTCTTCGCCGATTGCGCGCGATCCAGGCACAGCCGCGCTCTGGTCGCTTGCGTCGTCCGCGACCTCCGCTATCGGCGCCTCGGCCGGCAGTACCTGCGCTGGCACTTCTGCGGTCTGGGCCGTTGGATCTTCAACCACCGGCGCCTCGACAGCGCGCTCCTGCAACTGCTCGGCCACCGAGGTTTCCGGCGGCGAAGGCGACTGCGCCCGCATCGGCGCTGCCTGCAGAGCACACAAGGCGAGAACAATATGCGTGGCGCGGACAACAAGCATCGGTGCAACTCCAATCACTTGGACCGATTGCAAACTACACCAGTCCCCGGCGCGCGGGCAGTGCGCGGGGACACGGTCTCCGGTTCAAGGAGCGCTCCACCTGCCCTGTTGCACTGACCAACGGTTGGGCTCATTCAAACCCATTGGCGAACATCGGCAGCTCAACCATTGCGATGTCGTCGACGTCGAACTGTGCCGGTGTTCCATTGGCGCACAGGATCACCAGCTCAACGGATGCGACACCCGCACCCACAACGGGCTGGCCCTGGAATCGCGTGAAGGACTGGGTGTTGACCGCCACTGGCGTGCCAGAGACGAAGTTGCCGTTCGGCGCTGCGCAATTGGGCTGCACATGTTCGTCGAAGCCAACAAAACAAGTTTCCGCCGCTATCGCTCTGAAACTCGCGCCGAGACGATACTGGCCGCGACTTGCGTTCACGCAGGTCTCTGCTTCTGCCTCGTTGTTGCCATCGGCATTGGTATCGGTCACGCGCATTGCGCCGGGCGATGTGGCGCCAACGTTGGCGACGAATTCGATGGTATCTCCGGGCTCTTGCGGCGAATACCCGGCCGTCGAGGAGTTGAAGCCGCAGTTGCCCACCAGATTGAAAGCGCTGGGGCAGTCTTGCGCCAACGCGTACATGGGCATCAGCAATAACACCCACAAAGCCAACTTACGCATACCAACCCCTGAAATTGCGAAACCGGCGCCGATACTATCGCCATGGTCCGCTCAGCAACGTCAAGCATCGTACGCATTTATCAGTGCCGCGCCCGCAGCCTGAAACGTTCGCGATAATCGTTCGGCGTCAGCGAGGTGGCACGTTTGAACAGCTTGCGAAAGCTGGACGTGTCGCGATAACCGCAGCGCTCGACGACTTCGTCGAATCCCAGATGCGTGGTCTCGAGGAGCGCTTTAGCGCGCTCGACGCGCAGGCGCTGGATGTATTCGAGTGGAGAGCACCCGTAGTGCGCTTTGAAGTGGCGTAGCAGATTGCGTTCGCTGGTGTCGCACTGTTCGGCGAGCAGCGCCACCGAAATGTCTTTATCGAGCGTGCGCCGCAACACGCGCTCGGCCTTCTCGGCGAGCGAGGTGCGCGGCCGTTCGATCAGCGCCATGCTCACATAAGGCGCCTGGCTCTGGCGCTCGCTATCGATCACCAGCATGCGCCCTACCTGCGAGGCCAACTCTTGCCCGGCCACCTCGCCGATCAGCCGTACGACGAGATTCAGAATCGCTGTCGCCGCGCCCGTGGTAATGATGCGTTCGTCTTCGACGAGGATCTGGTCGATATCGAGCTTCACTTTTGGAAAATGCTGACGGAACTGCGCGCCCAACCACCAGCTCGTTGTCGCGCGCCTGCCGTCGAGCAGCCCGGTGCGGGCCAGCAGAATGGTGCCGCTGCAGGACGCGGCGATGCGCACGCCGCGGGCATGCATGGCGCGGATGTAATCGATCTCCGGTTGCAGCGTGGCGGCATCCAGCAGTCCACGCGGATGCTCGCCCATCGAGCCGGGGACCAGCAGCACGTCGATCTCCGGCGTATCGGTGACGACACCCGTGAGCCCGACGCCGGAGGCCGATGCGACTTCGCTGCGACCGCGCGCGTTCAGCACGTAACTGACGAAGCGCGGCTGCTCGCGCGGCTGGCGCAACTGCGCAATGCGCTCGGCAATGCGCAGTGCGTCGATCGGCCCACCCAGGCTCGACAGCAAGCAGCCATCGAGCGCGAGCACACCCAAGCGCAACAGCGCGCTCATTCGTCCACCCACACCGCACCCGCGTGCTCCACGAGCCAATCGATCAGCTCCGCTGGCGCACGCAGGGCACCGGTCGCGGGCGCATCGCAACTAGCCAGCGCGATGCGTTCGCGATAGCCCGGCGGCAGCGCGGTTCCCGACGGCGCCAGCAACTCGGGCTCGCCGCTGGCGTTGCGATTGATCAACCACAGGCCGGGTGGCAGATGTACTTCCTGCGCGCATTCGCTGCGCACGATGCGATCGGCGGCATCGATCGGCAGCAGTTGCCAGCGGCCCGTCAGTTGCGACAACGTGGCGGTGTACTGACCGCCGGCGACATAGACCGGCGCGTCATCGAGTTCGATTGCGGGCGTCGAAGCCAGCGCCATCGCCAGAGCAAGAATCGCCGTGTTCATGGTGTATCTCCAAGCTCACCGGACATCCGGTGTGCGCACTTTGCACCGGGTTGTGTCGTGCGCGAAGTGGCGGATACGCAATGCTACAGGCGAAATCGGACAGCGCCACGCTGAGACGACGACACGTCTTAAGTCTCGGGAAAAAGCCAAAACAAACGCATTTGTTCGCACGAGAGCACGAAGACACGAAGCAAAGAAGCGAGATCGGAAGCGAATCCGCGCGGTCGGCGAGCACCTGGGGCTTCAGCAATCAGGCAGATTTCGGGCACGTCGCCGCGTGACAGGAATTGAGAAGACGTGGCGCAAACCGCTGCCCTAGTGTTGCTCCATGGACGCTCTTCCTACGACTTTGCTGCAGTTCGCCGACCTGGTGCAAGAGCACCCGACATGGGAGTTGCCGGTGCTGCTTGCGACGCTTTCGACATCGGCGCCGACCTTGCATCGCCAATGCCGACGCTTCCTCGGCATCAGCGCCAGGCAGTGGCTGCTCAGTTATCGCATGCGCAGTTGGCGGATAGCGCTGCAGGAACAAGGCGATGTATTGGAAAGTGCGTTGCAGCACTTCGGCGCACTGAGCAGCGCGTATCGGCATGCGGCGCATGCGCTGGGCATGTCGCCCGCCTCGTTGCGTCGCGGCGGCGCCGGTGCCTGGCTTGCCTATGGCATCGCGCCGTGCGAGCTGGGAAATCTGGTCGTCGCGCAGTCGGAAAAAGGCGTGAGCTGGGTGTGCGTCCAGGGCGATGCAGAACGGTTTACCGCAGAGTTATGCGAGACCTACCCGCAGGCGCATCTGGTGCGTATGGACGAGCGCTTCGTGGGCTGGATTGCCGCGCTGCTCGGCGAACGCCCGCAGCTCGCGTTGGCCAGGGCCTTGCCCGAACCGATGCTGTTGGCGGCGTTGCAACAGCATTTGCTGGCCTTCGTGCTGCGCCAGCCGATTCCGTGGCGCAGCGCTGCGGCACCATCGATCCGCGAGGCGCATGCGCATGTCTGACACCTCGCACGCGGACATCGAATCCCGCGACATCCTCACGCTGCTCATGCTCGCGGCGATGTGGGGCATCAGCTTCATGTTCATGCGCGTCATCGCGCCGGCGATCGGCTGGGCGTGGGCGGCGGATTTGCGCGTCGCGATTGGCGGGGCGTTGATCGCGGCGATACTCTGGCAGCGCAAACAGCCGCTGTATTTGCAGCGCGACGCGCAGCATTTCCTGATCATCGGTCTGATCAACTCGGCAATCCCATTCGCCTTGTTTGCGATCGCCGCGCTGTACATTCCGGCGGCGTATTCGGCCATCGGCAACGCAACTGCGCCGCTGTGGTCGGCGCTGCTCGGCATCGCCATTGCGCGCCGCGGTCCAGGCACGATGAAATCGATTGGGCTGGGTCTGGGACTGGCAGGCGTTGCGGTCACCACCAGCGCCGGGACCGTGAGCGTGGGATGGGTCGCCTTGCTTGCCTTCGGCGGCACGCTGCTGGCCGCTCTTCTTTACGCCATCGCCGGGCAGTACATGAAAACCCGCGCCGCGCACATCGAGCCGATGGCGCTCGGTTGCGGCAGCCAGCTGGCGGCCGCACTGTGGCTGCTGCCGACGCTGCCGTTCGCAACGCCAACGAATGTGGACTGGAGCCCGACGTTGATCGCCTGCATCCTTGGTTCAGGCGTGATCAGCACCGGCCTGCCGTACGTTCTGTACTTCCCGCTGATGCGCCGAATCGGGGTGACGCGTGCGATGACCGTCACCTTTCTGGTGCCGTGTTTTGCGATCTTCTGGGCGTGGCTGTTTCTTGCCGAGACCATTGGCGCTGGCACGTTTGCGGGCATCTTCATGGTGCTCGTGGGCGTGTATCTCGCATTGGGATTGAATGGGCGGCCATCGCCAGTGCCTGCGACAGGAAAATAGCGCGATGTATAACCCGGCCCATTTCACGGTAACCGACGAGACGCAACTGTACGCTCTGATCGAGCGCTCGCCGCTCGGCACCCTGGTCACGCACAGCGACGGGCTCGACGCCAATCACCTGCCCTTCGAACTCGACCGCGCAGCGCGCCGATTGCGCGCCCATTGCGCGCGCGCGAATCCGGTATGGCGACAAGCGCGCGATGCCGAGGCGCTGGTCATCTTCCATGGCGAGCAGCACTACATCTCGCCGAATTGGTATCCCGGAATGGCGGATACGCATCGACGTGTGCCGACGTGGAACTACGAGGTGGTCCATGTTCACGGCACGATGCGCATTCGCGACGATGTCGACTATCTGCGCTCCGTGGTGTCGCAGCTGACGCAGACGCACGAAACGCAGGAGCCCAGACCGTGGTCGCTACACGACGCGCCGGGCGACTACATCGACGCCAATCTACGCGCCATCGTCGGCATCGAGATCGACATCGTGCGCATCGTCGGCAAGTTCAAGCTCGGACAGAATCTCGATCCGCGCGATCGCGAAGGTGCGGCAAGCGCACTGGCCGCGCTCGACTCGCCGCTGGCCAGTAGAATGCGCGGCGGCTAAGGCAACCAATAACCAGTGCGCCCATTGCCAGTGCGGATTACGCGGCCCGGCCAACACCCTTTGCGTCGCCGAGATCCCGCATTCTCGGAGATGGCGAGATCTTCGACCCGAAGCGATGACCAACACCACCTCAGATGGTCCGATCCGGCCCTTCTCGAACCTTGCGCAAGCGCGTATCACTTGCTGAACCCAACTGGAGCGAAACCATGATCGGCTACACCACTGTAGGCACCAATGACTTGCCGCGCGCAGCGGCGTTCTACGATGCGCTCTTCGCCGACATGGGCGCCAAGAGAATGATGACGATGGATCGGCTCATCGCCTGGACCGTCGCGCCGCATCTGCCCGCGTTCGGTGTGGCACTGCCGTACAACAAAGAGCCGGCCACGATTGGTAACGGCACGATGATCGCGCTTGCGGTCAAGACGCCCGAGCAAGCTCAGTCGCTGCACAAGAAGGCGCTCGAATTGGGCGCCACCAATGAAGGCGATCCGGGCCCTCGTGGCGGTGCGTTTTACTGCGCCTACGTGCGCGATCTGGATGGCAACAAGCTGAACTTTTTCTGCACGTTGCAAAAGTCGTGAAGCCTCGCTCGGCTTAGCCGTTGTCGTGCAGCAATCGGCCGGCGCAGAATTGTTGCGGCACGCGGATGGCCGCTGAGGCTCGGCGCTATGGATCGACGCAAACTGCTCGCAATGCTCGGCTTGGCGCTGGCTGCGCGCCGCACATGGGCGCTGACGCCGGCGCAGCCGCAGAAGATCCTGGTCATCGGCGCCGGCATCGCCGGCCTGTCCGCCGCACGCGCGCTGCATGACGCCGGACATCGCGTCGAAGTGCTGGAGGCGCGCGAGCGGATTGGTGGACGTATCCACACCAGCCGCGTCTGGAAAGATGCGCCGATGGATCTGGGCGCCAGTTGGATCAATGGATTTCAGGCCAGCCCGTTGGGCAAATTGGCGCGCGAGCTTGGCGTGCGCACCATCGCCACCGATGATGAGAATGCGATCGGCTACCGCGCCGGTCGGCGCTTTACGGCGTCCGAATACGAGCGCCTGGCGCATTGGCGCGAGCGCATCTCGGAGGTGCTGGAAAGCGCGCAGCAATCCGAGTCCGATCGCTCGTTGCATGCTGCCGTGATGGAGGCACTCGATTGGGATTCGCTGAGCCGCGACGATCGCAGGCTGATCGAGTTGCGTCTGAATGGCGACTTCGAGCACGAGTATGCAGGCAGCACGCCGCAACTGTCGGCCTGGTGGTGGGACGACGACAGCGCCTTCGCGGGCGACGACATCATTTTCCCCGATGGTTTCGGCGCGCTCCCGGAACATCTGGCCAAGGGCTTGTCGATTCGATTTGGGCACATAGTCGAGCGCATCGCGTGGGACGAGAACGGCGTGCGCGTCGATGCGACCGGGCACACGTTGCGCGCCGACAGGATCATCGTCAGTGCGCCGCTCGGCGTGCTCAAAGCCGGGGCGATCGAGTTCTCGCCGCCCCTTCCGGCAGCGAAACGCCGCGCCATCGAGTCGCTCGGCGTCGGTCTTCTGAACAAGTGTTTTCTACGCTTTGGGCAACCGTTCTGGCCCACCGATGTCGACTGGATCGAGCGCTTGCCAGAACGGCGAGGCGAATGGACGCAGTGGCTGAATCTCGCTCGCGCGAGCGGCAAGTCGGTGCTGCTGGGCTTTAACGCCGCAGAATTCGCGCGTCAGATCGAAGCGTGGAGCGACACCAAAACCGTCGCCGAGGCGATGGGCGCACTTCGCGGGATGTTCGGCGAGGTCCCTGAACCGCGTGGTCAACAGATCACGCGCTGGGCAAGCGATCCGTTCGCGCTTGGTGCCTATTCCTTCAATGCCGTGGGCGCCGATCCCAAAGTACGCGAAGACCTGGCGGCGCCGACGGGGCGTCTGCACTTTGCTGGCGAAGCAACCAGCCGCAAGTATTTCGGCACCACACACGGCGCCTACTTGACCGGCGTGCGCGCTGCGCGGGAGATCCTTAAAGGCTGAGCGGCCAGCTCAAGTCCTGAGCGACCGAACAGCATGCTGCTGATGGGGAGCCGCTTCGACCTCACCTGCATTGCAGCGTTCACAATACCCTCGCATCATCCGCGGCCTTGTGTTCGCCGCCGGATCGCCATGAATCTGCTCTGCTTTTTTGCCGCGCTGCTGATCGCACCGTCGGCGTTCGCGTCTGGCGCCGATCATTTCGATCTCGTCGGTACCTGGGTGTCATGGGCGGTACTGCTGGTTTTTGTGATCGCGTACGCGCTGGTGGTGATCGAGGAAAAGCTGCACCTTCGCAAGAGCAAGCCGGTGCTGATCGGCGCCGGCTTGATCTGGGCCATGATCGGCAGCTATCTGGCGATGGCAGGTGGTTTTCCCGAAGGGGCCGCCAAGCATGCTTTCGAAGAAGTATTCCTCGAGTTCTCGCAGTTGTTCTTTTTTCTGATCGTCGCGATGGCCTTCGTGTCGGCGATGACCGAGCGCAATGTGTTCGAAGAACTGCGCGCGCAACTCGTTTCGCGCGGGTTCTCCTACCGCGCGCTGTTCTGGATCACCGGTGTCGTCAGTTTTTTCCTCTCATCGGTGCTCGACAATTTGACCACGGCGCTGATCATGTCGGCGGTGGTTCTGGCCTGTGCTGCCGGCAACCGCCAATTCATCGTATTGAGTTTCCTCAACCTCGTCGTTGCCGCCAACGCCGGCGGTGCCTGGAGCGCATTTGGCGACATCACCACGCTGATGGTGTGGCAAGCGCACAAGGTCGAGTTCTTCGAATTCTTCAAGATTTTCCTGCCCTCGGCGGTGAATTTTCTTGTGCCTGCGGCGATCATGTCGATTGCTGTTCCCAGAGGTACACCACCGCCTGCCCCAGACAATGCCGACTTAAAGCCCGGCGCCATCGGTGTTTGCGTGTTGTTCGCGCTGACCATTGCGATCACAGTCGCCAGCAAGCAGATGCTGGGGATGCCGGCAGTATTCGGCATGATGTTTGGCCTGGGCCTTCTGAGCACCTACGGCTACTTCATCAAGCGCACCGAATCGCGCCGCTCGTTTGCCGATCCGTTCAATATCTTCCGCATCATCGGTCAGGCCGAGTGGGACACCTTGCTGTTCTTTTTCGGCGTGTTGCTGTGCGTTGGCGGACTCAAGGCGGTGGGCTTGCTGGCGCTGGCCTCCCATGAGCTTTACGCGGGCTGGGGCCACACTTGGGCGAACGTGGCGATGGGCACGCTATCGGCCATCGTCGACAATATCCCGATCATGTACGCGGTACTGCAGATGAGCCCGCCGATGGATCACGGCCAGTGGCTGCTGATCACGCTCACGGCCGGCGTCGGCGGCAGTATGCTCAGCGTCGGCTCGGCTGCGGGCGTTGCGCTGATGGGCGTCTCGAAAGGCCATTACACCTTCTTCAGCCACCTGCGCTGGACCTGGGCCGTGGCGCTGGGTTACGTCGCCAGCATCGCGGTGCATTTGTGGTGGAATGCCGAACACTTCACCAATGGCATCTGGTATGTCGGCTAAGCCGCACTGGTGGATCGATACCGATCCCGGCGTCGACGACGCCTGGGCCATCCTGATGATGCGCGCGGCCGAGGTGAATGTCGTTGGCGTCTCGGTGGTCGGCGGCAACGTGGGACTCGAACACACTGCGCGCAATGCGCTGCGGCTGGTCGATCTGTTCGCCGCGCCGCCGCCAGTGTTTGCCGGATGCGCAAAGCCGATGATCGGCGGCTTGCCTGATGCGGCGTTCGTGCATGGCGCCGATGGTTTCGGCGATGCGCTGTTGCCGCCCCCGGCCGCAACGCTGCAGCAAGCGCACGGCGCACAGGCGCTGATCGATGCCTCGTTTCGCCAACCGCTGAACCTGCTTGCACTCGGCCCGCTCACCAACATCGCGCTTGCGCTCATGCTCGATCCGACGCTGCCGAGTCGCTGCGAGCGCTTTGTCGTCATGGGCGGCGCCGTGAATGGCCAAGGCAACACGGCAATCCCCAGCGCCGAGTTCAACATCGGCTTCGATCCCGAGGCGGCGGCGATGGTTTTCTCGCGCTGGCCCGGCATCGAGCTGGTCGATTGGTCGCTCACTTTGCGTGCGGCGCCTGGCGTTCGCGACGTGCTCAATTGGCTGAGCGCATCGGCGCCGCTCGCGCGCTGGATGCGCGCTATCACGCATAAGACCGAAGCCTTCGTGCGCGAGCGCGAGGCCGGCCAGTGGGCCTGGGCGGATCCTCTGGCGGCGTTCGTGGCGCTGCATCCAGACTGCGCTCGCTACGAGCATTTTCGCGTCCGCGTCGAGTGCGGCCTTGGCGCGGCGCGCGGCCAGACCATCGTCGATCGCGTCGGCATTTCCGGCTGGCAGGACCCGATGGTAAGCATCGTCGCGGGCATCGACACCTCGCTATTTCATGAACACATGCGCCAGGCGCTGCTTTGATCTGCCGATAAAGCTCGTGCTATAAAGCGCGGCTCTATGTTTGACCGTTCTTTAGGAGAGGCTCATGAAGGCCGATATCCATCCGCAGTACTTTGACGTCGTGTTCCAGGATGTGACCACGGACTTCGCGTTCCTCACCCGTTCCACGAAGAAGTCCAAAGAGACCATCAAGTGGACCGACGGCAAGGAATATCCGTTGATCAAGATCGACGTGTCCAGCAAGTCGCACCCGTTCTATACCGGCAAACACAAAGCCGCAGACGTTGGCGGTCGCGTCGACAAGTTCCGCAAGCGTTACGGCCAGAAGTAACCCGCGCCGGACCCATTGCGGTCCGCGGCTGGCAATCGTTTCAACACGCAGGCTCGCACTTCGCGAGCCTGCGTCGTTTGGTGGACGGGTTCTTTTTCCGCCAGGCGCGTGCCCTGACGCGGAACTCCTTGCCGAAATCAAAGGCACCCAACGCGTCGCAGATCAACGGTGGGCCAAGCGCTCGCCGACTTCTCGCCAACGCCAAACCCCGCATGTCGAAAGCGCATGCACCGCAACGCGCGGCCGTCCCGGCCGCGCGCTTGAAGCATGGCGCCTCCGGCGCCACCTGTTGAAGCATGGCGCCTCCGGCGCCGCCCGCCCTCCGGGCGCGCTGAGCTCAGGACCTCAGGGCAAAGCGAAAGCCCAGGGCGTGGTTGCGATGGCCGCGCCCGAACTGGTAGCGGTAAGCGCAACGCGCGCCCCGCGCGTCGCCGAACCACGAGCCGCCGCGGGCGGCGCGCGAGGATCCGCTCGTCAAAGCCCCTTGCGGGTCAAGCTCCGCTTGACCCGGTGCCAATGCGCGATACACCCTCGGGGCGTCTGCGCACCATTCCCACACATTGCCGTGCATTTCGAAAAGGCCCCACGGATTGGCCGGCAGGCTCTTCACCGGCAGCGTGCGCTGCCGATACAGGCCCGTTGGGCCGCCGGCATAGGGGAAGTTGCCGTCATAGTTCGCCTGCGCTGGTGTGATGTTCAAGCCGAAGCTGAAGGGCGTCTGCGTGCCCGCCCGGCAGGCGTACTCCCACTGCGCTTCGGTGGGCAACTGGGCTAGTGCGCCATCTCCCAAGACTTGCGATAGCTGCGCCAGGTACGCCTGCACATCGATGGCGCTGACGCTCTCCACGGGGCACTGCAAGTCGTCCTTGAAGAAGCTAGGATTCTTTCCCGCCACTGCCAGCCACAGCGCCTGGGTACACGCGGTGTCCGCCAGCCAGAACCCGGCGCTGATACGCACCCGATGTTGTGGGCCTTCAATTTCTAAGCATTCCGGCTCATCGTCCGGTGAGCCCATCAAGAACTCGCCGGGCTCAATCCAACGCATGCGTTGCACAACGCCGCCAACCTCGAACTCCGCCCACAACCCATAGCGATCATCGCCCCAGGCGCGGGCCCAGCGGGGCGGGAAACACGGCGGATAGCGCGGGCTTAGATTCGCGACGCCGAAGGCGTGTGCCACCCGATGGGCCGTCGCGGATCGATACAAAGCAACATCGTCAGCAGCAACATCGTTAACAGCGGGCCCGGCGTCCCGCCGCGCCCATGGCGCCTCCGGCGCCACCTGACTCGAACGGCCCTCCGGGCCGACTGGGCTCCTGGACCTCAGGGCAAAGCGAAAGCCCAGGATGCGGGAGCGTGAGCCGCGCTCGCGCTGGGAGCGGTAAGCGCAACGCGCGTACTGCGCGAGGTCGATCCACGAGCCGCCGCGGGCGGCGCGCGAGGGCCCACTCGTCAAAGCCCCTTGCGGGTCAAGCTCCGCTTGACCCGGCGCCAAAGCGTGATAGCCGCGCGGAGCGTCGCGGCACCATTCCCAGACATTGCCATGCATCTCATACAGACCCCAGGGATTGGGAGGCAGGCTCTTCACCGGCACGGTCTTGCCGCGGTATTCGCTCGCCTGACCGCCGACATAGGGAAAACGCCCATCAAAATTCACCTGTGCGCTGCTGATGCGCTCGCCAAAGGAGAACGGCGATGTGGTGCCGGCGCGGCACGCGTATTCCCACTCCGCCTCGCTCGGCAACTGCGCCTCGCAGCCCTCCGGCAAGTGTGGCAACAAGCGTTTCAGAAACGTCTGGACATCGTCGAAACTGACTTGCTCCACCGGGCAATTCAGGTCTGCAGCAAAGTGGCTCGGATTCTGGCTACCCATCACGGCTAACCAGAGGGCCTGCGTACACGCGCTGTCCGCCAGCCAAAACCCTTGCGTGATCCGCACCCGGTGCTGCGGACCTTCGTCGTCATAACGCTCGGGTTCTTTGTTTGGCGAACCCATCAGGAACTCGCCGGGGAGGATGTAGCGAAAGCGTTGGGTGGCGTTGCCCACCGTCAGTTCGGCAAAGAGGTTGCCGTCGAACCCAAACACGAAGGGCTCATAGCCTTCGATCCGGTAACGCTGCTCTGGCGACGATGGAAACGGCAGTGAGAGCCATTCGCCCCACGGTGCCGTGACCTCGATGCGTATGCTTCCGTTCTCTTGCCGCCACGCTTCCAGGCGCGAAGGCCGGGCGATCTCAGCAACTTCAATGACCTTTGAACCCGCAATCATCCGCAACGAATGCTGCGGCGACAGCTCACCCAACGAATGCGCGGTCTGGTCGAGTCGCAGCCAGCGCGATGAATCTTCTGAGTCGATCCATACGCCCGCGCCCACTTCTACCGTTCCCAACAGGATGCCCCGGATCGGCGCATCTGCTCGCGCCAGCACCAGCTCGTTGCCGCGGCGCAGCAGGCGCCACGGCACGGTCGGCAACGCCGGAACCTCAAGCCCGCCGATCCTGACCGGTCCGAGTTCGGGATACACCGTGACCTCGGCGCCTGCCTCATGAAGGCGTGCCGCCGCGAGTTCCTGGAGCCCACGCAATGCGGGCGCGTGCTGGTCACGAACGCGGCTGTGCGACAAATCCAGGAACTGAAAGATCTGCGCGGCCATGCGCTCGCGCTCGCCGGCATCTGCGTTTTCAAACCTGTTTGGCCAGTCCACGCTGAGAAAGTGCTGCGCCGCAGCGTGCGCTGTGGCGAGGTCGGCAGCTGCCAATAGCTGTGGCGCCAGTGCACACCAACGGAGCGCGATCCAGTGGCGATGGGTCTGCGGGAGCGCGGCGCCAAACAGCGCCGCCATGCGCGCCGCCGCCGTGAGCGTTTCCACCGCCATCGACGGGATTCGGCGCTCATAACGTTCGGCATGCGTCGCGCGCAGCGCGCAGTGGCGGCCGGCGCGCTCTACCGCCTCGTGATTCCATGCCGACCAGATTAGGCGCAACGGCGTCGGCCCTGGGCTGACCATTTCTGCCAGCGCGCGCAGCAACGCATCACTGACGCCGCCGTGAAACGCAATCAAACTCAGCAAATCGTCGATCTGGTCGGCGTGCGCGGCCAACGTTCCCACGTGGAGCGCCCGAGCGCTCGCCGACTCGGCGCCGAGCGCAATCGTGCACAGATCGGCCCCGGCATGCACCAGCCTCGCTCGCCAGGCGTCGAATGCCGAGCGCTCCTCCGAGGATCGGGCACGCGCCAGATCGCTGATCAGTACCACGCGCCCACCGGCGAACGGCCACCAGGATTTTCCAAACCCGCGAGCGATATGGCCCCAGGTCGCATAGTGTGCCCCGTAGTTCTCGCTGAGCACTCGAACGTCCGCCCCGCGCCGGCCAACCTCTCGACGCAACCTCGACGCGAAAAAATCCATCTCCGCGACAAACGGTGTCAGGCTGGGGCTGCAGCGATCCAACACCACCGCAAGGCTCCCCGGCCAGCGTTGCGAAGCGGCCAGCGGCAGCGGCAATGCAGACTGCGCTTGCGTCAGGCGCCGCACCACCGCTGACCAGTCGATGCGTTTTGCGCTGCTGGGCTGGAGACACAAGCGCTTGCGCAACTGCTGCCGCAGCCTGGGCCAACTGGCTTTGGCACTGCCGGCCAGGACGCGATCGACGGCCGCTCGCGCCTGGTCTGGCTTGTATCCACTCAGACTTTCGGGCTCAGCCACCGCGGGTGGCGGTTTAGCGACCGGCTGAGCATCGACGCTGTCGCTTTCACGGTCGAACTGCGAGGCGACCCAGAACGAGGGTATTTGCAACGGCGGTCGATACGTGTCCTCGTCCGCGACAGTGGGGGCGAACGCGGTCACGGTCGCGCGCTCTTTGGCTTCCTCGACAACAACCCTCCGCTCGAAACCACCCTCGCCCGTGAGCGATGGCAACCCGAACCACGTGAGATCCTTTTGCTGCTGCAGCGCGCAGAGCAGCTCCGCCCGCCCGACGACGCCCCGCCAGACCCGTGGAGCGGTCTCAGGCACCGGGCTTGGGCTCAACCAGATTGCGCGATTGCTTCAACTCACGTTGTTTGACCAGCGCAAACGGCGACAAATCGCGGAGCAGTTCTTTGCCGCGCTCGTGATCGCCACCCGCCAGCTTCGCGATGGCGTACAGCAAGTCCAGGTACTCCGCCAATCCCACCGTTGGAAGGCCTTCATCGTGTGCGACCTTTCGATCTGCGCAGACCTGCTGGGCAGCCCACTCGAAGATGCAGGGCTTCGACCCCTGCAAAACCGCCAACTGGCGATGCGCGTTGGCACGCGTCTTCAGCCAGTCCAAGAAACTGGCTTCGTCGCTGAGGTCGGGCCGAATATTCAGCACCGTGCAGCGCCGCACGAAGGCCGCCGGCAACTCGCGATCCTCATTGGTGGTGAGCACACAGAGCGGCATGTGCGTGTCGCAACTGACGGGCGTGTCCCGCCCTGGCACTGAGAAACTGCGGTTGCCCAGGGCACCCAGCAATGCGTTCGGCACGTCGGAATCGGCCTTGTCGATTTCGTCGATCAACACCACGGCTCGCGGCCACAGCGGCTCGTCTTTCTTTAGAGGCGGAATGTCCACCTCCATGGCCTTCCACAGCACGCCGTGGGTGACATAGTTCGACCGGTCGAGTTGTTCCTTTAACCACGCCAAGGCGTCCTTGGCTGTCAGTTCCGGCCGAATCGTCGCCAGCAACTGCGCGTGCGCCAGACGCTCGGCGTGGTCTTCCACGTACATGAGATCGCTGGCTTCGAAACGCGGATGGATGATGACCGGTTCGAGCGGCACAACCAGCACAGCCGCCAATGCACGCGCCAACTGGCTTTTGCCGCAACCTGCCTCGCCACGCACGAGCAGCGGTCGACCGCTGGCCCAGGACTGAACCACAGCGCGGCGTTCCTCATCGCTCCAAAGATGCCAGGCATCCGGAAATCCATCGCGCGCTGGAAGCTCGGTGGGTTCCAGGGTGCGTTCTACGAATTCGCTGTAGGGCTTTGGCAGGTTCATGCGCTGGAGGATCTCCGATCGGCGTTAAGTGCCTTGATGATTTCATCGGCGACCTTGTGCGAGCCGCTTTCGGCATCGGCGAAGATTCTGCCGCCGAGCAACGGCAACTTCTCGCACAATTGATCGCGTGTCAGATCTTTGGCGATCGGCAGAATGCGCTTTTTCTGCCTGGTCAACTCCATCGAGAAAAGCGCATCCAGCTCAGCCAGAGGCCAACCGCGCCCGAGAAATGTGGGACTCAGGACCACGGCGCCAAAGCGCGCCCGACTGAGGCCAGTATTGATTTGCGTCATCAACTTGTCGCCCATGGTCAGCGCTTCGGCGTCCCACCAGACTCTGACATTTCTCTCCTTGAGCGCGGCAATCAGTGGCAAGACGAACGCAGCCTTGTCGGCCGAGGCATGGCTGATAAACACATCCCACTCGTAGTCGTTGTCGCGGGACACGCCAAGTGTTTGAGGTCTGGAGAGTACAGTCAGGATGGACCTCAGCCGCGCCAGCAATCCGTTCAAGGTGTAGTCGCCGATCTTGTCTGTCAACAAATCTGGGGCGTGATCGGCCGCGCCCAGCATGGCGACCTCGCGGATGGCATCGGCAAGCTCTGGCGCAACGGTGCGCAACGCCTCCGAGGACAGCCCGGTCAGATTGACGAAGATGCCCGCGAACTCGCCATTCTCGCGATGGCGACGGAAGTAGTCTTCCAGTCGCCCCAACTCATCGGGGCTGACACACTGCGGATCTTTGCGCGGTCGATCAGGTACCAACTGATCGTACGCCTGCCCCAAAACCCAGCCCTTCACGTCGACCGATGGAGTGCCGCCGATCTGGCAAACGTTGGCAGGCTTTTCGTCTTGATTGATGCGAAACACGCGACCCTGCAACCCGGACACGCCGATGGCAGCAATCAGCACGCTGCAGGTCGCAACGGTGTATGCCACAGCCCCCGGCGTCGTGGCTGCGCCATGCTTTGTCCAGCGCCCCAGATTGAAGCAGCGCATGGCGCAAAACAGCGTCAGGTCATGAGCCCATGCTTGCTCCGATTCGGAATGTGGCGGCGTTTTGGCCTGCGCGTTCGACAGAGCGCGAAACAAGGCGGGCGGCTCGCGCTGGTGGAACGCCTTGGCAAGCGCATTCGCATCCAGTGGACTAAGCTTGAGTTCCGCACCCAGAACTGCAAACCAGGGCCCCTCAAGCGCCGGCATCTCGTCCGAACAAAGCCGGTCAGCAAAGCGCTGATGTAACTCCGCCTGATCCGATTTCTCGTCCTCTGTGTTGCGCATCTGACCCAACACGAGCTGCGTGGTAGTGCCGTCAGACTATCAACTCTTCTATCAGCCGTGACAATCCGACACAGATTCGCGCACGGCGCGGTGATGCGGCCAGCCATACGTGGTCAGCGATGAGAGGGCCGACGGACTTCTGTCCTGGTCGATGAAGGTCTCGCGTTCCGATTGGTCAGGCGGCAGCATTTGGGGGTCGGGCACTGCGCTTGTCGCCTCCACCCATTTTGTTCGCAGCCGCCAGAGCCCACCACCCGATAACACAGCCGGTCAGCACGCGGACCGGAAAGTAAATCAGCGCCGGTAACGCAAATATCCACGATACAACGTTGCCCGGCAGAACGAACTTCGCAACGTCTTTGACCCAAAGCAGGACTGGCAAGTGCTGCTCCAGCAGCGGACCAACCGCTATTCCCGTGTTGATCCATCCAGCAGCACCAACGATCCAAAGCGCATAGAGCGCAATCAGGCCGTCGCCTACGCTGCCGACAACAGAAAGCCAACCGAAGATTAGCAGGAAGCGCCGCATCAACTTTCTCCAGACGATAACGAAAGACTGTTCTGCAGCGAGTAGAAATGGAGAAAAGCCATGGGGACGATGGCCTCGCGCAACACCTACATCAACGGCGGCAAGCGCACCTCAAACGACGCCCCGCCCAACGACTCCGATCGCGACACGATCATTTCGCCGTCGTAGCTGGCGACGATATCGCCGATGATGGACAGGCCGATGCCGTGCCCCTGCACGCGCTCGTCGCCGCGGACGCCGCGTTTCAGCACCTCGGAGGTTTGATCGTCCGGGATGCCGGGGCCATCGTCTTCGACGCGCAGAAACAAACCCGGCCGGCGCGCTTTGGGATTCCTGATCGGTTGTGCGGTGAGCAGCACGCGCGATTTGCACCACTTGAAGGCGTTGTCCATCAGGTTGCCCACCAGCTCCATGAGATCGCCCTTGTCGCCATGGAACATGGCTTTGGGGTCGATCTCGAACTCGGCAAGCGCTTGTTTGTTCGCGTACACCCGTTCCAAAGTGAGCGCGATTTCTTCGGCGTGCGGTTGCACGGGCAGCGGCGCGGCATACGTCTGGTGGCCAGACTTCGCGGCACGCGCGAGCTGGTAGGCGACGATCTCATCCATCTTGGTGACTTGCTCGGTGCCGGCGTGTTTCAGCGCGGCAGCGTCGTCCTCGTTGTCGAACAAGCCGCGCATCACGGCGAGCGGGGTCTTCAAGCTATGCGCGAGATCGCCCAGTGTGTTGCGATAGCGGCGCAAGTGTTCGCGCTCGCTTTTGATGAAATCGTTCAGACCTTGCGTGAGCGTCGCCAATTCGACTGGATAGTCGCCGGTGAGTGCCTCAGATTCCCCGCGCTGCACGCTGGCGAGATCGCGCGCCACCGCCCTGAAGGGTTTCAAGCTCCAGATCAGCAGCAGCGCCTGGAAGGCCAGCAGCAACAGCCCCAAGCCGCCCAACACCACCCACATGGTTTCGCGGAACGCAGTGATCTGGCGCTTCACGCCGCTCTGGTTTTCGCCGACGTTGATGGTAACGCGCACGTCTTTGCCGCCCGCCGAGCGCGCCTCGAAGAGCACGCCCATGCTGAGCATATAAACGCCGCCGACGTTGGTTTGGATCGGCCCTTTGAAGACGATCTCGCCGGGTTTCAGCGCGTCTTCGAATGGCAACTCGCGCTCGGCGGCGCTCGGCGATTCCCAGCGGAAGTTTTCCGCGTACAGCGAGGCGTACAAACCGGAGCCCGGTCGATCGAGCCGCGGCTCGGGCACAAGTTCCGGAATCAGCACTTCGCCGCGCACCGAGATATCGGTGCGCGCGAGAAACGAATACAGCACGCTTTGCATGCGCTCGCGGAGCACCGAAAACGCCCAGCCTTCGAAGGCGCGTTCCAGCGCGTAACCGGTGAGCCCGATGAACGCCGCCAGCACCAGGCTGGCGACGAACATGCTGCGCGCGGCAAGCGAAAACGGATGCCGCGCGGCCACGGTGCGTTATGCAGTGCGTGGGATCGAGAACCGATAGCCGCGACCGCGCACGGTTTCGATCGGTTTCAGCGCGCCGTCGGGATCGAGCTTCTTGCGCAGCCGACCGATGAAGACTTCGATCACATTGCTGTCGCGATCGAAATCCTGCTCGTAGATGTGCTCGGTCAAATCGCTCTTCGACACCAGCTCGCCAGCGTGCAGGATCAGGTACTCGAGCACCTTGTATTCATAGCTCGTCAGATCCACCGAAACATCGTTGACGGTGACCGACTGCGCAGTGGTATCGAGTTTGACCGGCCCGCATTCGAGCAGCGGCTTGCTCCACCCGGCGCTGCGGCGCACCAGCGCGTTCATGCGCGCCAGCAGCTCCTCGATATGAAAGGGCTTGACCAGGTAATCGTCGGCGCCGCACTTCAGGCCTTCGACCTTGTCTTCCCAACTGCCGCGCGCGGTGAGGATCAGGATCGGATAGCGCCGACCGTACTCGCGCAATTTCTTCACCACCTCCAGCCCCGGCAACTTCGGCAGGCCGAGATCGACGATGGCAACATCGAAGGGCACTTCCTTGCCCATGTATACGGCTTCGTCGCCATCGCAGGCGGTGTCGACCGCGAAGCCTTCGCGCTGCAGGCGCGCAGCCAGGGTCTCGCGCAACGGGGCTTCGTCTTCGACCAGCAGAACTCGCATCGCTCACTCCTTACGCCGGGATTTGGAATATACGAACGCGACCATCAGGCATCAGCACCTTGATGCGATATACCACCGTACCACGGGTACGGATGGTATCGGCGGACAACACCGTGCCCTTGGTGTCCTTTTCGACTTGCTCGATGGCCTCTTTCAAGGTCAACGCCCACGCAGGATCTGCGAGGAGGAGAGAAGCCGCGAATACTGCCAGGGACAAAGTACGGGTCATCGAAACCTTTATCGCATCCAATGCCTCGATCATAGTCGCGGCGCGGCGCGCATGTTCGCAAGCTGCGACGCAGCGAAAGCTGAACGGGATGCGAGGGGCGGGGTACGGGGCACGGGGCACGGGGCGTGGAGCCGATGCCGAGTGTCGAATGAGGAGTTTTTGGCCGGGCTCTGCCAGAAATCAAGTATCGTTCCAGGCCGGATATTCACCCGTTCCCCGTGCCCCGCGCCCCTTCATGCCCCTGATCCCCGCCACTCCCGCCGATGCACCTGCCCTGTCGATTCTGATGGAGCAGACTTTTCGCGCCGCGTATGGCGATGCTGCAAGCGAGGACAAACTAAAAATTCACGTTGCTCGCAGCTATGACCCGCAGGCGATTGCGCAGCGCCTGCGCTCGGGCGAGATCGGCATTTGGTATGCGCCCGGTGCTACGGATGCCGCGAGCGACGCGATTGGCTACGTGCAATTGGGGTTCAATGTCTCGCCGCCGGCCGCATCGGGGCCGGCCATCGAAGTGCAGCGCTGCTATCTGCAGCCTGAAGCGATTGGCTCTGGCGCCGGCGCGTGGTTGATTGACATGGCCAAGCAGCAGGCGCAGGCGCGTGGCGTGGGTTTGTTTCTGTCGGTTTATCAGCTCGCGCCGCGGGCCATTCGGTTCTACGAGAAACACGGCCTGCGCCGCGCGGCGGCTGTGAAGTACTACATCGCTGATGTGGAATTCGACGACTGGTTGATGGTTTGGCCATAGGCCGCGCCAGCCAAAACGGCGGCGATCAACGTCAAGGTTCGCGGCACAGCGCCGCGCTCACGCTCGACGACGCCCAACGCGGCTGCAGACAGACGCTCAGCCAAGGCCGGGTCGCTCAGCACGCGGATCAACTGGGTGCCAAGCTGTGCGCCGTTTTGCACGCGGATCAAGGCTTGGTCGCGCAGCATGGTTTCGCAGACTTCGGCGAAGTTGAAGGTGTGCGGACCGGTCAGCACTGGTTTGCCGAGCGCAGCGGGCTCCAGAACGTTGTGACCGCCGATCGCATCCAGGCTGCCGCCGACGAAGGCCGCGTCGCTGCAGGCGAAAAACTTGAGCAGCTCACCCATGGTATCGACCACGAAACACTGCGAATCGCCGCCTGCAAGCGTGTCCTCGCTTCGGGAGGCGGTGCGAAAGCCGAACGATCGGCACAGACCGATCGCTGCTCGAAAGCGCTCCGGATGCCGCGGCACCAAGATCAGCAGCGCGTCGGGAAAGCGCCCGAGCACACGCGCATGCGCTTGCAATACGGCGGCCTCCTCGCCTTCGTGCGTGCTCGCCGCGATCCAAACGGGCCGCAGTGCACCCCAGTGCTCGCGAAATCCGGCGGCCTCGGCGTCAAGGCCAGTCGGCACCGCCATATCGAATTTGATGTTGCCGACCACCTGTAACCTGTCCTCGGTCACGCCCAGGCGTCGAAAGCGTTCGGCATCGCCGTGCGACTGCGCGGCGACCAGATCCGCGCACTGCACCGCCTCGCGCATCAGCGCGATCGCCGGACCGTAACCGCGCAAACTACGTTCCGACAATCGCGCGTTGGCAATGAAGATCGGAATGCCAGAGCTCTTGCACGCGAAATACAGGTTCGGCCAGATCTCGGTTTCCATGACCACCGCAATGCGCGGTCTGACGCGCGCCATGAAGCGCTTGATCGCGCTCGGCAGGTCGTAAGGCAGGTACACATGGAACACCCGCGATCCCAGGCGCTTGACGACGCGCTCCGAACCGGTGGGCGTGATCGTCGTAACGACCATGGTGTCATTCGGATGCGCGGCCAACAACGCCTCGATGAGCGGCATAGCGGCATTGAACTCGCCCACCGACACTGCGTGCACCCATATCGAGGAGCGAATATGCGCGTCGAACCAGCCGAAGCGTTCCAGCCAGCGCTTGAAGTAGCCGCGATTGCGCAGGCCGCGGAACGCCAGGCGATACAAGATCACCGGCATCGCCAGATACATCGCCAGCGTATAGAGATGCCGCTTCAGCGAAACGCTCCTGAGGTTGGTGTTGAAAGATGCCCGTATGGCGTGCCTCCTGGTGCGCGAGCCTGGCGCATCCAGCCTGGCGCTTTCGAGGACCGTTAACTCTCGCCCTCGGCACGCCAAGGTTAGTGCCGACCGTCGGTCACCCGTCCGCGACAAAATGCCAGTATAGGGCGCAGCGCAATCGACCCCTTGCTTATGGCGCGAGTTCGCACCGCAATGCATGCCAAGTGGCATCCCAAGAGCTGGCCGACATGGTTGGCGATGGCGATGCTGTGGCTGCTGGGTAGACTGCCGCACACTCTGGTATTGGCGAGCGGCGCCGCAATCGGCTTTGTCGCGTTGCGCCTGATGCCGCGCCGGCGGGCACTGATTGCGCGCAATATCGAGCGCTGCTTTCCCGATCTCGACAACGCCGCGCAGCGGCGATTGATCGCCGATAACGAACTCGAGAGCGGGCGCATGTTGGCGTCGTTCGCCTGGGGCTGGTTCGCCTCCGATCGCGCGATTGCCGATTTGCCAGTTCGCTTTCACGGCCTCGACGCGTTCGAGCGCCTGCGCGCTGGCGGCCGCGGTGTGCTGCTGGTGGGCGCACATTTCTCGCACCTGGAGCTGTGCGCGCGCTTGCTGACCACACGCGTACCGGTGGCCGGAATGTATCGCGAACATGGCGACCCGGCGATGGAGTGGACCGTGCGTCGCGCCCGGCTTCGATACGCCAGCGCGATGTTCCGCCGCGACGAGCTGCGCGCGGCGATCCGTCACCTCAAGCAGGGCGGCGTGCTGTGGTACGCGCCGGATCAAGCCTATCGCCGCGGCGATCACGCGATGGCGCCGTTCTTCGGCATCCCCGCACCGACGCTCACAGCGACCCACCAGCTCGCGCGCCTGACCGGCGCGGCGGTGGTCGGGTTTGCGCATCGGCGCGTCGGCGCAGGCTACGAGATCACGCTGCTGCCGGCGCTGGATGACTTTCCCTCGAACGATGTGCTGGCCGACACGACGCGCGTCAATGCTCTGCTTGAAGACATCATTCGCCGCGCGCCCGAGCAATATCTCTGGCTGCACGAGCGGTTCAAAACTCCAGGCGATCGGTGAATGTCAAGAGACACGATCGCCGCGCATCGAATTTGACATTTCCGCCGCTTGCGCCAATGGGTGACGCGCTCCTCTCGACCCATGCATACTCGAAATCTGAATCGCTGGAGTCATGGAGAACTCAAGATGTCGAACACCATCGCCATTGTGGATTCGCGCAACGGCAAACAGGCGGATCTGCCCATCGTTTCAGGCGCGCTGGGCGATCCGGCGATCGATATCGCCAAGCTCAACAAAGAACTGGGCCTGTTCACCTACGACCCGGGATTCGTCTCGACCTGCAGCACCAAGAGCGCGATCACCTTCATCGACGGCGATCAGGGCGTGCTCTTGTACCGCGGCTACCCGATCGACCAACTCGCGCAACATTCGAGCTTTCTTGAAGTCGCCTACTTGCTGATCCATGGCGACCTGCCGGGCCCGGCGCAGAAGACCGAGTTCGAGCACCACGTGACGCATCACACGATGATTCACGAGGGGCTGAAGCTGTTCATGAATGGCTTCCACTACAACGCCCATCCGATGGCGATGATGGTCGGCATCGCCGGCTCGCTCGCGGCGTTCTATCACGACTCGCTGGACCCGGAAGATCCGCAGCACCGCATGATCACGGCGATCCGCCTGATCGCAAAAATGCCCACGCTCGCCGCCGCTTGCTACAAGCACTCGGTCGGTCAGCCGTACGTTTATCCGAAGAACAATCTCGACTATTGCTCGCGCTTTCTGGACATGATGTTCGGCGTGCCGGCCGAGCCGTACGAGGTGAACCCGATCGCCGCCAAAGCGCTGGATTTGCTGTTTATCCTGCACGCCGATCATGAGCAGAATGCGTCGACATCCACCGTGCGACTGGTGGGATCGACCGGCGCCAATCCGATCGCCTGCATCGCGGCCGGCATTGCCGCACTCTGGGGCCCCGCACACGGCGGCGCCAATGAGGCCGTGCTGAAGATGTTGAACGAGATCGGCGACAAGTCGAACGTGGCTCGCGCGGTGGAACGCGCCAAAGACAAGAACGACAACTTCCGCCTGATGGGCTTTGGCCATCGCGTCTACAAGAACTTCGATCCGCGCGCGAAGATCATTCGCGAGATGTGCCACAAGGTGCTCAACGAGTTGGGCATCCACGATCCGTTGCTCGATGTGGCAATGGCGCTCGAAGAAGTCGCGCTCAAAGACGATTATTTCGTCGAACGCAAGCTCTATCCGAACGTCGACTTCTACTCCGGCATCATCTACAAGGCGCTGAAGATTCCGGTGGAGATGTTCACCGTGATGTTCGCCATCGCCCGCACCGCCGGCTGGATCGCGCACTGGCTCGAACAGAACGCAGCTGGCGACGTCAAGATCGGCCGCCCGCGGCAGATTTATGTAGGCCCGAAATCTCGCGATTACGTGCCGCTGGCGCAACGCTGAGCAACCGCGAGCCGCATTGTGCGGCTCGCTCGCGCACGCGGGCTTAGCCGCGTGCGGCTTCTTTTTAAAGGCTGAAGCCTGGCCAGTGCTAGGCGCGCGTGACCGCTATACGGTCTGTACGATCAGTTCGACGCCGGGCAATCGCGACGCTTGCACATCGAAGGTCGCGAAGCGGCTGCGTCCCAAATGCGCGGCCCTCGCGCTCAGCAGGCAGTCGGCGAAATCGGCAGTTGGATGCTGGTTCCACACATAAAGCGCTTGCTCGACGCTGGGCGGATGCTCGATCACTACGTCAGCGCTCTCCAGCAGCGCGGCGATCGCCGCTGCGATACTGGCCTTGTCGAGTTTGTAACGACTGCGCAGCACCCATTCGGTTTCGAGCAACACACCGAGGACAATCAGCACCGGTTGATCATCGGCTTGAGCCTGATCGATCAGGCGCCGCGCCGCTTCGTACTGCGGCTCGTCGTCGCGGACCAGCAATCGAACCAAGACGTTGGTGTCAATCGCGATCATTGCTCAGCCCTCAGTCGGCGAAGCGCCAGACGACCCGCTAAGTTCGAACTCGTCGCTTCGATGCCTTGGTCGCTGGAGTTCGAAACGGATTCATCTCCTCAAGCGCCACGCTCGGCTGACCAGGTCGCGTCAGCGAACCGGCAAGATCAGCCAGCCGGCGCGTCTTGGGGCGCATCACAACAGTGCCATCGCTGAGCAGCGTGAACACCATCTTGTCGCCAGACTTCATCCCGAGCTGCTCGCGAATATCGCGCGGTACAGTGATCTGACCTTTAGAAGTCAGGGTTGTCGGCTCCACGGGCCAGTCCCAAGTATTACGAATGGCCAAATCGTAATGCGGGGCGCAAGCTCGGTCAAGCACATCCCAACAGCCGATCAAGCCGCCTGAGCCCTAAGCCAACGCCGCCTCGACGCGCTCGCACTCGGCCTTGAGTTTCCCCGGCGCGCGGGCGCCAAAACTCTCGAGGTAGCGTTTGATTTCGCCGAACTCGTTGCGCCAGCCGTCTTCATCGACCGCGAGCAGCGAATCGAGCGCAGCGCCGATGTTGTCGAGGCCACGAAGGTCCAGATCGCTCGCATTCGGCAGCAAGCCGATCGGCGTGTCTTGCGCACCCACCTTGCCCTCGCAGCGCGCCAGAATCCATTGCAGCACGCGCAGGTTGTCGGAGAAGCCCGGCCACAGGAACTTGCCGTCGGTGCCTTTGCGGAACCAGTTGACGTGATAGATGCGCGGCGGCCGGGTGAGCTTGTCGCCGACTTTCAGCCAATGCGTGAAGTAGTCGGCGAAGTTGTAGCCGCAGAAGGGTTTCATCGCCATCGAATCGCGGCGCACCACGCCCACAGCGCCAGCGGCCGCGGCAGTGGTTTCCGATGCCATCGATGCGCCGACGAGCACGCCGTGTTGCCAGTCGCGCGCCTCGAACACCAGCGGCACCAGCGATTCGCGACGCCCGCCGAAAATCAACGCCGAAATCGGCACTCCTGCGGGCTCATCGGCTTCCGGCGCAAAGCTTGGGCACTGGCGCATCGACACGGTAAAGCGCGAATTCGGGTGCGCTGCCGGGCCATTCTTCGGATCGTAATCGCGGCCCTGCCAGTCCTTGACCGGCACCGCATCGGACAGGCCTTCCCACCACGGCTGATTGTCGGCAGTCACCGCCACGTTGGTGAAAATCGCATCGCGATTGAGCATCTCCACCGCGTTGCGATTGGTCTTGCGGCTGGTGCCGGGCGCTACGCCGAAGTAACCCGATTCGGGGTTGATGGCCCACAGTCGCCCGTCGTGACCCGGATGCAACCAGCAGATGTCGTCGCCCACCGTCCACACTTTCCAGCCGGCGTGCGATTGCGGCGGGATCAGCATCGCAAGATTGGTTTTGCCGCAGGCCGATGGGAACGCCGCAGCGACGTAATGGCGCTCGCCCTGCGGATTCTCGATGCCGACGATCAGCATATGCTCGGCGAGCCAACCTTCCTGGCGCGCCTGCCAGCTGGCGATGCGCAGCGCGTGGCACTTTTTGCCCAACAGCGCATTGCCGCCGTAACCCGAGCCATAGCTCTTGATCATCAGCTCTTCGGGGAAATGCATGATGAAACGCCGCTCAGGATCGAGCTCGCCGATCGAGTGCAGGCCACGCACGAACCGCCCTTCGCGCTCGATGCGCTTCAGCGCGGCTTCGCCCATCCGCGTCATGATGCGCATGTTGACAACCACATACGGGCTGTCGGTGATCTCAACGCCGCAGCGTGCGAACGGCGAGTCGATCGGGCCCATGCAATACGGCACCACGTACAGCGTGCGCCCGCGCATCGATCCGGTGAACAGCGCATCGATCTTGGCGTGCGCTTCCGTAGGCGCCATCCAGTGATTGTTCGGCCCGGCGTCGTCCTGATTTTCGCTGCAGACGAAGGTCAGATGCTCAACGCGCGCAACGTCGTTCGGGTGCGAACGATGCAGGTAACAATTGGGATGGGTCTGTGGGTTCAGCGGCAACAAATCCCCAAGCTCAACCATGCGTGCGACCAACGCATCGCGTTCAGCTTCTGAACCGTCGCACCAATGAATACGATCCGGTTTTGTCAGCGCGGCCACCTCGGCCACCCAAGTGTTCAGCGACACCAGTGAAGAAGACATGACGATTTCCGAAAAATCAAAGACTTAGAGAAGATTGGCTTGGCCAATACCGCGGAACATAGCGGGGGATGGGGTTTCATGCAATCGAATGCAGGGCTTCCGGTCGCGTTGAGCCAACGGCGAGCCGACAAATGACAAATGTTCAATCTGATGGCGGCCGGCCCGCATGCTCAAGTTTGGTCTGCCGCACCTCGATTCGACTTGGAAACAAGGCGTGTTCGACGTCACGGCACGCTGCGAGCAACCACGCATTGGCCTCCTTTAGGCATACTCTTCACCCATCCATGACGCATGGGGTAGCGCATGTTCGATATCGCAATTGTCGGCTCGGGCCCCGGCGGCATCAGTGCGGCAGCGCGGGCGGCTGAGTTGAAGGTGTCGCACATATTGCTGGAGGGCGCGCCGCACCTGTCCAACACCATCTATCGCTATCAGAAAGGCAAGCACGTGATGGCCGAGCCTGAGGCTCTGCCGTTACGCTCGCCGCTCAAGTTCCAGGCCGGTTCGCGCGAATCGATTCTGGAGAGTTGGGACCAGGATGTCGCCAAGCTCGGCGTCAACGTGCGTCACGGCGCAGAAGTCACGGCGATTAAGAAAACCGACGCCGGCTTTGATCTGTCGATCGGCCGCAGCGAGAAAATCCAGGCGAAGGCCGTGGTCCTCGGCATCGGCCTGCAGGGCAATATCCGCAAGCTCGGCGTGCCCGGCGAAGACGCGCCGTTTGTGCAATACACGCTCGACGATCCCGACGAATACGAAGGCGAGACGATCATTGTCGTCGGCGCTGGCGATGCGGCGATCGAGAACGCGGTGTCTCTGGCAAAACAAAACCAGGTGGTCGTCGTCAATCGCCGCGAGGAGTTCGCGCGCGCCAAGGAAGGCAATCTGCGCGCCATCCAGAAGGCCATCGAAGATGGCGTGATCGAGTGCTACTTTGGCTCGGCGCCTGAGCGCATCGACAAGCTCACGGTAGGCAAGAAGCCGGGCCGCATGATCTTGAACACGCCCAAGGGGCGCGCGCAGGTGTTGTGCGATCGCATCATCGCGCGACTTGGCGCCAATCCACCGCGAACCTTCGTCGAGGCTTGCGGCGTCAAGTTTCCGAACGACGATCCAGCGGCCGTGCCGGCGATCAGCGAGAAGTACGAGAGCAACGTGCCGGGTTTGTACATTGTCGGCGCGCTCGGCGGCTATCCGCTGATCAAGCAGGCGATGAACCAAGGTTATGAAGTCGTCGAGTACATCCTGGGTCGCAGCGTTGAGCCGGCGGATGAACCGCTGCTGCGTGCGAAATTCGAATCGATGCCGGGCTTCAAGAGTGTCGGCGCCACATTGAAGAAGATTCAAGAGGCCGTGCCGCTGCTGGCCACGATTACGCCGCTGCAATTGCGCGAGTTCATGATCGACTCTGCCTTGCGCGCGCCCAAATCTGGCGAAGTGATTTTCAAACGCAACGATTACACCAACAGTTTTTATTGCCTCGTCGATGGCCATGTCGAAGTGTTGATGGACGACGCCGGCGATAAGCGCATTGTGCTCAACCCAGGCGAGTTTTTTGGCGAAATGAGCTTGATTTCCGGGCGCCGCCGTACTGCCACGGTGGTCGCTGGAAAGGGCTGCGTGCTGATCGAAACGCCGCGCCGATCGATGAAGAAACTGATCAACTCGGTCGAGGCGGTGAAGAAGATGATCGACCAGGTCTTCGTCGAACGCGCGATCCGCGCGCGCTTTGGCGAGGAGGCCACGGCGGTGCAGATTCGCGATGTGGTCAAAGGCGCAACGTTGCAGCGATTCAAGGCCGGCGAGGTGTTGTTCCGCGAGGGCGATGATGGCGATTGCCTGCATCTGGTGCGCGTCGGCTCGCTGACGATCTCAAGGCAGATCGCCGGACGCGATGTGGTGCTGAGTTATGTGCCGGCCGGCAATTACGTCGGCGAAATGGCGCTGCTGGGCGGCGGCAAACGCTCGGCGACCGCGAAAGCTGCGATCGCTACCGAGACCATTCGCGTCGAGCGCGAAGCCTTCCGCAAGCTGCTGGCGCAGAACCCGATGCTGCGAATGAAATTGGCTAACGAGGTCAAACAGCGCACTGCGGAAAACATCACCACGCAAGCGGGCGCCTCCAGCGGCGATGTGATTTCGTTTTTGATCGGCCAGGGCGTGGGCGAAGCCACGGACGTGCTGCTGATCGACGAATCGCTGTGCGTACGCTGCGACAACTGCGAGAAGGCCTGTGCCGAGACCCATGGCGGCACCTCGCGCCTGGATCGCGAAGCCGGTCCCACCTTCGCCAATGTGCATGTGCCGACGAGCTGCCGCCATTGCGAGCATCCGCATTGCATGAAGGATTGCCCACCCGACGCCATCCATCGGGCGCCGAATGGCGAGGTGTTCATTGCCGACAACTGCATCGGCTGCGGCAATTGCGAGCGCAACTGTCCGTACGGCGTGATCCACATGGCGGCCAAGCCAAAGAAGAAACCGGGCCTGCTGCAATGGCTGCTATTCGGCGCTGGCCCCGGCCCAGGCGAGTCGCCGTACGACCCGGAAAGCCACGAGAAAAAAGCCGTCAAGTGCGATATGTGCAAGGACATCAAAGGCGGCGCCGCGTGCGTACGCGCCTGTCCGACGGGCGCGGCGATCCGAATCAGTCCCGAGCAATTACCGGAGTATGCGTATGCGCGGGCGCCGTGAGGGTGTGAGCTGGAGCGAGGCACGGGGCATGGACAGCAACAGCGTGCATGCCTTCTGGCAGAGTGTGTCCAGTCCCGCGCCGCGCGCTTGCACTCCCGTGTCGCGCTTCCGGGGTCGCTCCATTGTCTCGCGTCCCGTGCCCCACGCCCCGCAGTTGCTGTCCCGTGCCACTTGCCTCACGCTCCGTTCCTGCTGTCGCGTGCCCCGCGCCCCGTGCCCCGTGCCCCGCTCCTGTTGTTGTTCCCCCAATCCAGTCGGTCCAGGCATCGCACTCACTCAAATGCAGCCGCACCATGCATGACTCCATTCTCAACTTCCGCAGCTATCGGTATCTGTGGGTATCGATCCTGCTGAGCTTAGGTTCGCTGACCGCGTACCTGTGGCACGATCCGATCGGCGTACCTAACGGTGGCTCCTGGCTGGGCTACACGCTCGGCACAATCGGCGCGGTGTTGATTCTCTGGCTGCTCTGGTTCGGCATCCGCAAACGGCGCTACGGTCGTGCCATCGGCACAGCGCGCGGCTGGTTGAGTGCGCATGTGTATCTGGGCACTTCGCTGATCCTGATCAGCTTATTGCATTCGGGTTTCCAGGTTGGCTGGAACATCCACACCCTGGCATTGGTCTTGATGTTCCTGGTGATTTTCAGCGGCTTTTTCGGTGTGTACGCGTACCTGCGTTACCCGGCGCTGATGACGCGCAACCGCGCCAGCACCACGCGCGAGGCGATGGTGGCAGAGATACGCGAACTGGACGCGCAAGCCTTGCAACTGGCAGACAAGGTCGACAAGTCGGTACACGATGCGATTCTGCGCTCGATCCAGAACACCCGGCTCGGCGGCGGTTTGTGGGCGCAATTGACTGCCAAAGACGACTCGGGCCAGGCACTGACGCGACTTAAGGAAGCGGTCACGCAGGCGACCACCGCCGACAAGCAGCACCGATCTGGGCAGACGATGGTGGTGATGGTGGATTTTCTCGCCCATCAAGCCAACGATGCGCAGAGCGATACCTTGCGCCGCCTCATCGATCTGGTGTCGCGCAAACGCGCGCTCGCGAGCCGCGTGGCGCGCGATATCCAACTGCAGGCGCTGATGGAAATCTGGCTGTATTTCCATGTGCCGCTGTCGCTGGCGCTACTGGGCGCGCTGACGGCGCATATCCTGTCCGTGTTCTTCTACTGGTGAGGGCGCAGCGATGAAATGGCACATCCGCCGCGTCATCAAAAAGGGCAAAGGCAGCGTCTCGTACGAGGAAGAAATCCACTTCGGCGATACGCTGACGATCGGCCGCGCCGCCGATCAGGCGATCTTCATCAACGATTTGCGCGCGGCCTTGGAACATGCCACGGTCACTGTGCTCGGCAACGGCCGTTACCGCGTCGAGGCGCTGGTCGCCTCTGGCATTCGTCTCGACGGCAAGCTGGAGCAAAATGCGACGGCCACCTCGGGCAGTCAGATCGAAGTCGGTAACTCGCGCATCACGCTGATCGAACCGCCCAAGGACTTCGAAGCTGCCGTCGAAGTGGCGCTGATCGACAAGACCGAAGTTGCGGCGCGCGAAGAGTCCGAAGCCTTGCCGATGACGCTCGCCGAGGCCGGCATCGGCAAGCGCCGGGCAGCGTGGATTGGCTTGATCTCGATGCTGATCGTCGGGTTGGCGATCCCCATCGTCGCGCACTTCGTGCCGACACTGCGCATCGCAACGGCTGGCATACCGATGGTAGGTATGAATGCCTGGGATACCGGGCATTTGCACGACGCCCACCACACGATGGCCGGCGATTGCCAGGCTTGCCATGGCTCGCCGTTCAGCGTCGTCGAAGACGCGAAATGTGTGGTGTGCCACGCCGCCACGCCAGCACACGCCGACCCCGCTGAGTTTCCGCTGCCCGATATCGCGCAGGCGCGTTGCGCGCACTGCCATCGCGATCACAATGGCAACGAAGGCTTGGTGCGCAACGATCAAGTCCTGTGCTCGGATTGCCACCGCAATCTCACCGAGCGCATTCCGAACCAAACGCTGCTGGCCAATGTTGAGGACTTCGGCAACGCACACCCGCAGTTCAGTGTACTGCTGCCGGCATGGGCCGAGGACGGCAGCTTCGCCCCGGTGCGAACGAGCATGGACAAAACGCCGCTCATCGAGACCTCGGGCCTCAAGTTCCCGCACGCAACGCATTTGCGCGAACGCGGCGTCACCAGTCCCGAAGGTACGGTGAATATGGTTTGCGCCGACTGTCACGTCGCGGAACCCGGTGGCGCGCTGATCGCGCCGATCGATTTTGAGCAGCACTGCCAGAGCTGCCATCGCCTCGATTTCGATCTGCGGGTGCCGGATCGGCAAGTGCCGCATGCGGACGTCGCCGCCGTGCAATACATGCTCGATGAGTTCTACGCCAAAGTCGCGCTGGAAGGCGGATACGATGATGTAAGCGCACCAGTCATCGTCCGCCAGCGCCGTCGTCCTGGCCAACCGCCGCCAACGCCGGAGGAGCGCCGCGAGGCACTGGCATGGGCGCAACAGAAGGCCACGCAAACCACCGATACGCTGTTTTCGGGCCGCGCCTGCGGCGTCTGCCACAGCGTCAGCAAAGACCCCGCAGCCGTGCGCGGCGGCTGGCAAGTGGCGCCGGTGCGCGTCGCCGGCCAGTGGTACGAAAAATCGCGCTTTACGCACAACGCGCACGTGACCATGGACTGCGAGGCCTGCCATATCGCCAGCCAATCGCAATCGAGTGCGGACTTGCTGATTCCGGAGATCACCAACTGCCGCCAGTGCCATGCCGGCGAACACGACAAGGAACTATTGCCGAGTACGTGTATTGCCTGTCATGGGTTCCATCAGTCTGAGCATTTGCTGAGGTGATCGTGGATCGCTCTGCGCCAAGGTTTTTGGGCGTGAGCGCACCGCATCGAAGCGCAAGGAGATTGCGGGTGAGGTGGCAGAACTGACGTGGCCTTCGCGAACGCACAATCGCGACGTCAGTGCAGTGCCTTCTCCTTTGGCGCCGGCACGCTAACCCTTACGCGCGTCCCGCTTGCATCGCTATCGACCGTACACGTGCCGCCGCTCGCTGCGGCGCGTTGTTGCATATTGCGCAATCCATGTCCGGCTGGACGACTGGCATCGATGCCCGAACCATTGTCGCTCAGAACGAACTCGAAACGGCCCTGATCTTCGGCGTAGCTGGCGATCAGGTCCAGGCGAGTCGCTTTGCCGTGCGCAAGCGCGTTGGTGACCGCCTCTTGCAGCACGCGCAAAACGTTCAACAGCTGTCGCGGCGCGAGGGTGCCCGATGCGTTGGCGGTGTGATCGGCGACGTTCAGCGACACGCCCGTACCCGCCAGTTGCTGCCGCAATCGGCGTTCGAACGCCACCAGGGTCATCGATACCCCATCTTCGGCGCTATCGAGCGAGTCGACGATCAAGCGCAAATCGTTGAGGCTATTGCTGATGCCAACACTCAGCGCCGCCTGATCGATCGATCCGGACTCAGCCCTCAGCTTCAAACTCATCAGCTCGCCGCCGATGCCATCGTGCATATCGCGCACCAGGCGCTGGCGCTCTTCCAGCACCGCCGCCTGGCGCTGGATCGCCTCGCGCTGTCGAAAACTATCGGCCAACTCCGCCTCGCGCGCCGCCAAAGCCTGTGCCAGCCGCTGATTGGCCTGATCCACCACCTCCCGCGCGCGCGCCGCTTCGCGGGCCAGCGCCAGCAACATCGACAGTCCCAAGAATGTGCCGAGTATCGGTCCCCAGGTCAGCGTCATCGGCAGAGTTGCGTCGAAGGGCGAATGCAGATCGACCAGCGAACCGATGCGGTCCAGGGAGATAGCGCCGAAGGACAGCGCCAGCACGCTGCGCTCGAAGCGCCGGGCCGACTGCGACTGGACCACAGCGCGCGCCAGCAGAAAGGTGGAGACCAGCGGCGCGATCGCCGCAAATCCGTACGGCACTTCCACCAGCATGGTAACAACACGATCGACATCGAGCGGCGCCACCGCAAACACAACCGCATGCGCCGCGAAGATCGCCACCCAAACCCAACGCATACGTATCGGCAACGCGATCGCACTATCGTGTGCAGCGAAGGCGAATACCGCCAGCCCGATCGCCAGGTTCAGCCCACTCCAGACGTACACGAACTGCGAAAACGTCATCTCGAAGGGCGGCCTGAAACTCATGAAATAGGTAACGGCGGCATTCAACGCGATGATCAGCATCAGCGCGCGGATGCGCGGCCGTTCCGCCACCGGCCAGTTGATCAACGCCATCAGCAGCAGTACAAACATCTGCACGCCGATGCTGATCAAACCAAGGTCGATGACGAAAAAGCTCCGCCAGCGATAAGCGTCTATCAACTCGTCCGCGAGGCCCACAGCGAACGGACTCAGCGCCGTGTCGACACCGTACAGAGATTTATGAATCTCGAGTCGATTGGTTCCGACGATCAGGCTATCGATCGGCATCGGGTAAAACGCCGGTTCGCTGGTCAGCATGCCTTCGAACCTTGGAATGCTCTTGGCGGAACGGATGACCGTGCCGTTGACGCGGATTTCCTGCGTCTGCTCCTGCAAGCTGAAGTACAGCCCGAGCGCCCGATCATCATCCGCTGCGCGTTCGAAAGGAACCTCGAACACGATACGCTCGGCACCTTCGACGACGTCGACCACATAGCCTTCGAGACCGACACGCCGCACCGACCCGCCTGCGATCTCGTTGCCTTTTGCATCGAACAGGCGATACGCAACGGAGTCGCGCTGATCCATACCGTCCGGCAGCGCGATGCGCTCAGCGATGTGCACCGCCGGCAGGAACATCGCCAGCCAAAAGAGCCACCACATTGCCGCGCGCATCCAGCTTCCCATGGACCGTTGTTGTGCCGATGTCGACATCATCATGTCCCAACAATATGGGATAGCGCCTCACATGGGTGTGGGATGCTGGCGATTGTTATCGTCGCAATAGTTGCCGAACTCATCGGACCGTCGCATGACCAAGACTGTCGCCATCGTCGAAGACAATCTCGCGGTCTGCGAGTCCGTGCAGCGCAGCCTCGCGAGCAGCAGCGACTTTACGCTCGCATGGATGGCGCACGATCTCAAGCAAGCGCGCGCAGCGATGACGCGGCCCACCGATATTCTGCTGCTGGATCTCGGTCTGCCCGACGGCCGCGGAACCGATCTCATCAAACCGCTGGGTCGTTTACGCCCGGTAGTGGTGGTGTTCACGCTATTCGGCGATGAAACCAGCGTCATCGACGCCATCGAAGCCGGCGTCGACGGCTACGTACTCAAAGGCGCCGACACTGCCGAGTTGCTCGATGCCTTGCGCGCGGCCGCCGCGGGCGACTCGCCGATCTCACCCGCTGTCGCCGGATTTCTGTTGCGCCGCCTGCGGCAACGCGAACGCCAGAACAAGGGCAACCCGATGAACGAACTGACCCCGCGCGAACGCGACGTACTGGAAACCCTCGCCCGCGGCCACTCCTACCGCGAAGCCGCCAACATTCTCGGCATGCAAACCAACACCCTCGCCCACCACGTCAAGAACCTCTACCCCAAACTCGCGGCCACCTCGCGCTCGGAGGCGGTGTTCAATGCGGTACAGCAGGGTCTGATAAAGCTTTGAGGCCCTTGCTCGTTTGGCCTTGATGGACCCGACGCACTGCGTTGATTGAAACCCGCACGACAACTTCCGGCTAGTCTTGCGTCTCTCGATCCTTGAGGTGGCAGCAATGCGCCCACGCCCGATTTTTTATGTGTCCGACGGGACCGGCATCACCGCCGAGACGATTGGCCATAGCGTACTCACGCAATTCGATGGCGTGCCGTTCGTAACGCGGCGGCTGGCCTTTGTGGATAACGCCCAGAAGGCGGTCACGGCGGCGGAGGAAATTCGCCACGCGGGCGATGAATCGGGCGTGCGCCCGGTGGTGATCAACACCGTGGTCGACGGCCATCTCTCGCAGCTGATCGCAGAGAGTGGCGCGCTGATGCTGGATGTGTTCGCACCCTTCATTCCGCCACTGGAGCAGGAACTGGGCATGCCGCGCACGCCCAAAGTGGGCAAAGCGCATGGCGGAGCGGATACCGCAGAGTACGAGGCGCGCATGAACGCGACCAACTACGCGCTGACACACGACGATGGCGTGCAGGCGAACTTTTCCGATGCCGAAGTGGTGCTGATGGGCGTGTCGCGCTCGGGGAAAACGCCAACCTGCCTATACATGGCGCTGCATTATGGCGTGCGCGCCGCGAACTATCCGCTGCTGCCTGAAGATCTCGAAGCCGGCGAGCTACCCGCCAAACTGCGCAGCCAGCGGGCCAAGATTTACGGGCTGACGATCGACCCCCGACGCCTGCATCAAATCCGCGAGCAACGCCGCGCCGGTTCGCGCTATGCGTCGATGGAACAATGCCGCTGGGAAGTCGAGGAGGCGGAACGCTTGTTCAAACGCGAAAACATACCGGTGATGCACTCCACGCACATGTCGATCGAAGAGATCGCCAGCAAGGTCATGCAATCGCTGGGGCTCAATCGGCAGTTGTATTGAGCCGCGCCTTACGAAAGCGCCGGTGTGTCCCTTATCGATATCGCTTCCAGGTCCGCATGCGTCAGAGTGCAATCCGCAACGTGCGGACCATAGGTCCGCGCACCAAAAGCGAGCGAGCAACAGGCACTGCTCCGAACCAGCAGCAGTGCCCTTGGTCAAACCTCAATCGTCACGGCGCTGCGCTGCGCGCGACCAGCGCCTGCCCAGGCACGTTGTCGTGCTCGCGGATGAGCTTCAGCGCGAGACGGCCATTACCGAGGTTCACCAGCGGCGCCTGCGGGGCGCCGTTCGCTTCGGCGTCGCCCGCGATGTTCTCAGCGATGACAACGTCGCGGATGTCGGCGGTGCCGTAGTTAAGCACCGTGGAAGCGAGCGCAACACCCTCGTAGCGCCGCGAAAGATGGTTGCCCTGGAACGTGGTGGAGGACATCGTCAACGTTCCCCAGTTGATGATGGTGCCGGCATCGCGCGAGGCCCCTGCCACGGTGTTGAAGCTCACTTCGCAGTGCTCGAAGCGCATTTCGCCGTAGTTCTCAACGATCGCAGAAGCGCCGCGGGCGGTGGAATCGACGAGCGCCACTCGACGCAATTCGGTAGTGCCGTGATTGCGAATCACGCCAATCGAACCTTCCGCCAAGATCACGCCCTCCAGGCGCAGATGCGCGCCCTCGGCGACATGGAACAAACGAAAGTCGTCGGTCGCGTAGCGGCGCAATTCAGAACCGTTGCCGCGAATGACGATGGCCGACTTGATCTCCGGCAGCGCCGCGCGGCGATCTTCGGCATGCGCCTTCTTCAGCACGTACAGACCGCGCTCCAGCGTGATGATGTCGGCCTGCGGCGAACTGTTTGCGGCATCGATCGCCGCCACCAGTTCGGCCGAATTGGTGACCGGGAACACGGTCAGCGCTGCTGCCGGCGCGGTCGAGCATGCGAGCGCCAAAGCCAACAAAGTCTTCGAACGCATAACTTTCCCCTGATCGCGGCGCTGCTGCGCCAATGAACGGATCATGAAGCGTTGCCAATAGAGCGAAAAATCTACGCCATTCGCCGCCGTATGTTGTGCTCTGTTCAGCATTTTTGCAGGGAAACCCACTTAGCGGCATTCACGCGAGAGAGTTCACTGACCGTTGCGTCGCGATCCGGCAGACAGGCTGGCCCGCCCGAAGACTCTGCCTGGCGCAACCTCAAATACATGCGCGCCTTTGCCGAGGCCTGGCCGGATGCCGGATTTGTGCAGCACGCTGCCGCACAATTGCAGTGGTTCCACCGCCCGGACCCGCGCTGTCGACCGTCGAACGCGCGGAAGAGAAGAAGGTGGCGCGTGAGCTACTGACGCGGCTGAAGTTGCATCTGGTGTTGAACTGGCGGCAAAAGTCGACCGCACGTTCGCATTTGAAGCTGGCGATCGAGGACGCAATCGACAGCGGCTTGCCGCGGGCCTATGCGCCGGAGATTGCGCCCAATGTTGACCCTTTGTTGGACCCCAAAACAAGAAAGGCCACCCTTGCGGATGGCCTGACTTGTTGTGTTACATGGCGTCCCCACGGGGATTCGAACCCCGGTTACTGCCGTGAAAGGGCGGTGTCCTAGGCCTCTAGACGATGGGGACTTAACTTGGTGGAGCTAGTCGGGATCGAACCGACGACCTCTACAATGCCATTGTAGCGCTCTCCCAGCTGAGCTATAGCCCCTCTCACGGAGCCGCGTAGCCTACGGATTGAGCTGGAGCCAAGTCAAGTGTTGATTTTGCAGCGACAACATCCTGAGTTCAGTTTTCGCGGCCCCGAAGGAATGCGAAGCCTGCTCGGTGTTGCGTGAGTTGCTTTCGGTAGCGATTCGTCTGGCGGGAAAAGCGACCGAACTAAGCTCGGCGTTTCAGCGCTGGCAGGCACGTACCGGCCTGGTCTGCGCAGCGACTGCTCTTGAAACCACCGCGGTTGCTCGCATGTCGATGGTTAGTTGATGCAAGCACCCGAGGATCGTGCACATGAGCGGACAAGGCAGCGGCGGCAACGTTATCGCGGCACTGGCAAGCTTCTTCATCCCAGGTCTGGGTCAGCTGCTGCAAGGGCGCTTATTGATGGCGATCACGCACTTCGTTCTGGCAGCAGTGTTGTGGCTGATTCTGCTCGGGTGGGCGATCCATCTGTGGTCGATTCTGGATGCGGCGCTATTCAAGCCGCGAGGTTGACGCGAGCAATTGTTTCGCGGCACCGATGGCGTCATGCGTGCCGGCGAGCACCATAACGTCGCCTGCGCGGAGCACTTCCTTGCCATCCGGCGTCAGTACCGATTGCTCGCCGCGGCGAATCGCCAGCACGCTGGCACCGGTTTGCGCACGCAGGTTCAGATCTGCCAGCGATCGATCGATCCACGCGCTGGTGGCGAGCAGCGGATAGGCTTGAAGCTGACCCAGGCCCGGCAACAGCTGTTCCATATCATCCATCGATTCGCCGTGGACCTTGCCGGATACCACAACCGCCTCGGCCAGCGCTTGCGCGCCGGCGCGAACGTGGCCCTGCAATTGCGTGGCGCTGCGCCAAAAAAAGAACGCCGCAACACCGAGGATGACCGGCAATGGTACTGCGCCCTTGATGCCGGGAACAAATGGTTGGGCGATCGCGAAACAAGGCAACAGGACGATCGCCGTGATGCCCAGCTGGAGCGCCACGACAAAAGTGCGCCTGGGCGCTTGCGCAAAATCGACGCCACCTTCTGGGGCGGGCGGCAACGCGGAGATTGCCAGTTCATGGCCGAGTGCGCGGATGAGCCGGAACAGACCCAGTGCCAGGGGCGCTGCGAGCACAACAAATCCGACGACAACCAGCCAGCGCATGATATCGGCGGCTTCGGGCAAGCGCTTCTTCAAAAACGCGGCCAGCTCATCGCCGCCAATAACGCCGGTAATCAGAATGGCCACCAGCAGCAGCGCATCGACCACAATCAGACGCACCAGGCGCTTGGCCTTGGCGCGCACCTGCGAGGTGCCCTGAGCTCGGCCCAACTGCTCCACCCAGGTGCCGTAGAGGCTGGCGAAGGTTTGCAATGGCCGCGGCAGCCTTGCTTCGATCCACTCGCCCAGGCGCGCCGAGCGGCTGACGGCGATGGGCGTCAGCAGAATCGTGACGCATGAAACACCCACGGCGATCGGAAACAGCCGTGGATCGACAGCCTTAAGGCTCACGCCCAGACCAATGATGATGAAGCTGAACTCGCCGATCTGGCCCATCGCGGCGCCGGCTTGCGTGGCCTGACGAACCGAGCTGCCGACCGCAAAGAATCCTAAGGTAATGCCAACGAATTTGCCGAGCACAACTACTGCGCTGAACAGCGCAATGAGCTGCCACTCGGCCAGAAGTTGCAAGGGGTCGATCGATAATCCAACCGACACGAAAAAGATCGCCGTGAAGATGTCGCGCAAGGGCCGAATCTGCACACCGATGCGATGACCCTCGCCCGATTCGGCCACAAGGCACCCGGCCAGGAACGCGCCAAGCGCCACTGAATACTCGTAGCGCTGCGCCGCCAGGGCCGCAGCGAAACACACGCCCACGGCAGTCACCAACGTCGTCTCCGGGCGATTGAGCGCAACCACGCTGCGGATCAAGCGCGGCACGACGAGCATGCCAACGATCATCAGCACCATCAGAAAAATTCCCAGGCGCCCGGCGGCGCTCGCCAGCGCGCCGATGTCGAAACTTTGCGTCATCGCCAACGTGGTCAGCACTGCGATCAGCAAGATTGCGATCACGTCCTCGATCACCAACGCGCCGAACACGCCCTCTCGCAGGCGCTGCGGCACACGCTGCTCATCGAAGGTGCGGGCGATAATGGTGGTCGATGAAATCGACACCATCGCCGCGATGAACGCACATTCGACCGGCGTGAAACCGAGCAGCCGCGCGATCAGGTACCCGAGGAACAGCATCAAGCCCATCTCGATGAGCGCAATGGCGCCGCTTTTGGGCCCCACTTCGATAAGCTTGCGGACGCTGAGCTCCATGCCGATGGAGAACATCAGCAAAATGATTCCCATCTCCGACAGCGTGGTGATGGTGTCCTTGTCGGCAACCAGCAGCGGCGGCGCGTGCGGACCGATCAGTACGCCAGCGGCGAGATAGCCCATCACCACCGGCAGCTTCAATCGCTGGCACGCCACTGTCGTTGCCGCGGCCACGCACAAGACGATGGCGAAGCTTTCGAGAAAGGCGGAACTACCGTGCATGCGTGTTGCGCCAGGCAAGAGTGCGGTATGGGGCACGGAGCACGGGAGCAGCGATTCTCATGCTTGCTCGCGGCTTGCACGTCACGAGGTCGAGTTCCCGAGATTCCTGAATGGTCTTTTTCACGCGCCGTGTGCCCCGTGCGCGCCCCGCGTCTGCACTCCAAATCGCACCGGCACCCACCAGAACGATAGCGCCACCAACGCCGCGAACGCGGTGTAGACAACGGCAAGAACACTCAGCGGCACGTCGACATAAATCAGCGCGCGCAGCCAGTAGGCGATGAACGATTCGCCGGGGCCTGAAGCGCCGCGCAGATCGTTCTCCCAGATCGTCAGCGGGCACAGTTCCCCGAGCCAGGTCTGCGCGACGATGAAACCGATCAGACCCAGATGCAAAAATCGAAATCCAGGACGGCGCACCCAGGACCAGCCGCGCCATCCGCCGATCAGCGTCAGCGGCAGAGAAAAAACCACGAAAGCCACAATCAGCGCATGCGCAAACAGTATGGTGTCGGCGAGCGCAGTCGCGGTCATGCAGCTTTCCTCAACCCAGCCATTTGCGCCTCGATATCGGCGACAGTCTTGGGCACTTTGCTGGTAAGAACCTGCGGCGCGGCAGTGGTCACCAGGACATCGTCTTCGATGCGGACGCCGATGCCACGCCACGCCGCCGGCACATCCTTGCGATCGGCCTCAATGTAGATCCCGGGCTCCACCGTCATCACCATGCCGGGTTCGAGCATGCGCGGCTCGCCATCGATGCGGTAGTCGCCCACATCGTGTACATCGAGGCCCAGCCAATGCCCGGTCTTGTGCATGAAAAACGATTTGTACTTCTCGTCCTTCAGGTTCTTCGCGAGCGAACCTTTGAGCAGGCCGAGCTTGATCAAACCTTGGGTAATGGTGCGCACCGCCGCATCGTGCGGATCGTTCCAATGCTTGCCGGGACGCGCCTCATCGATTGCCGCCAGTTGCGCGGCGAGCACGATCTCGTAGATCGCGCGTTGCTCGGGCGAGAACTTGCCATTGATGGGTATGGTGCGCGTGATATCGCTCGCATAGCAGCCAAACTCTGCACCCGCATCGACGAGCAACAGATCGCCATCCTTGAGCGCCGCTTTGTTCGCGCGGTAATGCAAGATGCAGGCATTCGCGCCGGCCGCCACGATCGGCTCGTAGGACGGCACAGCAAGCTGCCGACGAAATGTGTGCAACACCTCTGCCTCGATCTCGAACTCGGTCAGCCCCGGACGGCACACCTGCATGATCCGCAGATGCGCATCGCCAGCGATATCGGCGGCGCGCTGCATCGCTTTGAGTTCGCTCTTGCTCTTGAACAGTCGCAGCTCATGCAGCAAGTAACCGAGCGCAATGATCTCGTGCGGCGCACGCGCACCGCGGCGCACTTCGGCACGCACGCGGTTAACCCAGTTCAGCACCTTCAAATCGAAATCGGCATCGCGCCCGAAGTGGTAGTAGATGCGTTCGCGGCCTTCGATAAGGCCGGGCAGGATGTCGTCGATGTCTTCGATGGGAAAGGCGTCGTCGACCAAAAGCGACTCGGGCGCTTGCTCGGGCCCGAGTCTTGGGCCATCCCACTGTTCGCGCGCGCGGTCGCGCTCGCGGCAGAACAGAATCGTCTCCGCCACCTCGCGGCCGGGCACCAGCACCAGCACCGCCTGCGGCTCGTCGAACCCGGTGAGATAAAAGAAATCGCTGTCCTGCCGATACGGATAGTGTGCGTCGTTGTTGCGGATGCGCTCGGGTGCGCTGGGCACAATCAGAATCGCGCCCCGCCCGGCCAGATCCATCAATTGTTTGCGGCGACGCCGGAACTCGCTGGGCTTGGCGCTCATCGTGCCCCCAACTCGTCGCGCAACAGCATTGCGCCCATCCGTGCGTACTCGATCAATTCCATCAACGCGTTTTCGTCGGATTCTTCATCCGCATCGAAACTGACCTCGCTGCGGCCGATTTCGCGCAAATCGCTGAGCAACTCTTCGGCGTCGCTCGACAACTTGATCGATTTGTTCATGCCGCCCAATCCCAAACCGCCCAGAAAACCGCTGCACCAGTGGCGCAACGCTGCTGCGCGATCAGCAATCGCGCTGTCGTCGTCCGGTAACAGCAACGCGATGTTTCCTTCCTCCAGCGCACTGCGGCTGCCATCGAAGAGCGGCGCGAGCAGCGGCGCGTCCGGTAGCGACGCGTCCAGGATAAAGCCGTTCAGTTGCGTCTTGCCGGCGCACAAATAGCCGACGATGGAACCTTGCAATTCAGCGGCGCCCAGTCCTGCACCCAGGGCGTGAAGCTGCTGCTCGATTTCGTAATAGTTGTGCATGGCGGAAGCAAAGTGGGCATCGCGAGCATTGTAGCTGCCTGCGCCCGCGACTACACAAAGTGACCTCGGCAAGCGGCGCATAAAGCCCGCACTGGGCTTAGACTGCAGCGATGCCAGTCGCATTCACTTTTCATCGATGACCACCCTGGGCCTGCTGGCTCTCGGATTGGCGGCGTTGGCGGCCGGGTACTTGCTCGGGCGCCTGCACAGGCGCGAGGCGCCGCTGTCGCAATCTGCCGAGGCCGCCGACGAGCGCCTGGCCTGGGCGCTGTGGGGCAGCGGCGACAGCTTCTGGATCTGGGACCTCAAGAGCGATCGATTGAAATCCGCAGGGGCCGAATCCTCGCTCGGATTCGGCAGCGATTTTGCGGTCAACGGCAAGGAGTGGCGCGATCGCTACGTCCATCGCGACGACCTGGCACGCGTCCTGAGCGCGATCGAACGCCATGTGCGCGGGGAAGCCGAGCACTATGAGGCCGAATACCGCTTGCGCGACGCCAAGAACCAATGGGTCTGGGTACGCGCGCGTGGCCGGATCGTGGCGCGCGATGAGGACGGGACACCGCGGACGATGGCCGGAACCTATCGGGTTGCCGAGCAAGCGCGCGCCATCGAGGCGCTGCGTCGCACCAGCGAGGCGGTGATTCAGCACATGCTCGAAGGCGTGGCGATCACCGATCTGTCGTACCACTTCGTGTCGGCCAATCCGGCGTTCCTGAAACTCACCGGCTACACCAGCGAGGAGTTGCTGGCGCAGTCTTCGACCATTCTCGACTCCACCCAGCACAGCGCGCAGTTCTACCGCGACATGCGTAAAGAGCTGGACGAACGCGGCGCGTGGTCTGGCGAAATGTGGCAGCGGCGGCGCTCGGGCGACGATTTCCTGGCGTGGCTGCAGATCGCTGAGGTGTTGAGCCCGGAGGGCCAACGTACCAATTTTGTCGCGGTCCTGGCGGATGTGACCGACCGCAAGCGCGCCGAGCAGCGGCTGCGTTATCTGGCGCATTTCGATGCGCTTACCGGCTTGCCCAATCGCGCTTTCTTGCGTCACCGCTTGCGGCAAAAGATCGAAGGCGGCGGCAGCACGCGCTTTGCGCTGCTGTTTATGGACCTGGATCGCTTCAAACACGTCAACGACTCGCTCGGCCACGCGGCGGGAGACGAGTTGCTGCGCCAAGCCGCACGGCGCCTCACGCACGTGGTCGGCAACAAAGAGAATCTGGCGCGATTCGGCGGCGATGAGTTTACGGTCATCGTCAGCGGCGATGTCAATGCGGAAATGGTCGAGAACCTGTGCGCCGAAATCCTCGACTCCTTCGCCGGCCCGCTGCTCGTCGACGGCCAGGAGGTGGCGATCTCGCCATCGATCGGCATCGCCTATTACCCCGACCAGGGGCGCACGCTCGATGAGCTGCTGCGCAACGCCGATGCCGCCATGTACGAGGCCAAGGCGCGCGGGCGCAACACCTATCGCGTGTACTCGGCGCGGCTTGCCGAAGATGCGTCTGATCGCACGCGCATGGAAACCGCGCTGCGCAAATCGCTCGATCGCGACGAGCTGCGTTTGGTCTACCAACCCAAGCTCAGCTTGCGCAGCGGACGCATCACCGGCGCCGAAGCCTTGCTCCGGTGGCGATCGGCGGAACTCGGCCATGTGCCGCCCTCGAAGTTCATTCCGATGGCGGAAGAAACTGGCTTGATCCTGCCGCTCGGCGAGTGGGCGCTGCGTCAGGCGCTGAGCCAGGCGCGCGCCTGGAAAGACGCCGGCATGCCGGAAATCCGCATCGCGGTGAACGTCTCCAGCGTGCAATTAACCCGTGGCGGATATGCCGAGCTGGTCAAGAACGTGCTCGAAAACATGGGCCTGTCGCCAGGGTGGCTGGAAATCGAACTCACCGAAAGCGCGCTGATGGCCGACCCCAAGCGCGCCAGCGCAACCATCGCCGACCTGCGCGCGCTCGGCGTCAAAGTCGCCATCGACGACTTCGGCACCGGTTACTCGTCGCTCTCGTACCTGCGCGGCCTGGCCATCGATACCGTCAAGATCGACAAGAGTTTCGTCGATGGCATCGAGCACAACGTCGACGATGAAGTGCTCACCTCCACCATCGTGCTCATGGCGCATTCGCTGGGCCTCAGCGTCGTCGCCGAGGGCGTGGAGACCGAGCAGCAACTCACCTTCCTGCGCGGCGAGAACTGCGACGAGGTGCAAGGCTACTGGCTCGCGCGGCCTTTGGAAGCCGAGGCCTGTCGTACTTTTGTTTTTGATTATCGGATGCCGAAGGGGCTGGTGTTGGCGGGGGCGCGGTGAATTGGTTTTTGGTTGTTAGTTGCAGGACCGATGCAAGCGTATTTGAGCGGTCTATTTCTCATTTCATCTTTCGCCGTTCTGAGCAACTCGGCGTCTGTCAAAAATGACGAACCTGAAATCGTTGTCGATCGGCTCACAGGCTGCAGGGTTGAAGTGAACGGCCCTGGTCAGCGGGTTTTTCGCTGCCCAGAAACACTGTCCCTTTCAAGCGAAGCAGCGCGCGCACCCTTTGTGGATGAGCTGAAGCGCTTGGCGGGCAATAGCCCCAAGGAGTGTGGTTTGATCGGACTGGGGGATGCCGCCGAAGGCGCGATCGACTGCGCATTGCGAGCGCAAGCCAATCGCAACAGCTTCTGGGTCGCGTTTCAAAGACAAGGAATCGACTCAGAACTCTGGACCGGCGCCGCGAGAGTTGGTGATTCGCTGGTGATCTTGAACTACGACTCGAATGTCAGGGGACAATCTGAGATCGAACCGCACTTTTCGCGATACGTTTGCGAGAAGCTGCGTTTCGATCCCGATCACGTTTTGATGATTGCGTGCGCTCGGTAGCTTTCGCACGCGTCCCTGCCGAATGCTGGTGCGCTATCCAGCGGAGAAGAGCAAATGCCGACGCCAGAACTCGATACAACGCAACACGACCTTGAATCAGTCTGGGAACTGAGAGAGGAGGTGTTGTATCCACAGCTGTTCGGCCCGGCATCCCGCGGCATCTTCGTACTGGAGGTCTCGGATTTCGCGGCTTTGGGCCATCCAGAGTGCGATCCACGTTGGTTGCATCTCGGCGTTTTCGAGTTTGCACCGACACCTGAGCGACCAAGCTGGCTGTACGCCACTTCCGGTGGTTCGACACCGTGGGAACAAGAACCCGATCAATACATGCCAGGCGCCGAATCCTGGCTTGGCTTCGAGTTCTTGATGGAGACGCCGCAACAGGCCGATTGGCCGATCGTGTTGTTGAAACGACTATTCGCGTTTCAAGTGCTCGTCATGCATGGCCGCTTTGGCGACAAACCGAAAATCAGATACGGCGATCGGATTCCTATTCGCAGCCCCATCGATCGTGCGTCGTCGCAACTCGCTCATGTGATTGCCGTGGCGCCACAATGCGTACCAGCTCGTCAAACGTTGCCGTCGGGTTTCTTCGATTTCATTCAGTTCGTCGGCACCACGGGAGCAGAAATCGAGTTCGCAAAAGAGCACGGAACCGAAGCACTCAGGACGAGGCTGGCAGAGGCGGGCGCCGCCCCAGTCACGGATCCAGAACGTCCTGAAATTGCTATCCGATGAGTATCACAACTTAATCCGATAGCACGGCTTGTAAGCCTCCCCGCCCGGCAGCTTCATCCGGTGCTGCTCGACAAAGGCGCGCAGCAGGGCGTCCATGGCGCTCATGATCGCGGGTTCGCCGCTGATCTCGTAAGGGCCGTGGGCTTCGATGGCGCGGATGCCTTCTTCTTTGACGTTGCCCGCGACGATGCCGCTAAACGCACGGCGCAGGTCGGCCGCGAGCTCGTGGACGGGACGCCCGCGGTGCAATTCGAGCTTCGCCATCGCCTCGTGTGTGGGCGCGAAACGGTACTGGAAGGCGTCGGGAATTTTCAGCGTCCAGTTGTAGAAGAACGCGTCTTTGGTGTCGATGCGATGCTCGGTGACCACGGCCATTTGCTGGCGCAAGTACTGCGCAACCTCGCGCGGGTTGTCGACAATGATCCGATAGCGCGAAGCGGCGTCATCGCCTAACACCAGACGCAGGAACGCATCGATCTGCTGGAAGTAGGCGGCGCTTTGCTTGGGCCCGGTGAACACCACCGGATACGGCGACTGGGCGTTGTCCGGGTGCAGCAAAATGCCCAGCAGATAAAGAATTTCCTCAGCCGTACCGACGCCGCCGGGGAACACGATGATCGCGTGGCCGACACGCACGAAAGCCTCCAGGCGCTTCTCGATGTCCGGCATGATCACCAGGTGATTGACGATCGGATTCGGCGACTCGGCGGCAATGATCCCAGGCTCGGTAATACCGATGTAGCGTGTATCGGTGAAGCGCTGCTTCGCATGCGCGATCGTGGCGCCTTTCATCGGGCCCTTCATCGCACCCGGTCCGCAGCCGGTGCAGATATCCAAGCCGCGAAGGCCCAGCTCATAGCCGACCTTCTTCGTGTACTCGTACTCGGTGCGCCCGATCGAATGGCCGCCCCAGCAGACCACCAGATTCGGCTCGCGTGCGGCGCGCAGGATGCCGGCGTTGCGCAAGATGTCGAAGACCGCGTTGGTGATGCCCTCGGACTCGCCCATATTGGCGCGCGTCTTGATTTCGTTCTCGACGTACAGGATGTCGCGCAGCACCGCAAACAACAGGTGGCGGATGCCGCGGATGATTTCGCCGTCGACAAAAGCGCCGGCCGGCGCGTTGATCAGATCGAGCTTCACGCCGCGATCTTGTTGTACAACGCGCACGTCGAAATCCGGATGCCGCGCCAGCACCGCACGCGCACTATCGCTCTCGCTGCCCGTCGTCAGCACCGCCAGCGCGCACTGACGGAACAGCTGATACAAGCTACCAGTGGTCGCTTCCATCAATCGCCGAACTTCGGCCTTCGATAGCACGTCCATGCCGACTTCGGGATTGATGCGTGCGCTGATGCGTTGTTGCATGGTGAGGCTGGCCTTTTGCGTGGGGCGGGAATAGTCGATGGTCAAAGGTCAATGGTCAATGGGATGTTGAAGACAGCTTCCCATTTTGATGGACGCGATGGCCGGTCTGGTCGGTCAATAGTCAATCGGATAACAGAGGCGGCTCTTCCCGGCATCGGGGAGATGTCCTGGTTATTGGTCCGCTGGAAAAACGCGCAGCCGAAGGTGTGGCAAGACACGGACGATGCAATGGTCTGCTTCCGGTTGACCTTTGACCATCGACTCGCCGGGTCCTTCAGGCTGCCATCACCGCCAACTGATCGGACGTCACGCCGCCCTTGATCAACTTGGCGTTGAAGCCGCGTTCGGCAAGCAGGAACGTGGCGGAAGCGCTGCGGCGGCCAGTGTCGCAATAGATCCAGTATTCGAGTTCTGGATCGAGCAACTTTGCGGCGTCGCGAATGCGCGCGAGCGGGACGTTGATTGCGCCGGACAAATGACCGCGCTCATATTCGCCTGGCAGGCGCACATCGATCAGATGGACGCCAGACCGCAAATCGCTCAAGCTCGCTTCGCGCAACATCGGCGCCTTGAGCAGGCGCGAAAACTGCGCGCTCGCCAGGCGCATCAACTTGCAACGCGTCAACGCACGCACGGTGGCATTGCGCGGCTCGCCAGAAACCAGGGCCTCTTCGCCGAACCCACGGCCGACACCAAGCTGCGCCAGCTCTTCCTCAGAGTGGCCGTCTTCCAGGATGACCTGGGCGCGGCCTTCGGTGATGACGTAGTAATAGTCGCCAGGATCGCCCTGCTTGATGATGTTCTCGCCGGCCTGGATTTGCACGGCTTCCATGCTCGCCAGGATTTGCGCGATGTTGCCGGGCGGGATGCGCAGGAACGCTTTGCTTTGCAGCAACGCGGTCACCCAATCGGTGTCCCGCGCAGGATCGTCGACGCCGCCGGTCTGTGACCAGGTCAGCATCACGTCGAGCAACTCGCGATCGACGAAGAGCACCTGACAGGCCTTGACGCAAAGCGCCGTGGCGGAGCGCCGATGTCCCGGCGCAAGCGCGTGTTTTGCGTCGGGGTCAGCTGCTGAAAGTCGCGTTGCCGACATCGACGCATCGACCAGATCGATTTCGCCGTCGATCAGGAACGCTTGCGTGCGCGCCATCTCGCCGCGATTGAAGATCACCTGACCCGGCTGGTAGTTGACCAGACTCGACTGCTTCGCCAGCTGTGTACGATCGGCGGGCGGCAGCGACTGCAAAGGCACGAAGCGCCCAAACAACCCGATGTTGACCATGGCGGCTATCCAATCCGTGATCGGGTTGGGCGCCACCGAACGGCGGCGCCCCAAAGGGTTCAGTGAACGTCCTTCCAGTACTCGTGCTTGAGCATGTACGCAACGCCAGTAAACAACAGCAGATAGAGCAATACCCAGAGACCATAACGTTCGCGCTGCAGCGCCGCCGGTTCGCCCACATATTCGAGGAAGGTTGCGACGTCGCGCGCGTCCTGCCGATACTGCTCCGGCGTGCGCGTGCCCTCTTTGATCAGTTCGAATGTCGGTCCACTGTGACCGTCGCCTTGAGCCTCGCCATCCTCAGGTTGGACGAGCACCTGCACGCCCTGCAGATCCCACATCACATGCGGCATGCTGGCATTCGGAAATACGGTGTTATTCCAGCCCACCGGACGCGTCGGGTCTGGATAAAAGGACAACAGGTAAGTGTAGATCCAGTTCGGACCGTCGTTCCGTGCGCGAGCGACGAGCGACAGATCAGGCGGCGCTTTGCCGAACCAGTCTTCGCCTCCGGCGCTGTCGCCAGTGCCGACCGGCATATTGGCCTTGATCGTATCGCCGAACTTTGCACCCGTGAAGTTCAGGTACTTCATGACTTGATCTTCGGAAAGACCCAAGTCTTCGGCCAGACGCGAGTAGCGCATGTACTGCAGCGAATGGCAGCTCGCACAGTAGTTGAAATAGAGCTGTGCACCGCGCTGCAACGAGGCGCGATCAGAGATGTTGGTGCCGGCGTTGAGCAGCTTCGGGCCAGGACCCGCAGCCAATGCAACGCTGCCGACCAGTGCCAGCAACACGGAGAGGAAAGGCTTAATCATGCATCGTCACCCGCTCAGGCACCGGCTTCACCGAATCGATCGCGGTAAAGAACGGCATTGCTGCGAAGAAACCAAAATAGATAAAGGTGCAAATCCGCGCGACCAGTGTCTGCGTCTCGCTGCCCGCCTGCAGGCCCAGATAACCCAGGGTCACGAAGGACACCGCGAACAGAGCCAAAGCGATCTTGGTTAGCGGACCGCGATAACGGATCGAACGCACCGGGCTGCGATCCAGCCATGGCACCAGGAACAGAATCAACACGGCAGCGCCCATCACCACGACGCCAAAAAACTTGTCCGGCACCGCGCGCAACATCGCGTAGTACGGGGTGAAGTACCACACCGGCTTGATTTGCGCTGGCGTCACCAGGGGATCGGCGGGCGCAAAATTGTCGTACTCCAGAAACAGGTCGCCAAAGGTCGGCTCAAAGAAGATCACGAACGCAAAAAGCGTCAGGAACACGCCAGCGCCAAACAAGTCTTTGACCGTGTAGTACGGGTGGAACGGGATGCCATCGAGCGGTTTGCCGGAAGCGTCTTTCTTCTTTTTGATCTCGATACCATCGGGATTATTCGAGCCCACTTCGTGCAGCGCGCCCAGGTGCAGAACGACAAGCAACAGCAGCGCAATCGGCAGCGCCACCACATGCAGCGCGAAGAAACGATTGATCGTCGAATCGGACGGCAAGTAATCGCCTTGGATGAAGACCACGAGATCGGGGCCGATCACCGGAATTGCGCCGAACAAGGACACGATCACTTGCGCGCCCCAGAACGACATCTGACCCCACGGCAACACGTAACCTAAGAAGGCTTCGGCCATCAGCAGCAGGAATATGACCACGCCAAGCACCCAGATCAGCTCGCGGGGCTTCTGGTAAGACCCGTAGAGCAGCGCGCGGAACATGTGCAAATAGACGACGATGAAAAAGAACGAGGCGCCGGTGGAATGCATGTACCGGATCAGCCAGCCCCACTCCACATCACGCATGATGTACTCGACCGAGGAAAACGCCTCTGCGGCGCTCGGTTTGTAGTGCATCGTCAGGAAAATGCCGGTAACGATCTGGTTGACCAGCACCAGCAGCGCCAGCGAGCCGAAGTAATACCAGACGTTGAAGTTTTTCGGCGCGTAATACTGGCCGACGTGCTTATTCCAGAAATCCATCACCGGCATGCGCTGGTCCAGCCAGCCCAGCACACCCGTCATGGTGCTTGTACGCTCGCCCATTATGCCGCCTCCGTCTCGCCGATCACTACGCGCACATCGCCCTCGAAGCGATAGGGCGGCACCGCCAGATTGGTCGGCGCCGGCGAACCCTGATACACGCGTCCTGCCATGTCGAAACGCGAGTTGTGGCACGGGCAGAAATAACCGCCCTTCCATTGCGCATCCCATGGCTCGGGCTGCACCACAGGATGCAGCTTGGGCGAGCAACCCAGGTGCGTGCACGAGCCAATCAGCACCAGCAGCTCAGGCTTGAGCGAGCGGTGCGAATTGCGCGCGAATTCCGGCAGCGCCGTCTCGTCGTCGTTCGCCGAGTCGGGATCCTTCAGCCGGCCGCTTTCTCCGGCGAGCGTGCCCAGCATGGCCTCGTCTCGTCTGACGACGAACACCGGCTTGCCACGCCAGGCAACAACCAACTGCTGCCCTGGATTGAGCTTGTCGATCGGCGCCACGACCGGCGCACCGGCAGCGACCGCTCGAGCGCTCGGTTTCCAGGCGCTTAAAAAGGGGACGGCAGCGAAAACGCCACCCACGCCGCCCACCACCACCGTCGATGCGGTGAGGAAGCGACGACGCCCGTGGTTAACGGACTCTGTTGCCATGCTGTCAAGGCTCCATGCGAAACGTAATCCCAGTACAAACGAGGCGCTCCAGCTTCGTCTGCATCAATCAGCTGAAGTTTACAGGATGGCCTCGAACGCACACAATGCGAATGACTTGGTCGAATCGGATTTACCGTTGTCCTCTCAACACCCCTCGCCATGGCGCGAGCACTTGCAGTACTTCGCTCGCTGGGCCTTGGGTGGATTGGCGTTGGCCTTTGTAGTGGTTTGGTTCCGCCCCGAGCTGCTGCTCCGCGAACGCTCTGCGGCACCAGTGGTCGCCAGCTTCGCCGAGGCAGTGTCGACAGCTGGCCCGTCGGTTGTAAACATCTATGCCACGGGCGTGGTGACTGAGACGCCGGTGGCACGATTGAGCGAACAAGCTTCGCGCATGCTCGGCCAAAGCTTCACACCGATCGGACCGCCGACGCAGCGGCTGGAGCAGTCTTTGGGCTCCGCCGTTATCGTGCGCAGCGACGGATATTTGCTGACCAATAACCACGTCGTCGCCAACAAGGACAACGTTCGCGCAGTGCTATGGGATGGTCGCACTACCGATGCCCGGGTCGTCGCCACCGATCCCGATACCGATTTGGCGGTGCTCAAGATCGATGTCGAAGAGCTGCCGGCCCTGGCTTTCGCAGCAGACGGCGAGCTCGCGATCGGCGATGTGGTGTTGGCGATCGGCAATCCTTTCGGCCTCGGCCAGAGCGTGACCATGGGCATCGTCAGTGCGCGCGGTGAAGCCAAAATCAATCTTGGATTGATGGGCTACGAGCACTTGATCCAGACGGATGCTGCAGTGAATACCGGCAACTCCGGGGGCGCGCTGATCAACGCTCGCGGCGAACTGGTTGGCATCAACACCGCGATGTTCGGCCGCGGCCGGGGTGCCGAGGGCATCAGCTTCGCGATCCCCGTCGAAACGGCGCGCGCAATCCTGGACGCGATCATTCGCCAAGGTTATGTCGTACGCGGCTGGCTAGGTGTTGATCTGGTCCCAGTGCAGCTTTCGAATTCGATGACGGGCGAACAGCGCACGGCATTGCAAGTCATCCGTGTAGAACCCGGATCGGCGGCCGACCGCGCTGGCGTGCGTGCTGGCGATGCGCTGATGCGCATGCACGGCGTTGAAATCCAGTCGCTCAGTCAGTTCCGCAGTTTCGAAGCAAACTTGAAACCAGAGACGCTGGTGACCATCGATCTGGTCCGCGCTGGACTGGCGATGACGTTGAATGCAACGTTGCAGCAGAAGCCGGTTAAATAGCTCGTGCCAAAGTTTCCTGCGGAAACTTTGACCCGATTTTCAAGCAGGGCTGGCCCACGGAGCAAAACGTGGTTTTCGCAGCGCGACTTGGTGCCCACTTCGGACCAGCGGCCCATGAGAAGCGTTATTTGCTGCAAAGCGATCGGCTCGGGTCAGCTGGCAACCAGGGAAAACCAGCGCCACAACCCGCCGTATGCCTGGCGGGTAGCGACGGCCGGCTCGCCGAAGCGTTGTTGGATTTCTGGCAGCAGCCCATCGTCGAGGCGGACATGGTTGAGCGCCATCCAGCGGCGGAAGAAGCCAAAGCGCGAGTCCCGGAAATCGACCACGGCGAACGCGCCACCGGATCGCAGGTCGCGCCGCGCTGTGTCGAGAACAGGCGCCACACCCTCGCCCATCATCGATAGCGCGTACGAGGCGACGATGATGTCGAACTTGCCGAGCCGGCTTTGTGGGCCGTAGGGCGCGCACTCCAACAACACGCGGTCTTCGGCAAACGCACAGCTACGGCGTGCGTGATCGAGCATGTCTTCGGAGACGTCGATGCCAACGATCTCGGCTTTCGGAAACGCCCGCGCCAAGGCCGCGAGATTGCGCCCCGTGCCGCAGCCGATTTCCAGTATGCGGCGCGGCTGCAGGCGCATCTTCTGCAACGCTTCGATCAACGCCGAACGACCGAATAGAAACGACCAACGGGTCAGATCGTAAATCGCCGCATGAAAGCGGTAGTAGCGCTTCAGCGCGTCGCTATTGGCGCTCATGAGCTACGCACCGCAGCGCACAGCACGCTGCCATAAGTGCCGACGCGATCGCGTTGATGCCAGTACGCGCTGTCGAATGGCAGCAAGCGCGATCGAGCGAACTCGGGCAAGAAGTCGATGTCCAGACCCGCCGACCGCATCAGAACGCGGGCATCCGGTGCGCTATTGGAAATGACCAGATTCCACTCCTCGTCCAGCGCCTGCGGCGCGTGCACCGCCATCCAGTCCTGGTGGTCGAGCAAAATGAAACGGTCGTAAGGAGCTTTGCTCTGCTTCAGGAATTCCGCCATGGTGCCGGTGTGCGCGGTGACACGCTCGGCGCGCTCGCGAAGCACTTGGAAGTTCTCGGGCTTCAGGTAATTTGGGCAACATTCGCGCGTGTATCGACCGTAGATATAAACACGCCAGAAGTAGTTCTCCTGGATCGGCAATTCGGTTAACAGATACCGAAGTTTGTCTTCGATGTAGGCGTTCATGCCGCCGGGGTACTGGGTTTCGATCAGATTGCGCTGAGCGCGGGGCACTCCGAGCATCGTTAGCACCAGCGGCTGCCGCGCCGCCCAGCGCATTACCGGACCCCAAAGCCGTTTTTCGATGCGCGTGTAACGTTCGCGCTGCTCGTCGAGGGTTTGCGCATCGATCAGTTGCTCAAGTTCCCGCCACAACCTGGGTTGCAGGCGACAAATGCTCTGGCGAACCCAATAGGCGACGTCGCCCGACGCGCCACGGAAGTAAAACGATCCGCGTCCCGCGGCGCTGAATAAGTGTGTCTGCTTGTCCCAGATCTCTTGCGCGGTTGGACTCATCCATGAACGCAGCTCGCGATAGATCGCCGGGAAATCGCCATGCTGCCCGTCTCCGAACAATGCGAACATCCAGTCGGGACGGTTGACCTTGAGCACCGCGAGCTTGAGTTCCAGCAGCGCATTTTGGCGCGGATTCATATCCACGCAATCGATTTGCGCCGGATCGTCGAGCAGGTAATCGAGCGCATTGCAGCCAGCGCTGGTAATCATCAACACGCGCGCACCGGCCTTCAGCGCCAGCAGCTCGCGATCGGCGCGCGGGTCCTCCCAGCACGTGTTGTAGATCAGACGCGAGCCGTGAACTTTGCGGAAGAAAGCGTCGTACGCGCGAGCGGCAAGAGTCATCGGCAAAGTGTCGATCGGGTGGTCGGCGAACGGTACGGAAGGCATATGACGGTTCGGCGACGACGGCGTGACGGTTTCTGGCGAAATCTCGCTGCGCGCAACCTATAAGCGATCCTCGATCATCCGCCTCACTGGCTGCGGCAGTCCCAAGGACAAAGCATCCTCAAGCGTAAACCAGCTCAGGCCATGATCCTCTACAGCGTTGCATTCAACGCGCACGCACCACACCTGCATGTCGAGGCTGAAATGAGTGAACTCGTGGCGCATGGTGACATCGGCATCGCCATCTGGAATTTCCACCCTCAGTGCGTGGCATACATCCGCGATCGAATCGCCGTCCGGGAAAGCGAACAACCCGCCCCAGATTCCAACCGCCGGACGCTTTGCCAACGCCACGCGCTGCTGAGCGTCGCTCATCCAAAGAAAGGCGCGCGTCCGAAGCGGTCGCTCGCGTCGCGCCCGCGGCATCGGGTACTTGCTCACCAGGCCGCGCTGGTACGCCTTGCAATCGTCGCGCACCGGGCAACCGCCGCAGGCGGGGGCAGTGCGGGTGCAAACCGTCGCGCCCAGATCCATGATGGCTTGCGTGTAGTCGGCCAGGCGCTCATTGGGCATGAGTTCTTCCGCCAGCGACCACAGCCTGGTGTCATTTTCGCTCGAACGTGGATCGCCATCCAAACAATGGAAGCGCGTCAGCACACGGCGCACATTGCCATCGAGGATTGCATGACGCCGTCCAAGCGACTGACTCAGGATTGCGCCAGCAGTGGATCTGCCGATGCCGGGCAACGCCAGCAAGTGTTCGAATCGATCCGGCAATTCACCGCGCTGGCGGCACAACTGCGCCGCCCGATGCAAGTTGCGCGCACGGCTGTAATAACCGAGCCCCGACCACAGCGCGAGCACTTCATCGATACTGGCGTCTGCGAGTGCCGCGAGGTCCGGAAAACGCGCAACGAAACGCTCGAAGTACGGCACCACTGTCCGCACCTGCGTCTGCTGCAACATCACCTCGCTGATCCACACCCGATACAAGGTACGCGGGTGCTGCCACGGCAAATCGCGGCGACCGTACAGATCGAACCAGGCGAGCAGACGAGCGGCAAAGGAATTCACTTGCAACCCGCTTCGGAGTCAAAGCCCACGTCGCGCCAAAAACGCTTCGCAACCGCTGCAACTTGAGCGTCGATGAAGAACAAACCAAGCCCCACGGGTATGAACAGGGTACCGGCGCTCGATTGCGTCCTTCAGAGAACCAGCAGGTTGATGCTCATCAGCCTGCTGGTGCGGGGGCCTGCAAGATCGAGGATCGCAACGACTCCCGGCCGAAAAATCTGCCGCGTTAGCGCAAGCGATCTTCGGCGATCTTGATGTCGACGCCCTGGCGCAAGGCCTTGACGTAAGCGCGAGATTCGGTCTCTTGCCATTGCGAAAGCAGCTGCGCCTTGGCGCCATCGCGAGCGGCTTGCTCGACAGTCTTCGGATCGCCATCGACCACGGCAGTCAATTCGACGAGAACCTGATCGTCGTCGCTCAGGCGAATGGCGCGACGCACCGGGTTCGAGCCGGGGCGCGGCAGCTTGAAGACTTCCGTGAGCAAGTTGGGATCGACGTTAGCGGCCGTTCTGACGACGGCATCAGCCTTCTCCGGCGTCTTGGTCAATGACGCTGCGATGGCTTCGAGCGACTCGCCAGGAAGGCGCTTTTCCAGCTCCGCGACCTGCGCTGCTAACTGCTTGCGCTGCGCTTCGAGTTTCAGCTCCGATTCGATTTGTGCGCGTACTTCTGCCAGTTCGCGTTGTTTGGGCGGTATACGTTCCAGGACACGAATGGCCACCGAGTGACTCGGCGCGATGTCGATCAGGTCGCTGGTTTGGCCGCGTTCCAGCACCATTTCGCCAAAGGCTTCTTCCATCACCTTGGGATTGAGTGCAATCCCTACGCCAGCGTCTCGAGCGAATGCTTCGGTGGTCTTCAATGTCATGCCAACGCTCTCGGCCGGGGCCTTCAGCGATTGGGGATCGCGATGGATGGCATCCAGCAACTTCGAGGCGCGCTCGTTGTAGATCCGTTCGCGCTCGGTGGTCTCGTAGCTAGCCAACAATTCAGCACGGACTTCCTCAAACGTCTTGCGCTTTTCAGCGCGGATCTCGCGCAATTGGATAATGTGGTACCCATTGCTGCCGAGTACGGGCTGCGACACGTCGTTCGCGTTCATCGCAAACAACGCGTCGTCGAACGCCGCGTCGTTGGCGCCTTTTTCGATCCATCCGAGATCGCCGCCGGTCGCTTTGGAGCCCAAATCGTCGGAGTGCTCTTTGGCCACATCGGCGAAGGCCTTGCCGCCTTTGACTTCCGCCAGCAACTTCTCGGCTTCCGCGAGCGCCGCTTTCTGAGCTTCCGCATCGGCGCCTTGCGCGACTTCGACCAGGATGTGCGAGGTCAAACGTTGTTCTGGCACCACGAACCGGCTTGCCTGGCGCTCGTAGCTATCCTTCAAACTCTCTTCAGTGGCTGGCTCCACCGTGAACTCGGCGGCATTCAATTCCGCATATTCGAGCACCACTTTTTCCGGCGTCATGTAGCTGGACTTCTGCTCTTCGAAGCGCTTGGCGATGGCCTCTTCCGTGATGGGCTCGGCCAGTGTCTGCTCGCTGGCGGAGAGCCTGACGTGGCTGAAAGTCCGCGTCTGATTGAAGACCTTCAGATAGGCATCGATCTCTGCGTCGGTGACGAAGTTGCTGCCGCCGACACGCGAGCTGATTTCGCGCGACAACACGTCGCGTGCCAAAAGCTCTTCGAATGAGGCAGTTGTGTAGCCGCGGTTGCGCAGGAATCCTTTATAGATCTCCGGATCGAATGTGCCGTTCGACTTGAAGCCATCGATCGACAAAACAATTTCTTGCAGTTTGCTCGCCGGCACTTCCACGCCTGCAGCGCGTGCGTCCTGAACCAGCAGTTCCTCATCGATCAGCGCATCGACGATGCGGCGCTTGTTTTCCTCGGTGTTCAAGAAATCGAGCGGCGTGTCCTGGCCAAGCATCTGGCGCATCTGCTGGCGCTGCTGCTCGAGGCGATCCTGGAACATGCGCGTGTCGACCTCTGCTTCGCCTACCTTGGCGACGTAATTCTCGACCTGCGTCTGAAAATAGTTGTTGATACCGAACAGTGCGAACGGCACCGCCAGCAGACCCACTATCAGGATCAACACCCATCCTGAGAATTTTTCCCGCATCGCTTGCAACATGGATCGATCTCGTAGTGAACGTTGAGCGCGAATCGGCGTTGCCGATCCCACAAACGGCACGGGCGCCGCAAGGGCGCCCGTGACGGTATTGGCGGAGCGGACGGGGCTCGAACCCGCGACCCCCGGCGTGACAGGCCGGTATTCTAACCGACTGAACTACCGCTCCATTGAACCTCTGGTGGGTGCTGAGGGGATCGAACCCCCGACCCTCGCCTTGTAAGGGCGACGCTCTACCGCTGAGCTAAGCACCCAGCCGACGAGCCGATTAGTTTACAGCGTCTTTGAGCGCTTTACCAGCCTTGAAGCCAGGAATTTTTGAAGCCTTGATCTTGATCGTGGCGCCGGTCTGCGGATTGCGGCCCTGACGCGCGGCACGCTTACGCACGTCGAACGTTCCAAAACCCGTCAATGTCACGCTGTCGCCCGCTTTCAGCGACTTGGTCACAACATTGATAAACGCATCGAGCGCGCGGCCGGCATCTGCCTTGCTGAGATCGGCGGCATCGGCGATAGCGGAAATCAAATCAGTTTTTTTCATCAGAAAACTCCCTTCTCGGTCGGCTCCAATCACACGCCGACATTGTGTTTGTGGGGATAGGCTTTGAGCTCTTGTCTCTAGAGCGGCGCCACAGGGTGGACCATTGGCATCGTGCTGGCTTCATCTCGCCAACGATCAGCGCGCTGGCTTTATATCAGGCGATTTCGGCGGTGGCAACGAACGCGAAAGCGCGCCAGCATGCGACAAAACCGGTGTCAAGGGTCGCGCACGACGAAGAAGGCTCGGGGATTTGGCGCTTCGAGAATTCAAGTTGCAACTCATCGCTTCGCGACACAGAGGCGTGCGCGCCCGGATGCCCGAGCACGCCCATCAGTACCATCAGCTGTCGGCGCGAGCTTTTGCACGGGCCATCGCCCCAATTACGAGAATCGAAGGCCAGTGCCGCGAAGCGTCATTCAGCAAGCTCGCAGGCATGGCTGCAAGGCATCGCTTCCTTCACCGTCATGCAGGCTCCGGTGTTTCGTACCAACCGCGTGCCTGGCAATCGGGACGCCTCAAGAACACGACGCCACTTGGCGACAAGCTCGATCTGAAATGCGACCGGCTGACGGCCGACCGTTTACCATGTACCGGCCGATGCAGCCGCCCGCTGGCGGCTGCATCGCGCCATTGCTACCACCCGATCTTGAACTCAACGCCATACGTGCGCGGCATGTTGTAGTACGCGGCGGCGATGCCGAGTGCGCCGATGTCGAAGCCGCCGGTGATGTATTCCTTATCGGTCAGATTGCGGCCAAAAAGCGCGACCTCCCAGTTGCCGTCGCTCGGCGCATACGAGAACCGCGAGTCGACGAGCGTGTAGGCCTGCGTCTTGATCAGTTCGGAGTTGGCGACATTCTGATAGTGATCGTCGGTGAAATGGGCGTTGGCGCTCCAGGTGAAATCGCCCATCGTGGTCGGGATATCCCAGATGAAGCCCAGGTTGTAGGTCAGATCCGGCGCTTGCTTGAGCTCATTGGGAAAGGTCGGGGTGCCGGCAGCAATGAGCACGGCAGGATTGCTTTCGTACTCGCCATCGATGGTGCCGACATTACCGGTGAGCTGGAAGTTGTCGCTCAACATTGCCGCGAAATCGATTTCGATGCCTTGGATAATCACATCCGCCGCATTGCGCAGGACGAAGGCGCCGGTCGGGTCGATGGCGGTCAGTTGCAGATCGGTGTAGTCGTTGTAGTAGTAGTTCGCGTTCAGACGCATACGGCCACCGAGCAGCGTCGACTTGATGCCGAACTCGTAGCTCAGCACGTTCTCCTCATCGACCGTGGTGATCGCATCGCTGACCACGCCGGTTGCGCTGACGGTGATCGCTCCGCGACCGTTAAAGCCACCGCTCTTGAAACCGGTCGCGGCGCTGGCGTATGCCATTACGTCGTCGTTGAAGCGATAGTCGAGCGCGAAGCGCCAGTCGACGCTGTTCCAGCTGTCTTCGCGATTGATCGCATACGAGGTCTGTCCGTTCGCGCAGCGAATCGGCGGGCCGAGCGGCGTGAACTGGCCATTGGTACACGTCGCGCTTTTGGAAAAGTCTTTGGTTTCGTCGCTGTAGCGCAGGCCGCCGGTGAAGCTGAAGCCATTGCCGAAGTCGAAAGTGCCTTGTCCGTAGATGGCGTACGCATCCGTGCCCTGCTCGATTTGTTCGATCACGCCTGGTGCGAAAATGCTTTGCTGCGTAGGTTGCTCGTTGGCCTCATCGAAATAAAATCCGCCGATCACCCAACGCAGGCTTCCCGCTTCGCCAGTGAACTGCGACTCGAAGCTCTTCTGGTCCTGCGTCTGGTCCTGGAAAATGTGCAAAAGAGTGGCGTTCTGGCCATCGAAATCGCCGTTCAACAAGTTGTCCATTTCGCGATAGGCGAGCACGTTTCGCCACGTGAAGTTTTCGAACTCGGTTTCCGACACCAGCGAAGCGCCGAATTGATCGAGATCGTTCTTGGTGCGCAGATTCGAGCTTAGCGTGTACGGATCGCCATCGGTGTCGCAACCGGGGTAGTTGAAGGGCGCCGGTGGTGTGGTCGATGGCGGGATCGGCGGTCGCGGCAGGGACAGCGGGCGCGATAGAACGCAGCTGGCCATACCCGGCCCGTTACGCTCGCGGACCACGTCGAAGGCAGCGTCAATAGTGGTGATGTCGCTCGCCGCCAGACGCAGCGTGGCGCGTGCCGAATGCAGCTCTTGATCGTTGACATCGGCGCCCGTGGTCAGATTGGTCGAATAGCCATCGCGGTTCTTGGTCATCACCGCCACGCCGCCGCTGACGGCTTCGTTGAAGCCGAAGTAGGCGCTGCCGCGCAGGTCGCGACGCTCGAAGTTCCCGAACGCGCCGTCGACCGCAAAGGTATTGCTGCCGTCGGGTTTCTTGGTGATGTATTTGATCGCCCCGCCAGTCGCATTGCGGCCGTACAGCGTGCCCTGCGGCCCGCGCAGCACTTCGATGCGCTCGATGTCGTAGAGCGCAATTTGCGCGCCGGTTTGCCGCGGGATGTAGACATCGTCGATATAGATTGCAACCGCCGGATCGGCGGTGAACAAAGACTCGTCGGCGCCGACGCCACGCAGGAAGATCTTTGCCGCGCTGGAGGTGCCGGTGTTGTTCTCGATGATGATGTTGGGCGTGGTGTAGACGAGCTTGTCGAGCCTGTCGATCTGGAAATTCTCGAACTGCTCCTCGCCCACTGCAGTGATCGAAATCGGTACTTGTTGCAGCGACTCCTCGTAGCGCTGCGCCGTGACCGTGATCTCGTCCAGGCGCTGCGCTTCTTCGCTTTCCTCCTGCGCCCAGGCAGGCGACGCAAGGCCACTCACAATCGCAACCCACAACACGTGACGCGACAGCTTCATAACCCCTCCCATACGATGACGAACGTTCCCCAACGCCAGAATGTTAGCGCGCAGTGAATCTAAATGGTATGAAGATAGGTCAATAGAGCTTGCAGCGGGAGGCTGGAGCGGGGCGCGGGGCACGCAACCGCATCAAAGCGTTACCGTTCTTCCGCCTCATGGTCCCGTTATGATCGAAGGCAGAACGCCAGGGGAAGGATCTGACTATGTCGCGCGGTGAGTCGCAGTTGGCATCACGGTTATCGATGTTCGTCCTGGTGTTCCTGACACTGTATGCCGTCTTCGCCTTTGTCGCATGGCGCACGCTGGACCAGGTGCGCGTCAAGGGGCCTTATTACACCGAGATCATGCTCGGCAACGAGTTAATCGCAGATGTTTTGCCGCCGCCGCAATACATCATCGAATCCTATTTGCTGACGCTGCAATTGATCGATGAGCGCGACCCATCGGAGATCAGTCGATTGATCGAAGAAGGCAACGAGCTGCGGGTGACCTACGAGGCACGACAGGAATACTGGAAGCGCGCGCTCGACGACAGCACAATGAAAGACTTGATGACGGTGACCGCTTCGCGGGCTGCCATGGAGTTTTTCCGGATACGCGATGATGTTTACATTCCCGCGATTCGGGCGGACGACCGCGTCGCGGCGCGCGCGGCGCTGGACCAGATGCGGCAGCGTTATGAAGCGCATCGTTACGCCATCGATGAAGTTTGGGAACTGGCCGAGACGCGTAATGCCGACTACGAAAAGCGCGCCGATGCGCTGATCGGAGAGCAGATCCGAACCTTGGTGATCTTGGCGATCGGCGTTGTGCTGGTCGTCGTCGTCATGGCCTGGTTCGCGCGCCGCTCCGCGCAGAGCTTGAGCGCGCGGGTGCTGTTGGTCTCCGATGTCGCAGGGCGCGTGGCGCAAGGCGATCTCACGACCGAAGTACCGCCATCCGATGCCGGCGACGAAGCCGGACGCCTGCTCGGCGCCATCGGCGGCATGACACAAAGCTTGCGTGGGCTGGTGACGCGCGTGAAGCAGGCGTCGGTCGAGTTGATGAGTACCGCTACCGAGTTCGCTGCCACCAGCCGCCAGCAGGAAGCGACGGTGCAAGGCTTCGGCGCATCGACCAATGAGATCGCGGCGGCGGTCAAGCAGATCGCAGCGACCAGCCAGGAGCTGCTGGCGACGATGGAAGGCTTGAATGCGGTGTCCGGGCAAACCGCAGATCTGGCCGAGGCCGGCCAGTCTGGCCTGTCGAATCTGGATAGCACGATGGATCGCCTGGCGCAGGCAGCGAACGCGATGAGCGCCCGTCTGGCGGCGATTCGCGAGGAAGCCGCGGAGATCACGGGCGTGGTGACTACGATCTCCAAGGTCGCCGACCAGACCAACTTGCTGTCGATCAATGCCGCCATCGAGGCGGAGAAGGCGGGCGAACAGGGTCTGGGCTTCCTGGTTTTGGCGCGCGAGATTCGCCGCCTGGCCGACCAGACCGCCGTGGCGACGCTGGACATCGAACAGATGGTCAAGCAGATGCAAACCGCGGTGTCGGCCGGCGTCATGGAAATCGACCGCTTTGCCGAAGAAGTGCGTAGCGGCGTGGGGACCGTCGATCGCGTCGGCGGCCAGTTCGGGCAAATCATCAGCCAGGTAAAAACGCTCAGCGAACGCTTCGACACGGTCAATCACGGCATGCGCAGCCAGTCGCAAGGCGCGCGCCAGATCGGCGAAGCGATGGGCCAATTGCTGGATGGCGCGCGCCAGACCTCGGTCTCGTTGCGCGAATTCAACGCCGCCACCGAAGGCTTGCGCGACGCCGTCACGGTCCTGAAAACCGAGATCGCCAAGTTCAAGCTCGGCAACGACTGATCGTGAAGCTATCTACTCACGCCCGCAAGGAATGCCTCAACGTATGCTCGCGCTGACGTTCCGCGCCGGCGAAACGCCGCTTGCGATCGACACTCAGCTGGTCGTCGAAGTGTTGCCGCGCGTGACGCTACAAAAAGCCGCGCTGGCACCGGAGGCAGTCGTCGGCCTGCTGCCGTTCCGAGGCACGCTGACGCCGGTGGTCGATTTGTGCTGGCTGGTCGCCGGACGCAGCGCGCGCGGCCAGTTGGGTACGCGGATCATCGTCACCCAGGTCGATAGCGGCGCTCGATATGTCGGACTGCTGGCCGAAGATGTCAGCGAGCTGGTCGATAGTCGCGACACCATCCTGGGATTGAACAACCTCGATCACACCTGGCTTGGCGAGCATCTCGCCGATCAGCCCGAGATGCCAATGATCGTGCACCCGTCAGAGCTGCTGCCGGACGCTTTGCAGCGGCTGTTCGAGGCGAACCCGCCATGAGCCGGTCGGCGCTGATCGCACGCCTGCAGTCGCGCATTGGCCTCGACCCCCAGTCGCTCGGCACTGCGGCGCTCGATCATGCGATCGACGAAGCCTGCGCCAGCTTAGGCTGCAGCGATGCGATGGGCTTGCTCATCGAAGTCGAGCGTTCGGCAGAAAGCTGGCAGCGCTTCATCGACTGCATGGTGATCCCGGAAACCTGGTTCTTCCGGGTGCCGGAGCAATTCGAAGACCTGAAGCGCTTCGCCCAAGCGCGCCGACCGATGCGCGTGCTCTCGCTGCCCAGCGCCACCGGCGAGGAGGCATACTCGATCGCCATCGCGCTTCTGGAGGCGGGCCTGAGTCCGGGCGCCTTCGATGTGCTCGGTATCGATGTCGGTGCGCGTCAGGTCGCGCACGCGCGGCGCGGGCGTTACGGGCTGCATTCGTTTCGCGGCAACACCCCGGCGCCGGAGTGGTTCGTTCGCGATGGCAATGAATATCTGGTCGCGCCCGCCGTGAAACGCACGGTGCGCTTTCAGGTCGGCAATATCCTCGACGCAAATCTGTTCGGCGCCGAGCGCTTCGATGCGATTTTCTTTCGCAATCTGCTCATCTACCTGGACACCGCCAGCCGCAAGTTAGCCGTGCAGCAACTGATCGGTTCGCTGGAGCCGGCCGGCATCATTTTCGCCGGCCAGGCCGAGGTGCTGTCCAGTATCGATACTCGCCTGCAGCCGGCGAATGGGTATGGTGCATTGACTTTTGCTCTCGCCGCTGCGGCAAGTGAGGCACCCACGCCGCGTCCGGCAACGCCTCGACCTTTGCCGCCCGCCAGGCCGCGCGTGCGAGTCAAGGCCGCACCGGCCGTCGCCACGCCTGTGGAAGACGCGCTGCAAAGGGCGCGAAACGCGGCCGACAGTGGCGACCTGGACGCCGCGCGCGGCGCCTGTCGCGATGCGCTGGCCCGCGACCCGGAATCTGCCGACGTCTGGTTCCTGCTCGGCATGATCGAAACTGCCGCCGGCAGGTTCGAAAGCGCCGACGACGCGCTGCTGCGCGCGACCTATCTCAATCGCAATCACACCGAAGCGTTGTTCCACCGGGCAGCGCTCGCCGACCGTATGGGACGCAACCACGAGGCAGCGCAATTGCGAGCGCGCCTGAAGCGCGTCGGCGCTGAGGTGGCTACATGAGTTCGACGACAACAGACTCCTGCTGGCGGCATATCGGCGTTTACGGCGGCGATCACAGCTGCCCGCAGCTCAAGATCGACATCCATTGCCGCAATTGCCTGGTCTTCAAACGCGCCGCTCGGCGCTTGCTGGAACGTGAGATCGAGCCGTTGCCGCCGCTGTCGAGCGCGGTGCAACGCAAAGCCGAGGCCGAGGAACGTAGCGTGCTGTGCTTTCGGCTTGGCCGCGAGTGGCTTGGACTGCGTTGCGAGCGTGTCGGCGAGGTGGCGCCCGCGCACACGCCGCGCCGGATCGCGCACCGCGCCAATGGCGCCATCGAGGGTCTGGTCGCGATTCGCGGGGAATTGCATTTGTCGGTCGCGTTGATCGAGGTGCTGTCGCTTGGACAACGTAGCGAGGTCGGCGGCGACAAATCGCGGCTGCTGCTGCTTACGCCCGAAGCCTCCCCGCCCATTGCCTTTCGCGCCTCGGAAGTGATCGGCCTGCGGCCCATACGCGTTGCCGCCATCGAGGAAGTGCCATCGTCTCTGCCGCCGACTCTGACCCGCTGCCTGCAAGGCGTGGTGCCATTCGACCATGGGCGCATGGCGCTGCTCGACGCCGCCGCATTGTTGCAAGCGCTCGACGAGGCGGTGTACCGATGAACCCGCTGATCGAGTTGCTGCAAGGCGAGTTGCGTCGATTGCTCGACGACTTGCGCGACTGCGTGCGTCAGGCGCAGGACCCCCTCGCCGCGCCCGGCGCGATGCCGCGATGGAGCGCACGCACCCATAGCCTGCAAGGCGCGCTCACGGTCCTTGGCAAGCAGCGCCTGAGCGATCTTGCGAGCGCATTTCAGCAGTGCAAAGTACCGGCACAATTGCTGACGCCCGGCGTCGAGTCGGCGCTCGATGTGTTGGCCGAATTTACCAGGCTGCCGGAACCGCAGACGGGAAGCTGGTTGGCGCAAGTCGGCGCGCGCGTAGACGCGGCGATCGCCGCGATGGACGCACCGGCGCCAGTCGGCAAACCAGCCGCAACAACCGACATCAATCCCATCCTCGGTTTGTTCCGCCAGGAAGTCGAAGATCAATGCGCGCAGTTGAACCAGATGCTGCTGCGTCTGGAGCAAGAACCCGAGCGCCTGGACTTGATCGCGCCGATCATGCGCGCGGTGCACTCCATCAAGGGGGCCGCGCGTGCGGTGCGTCTGGAGCCCGCAGTCGACATCGCGCATCGCATGGAAGACCGTCTGGCGCGCGCCCAGCGGCGCGATGTTGCGGTTTCTGAGCCGCTGATCGAGTTCGCGCTGGGCTCGGTGGACTTGCTGCGCGCCCTGGCGCGGGATGGCGCCATCGAGGAGCACCTGCGGCGCAAAGACGAGTTGATTGCGCTGCCGGAAGACACCCTCACGCCGATCAAAGCGAGCGCGTCGGCGACATCCACGTACATCGCGGCAGAGGACGGCGATCCAGTACTGCGCATCAAGGCCAGCCTGGTCGGACGGCTGATCGCGCTTGCCGGCTCGGGCGTTGTCGCCGTGCACCGCTTGCGGCCGTTCAACGAACGCCAGCAGCGCTTGCGCAGCACGATCGCCAACCTGGGGCGACTGCTGGACGATCTGCACCATCGCCTCGGCGCACCGGCGCCCGGCACTGCGCTGGGGAGCGAATTGGCGGAAGTCCGCCATCAAGTGGCCGACGCGCGACACCAGACGCAGATCTGGATCGACGATTTCGCCGAATACGCCCGGCACTCGGTCGATCTGAACGAACGTATCTACCAGGCCGCATCGCTGACCCGCCTGCGCCCCTTCCGCGATCTGGTTCTTGGCTATCCGCGGATGGTGCGCGATATCGCGCGGCAGATCGGCAAGCGCATCCGCCTGACGATCCACGGCGAGCATGTCGAGGTCGATCGCGACGTGATGGACAAGATCGATGCGCCGCTGACGCATCTGCTGCGCAACGCTATCGATCACGGCATCGAGGATGCGGCGACGCGCGCGGCGCGCGGCAAGCCCGAAGAAGGCGAATTGCGCATCCACGCCAGTCATCGCGCCGGCATGCTCGCCATCGACATCAGCGACGATGGCGGCGGCATCGATTTGCAGCGCGTCCGCCATCGCCTCGTCGAGATCGGCCGCATGAACGAGGAAGCAGCGGCGGCGCTGAGCGAGCAAGCCTTGAAGGAGCATTTGTTCGCGCCTGGCTTTTCCACGCGCTCGGAGGTCACCGAGGTCTCGGGGCGAGGCGTGGGTCTGGACGTGGTGCGCGAGACCGTAGAGCGGCTCGAAGGCAGCGTCCGCCTGACGACGCGCGAGGGCCTGGGCAGCACCTTCCACTTGCTGGTTCCGATCTCGCGCGCCGTCACGCGCGCGCTGGCGATACGCGTGGCCGGCGAGATTTACGCGTTTCCGTCGCTGCGTATCGATCGCGTGGTGCGCGCCAAACCCGACGATGTGGCATCGCGCGATGGCTTGCAGTATCTGCCGCTCAACAAGCGCAACATCGGCCTGGTGCCGCTCGCCGAGCTGCTGGATCTGGGCGCGACGCGCGTCGATGCCGAACGCCTGGATGTTGTCGTCGTCGAGCACCAGGGCCGCGTGTGCGGCTTCGTGGTCGACGATTTCCTCGGCGAGTACGATCTGGCGACCAGACCGCTGGATTTGCGCCTTGGCCGCGTCGCCGATCTTGCCGCCGTGGCCATCTTGCCGGACGGCGCGCCAGTCGTGCTGCTCGACGTCGACGACTTGATGCGCAGCGCCCTGAATCGCGAGCGCGCCAGCCTGCGCCAGGCGAACGGCGATATCGCCGCGCGGCGCCGCAAGCGTGTGCTGGTGGCCGACGACTCGATTTCGGTACGCGAGCTCGAACGTCAGTTGCTCGCTGCGCGCGGTTTCGAAGTCGAGGTTGCTGTGGACGGGATGGATGCCTGGACGCGGCTGCGCGACGAAGCTTTCGATTTGCTGGTGACCGATGTCGATATGCCGCGCATGGACGGCATCGAACTGACCAAGTCGATTAAACAAGACTCGCGCCTGCGCACCTTGCCCGTGGTCATTGTCTCGTATCGCGATCGCCCTGAAGATCGCCGCCGCGGCATGGACGCGCGCGCCGACAGCTACTTGACCAAGTCCGATTTTCAGGACGAGAACTTTTTGCGCCTTGTCCACCAGCTGGTCGGCGACGCTGAGGAGGCCGCGTGAGGCCAGAGCAGAGCGGCCGACCCCGGCCCACGTCACCTGCCGCCCGCCCTGATTCTTTTGCCGGGCGCCAGCGCATTACCCTGCGATGCAAGTCCTGTTCATGCAGCCGGAGCGACGCGTGAAGATCGCCATTGTCCACAGCGACCGTCTGACGCGCGAGGCTATCCGCCGTGCTATTGGCGGCGACCATTCGCTCGTATGGGTTGCCACAGAAGGACGCGAATTCGACAAACTGCGCCGTCGCGATCCACCGGATTTGATTTTGATCGAAGCTGCGATGGTCGATGCAAAAGCCATCGAGTCCCGCAGCGCCGGCCAGAATTGGCTGGTGCTGGCCGGCGACGACAACGCCAAGGGCGTCTATGAGGCGCTCAGCGCTGGCGCACTCGGCCACGTCCCGCCGCCGCGCCTGGAACCGGACGGCCAGCTCACGGGTGCGCAGCGATTGATGAGTCGCATCCATCGACTGCAATCCCTGATCGGTGAGCCAGCCGCGCCGCGCGTCGCACCGCCGCCGGCCGGCAAGAGCGCTCTGCCGATTCCAGTCATCGGCATCGGCGCCTCCACCGGCGGCCCGCAAGCGCTGGCCCGCGTTCTCGCCGGGCTTCCCGCAGGGCTCAATGCTGCGGTGATGATCGTGCAACACATCGACGCCGATTTCTCGACCGGTCTGGTGGAGTGGCTGGCGTCGCACTCGATACTGCCGGTGCAGCTCGCGCGCCGCGGCGACCTGATCGAACCGGGTCGCGTCTATCTGGCCGCCAACCAGGGGCATATGGTGCTTTTGCCGTCACAACAAATTGGATATCTCGCGCCTTTGAAGAACGATTTACACGTCCCCAGCGTCGACACCTTGTTTCAGTACCTCGCCGATCACCATCGACCGGCATCGGCCGCGGTGCTCACCGGCATGGGCAGCGACGGTGCGCAGGGCCTGCTGAAGCTGCGCCATCGCGGCTGGTATACGATCGCCCAGGATGAGGCCAGCAGTGCCGTCTATGGCATGCCGCGCGCCGCCGCCGAATGCGGCGCGGCGGTGCAAGTACTGCCGCTCAGCGCCATCGGACAGAGCCTGGCGCGCCACGTCTCCGGAGCGATCAGCCGATGAGTGCCATACGCGTTCTCATGGTCGACGATCAGGCGATCATCCTCGCGGCGCTCAAGCAGATGCTGGCGCACGAACCGGACCTCGAACTGCGCGGCGTTTCCGACCCGCAGGCGGCGTTGCAGGCGGCGCTCGAGTTCGAGCCGGCAGTGATCCTGCAGGATCTGGTGATGGAGGGCCTCGATGGCCTGACGCTGCTCAAGCGCTATCGCGCCCACCCGCAGCTCACTGATACGCCGGTGGTTATGTTGAGCGCCGCTGAGGAACCGGAAACCAAAGTCGAGGCGTTTCGCCTCGGCGCCAACGACTATGTCGTCAAGTTGCCGAGCGCGCTGGAGTTAGCGGCCCGCATCCGCTACCACGGTCGCAGTTATCACAACATGCGCCAGCGCGAATCGGCATTCAGGGCTTTGGTGGAAAGCCGCGCCGCGCTGGAGTTGCGCCAAGCCGAAATCGAAGCGCAAAAGGCGCAATTGGAAGCGCAAGCCAGGCAACTGGAACTGGTCAATCGCGAGCTGGCCGACAGTGCCCTTTCCGACACGCTCACCGGGTTGCGCAATCGCCGCTATTTGCGAGTTTATCTGGACGCCCCGCTGGGCGAGCTATCGCCGCCGAGCGGCGTCGATGAACGCCGCCGCATCATGTTGCGCGAGCGCGCCACGTTTTTCCTCTTCGACCTGGATCACTTCAAGCAGATCAACGACAAACATGGCCACGACGCGGGCGATGCGGTGCTGGTCGAAGTGGCCGCGCGCTTGCGTCAGACGCTGCGCGAAGGCGATGCGACGATGCGCTGGGGCGGCGAGGAGTTCCTGATCGTCGCTCGCGGCCTCAGCGACGAGGCCGCTGCCGTGCTCGCGCAGAGAATCATGCAGGCTGTGGCGGCGGTACCGATCGTTATTCCGCGCGGCCCGACATTGCGCGTCACGGCATCCTTGGGGTTTGCGTCCTCGCCATGGTGGCGCGAGGAGCGAACCGAGGACATCAAGCATCAGCTCTCCATCGCGCTCGCCGACGCAGGGACTTATTTGTCCAAAACCGATGGCCGGAATCGGGCCGTGGGGATTTTGCCAGGACCTGACGAAAGCTTTAGCGAGCGCATCGATCGCATCAGCCTTGGCCCCGGATTGTTGCGCCAGGAAGATGGTCGCGGCGTTCGCCTGGTGAAGATCGTCGGGCCTTCGTGAGGCACGGAATCGCACCAGGTCGCCCGTGCGGCCGATGCGAGCATGCTCGCCGCAATCCTCTCTGCTGCCGCTCCCACTGCTTTCGGCGAGCTGATTTGCTGCGTTCAACGTCGAGGCTGAACCACCTCGATGGTCTCGCCATCCGGCCCGGCAAAGATGGCGCCCAAACACGCACCGAAGCCCGGAAGCTTGATTTCCATCGCCAGCAACGGGCGTGCTCCAGCGGCCACCAGCAATTGCCTGGCGGCGACGACATCATCGGTTTGCAGCGTCATCGCATGAATGCCGATGTTCGGCGGATGCGCGCGCGGCGCCAGCGCGATTTCAGGCGCATCGACATCGAGATACGCAAACATCTCCACGCGACCAGGAACGATGTTGCCGTCCTTCATCAAGTTCACATTGTGGATGCGCACGGGGCCCGACACGCCAAGCAACGTCGACAACTCGTCGAAGTCGAGCACCCGGTCGAACAAGGTGCGAAACCCGAGCGCCTCGTAGAACGCCCGTGAACGCGGCAAATCGCGCGTCGCCAGCGCGATCGTTTGCAGCACGCTGACGTCGGTATCCAGCGGCCCGCGCAACTCGCCACCGCGCGTGTACGCAAAAATGTCGAGCCGATGGCCATCGAGATCCTGGGTAATCGAATCGTCGACCGCAATCGACTCGCTGACTTCCCAGTGGCTCGGATGATCCGGGCCCGTGCCGCCGGCCGAGAAGATTCTGGGCAGCAATGCATGCACATCTCGCGCGCGAAAATTGAGCGCGTAATAGCCGCTGGCGCAGAGCAGATTGTCTTTGCTCCACAGCGGCTCGCCGGCAGCGTCGCTGGCGATCAGGCGCAAGCGCCCAAGACCGCTGTCGTCGGCGGCGATCACCGCCACCTCGCCGCCGCAAGGCGACCGCAACCAGCGGGCCAGCTCGGCATCGATGTCTGCCCGCTCGATGAGCTTATAGCCGAGCGCATTGCGATAAAAATCCAGACTTCGATCGAGATCGCGCACGCCCAGGCTCACCGAACGCACTTCGCTGATCGCGTTCATTGCGGGATCGGAAACTGGCGCAGCGCGGCTTGGATCGCCTCATAACGCCGGGTCCACCACGCTGGCGCTCCCTCAGGCGGCGCGTACTCGCGCACGCGAAAATCCACTGGTGCGATGACGATCGGCAGCGACTCCGCCGTGGCGCCGGCTGCCAGCACGAACAAATCCTCGGCCACATCGTTGCCCATCGCCAGACATCCTATCGATGCCGTCGTGCCGTGAATCATGATGTCGCCGCCCAGGTTGTCGCGCTGTTCCGCCGCCGCAACCGCGCGATCGTCGGCGTTCGGATAGTTCACCCGAATCGACAGGTGATAGCGGCTGTTGGCGTTCAAGAACTCCGAGCGATACACGCCTTCTGGAACCTGCAAATCGCCCTGCCGCGTTTTTGGCCCCAAGCCGCCGCTCATGCCCAGGATCGGATAACTGAGGACTCGCTGCCAGGCGGAATCGGCAGACGCACGCGAATACACTTCGAGCACGCGTTCGTCCTTGAACGCAACAAAAGCCAGACGCTTGGGCGGATAGTCGATATTTGCCGCAGCGAATGCGCCAGCGACGCGCGTACGCACCAGCGCGCCGTATTGCGCGACGCGTTCTTCCACCGTGTAACCGCCATGCGCACGCGCCAGCGCCGAGCCGATAAGCGCTTCACCGCGATCGCTCATGCCAAAACCGGAAAGTAGGGCCAACGGAACCAGGGCGACCCAACGAAGCCACATCGCCGCAAGCTCAAGCGCAGCGAACGAGCAACACCGTGATGTTGTCGGAGCCGCCGTGATCGAGCGCCGCCAGGATCAAGTGGTCGACCGTTTCCTGCGCGCTCAGGCCGCGGCCCAGGATTTCGCCGATCAGTTGATCGTCGACTTCCTCCGTCAACCCATCGCTGCACACCAGCAATGCTTGGCCGGGCGTCAACGTACCGCGCAAGGTTTCGATTTTGAGCTGATCGGGGAGCGTGACGCCCAACGCCTGGGTAACAACATTGCGATGCGGGTGGGTGCGCGCCTGCGCCGGGCTGATGGCGCCTTGGTCGATCAATTCCTGCACGTACGAGTGGTCCTGAGAAACCTGCCGCAGCGAGCCGTTCCAGAAGTACACACGGCTATCGCCAACCCACGCCACTTCGTAACTGTTGTTGTTGACGCGCACCGCAGCCACCGTCGTGCCCATCGGGCGTTCGCTGCGTTTTTCGTTGGAGTGGCGAATGATTTCCTCATCCGCCTGCTGAATCGCATCGGCCAGCGGCTTGCCACGATTGACCTCGCGAATCACCACATCGCGCGCCAACGCGCTCGCCACCTCGCCGTGTTCATGACCGCCCATGCCATCGGCCACGAGCCAAAGGCCCATATCCGGATCGGCACAGTACGTGTCCTCGTTATGTTCACGCCGCAGGCCGGTGTGAGTTCCGTGACCGAATTCAATCATGAGCGGCGGCACATGCGCTTTAAGGGGAGGAGGTTAGAGAAGCTCACGCGAATCCGCCCGAGCACGGGCCGCGCGTGATGCGAATTGCTGCAATGGTTTGAAGTTGAGCAAACGTTCTACCTCCCCAATCACCGATAGGATGCCGCGCGCGCCATGCGCTTGCAACACACAGTGTGAACATCCAGCAGTTCCGCTTCCCAGTCCATCGATTCATCGCTTGTCCAACCCCCATCCCTTTACGTATGCTCCGCCCCCTTCGATACACCCCCCTTTGGAGAGGTGGCAGAGTGGTCGAATGCGCCGGATTCGAAATCCGGTTTACGGTTCTACCGTAACGTGGGTTCGAATCCCACCCTCTCCGCCATCAACAAAGCCCAAGCTTTTGAAAGCTTGGGCTTTTTTGTTTTCGCAGCCACCGCTTACCATATTCTTAGCCATACATTGCAATGCGATGGGCAGCGATGGCATGCGCGCACTCTTGCCGGTTTCGATGGCCCACGTCAACCGCAGGCCGCTTGCGCAGTGCAATTTGAAGATCGCAATTTCCGGCGCAGTACGCGCGCGTGCGCGCGATGCTTAGGGAAAATCGAACGCCAAAAATCTCGGCCCAAGTGCGCGCGCGCAAGGGCTGATCAATCTTTTGGTTCCGAAACGTCGCATGGTTCGTTGTCCGAGCGTTCCAAGCAGTCTTATCGAGTACGGTCCAGGCAATATTCTTACTGAGCGACAGCTTGCCCAGAATTGAACTCATTGCAAGTCACTCAAGTATCGCTCGGCGGTGCTGTTGGTGACCTCGCTTGTCACGACCACAGCCTCGTACCTATGGCAATCAACGTCGGCCTTGGCAGCGAATTGCAGCGCTCATTGGATATCTGTGACGATATAGGACGCGTGGTGTTGCGAGCGTTGTATCGGCTGATGGGGACGTGGGGGAATCGCCAAAGCAGGTTGGGCTGGCAGTTGAAACTCGATCACGTTCAGTGCAGTCTTTCTCCTATGGCGCGTCTACTCATCCAACTAGTCCTGTTGCTATCGCTGCTGTTCAGCAGCGTCTACGCGCCATTTGCTGCTGCGGCAATGCATACCGAATCGCAGACGGTGTCCGATTGCCATGATGGAGATGTCCCGGCCGACGATGAGTCATGTTGCGAGAGTGGCATTTGCCGCTGCGGCTGCGTTGCCTTGCCACTGACCATCGTTTGGTCACTCGCGTCGGCAGTCGACACACGATCGATCCTTCAGCCTGCCGCGCTGTCCGGGCAGCTTCGCAAGACCCTCTCCGTCCCGTTCCGACCTCCCCAGTCCGCCTGACACGACAGTTCCGCCACGCTCCGTGGAATTCGGAGACGTGCGTCGGGCTAGTGGCCGATCGCATCGCCGAACGGCCTGTCGCCGCGTGTGTGCGGCATTTTTCAGGAGGTTGAAATGAGGTCTATTCGACTCGCTGTCGCGCTGGCGGCAGCGATTTCGCTGTGCGCGTGCGCGGCGTTGCCCCGCGAGCGCGGCTATGCCGATGCCCGGTCGCTGGTGAAGAGCGCCAGCGGCATACTCCCGCCGCCACCGCACCTGCTGGTGCCGGCGCCGATTCCAGATCGACCGGTGACTGCCGCCGACGCCGCGCGGCTGGCTTTGCTGCACCATCCGCGTGTGCGCAAGGCCTTCACCCAGATCGGTATGGCACGCGGCGCTTGGCAAGACGCGGCGCGCATCGGCAATCCGAGCTTTTCGTTCTTGAGCCTCGCTCCAGGCGGTGGCGATAGCACGATTACCCGTGCGCTGGGGATCAGCCTGAGCGACGCCATCTTGATGCCGGCGCGCCGACGTCTCGCGACCGGAGAACTGAAGAGCGCGCAATGGCTAGCGGCAGCCGAACTCTTGGACCTGGCATACGACGCTGAGCGCGCGTGGTTCGAGGCTGCCGGCGCAGCGCAGATCGCTGCGATGCGCGCGCTGGTCGCGCGGGCGGCGAATGCGTCGGAAGCACTCGCTCAGCGCTTCTTCGATGCCGGCAATATCTCGCGCTTGGAACTTGAACTCGAGAGGGCGGCCGCGGCGCAGGCTCGAATCGATGCGATTGATGCGTCCGCGCATGCGCTGCGTACCCGAGCGACGCTGGCTGGCTTCATAGGCCAGCGCGCGAGCGGCCATTGGTCGATAGCGAGTGCGCTGCCGGCGCCGCTCGCTGGCATCCCGGATGTAGACGCGCTGATGGAGCGGGCACTCGAACAGCGCCTCGACCTCCGCGCTGCGCGTCAGGCGCTGGCGCTTGCTGAAGATGCGCTCGACGTCACGCAGCGCTGGCGCTGGTTGGGCGCCGTCGAGATCGGCGCCGAGCGCGAGCGAGAATCCAGCGGCGAGCGATTGCGCGGACCCTCAGTGGCGGTCGAGTTGCCGCTCTTCAATCAGGGACAGGGCTCGATGGAACGGGCGCGGGCGGAACTGCACCAGGCGCGCGCACTGCTCGACGGCCTTGCGCTCGGCGTGCACAACGAAGCGGCAACTGCCATCGATACGCTCAACGCGGCTCGGGACATTGCCGAACGCTACGCCAAGGAACTGGTGCCACGTCGCGAGGCGATCGTCGCGCGCACCCAAGAGCAAGTGAACTTCATGCTGCTCGGCGTGTTCGACCTGCTGCTCGCCAAACAGCAGGAGTTCGACGCCTACCAGTCGTACCTGGAATCCGTGCGCGACTATTGGATAGCGCGCTCCGCGTTGCGCCGGGCGATCGGCGGGCGCTTGCCAGACGACGATGCCATTCCGACTGCAACGCTGGACGTCGACGCGATGCTGCCGACGTCGCCGAGTTCGAAATCACATCACGGCCGCGACGCTACTGAGATGAACCCGGAAGGCGATCCGCATAGGGGCCACGACAGGCCAGAAATCGAATCGGCAATCGATCCGCATGCCGCTCACGACAAGTTGCGGCCGAAACCCCGAGACCCGCCGAATGCCGATCGCTCATCCACAAATTCGTCGGAGAAAAAGCACGATAGAAATCCGCAGTCAGGAGAAGCGCCATGAACTCAACAAGACGACATTGGTTCCGCTGGGCGGGCTTGGGTGCACTCGCGCCGCTGGCGCTGGCCGCGCGCAGCGCGACTGCGCAAGCTGCAGCGGCCGGACCGACGTATTCGCCGCGCCAGCCCTATCGCCCGGTGCACACACCAAACGGCTGGACGCTGCCGCATCGGATGGTCGGCGGCGTCAAGGAGTTCCACCTCGTCGCCGAGGAAATCGAGCATGAGTTTGCACCCGGCTGTCGTGCGAAATGCTGGGGCTACAACGGCACCACGCCCGGTCCTACGCTCGAAGCGGTCGAGGGCGATCATGTGCGCATCTACGTGACCAATCGGCTGCCAGAACACACCAGCGTGCACTGGCACGGCATCTTGCTGCCGAGCGGCATGGATGGCGTCGGTGGGTTGTCGCAACCGCACATCCAGCCGGGCGAAACCTACGCCTACGAGTTCACGCTGCGCCAGCATGGTACGCACATGTACCACCCCCACGCCGACGAGATGGTGCAACTGGCGCTGGGGATGATGGGCATGTTCATCATCCACCCGCAGGCGGGCGAGGAGATGCCGCTCGATCGCGACTATGCCCTGCTGCTGCACAACTTCGCGCTACACCCTGGCACGTATCGCCCAGACCCGTCGGTGATGCAGGACTTCGACCTGTGGACGATGAACAGCAAAGTGTTCCCGGCGATCGCGCCGCTGGTGGCCAGAAGCGGCGAGCGCGTGCGCATACGCGTGGGCAACTTATCGATGTGGAATCACCCGATCCATATGCATGGGCCGAAGTTCGTCGTCACCGGGGGCGACGGCGGGCGCTGGCCCAGGCAACTCTGGCGACCTGAAGTCACCGAGATCGTCGGTGTTGGACAGACGCGCGATCTGGAGTTCGTCGCCGAGCCGGGCGATTGGGCCCTGCACTGCCATATGTCTCATCACACGATGAATGCGATGGGACACGGGATTCCCAATACCCTCGGGGTGGATCAAACCGGCGTCGAAGCGGACATCCGCAAACTCCTGCCGGGTTACATGGCGATGGGCCAGGGCGGTATGGCCGAACACCAGGAGCACACCGATTCCGGGCACATGAAGGGGCCGGAAAACACGCTGCCGATGATGATGGGCAAGGGCCCATTCGGAAATCTGGAAATGGGCGGCATGTTCACGGTGATCAAGGTGCGCGACGACTTGCCCGCCGACGACTTCCGCGACCCAGGCTGGTACCCGAACCCCGAGGGCACGGTTGCGAACCGGGTCAGCAGCGATCCGGATTTCGGCACCCCCGCGCGCCGCGGTCCGCCGCCGGGGCCGTCGCCCACGCTCGAAGCCAAGCCGGTCGATCACTCCAAAATGAAGATGGGATAGGGAGCAAATGATGAAACTGTTGAAAACGCTCGTTGTTCTCGCGCTCATCGGCGTTGCGGTTGCCGCCGCCGTCCTCTGGAGCGGCCTCTACAACGTCGCGGCCGACGATCCACACTGGTCTGCGACCCATCGCATGCTGGAGGTGGCGCGCAAGCGCTCGATCTCGGTCCGCGCGGCAAACATCCAATTGCCTGACCTGACGAATGCCGAGCTGATCCGCAACGGGGCGGGCAACTACAACGCCATGTGCGTGACCTGTCACCTCCGCCCTGATGCGGAAGACACTGAACTCAGCGTTGGCTTGTATCCGCGCCCGCCGCGCTGGGATGCTTTAGGCCGATCCGATGCGCGCGAGGCCTTCTGGGTCCTCAAGCACGGCATCAAGGCATCGGGCATGCCTTCCTGGGGCAAGAGCATGGAAGATCGCTACCTATGGGGCATGGTCGCTTTCATGCAACAGTTTCCGGGCATGACCGCCGCGCAGTACCAGGCACGAGTTGCGGCTAGCGATGGCCACAGCCACGGCGGCGGCGAAACCGATGTCGGCGGCGGCGATCCGCATGCTGCACACGAAGGCTCGAATCCGGAACGTTCATCTTTCGAGCCCGTCGAAGACCCGATGGCAGCGCCTGCAGGCGACGACCACACCGACAACAACCAACACTGAATGAGCCACGCACGAGGCCCCGCGCCTCAATTCGAACCGGAGAAACCGATGATTATCCGCATGACTTCCCTCGCCCTGGCCCTCGCACTCGCCGCGCCGATGGGCTGGGCCCACGGCAATGAAAAACATGGCTCGCCGCAAGTAGTTGCCGGTCGCGCGACGGCGGGCGCCACGCTCAGCATTTCGCCCGAAGCCGCCGACGCCGTCTCGGTGCTGGAGCGCTTCTCGGCCGCCTTAAGCGCAGGCGATCTCGACGCCGTCGCCGCCGATCTCGATCCGGCAGTACTGATCCTCGAAAGCGGCGGCGCCGAACGCACGCGCGACGAGTACCTTGAAGGCCACGTCAAGCACGATTTCGAGTTCCTGAAGTCGGCGCATATCGGGCTTAAGCGCAGGACCGCGCAGGCATCTGGCGATCTGGTCTGGGTCGGCAGCGAAAGCGAGATTCACGCTAGCAAGGACGACAAGATGCTGATGATCTCGTCTACCGAGACCGCGATCCTGCGTAAGACTGGAGAAGGCTGGAAGATCGTCCACTTGCACTGGTCGTCGAGGGCGCAGCGATGAGACGCTATGACGCAATGAACGCAACCGCGTGGCGCGTCGCGGGCCTCGCAGCCCTGCTGATGTCGACCGCCTGCGCACGCGACGCAGATCGGGCGAGCGTGACCACAAATGCACCCAAGGCCGCGGCAGCGGCAACGGCAACCGCCGCTGCGACGGCCACAACGCCGGTCATGGTTGTACACAAGACGCCCACCTGCGGCTGTTGCGAATTGTGGGTCGATCACATGCGCAGCGCCGACTTCACCGTAGAGGTGCGCGACACCGACGATCTCACGCCGATCAAGGCGGCGCTCGGCGTCCCGCCGGGCAAGGGCTCCTGTCACACGGCTGAGATCGACGGCTATGTGATCGAGGGACACGTGCCCGCCGAGGACGTCCGACGCCTCCTGGCTGAACGGCCGCAAGCACGCGGTCTAGTGTTGCCCGGCATGCCGCTCGGCTCGCCCGGCATGGAGCTACCGGATGGTCACGTCCAGCCCTATACGGTGGAGCTGTTGGCGGAGGACGGCAGCACCTCGACGTTTCGTCGCGTGGAAGGTGATCGTTGACTAGCGCGAGTCGGTTGCGGCGGCGAACTGCCGTCGCGGCCGGGGCTTGACTCTGGACCTAGGTGCAGGGTGCAAGCTGGCGTCCTACGAGGAGAACGGGCATGTCGCTGAGCATTGGCGCTCTCGCCAGACAGGCGGGCGTCGCCATCGATACGGTGCGCTATTACGAGCGCAAGGGGCTTCTGGCACCGGCGGGCCGGCTGGCTTCCGGCTATCGGCGCTATGGAATCGAAGAGATCAAGCAGCTGCGCTTTATCCGGCGCGCCAAAGCGCTGGGATTCTCGCTCGACGATATCCGTGAGCTGTTGGCGGTCAGTGCCGAACGAGACGTGGCGCGCGTGCGCCGCGCCGCGCAGCACAAGCTCGGCGAAATTGAGCAGCGAATTGCGGAACTCGAAGGCATACGTGTTGGGCTGCGTGCGTTGATCGACGAATGCCCTGGGCACGGGCACGCCGATGCCTGCCCGATCCTAAACGCGCTGTCCAAAGAGCCAGATGTATGAACCATCGTCACGATCAACTCAACTCGTCGTCGCAAACGGAACATGGATACGCGCACCGCAGCGCCTGTTGCGGCGATAGCCGCGATCATGGCACCGCAAGAGGATCCAACGCAGATATCGACCCGGTGTGCGGCATGTCGGTGGCGAGCGACTCGGAGCATCGCGTTGAGCACGAGGGGAAACTGCACCGATTCTGCTCCGACAAGTGCGGCGGTAAATTTCTTGCCGATCCAGCGCGCTACGCCAATCTCGCCGCTGCGCCGGCGACCGCACCGACCGCACCCGACGCCCGCTATACCTGCCCGATGCACCCGCAGATCGTGCGAGACGAACCGGGCATTTGCCCGATCTGCGGCATGGCGCTGGAACCAATGTTGCCAAGCCTGGATGACGACGAGAATCCGGAGCTGGCCGATTTCCGGCGGCGATTCTGGTGGACCTTGCCGCTATCGATTGTCGTGCTGCTGCTGGCCATGGCCGGGCACCGAATGCCAGGATTAGCGGCCGATGCGCGTACCTGGCTGGAGCTAGTCCTATCCGCACCGGTGGTTCTGTGGGCAGGCTGGCCGTTCTTCCAACGCTGGGCGCAGTCGCTACGCAATCGCAGCCCGAACATGTGGACTCTCATCGGCACGGGCGTCGGCGCGGCTTTCGGCTACAGCCTGGCCGCCACCCTGGTGCCGGGGCTGTTCCCGGAGGCATTTCGCGAGCACGGCCGTGTCGGCGTCTATTACGAGGCAGCGGCCATCATCGTCTCGCTGACCTTGCTCGGCCAAGTGCTGGAGCTAAAGGCGCGTTCGTCCACCTCGGCGGCGATCAGGGCCCTGCTTGGATTGGCACCAAAGACCGCGCGCCGATTGCGCGAGGACGGCAGCGAAGAGGACGTCCCGCTGACCCATGTGCATGTCGGCGATCGGCTGCGTGTGCGTCCCGGCGAGAAGGTGCCAGCCGACGGCGAGGTGCTCGACGGGCGTTCGGCAGTCGACGAGTCGATGCTCACGGGCGAGCCCATCCCGGTCGAGAAATCCCCCGGCGCGCGGGTGATCGGTGCGACCATCAACGGCACCGGCAGCCTGGTGATTCGCGCGGATCGTGTCGGAGCCGACACGGTGCTCGCGCAGATCGTGCAACTGGTGGCGCAGGCGCAGCGTTCGCGCGCACCGATGCAGCGGCTCGCGGACGTGGTCAGCTACTGGTTCGTGCTGGCAGTGTTGGCGATCGCACTGGCGACGTTGCTCGGCTGGGGCCTGTTCGGCCCGGAGCCGTCTTGGACTTACGGCGTCGCCAACGCGGTCGCTGTGCTGATCATCGCCTGTCCGTGTGCACTCGGGCTCGCCACGCCGATGTCGATCATGGTGGCCACCGGCCGGGCGGCGCAATTTGGCGTGTTGTTCCGGGATGCGGAGGCCATCGAGCGTTTGCGTACGATCGATACCGTGATCGTCGATAAGACCGGAACACTGACCGAGGGCCGACCGGCCTTCCGCGAGGCGCTGCCGGCCGGCGAATGGTCGGCGACCGAAGTGTTGCGGCTGGCAGCGAGCCTTGATGCAGGCAGCGAGCATCCGCTGGCAGATGCGATCGTCACCGAAGCGCGGCGGCAACACTTATCGCTGGAAGATGCTGCGGATTTCGAGTCGGCGACTGGTATTGGCGTTCGCGGGCGCGTCGGCAAGCATGCATTGGCTTTCGGCAACACTGCGTTGATGAAGGAGAACGGCGTCCCGACCGATGCCCTGCACGCCGACGCCGAGCGCCTGCGTACTGATGGCGCCAGCGTGATGTATCTCGCTGTCGACGGCACGCTCGCGGGCTTGGTGGCCGTCGCAGATCCGATCAAGGCAAGCACCCCCGAGGCCATCGACGCATTGCATCGTGCCGGACTGCACATCGTGATGGCCACCGGAGACGGCCACACCACCGCACAGGCGGTCGCGCGTCAGCTGCGCATCGACGAAGTCCACGGCGAAATTCGCCCGCAGGACAAGGCGGCACTGGTTGCGCGCCTGCAGGCGCAAGGGCGGCGCGTGGCGATGGCTGGCGATGGCATCAACGACGCACCGGCGCTCGCCGCGGCCGATGTCGGCATCGCAATGGGCACCGGCACCGATGTCGCGATGTCCAGCGCGCAGCTCACGCTGGTCAAGGGCGACCTGCGCGGCATCGTCCGCGCCCGGGAAATTTCATCCTCGACGGTCCGCAACATGCGCCAGAACCTGACCTTCGCCCTTGCCTACAACGCGCTCGGCGTGCCGATCGCCGCCGGCCTCTTGTACCCGGCTTTCGGCCTGCTGCTGAGCCCGATGATCGCGGCGCTGGCGATGAGCCTGTCGTCGGTATCCGTCGTCGTCAACGCGCTGAGGCTGCGCAGATGAATCCAAGAGCCCTGACGACGTTAACGAACGCTCCCGTCGCCGACCAGCTCGACGGGTGGTCGCAACCGAATAGCCGGTCGCGTGAGCCCGCCGCATGCGGGTATGTGGTGTCCAATCGGAGAACGATATGAACGTACGAACGAACGATCGACTAGCGCTGCCGAAGCTCCGTATCCGGCTGCTGCTGACCTCAATGTTGCTGGTCCTCTTGACCGCTTGTGCGAGCAACGGTCCCACGCGCCACTATTTCATGCAGGGCCAGGTGCTGTCGGTACAGGACCAGAACGTGGTGCTATGCGTCGGCGCGGCTCACGGCGCCGAATTCGGTCAAGTCTTGAGCATCTTCCGCAATGAACCGGTCACAACCGCGCCAAAGTCGCTGCCAGCGGGCTTCAAGCGCGTGCCGATGGGTCAGGTGCGCATCGTCGAGGTATTCGATGAGCACTATGCGCGGGCAGAGGTGGTCTCCGGCGAGGTTCACGTGAACGACACGGCGGAGCTGCAGCGCTGACCGGCGTGTTTCTTGCGGCGAAGTATGTCGTGCACGCAGCGTGCGCCGTATGTTCCGACTCATAAATGACAGCGTTGGGAGCGGTCAGTTGGCGCTGCCTGCAGAAGCAAGCAGCGCCGGATCAATCACCGAACGACATCTACGTGTCAGGAGGCAAAATCATGGTGGCTATCCGCTAATCATGACCTCTCTCGTCTCACTTACTCGGTGTATCAACCGGTATAGCGCTGGGAGCACGAACAGCGTCAAGAGCGTCGACGACAGCACACCGCCGATTACCACCGTGGCGAGCGGCCTCTGCACCTCTGCGCCGGCGCCAACGGCAAGCGCCATCGGCACGAAGCCCAGGCTCGCCACGAGTGCCGTCATCAGTACCGGGCGAAAGCGGGTGAGTGCGCCTTCGCGCACGGCATTGTCGAGCCCCATGCCGTCGAGCCTCAGTTGTCGAATGAAGCTCAGCATGACGATGCCATTGAGCACCGCGATACCGCTCAGTGCGATGAAGCCGACGCCCGCCGAAATTGATAATGGCAGATCGCGCACCAGGAGCGCCGCGACGCCGCCGGTGAGTGCGAGTGGCACGCCGGAGAACACAACCAGCGCGTCCCGCCCGGAGCCGAAGGCCAGAAACAATAAGCCGAGAATAAGCACAAGAGTCAGCGGTACGACAATCGACAGCCGCTGCGTGGCCGAGATCAGCTGCTCAAAAGTCCCACCGTACTCGACCCAGTAGCCCGGCGGCACCTCGACCTCGATGCCGACGCGTTGCTGCACCTCGCTAACGAAGGAACCAAGATCACGGCCCCGTACATTGGCGGTAACCACTACGCGGCGCTTGCCGTTCTCGCGATTGACCTGGTTCGGGCCTTCTTCGATGGCGATGTGCGCCACCTCGCGAAGCGGTACGGTGCGCACAGCACTCGAAGCGTCAACCGGCAGCGGGATTGGCAGATCGCCGAGCCGCTCGGCGTCATTTCGCAAACCGTCGGCAAGGCGCACTACGACCGGCGCTCGGCGGTCGCCCTCGTAGAGCATGCCCGCTTCCGTGCCACCGATCGCCGTGGCCACCACCTGCTGCACGTCCGCAATCGACAGACCAAGTCGCGAGAGCACCTCGCGCTTTGGGTCGACGATGAGCATCGGCAGACCGGTCGTCTGTTCAACCTTGACGTCCTGTGCCCCGGTGGTGGCTTCTACAACGGCACTTAACTGTTCAGCGACTTCGAGCAGGGTATCGAGGTCGTCGCCGTAGACCTTGACGGCCACGTCTGAGCGTACGCCAGAAATCAGCTCGTTGAATCGCATCTGGATCGGTTGCGTGAACTCGTAGTTGTTGCCCGGCACCTCGCTCACCAAGGCTTCGAGTTCGGACACCAGTTTGGCCTTGGTCTTGCCTGGATCAGGCCACTCGTTACGCGACTTTAAGATCACGAAGGTATCAGCCACCGATGGTGGCATCGGGTCGGTCGCAACCTCAGCCGTGCCGATCTTGCTGAACACCCGTTCGACCTCCGGCAGCCGGAGGATTTCCTTTTCAAGCACTTTCTGCATCGCCACAGACTGCGTGATCGATGTACCCGGAATGCGCATCGCGTGAAGCGCGATGTCGCCTTCATCAAGGCTCGGCATGAACTCGGTGCCCATTCGCGTTGCGGCGAACCCTGCACCTGCAACCAGCACCGAAGCCGTCAGCACCACGTGCCAGCGCCAGGCCAAGACGCGGTCAAGTGTCGGGGCATAGCCGCGCTTTAGCCACTGGATGAACCGGTTTTCTTTCTCCTCCACACGGCCGCCGAGTCCCACTGCCACCATCGCCGGCACGAAGGTAAGCGAGAGCAGCATCGCCGCCGTCAACGCGAAGACCACGGTGAAGGCCATCGGATGGAACATTTTTCCTTCAACACCCTCAAGCGCGAAGATTGGCAGGTACACCGCCGTGATGATGCCGACGCCAAACAAGCTGGGTTGAATCACCTCCGCAGTCGCCGAAGCAGCAAGTTCGTAGCGCTCATCGTGGGTCAACAGCCGCCCAAGTCGATGTTGGAGTTCTCCGAAACGACGGATGCAGTTCTCCATGATGATCACCGCGCCATCGACGATCAGGCCAAAGTCGAGCGCACCCAGGCTCATCAGGTTGCCGGAAACCCCAGCTTTCAGCATCCCGGTTGCGGTCATCAGCATCACAAGCGGGATCACCGCGGCAGTGATCAAGGCCGCACGCAGGTTGCCGAGCAGCAGGAACAGCACGACAACGACGAGCAAGGCGCCTTCGGCGAGCGATGTCGACACCGTGCCTATCGTCCGGTTCACCAGCGCTGTGCGGTCATAAACCGTGCGCAGGATCACCCCCTCCGGCAGCGTGCTGCGCACCGACGCGATACGTGTATCGACCTGCTGGGCCACCTCACGACTGTTAGCACCGACGAGCATGAAGACGGTGCCGAGCACAACCTCCTCGCCGTTCTCAGTTGCTGCACCTGTGCGCAGCTCCTTGCCCTCCTGTACGGTGGCGACATCAGCTACGCGAATCACGCTCGTGCCGCGGGTAGCTACCACCACCGAGCCGATCTCTGAGGCTGCGCCCAGCTGGCCAGGTACGCGCACCAGTACCTGCTCGCCGGACTTTTCGATGTAGCCGGCACCGACGTTAGTGTTATTGCGCTCCAGCGCTTCGACGAGTTCGTCGAGACTCAGGCCGACAGCCAGCAGACGCGCCAAGTCCGGGGCCACCTGCACCTCGCGCGCATAGCCCCCAATGGTGTTGACCTCAACCACGCCAGGTACCGTGCGCAGCTGTGGTTTCACTACCCAGTCTTGCAGGGTGCGCAGGTCGATAGGCGTCCACGCCTCTCCGTCCTCACGCACCGCACCGGGCTCGGCTTCGACGGTGTACATATAGATCTCGCCGAGGCCAGTGGCGATCGGCCCCATGGCCGGCTCAAGGCCCTCGGGCAGCTGTCCGCGCACCTGCTGCAGGCGCTCGGCGATCTGCTGGCGCGCCCAATAGATGTCGGTGCCGTCCTGGAAAACGACGGTCACTTGCGAGAGACCGTAGCGCGACAGCGAGCGCGTGTAGTCGAGCTTTGGGATGCCAGCGAGAGCGGTTTCTATTGGGAAGGTAACACGCTGCTCGGCCTCAAGCGGCGAGTAACCTGGAGCTTCGGTGTTGACCTGCACCTGCACGTTGGTAATGTCCGGCACCGCATCGATGGGCAGCCGGAACAGGTTGAAGGCGCCCCACGCCGCAAGGGCAAGGACGAGGATCAGCACCAGCCAGCGATGCCGGATGGTGTATCGGATGAAGGACTCGATCATGGCGATTCTCAGTGGTCGTGGCTGGCGCCGGACTTTTCGATGTCCGCTTTGATGAGAAAGCTCTGCTCAACGACGACCTCGTCCCCGACGTTCAGTCCCTCACGCACTTCAACCCACTCGCCATCGCTGCGGCCGAGTTCCAGTGGCCGGATCTCGTAGGTGTCGCCGACTCGGATGAATGCCACCTGCCTATCGCGAAAGCGCTGCAGGGCCGACATCGGCAGACGCAGCGGTATTTCGGCCTCGTCGACGACGACGTGCGCTTCAACCGCCATGCCGGGGCGCCAACGACCGTCGTCGTTGGGTACGGCGACGCGGGCCGTCAGGCTCTGCGACAGCGCGTCCGCCGTCGGCAATATCCGTTCAATCCGCACCACGACTTCATGTCCGTCGATGAGCCGCCGTAGTCGCACCGAAGTCTCGGGCGCCACGCGGAGCGCGTCCTCGCCGAACAGCGGCAGCTCCACAGCGAGGCTGCTGAGATCTGCGATCTGGAAAAGCACGTCCTCGCCGGTGCGCTGGCCAACCTCGACGCTACGGCTCAGCACGGTGCCAGTGATGGGACTGCGCAGGGGGTATGTCGCCAAGCTAGCGCTGCTTTCAATGGTGGCGAGCGTGGCACCCGCACCCACACGGTCGCCGAGGTTCGCAGTCACCCCGCGCACGACACCGTCAAACTGCGCGGCCACATCAGCCAGGCGCTGTGATGGCACGATGACGCGGCCGAAGGCACGGATCGATTCAGCCACCACACCCGACCCGACTGCGGCTACGCGTACGCCGGCATCCTCTGCGGCCTTTGCCGACATTGTGGTGCGGCCTTCAAAGCTGTCGTATGCCCAGGTCGCGGTTTCGCCGCCGACGCTCACTGTGAGAGTGACGGCGAAGCTGTGCGGCTCGCCGACCACGCCATTGCCCTGGAGACGACCATCGACCGGCGTGAAGCGGTGCGTGTCGACGCTGCCACCCAGGCGTTCTAACTTCACCTCAACCGTGGCCTCACGTGGATCGACCACGTTGCCATCGCGGGTCACCCAGGCCACGTAGCGCGGAGGCTGGCCTGATTCCTCGATCTTCAGCTCGACGGCGAGTTCACCTTGGACATGCAGGCGGCCGCCGTTGGGGCCCTTGGCTGGTTCCTCTTCGGCGTCATCATCATGCCCGTGGCCGTGGTGCTCCTCGGCCCCAGCGTCGTGCGAGGCCTCTGCCTCGTCATGGTCGTGGCCGTGACCGTGGCTTTCCTCGGCGCCTTGGTCGCCACAACCGGCCAAGCCGGAAAGCAGCAGTAACAGGATTAACAGAAACGTATGGCGGTTCATTCGGCGTCTCCTTCGCGTGCGCTATCAACCGTCCAGTGGTCGGCAGTAAGGCGCTGCAGTTCGATAAGGGCGCGCTGCGTGGCCACACGGGCCTCCAGCAGCGCAAGGCGTGAAGCAGTGATATCGGTTTGCACAGCGGCCCATTCGAGGTAACTGAGCGCGCCGGCACGGTAGGCCCGCTCCGATAGCGCTGCAGCACGCTCAAGGCGCGGCAGCACCTCGTTACGCAGTCGGCTGGCGTGTAGAGCGCCCGTCTGAATTTGCGACCATGCGTCGACGGCCACCGCTTCGAGTTGCAGCGATGTCGATTCGCGCGACATAGCGAGTGCCTCGCGCTCGGCGCGTTCGGCAGCAATGGCAGGCTCGGCGCGTGCGCGGGTGCCCAACGGAATGCTGACGCCTCCAACCAAGCCAAGATCGCCGCCTTCCTGCAGACGGCGCACGCCGATACTCCAACTCGCGTCGGAATAGGCATCGGTTTCCGCAAGGCGCAAGCGCGCTTCGCGGATGCGCGCTTCGTCGGCAAACGCGAGGAGCTCAGGCGTTTGCGCGATCCGCGCAGTGAGCTCGCTAAGTGGCGGTAGCTCTGGCATAGCCTCGGGCACCGGCGCAACCTCCGGTACATCGGCATCGACCGATCCGCCCCAGAGGATCGAGAGTCGGCGCCATGCAGCGACCTGCTGCGCGTCCAATGCAGCGACCCGGACTTCGGCCTGCGCAACTTGTGCCTCAGCGGCAAGCGCCGAGGCTTCCGGCGCGGCCCTCGCGGCGAAGCGCTGCCGGGCTGCGCTGGCGATTCGTTTTCGCTGCGCCAAGTCCTCGTCCAACAGGGGGCGCTGCGTCTGCAGCGTGGCCAAATCCAGATAGCGCCGGGTAGTTTCTGCGAGCAAATCAAGCTGCGTGGCGGCACGCTGCACGCCGAGCGCATCGATACGGGCGGCCGCCAGTGCGCGGCGCGCCTCGCGCTTGCCGCCGCGCTCCAGTACGCCGGCAAGACTGAGAGTCAGCTCGGCGGAGCGGATGCCTTGGAGAGGCCCGGAACCGAGCACGTTCTCAAGCTCCGCTTGGACGGTCAAGGCCGGCTTGAGGGCCGCAGCCCGCTCAGCGGCCTCCAAGCCCTCGCGGCGGGGTACAAACAGCCGAAGGTCGGGATGGGACTGGGCGACGCGCTCGTGTGCGTCCTCCAGTGTGAATGATTGCGTGGCGACGCGCGGGGCGACGGCAAGCAGCGACAGCCCGGCCGCGATCGCGGCTAGACGAAAAGACATAGGAAACTCCGTTGATCCGTGGAATGGAGAGCCGCACAGCGGCGCGTTCGGTGGATCAGCGGTTCGGTGGGCGGAAGTGACGTTGCAACATTGGCGCTACTGCCGCAAGCACGTCGAGATTCGGAGGCCCAATGGACGGGAGCTGCAGCAGCTTCGCAACTGGCATCGGAAGCACGGCCATGACCACACCACAAGTGTGCCAAGCGTGCGCGAGATCATAGAAAAGGCTACCCAGCCCGGGGGGCTGCGGGGCTTCGTGAACGCATGCGACTACCGCATGTTCGTTGTCGTGGGTCGGCGCATGACTGCGGGCGATTGCATCAAGCACCGATGTGACGAGCAACAGGGCAACCAAGGCCCACGAGAGGCCTTCTCTGAATCTTCCCGTCCACTGTAGAAAACGCCTCATGCTCGTAAGCTTAGCGGATCATCGGGACATGAGGTCGCGAAGGTCGTCTGGAATGGGCATCGTGCGGAAGGCGCTCACGTTGGCGCCCCCGGTGTTTCCTTCAGGCACCCAAATCCGGCTGAACATCGCAGCGGCAAGAATCCGGATGCTTTGGCCTGTAAGCTCTCGCCAGTGTCGTTGCCGCCACGCCCATGCCCACATCCGGAGGTGACTTCGAACGTGTGCGATTGTGTACCGCTGAGACAAGATGTGCGCCCGCTCGAGATGACCAAATGCCGCGATAGGCTGACCGTCGGTCTCTTTGGCCTCGGCCAGTCGATACTCGGCCTCGATGGCTTCTCCTAACAATCGCGGCATCAACTTTCCTCGTCGAATTGCGGCAACACGACGGTTCATCCAGTGACGCACCACCCATTCAAAGAGGAAGCGGCGAATCGGACTGAGCGCCTGCCGGTGACGCGCATATAGATCGTCTGGCATATCGAAGGTTCCGATCTCCTCGACGATGGCAGTGTGCTGGATGTGTGTATCGCTGCCACGCCATTCTATGGGTGGGTCGTCAAGTCTCGGGGTTGCAATGGCCAGTCCGCAGAACGCCCCTTGGCATCCCTCATTCGCGGATTGCACGGACGTGAGAAACGGACGGTCGACGACCACACCTTCAAGTCCGATCCAACGAGAGTCATGTTGGATCTCCACCCAGGTGTGGAGAATTCGCGCCGGCGAGAACGCATAGACCAGTGGGGGAATAACGCCTGCCTGAAGTCGCTTATCCACCCATGCGGCCTTAAGGCGGCAAAGGTGTCCGGTGGCGCGAAAGAGCGTCATGAGCAAGATCGCCTTCGTGTTGCACTGGCCGTACCCATCCGCAAGGACGACCGACGCTTGAAGGTCATCGCGAACGTTGTAGCCGAGCACGATCTCGTCTCGCACGAAATTGTAGACCGCCTTGATCTGCGCCGAACCGTTCAACAAGCGCCATTGCCTCTTTTCGATTAGGCGCTGGATTTCTGGGTGCCCGACGTCAAGGAGCGGGCTCGCCTGAAGGTATTGGGACATCATGATCGCTCCGATAAGCGTAATGGCAAATGTCAGTTTTGAGAACTCGACGGAACGTCCATCTTGTGCTCATGTTCGTCGAACTTGGTTCGAACACCGGTCGTCCACTCTATCCATGCGGCCCGCAGAACCGTCACGGAGGTATGGAGGAAAAGCGTGGCCACCAGTAGCCCGACCGCCAAGTCGGGCCACCGCGTCCCTGTCCACGCGACCAACCCGGCGGCCAGCAGCACACCGAGGTTGTTGGCTAGATCATTGCGCGAGCAGAGCCACACGGATCGAAGATTCAGGTCTTCGTTGCGGAACCGCGTGAGAAGGACGAATGCAGTCATGTTGACGGTGAGTGCTACAAGCGACATCACAGTCATGAGGCCGGCATCCGGGAGATCTCCCTCGATAGCACGGCGTATCACCTCGACGATGACAAACAGGCCAAACGCCCCCTGCAGCACGCCCTTCAGCATCGATGCGCCGGCCCGCTGGCGGATAGAGCCCGCCATCACAACAAGCGTCAGGAAGTAAATCCCCGCGTCGCCCAGCGCATCGAGAGAGTCCGCCATTAATGCACTGCTGTCTGCCCACAAGCCGACGCCAAACTCGGCGATAAACAATGCAGCGTTCAGCCCCATGACAAGCCACAACACACGTCGCAAGGCACGGTCACCCGATGTCGCGCATGCGCTCGCGGTGTCTTGGCAGGAACAGTCGGACATGGTCTTGGCCTCTTGATGGCGCTATCGTAAACCCCGGAGTCGCTACAGGGTCAAGCTATGAAAATTGGAGAGTTGGCGGCGGCCACCGGGTGCCACCTGGAGACGGTTCGCTACTACGAAAAAATAGGTCTACTTCCGAAGCCCCCACGCACAGGCTCGGGGTACCGGGCATACCGCCCAAGCGACGTGGCTCGTGTCCGCTTCATCGCCCGAGGGCGATCACTCGGCTTCAGCCTCGACGAGATCCGTAGTTTGCTTCGCCTTTCCGAAAGCCCTGACCTCGCCTGCGGCGACGTCGATGCCCTGGCTCGTCAGCACCTAACGGAGGTGCGCCTAAAGCTCACACAATTGCAGCGCATGGAGGCGGAACTGATGGCCACCGTGGAGCGATGCCGTGGTGGCCAGCGCGCCACATGCGCAGTGCTCCAAAGTCTCGGCGAACCTGATTTACCCACCTCACCCGCAATCTCCATCCACGCGCCAATGGGCTGAACCAAACTGTGTCGGTCTAATCGTTTCGGAGACTTCGATAGATTCACTCACTGGCTGGAGGAGAATCTTGATGAACGCGACGCGACAAGCGTTTCGAGTGGCGCGAAGCTTATAAGGGTGGCGATTGATGAAATCCCGAATCCCGGTATCCAGCCGCTCGCTGGGAGCGACTTGCAGTTGTGCTACCGGTCCGATTCGAACCCCTAACCCCGACGCATGAAGTGTCGCAAGTGCGCTCATTCAGCGTCGGCCCAGTCGTCGTGTTCCATTGGCGCCTTCGTTTCACCAGTCGCGCCATCGACGCTACTGTTTGAATGCTGGCGCGAATGGCGCGACTGAAGAGAACTTGGCTCGATATGCGTCGCTGGTGGCCTGTTGTCCCCCTTGATCCGCCACACTGCTTGCTGCCCGAATCCTGTCTTTTGGCTTTCGATGCCAGCCGGTCGCATTGCCCGCTGCAGCGTCCGCCACGAGTAGCCGGCGCCGTCGCCCTGCATTTGTACTTCCTTCTTCGACAGCGGGCCGTCGGTCAGCAGTTCGCGCAAGAACGTCTGAGCATCACGCGCTTCGTTGTTGCCGTTTTCCGGCGGCGCCTCAGCGATGCCGAGTAGTTCACGAGCCGAGCCGGTGACCGCTTCGCCCCAGCGTATTCGCGACGCGATAATGTCCGGATAGTTCGGCACCTCGGCGAGGTCGACGGTGTACTTGAATCCTCCATCATCGGCACCGATATTCGATTTGGTGCGAGCAAGGATGCGCCAGCCGTCCTCACTCTTCGCGGTGGCCATAACGACTCGCGCCAACGCAGCGAATGCGATGCTGCCCGTCACGCGCTCCGTTGGATCGCGGCCAGCCGTGCCCTTTGAAAAGTGAGAGATGCCGAGCACAGCGCACTTAATTCTTGCCCCAAGATCGACCAGTGGCTGTAGTGACCGTCGTACCTCGGTGTTTTTGTGGCTGTCGCCAGTCACTGCTGACACAATCGGATCGGCGACCAGCAGATGCACTTCGGAGAGTTGCAGTGCCTTATCGCGCAGCGCATCCATGTCGCCCGAAGGATCGAATGGCCGATGCTCCCCCCCCATGGTCCGTGCCGGCAACGATATGGACTCGGCGCGGATCGGCGCCGGCTGCCAGCAGTCGCGGCAAGATGGTATCGGCGGGGTCATCCTCACCGGACCAAATGAGTACATTTCCGTGAGGCGCTCGGGTTCCATCTGGCCAATTGCGGCCAGCGGTGATCGCCGCTGCCAATGCGAAGGCTATGGTGCTCTTTCCGGTGCCGGGCGCGCCCGCGAGAACGTGCAGCTTGCCTCGTGCAAGCCAGCCATTCCACAACCATGAAATGGGTTCGGGTCGAATTGCGTCGCCGCGCAGAAGCCGAACCTCGGCCGGTGGCTCCTGGTCGGGTGGCGCGGGTCGGCGCGGAGTGTGCAACAGCTCCGTCATCGCGCTGCCCTCCTCACGGTGAGCCCACCTCGCAAGCGCTCTCCGACTAGCATCACCACGCTCGCGCCGGCATCGATCAAATCGCGCGCAAGCTCGATGGCGTCGACTGCCGGCAAACTCCCGGTGTCACCGATCCAATAGCGAACACGCGGCCAAGCCATTGCATCGGCCGCCTGGCCAGGCGGCAACAAGGTAGCGGCTCGACATCCGCGCTGCCGGTGTGGGTGTACTCGATCCCAGGCGTCGGCTCCAGCGAAAATCAGCGCCGTGTTACGCCAGCCCGTCGCGTATCCACCGCGCGGATTTGCGGCAAGCGCAACAACATCGGCGTACCACGGACAGCGTTTGCGGCATTGCGCCAACGCAGTAGTACGCTGGTGCGCTAGCGGGTTGTTGGTGCTAGCATCGTCATGCGCCTGACCAGTCGCATGCTTCATCGCAAAGCCCCGCCTGCCAGCGGGGCTTTTCGTTTGGGGGCTAAGGTGCATGGCGCCCTCCTCGATGCAGCGCGAGCAAGGCTGATCGCACTCGACCGCGCTCGCTGTCGGAGAGTGTTTCCAGTCCCGGAGTGTCGGCGGTCGTCGCACGAATGTAGGCAAGCGTACCGTCAGGTAACGCAAGACTCACCAGAAGCGCTCCGCTAGACGAACGGCAACCCATGAGGCGCGATCGCGGCTCACGAGCGTAGAGCGCAGCGAGGTGTGCTCTGTGACGGTCATTATCGGTGATCGTGGCGATCATGCGACCGCCTTTCGCGCTTTTGCAGCGGCAATCCAGCTATCGGCGAGAGCGTTGACTTCGGCTAGGTCATAGCGCGTCATCTTGCTGGATAGCTGAATCCTCGTGACGTCGCCTCGTTGGGCGAGCTGCCAAAGCTTGGTTTCGCCACAGCCCAGTATTTGGCACGCCTCTTGGCCGGTGATAAGGCGTCGTTGCACCGTTTGGCGTTGGTCGGTCGCAGGTGTTGGCGTCGAGGGCATTGGACGGTCTCCGTGGTTTGAACGAAGACGACAATGCCTTGCTGCGAGAGACGCCGCGACTACATATCTCGCTCGTTTCGGGCGACTTGTGTTCTGATCATTCGTGAAACTTGCGCCGGAGGCACGTCCTCATTGAGTACAACGCTGGCGACTTCAGCGATCAGTGATGGCGAAGGATTTGAGCAATCGTGATGCGCTCGAACGTGCTCAATCATCTTGCGCAGGACATACGTTCGTTTTGCTCGTAACGGTCGTGAAGTTTCGGTTCCTTCAGACAACTTCCTAAGATATTGCTTAGCCAACTGGTTGAGAATGTACGGAATTGAGGGAGGACCGACGGACAAGCTAACAGCGAGTAGTTTTAGCGCCCGATCAATGTCTTCGCCAACGGCCACGCCTTGACCAATTATCGCTTGCTTGACCGCAGCACCCAGATAGCGTTTGTCCAGCCAGCGGAGGGCAGATAGCTCAATTCCCAGCCCGCCAAACCTGTCCTCGGCCACCAGCTTACGAGCCAGTTCTCGGCATAGTTCGACAAGCGTCTCGTAGTGAGCGCGGTGTTCTGTCGGATTGCGTTTAGGGGTCTTCGAGAACTCGTGCTCCGCTCCCACAGCGACACGAACGACGTCATAAGGCGTTTTCCGAACCAAAGACTTTGCGTCACGAATGGTCTGCGTTTCAATCTTCTTGCAAAGGCCCCGATCCATTGCAATGCGTTCAAGCGCGGAGAGAAATCGAAGCTCATCGTCCCGTGGCTTCAGCCTTCTCCCTGCAAACTCGGTACCGTTAGCCCTTGAGCGAAGCCTTGAAATCAGCGCGTCGATCAACATGCCTTCACGCCGAGTCGGAATTGATCGGCTGAGTGTTGGCGGGCGACGGTTTTTCACACCGCCTTCTTCACCTTCGCCACCGCCAACCGCAACCCAAACGCACGCAGGATCGCGGCCAGCGTGTCCAGGCGCGGGTTTCCTTTCTCGGACAGGGTTCGATAGAGGGTTTCGCGGCTCAGGCCCGTGCGTGCGGCCAGTTCGGTCATGCCGAGCACATCGGCAACGGTGCGCAGGGCGAGCGGCAACACGCGGTGATCGCCGTCCTTGAGCGCTTCGGCTAGGTAGCCGGGAACGTCGCTGGCGGTCAGGTACTCGGCCGGTTGGAACGGCACGCTAGCCGTTCGCTTGGCAGTTGTTCCAATAGTCATGAGCGTCCGATCCAAAGCGAACCCATGTTGTTCAGAGAAAAGCAATCGCCGACGTGGTGGCAACAGCGGTTGCGCCAAGCATGAGCGCACCGACAAAAATGGCGCATCCACTCGATCTTTGAGAAATCTTTTGTCTGGTATCCGCGATCTGACGACGTGTTTCAGCCAGCGCGGCGTCGGCGTGCTTTTCAAAGAGTTTCGCAAGCGAATCTTCGGCAGACGCGAGCGTCCGCCATCCAGTTTGCAGCGATACTTCAGTACTTAGCGTGCCGTCATCTGTCAGCAGTCGCACCTCCCCGGTAAGCGAATCCGAACTGGGCAGCGGAAAGGCAACTACTCCCACTCCATCGATATCCGGACTGTCGATAGTTCCTTCAATCGCACGGTAGTTGACGTCTCCGACTGTGAGATACAGCCGGTTGCGTGTTGGCTCCGACCTAAACAAAAGCTTCGGCCGTTTATTCGACCCGCTGACCTCGCACTTGAAGGCAACAAAAACTCCATACGCGCTCACAGCAATCGCGCAAGGCGCCAACGACAGCGCTCCAAGCACAATTGGTTTCGACCAAGTCGCTCGATCACTGCTCAGCGCTACATTCAAGGTCCAGCGCATCGCGCCGGTGTCATCGGAGATTTGTTTGAAGGCCCACCGATCAGCTTTGGGATCGTACGTAAGGCCACCGGCAGTGATTGGTCGTGCGGTTGTCTTTGCTTCGAACTGCTCAACTCTCGCTCGATCTCTGGCGAGTTCAACTTCTAGCCGATCCTCGATACGGTCAATCTGCGTACTTGCCTTTTCGCGAGTTCGCGCAGCCCGTTCTTGTGCTCGCTTGGCGCGATTGTTGGCAGCGGAAATCGAACGTAAGGCTCCCTTCCATCCCATGGCGCACTCCCCAATACGCGGACCTGGATATCAGCCGCAGTGTAGCTCACACGCTACGCCGACGCGATGCGGCCGGCGCGTTGATGGGCGCAACCGAAGCGGCGGATTTCCGCTGGCTTAAGTAGTCGTCCCACGCCTGCATGAGCTTCGCGCGCTTGGCGAAAAGATCGCCGCGACGGTAGGCGGCTTCGACTTTGTTCTTGACGGTGTGCGCGAGCGCCATTTCGACAACTTCGCTGCCGAAGCCGGTGGTTTCTGCGGCCCAATCGCGGAAGGAGGAGCGGAAGCCATGAGCGGTGATGCCGGTCTTTCCTAGATCGCGCTGCAAGAATGCGCGCGGCGATTCGGCGTTGAAGTGCGTGCGCGGTTTGCTCCCAGGCAACACGAAGTCGCTCTCACGCGGTAGTTGGCGCAACAGCTTCACGGCTCGCGCGCAGAGCGCCACGCGGTGTTCGCGCCCCGCTTTCATGCGCGCAGCGGGAACGGTCCAAACGGCGCCGTCCAGGTCGAACTCGTCCCACGTTGCGGCCACCAGTTCGCTCACGCGGCATGCGGTGAGGACGATCAATTCAAGCGCGATGGCGCTCAGGCTATTGCGCTCGCGAAGCTCTGCCATGAAAGCCGGCATGTCCTGCCACGGAATCGCCGCATGGTGTTGCGCTTTGGCGATCTTCGATGGCGCCGGCAACAGCTCGCTCAAATGGCCGTGCCATCGCGCGGGATTGTCGCCCTTGCGAAAGTGCCGAACCGTGGCCCAATCGAGCACGGCTTCGATGCGCTGGCGAACGCGGCTCGCGGTCTCGGTACGCGTGCGCCAGATTCGCTCCAGAACCCGCACCACGCTATCGGTTTCAATCTCCCCCACCGGGAGATCGTAAAGCAACGCTGCGTGCGTTTTGAGCGTGTTTCGCCACTGGTTTACGTGCTTGTCGTTGCGCCAGCCTGCGCGGTGCGCCTCGATGTAGCTTTCGGCGCATTCGCCGAAGGTCAACCGCTTGGCCTTTTCCAGCGCGAGCGCTTGCTTCTCTTTGGCGCGCTCGGTGAGCGGATCGCGCCCGGCGTGCAGAATTTTGCGCATCTCTAGCGCGAGGTTTCGCGCCTCTTTGAGCGAAATCGTCGCGACGCTGCCGAGCCCCATATCGATCAGGCGCAACTTCGGTGCGCCGCGCTCGGCATAGCGAAATATCCAGGATCGCCCCGCGTCGCCCGACACCCGCAGATAGAGCCCGCCACCATCGGCATGCATGCCCCGCCCCAGGCTTTTGACCTGAACCGGCGCAAGTCGATTCAGCGCCCGTGGACGCTTGCGCTTGGACGGATCAAGGTCACCGCTTTGCGACGTCGCCATGGTTTCGCCCCGGCCTTCCTGCGATATCCGTTACCATATATTTGCAGGCGGTGACGTGCAAGTGCATACGATGGCTTGCGAGCGATGCGACCCTAACATATTGATTAATATGTCAAATTTCGATGCTTGAAAAATGGCGTGCGATGGCATAAGAGCCAATGTTCGGCGGACACCCTCTCCGCCACGAACAGGCCGCCCACCGGGCGGCCTTTTTCGTGGCGGAGAGGGTGGGATGAAGAACCCATCGGGTTCGACCCGGAGGCAGGATGCCGAGAGGGCGCGAGCGAATGCGAGTCCCGAAGGGCGAAGGCGGTTTGCTCGCGCGCCAAAGGCGCGCAACCGCCTGAGCGCCAGGCAGCTACGCTGACTGGCCGGACCGCGGGCCATGGGTGAGGACCGGTCGCGCGTAGCGCGAGGCGGCGCATGCGCCGCCAGGGACGAACGCCCGCAAGCTGCGCTTGCGGGCCGGACTGGCCCGCGCAATCCCACCCCGCCACGAACAGGCCGCCCACCGGGCGGCCTTTTTCGTGGCGGAGAGGGTGGGATGAGTATCCCAACAGGTTCGACTCGGAGCGCAGGATGCGCGGAGAGCGCGAGCACGACGCGAAGCGGCGCGCGCAGGCCGTCAGGCCGCGGGCCATGGGTGAGGACCGGTCGCGCGTAGCGCGAGGCGGCGCATGCGCCGCCAGGGACGAACGCCCGCAAGCTGCGCTTGCGGGCCGGACTGGCCCGCGCAATCCCACCTTCTCCGCCTCGCTTCGCGAAACGCTGGAATTGGCGAAGACCCTCGACGTTGTCGATGCCGATTTAGTCGGACTCTACGAATGCAGCGAGCTTTCGGGATTCGGAGAGTTACGCCGCGACCAAAGCCCATGAGCTGGTGCACTGGACCAGTACGCGGATATGCGGACTCGACCTCACACGGCGCTGCGCGCACGATGGGTCTTTCTGCGTTTGGAGTTTTGCTGCGTTGAGAAACATCTACTGCCGCGGCAGCCGACTATCGTCGCTGTGCCTGCGGATACTGATCGAGCGCTACGTCGCCAGCGATACGGCGACCGATGCGCAGCGGCGCATCACCGGCGAAGCGCCGACAACCAACGGTGCGCAGGGCAATCGCCACCGAAATCAGAGCGGCGCGCTTGATAGGCCAGCGACACCGTTGCTGGAACCTGACGACGAAGAAGCCGACGAGCTGGTCGATAGGTTTCTTTCGATCAACCCCAGCTCATTCACCCAAGTCATGAGCTTCGTACGCGCGCGCATGCAAGCCTGCCCTGAACGCTACCACCCCATCGCGATCAGCCAGCAAACAGTCAAGGCGTACTTTCTGCGCCTCGGCCGCTACTGCTGGCAGCACGCCGCCGAGCCGTACCTGGCCGATCAAGCGCGGCGCGTCGTTTTAATGTTCGATGAAATCAACGAAGAGCTTGGCCTGATCGGCGATGACCTCACCGATCTGCTCGTGCGCAACATCGCCGCGCGCTACGTCAAGCAAGTCAACGGCACACTGTTCAATGATCGCGATGTGCGTCTACGCTACGGCCGCACCATCGAATACCTGACCGAGCGCGCGAGGCGATACCAAGGCCTTAGTCTGAACACCAGCCGCGAGCACATGGCCTGGGCGTTCATGCTGAATTCCGTGCAAAACGCGCGCGGCTTCGACGATCGCAGCTACGGCGCGCGGTATCTGGCGAGCTTGTTGATGAAAAGGCCGATGTAGCGGTCTACTCAGCTCGACTACCGTGATAACATGACGCAGCTGGCGCGCTACCATCGCGCAGAGCGATGACTTTTGCGCTGGAGCCACCGGCAATATGAGAGTTTACTTCGCTTGCGGGTTCAAGCACGTGCCGTCGGACGAAACCGACGCGTATCGTACTCTAGATCTTGGTGCCGCGACTGAGATCAAGGCAATAACTGGTTTTGAAGTGAGGGACCCAATACGAGCAACTCAACCGCTCCTCATGAAAGGAGGTCTCCAGAAACGAGCTAAGCGCTGCTACGAGCTTGATCGAAGCATGGTTGATTGGGCGGACGCCATGGTGGCCGAAGTAACCTATCCCTCGTTTTGGATAGGTATAGAATTGCAGATGGCCGTCGAAGCTGGTAAGCCGGTGATCGTCGCATCTCGAAGATCTAGGCACAACGCAGATCCAATATCACTAATGGTCCGCGGATCGCTGGTTGCCGAAATCCCCTACGATGTAGCTTCCGATCTGGCTGACAGCGCGAATAAAATACTTGCGAAGTACGCGTTTCTGTCTAAGGCTGACCATTTGGCCGAGAAAGCACGCTAGCGTCGAGCTAAATAATTGGATGAGGTCGTCGAGCGCATGAACGTCACGGTATCTGGCAGCTTCCGCCGCCACATGGCCAGCGTCGCGGCCGCAGTTTCGGCTTTCAAGTCTATCGGCGCCGCCGTCCTGTCTCCGTCGGACCCAGAAATCGTTGATCAGGTGGGTGGCTTCGTGTTCGTCGCTAGCGACAACTATCGAAGCATAAGAGCTGTTCAAGATCGGCATTTCTATGCAATTGAGCATAGTGATTTCCTGTGGCTGGAGACACCCAATGGTTACGTCGGCAATTCCGCAACACTTGAGATTGGCTTTGCAAAAGCCGTCAAATGCCCCGTCTATTCTAATTGTGGCAACATATCGCTCCATGTTCGCGATCTAGTAACGGTCACCCCGTCACTACCGCAAATGCGCGACAGGGTAAAACCATCCAATCGTCGCTTTTTCAGAAATCAACGTAGTTTTCTCAAGTCAGAGCTAGAAAATTTACTCCTAAGTGGGCGCGGCTTTGTGCATCCCATTTCTTTGGCGCGAGCAGTAACGTTAGCAATGACCGCGTCGCATGTTCCAACGGTTGAGAATATACCTTCGCCGCCATTTGTAATCCAGGACGCGCCGCTCTCTGACGACGCGATTTGTGAAATCGCTCGCAGTTCATTTGTCTGGCTTGACCAATTTGACATCGATCCAAGTCCGCACCAGATTCTCCAACTCGGCGCTGCTATTGCGCTTAGGAAGGTGATTTTTGCAGCAAAAAGACCGCTTGACCTGACATTAAGCGAATATGTACCGCATATGGCATCAACTCGTGACAGAGCAGTAGACGCGTTTATCCAAATCGCTAACATGCGTGATCCCAAACCACCATCCGAAACCGCTGAGGTAATCCTCAGCGCATTTGATGCAAGCACTATTCAGAACCCGATGTCTTCAATACAGAAGCTAACATGCCGCCAACCAACACAAACGCGACCTCACTGATCATTGCTGGAGTGGACGTCCCCGATTCCAGAATCGACGACACAGCGCACATCCTGCGCTCATACGGCCTAGAGGTACATATACCGGCCCGATCTGATGTCGGATGCAACCTTACCAACGGGGCGATCCTCGTGCACCTGCAGCGTTGCGCGGAGCGAAGCGAATTTGTAGTTGAATTGTCCGGGAAGGACGGTGGCAAAGTTCGATTCGGTAAGCAAGTTGCGGATGTCCGGCACATTAATCAGATATTATCTGAGCGCCTTTCGCTCAGGGAGCCAAATTTTACCCGGCGAGCCGTCATAGATATTGGTTCGCAAACCGCGAAGCTCAAGATATTCGACATATTCACGGAAGGCGCTCGACTCTTCCATGAAGAGAAATCGTCAACGTCGATAATCGAAGGCGTTCAGAAATATGGTGAAATTTCCCCGATTAACGTTGATTCTCTTTGCAATCTTATTGACACTTGGTTGGCAAAAGCAAAATCAAAACAGTGTGAGGATATCGCGATTTGCGCTACGGCCGCGTTCAGGAGTGCCAGAAACGCACCCTCAGTGATTGAGCGCGTGCGTTCAGAAACCAAATGCCTAATAACAATCCTAGACCAGGAAGCGGAAGCTAGAGCAATACGTGCCGCACTTTCCGATGAGCTTCAGAGAAACGATGCTGTTGCCTTGAATCTCGGCGGCGGATCGGTGCAATTGGTCTCGCATGACTCGTCCTTTCTCGTAGACAAGGGCGTCCGATCTATTATCGCGGAGCATCCCTGGCACGAGCCATTATCAGATGAATCCTATGGCGCCGTTAAAGGGATGGTGCGCCAGTGGTTTAGCAATGCGAGTCGCGTCCTGCCGCGCTTTACAACGGTGTTTCATACGGGAGGGGAGCTCCAGTTTTTGCTCAGGACCGATGCGAAGTTGGAAACATGCCTCGACCAGCCCCGACATTTCGCCGAAATATCCGTTCGCGACATGTCTATTTTTTCCGATAACATGCGAAAAATGCCAATTTCCAGTGTACATTCGTCTTCGCAGCTCGACGGCGCGTGGCTGGCCGGCGCAATCGCTTCAAATGAGATCGCAATTGCGGCGGCCGAGGCAACTGGTGCTACGCGGCTTATCCCATCTAATATAAACATTACCGACGGCCTTTTATCGGGGAGCGTCCTCAGCTATGTTCGGATCTGACGAAACCCTGGACCAAGTACGTTCTCTCCGCAGACGAATAGAGTCACTTGAAGGGGCAGGACTGAGAGAATCTTTGGAGGATTTTCAGTTATTATCGCCCGATGGAGCCCTTGTCGGATATACCTACCTCCCAAGAACAGACCAGCACGTTCGCCAATCAATAGCTAGTACTGCAACCTGCCTCAAGGCACGCGAGCGGATTGAAGGTGTGGGGGCGAACAATAAACTCTACAGTGATTGGCGATCTGTATCAAATAATTGGTTGTCGCGAATCAACGAGCGCTGGTTCGCTTCGGGAGCAAAGAAAGGAGAGCGGCCAATTGAAGAATCGGACACGTTTACTGTCGCCCATGCACTCCTAGCCTTGAAAATAATGGGTCCGGCCGAATGTAATCTGGAGGTCTTACGCGATGAAGGCGCCAAGCGAATTAGCAAGATCCTCGAAGCCAAAAAGAACGACGAGCGGGGCGATCCTGATTCTGGTTACACGAGATACCTTCTGGCGCGGTCGCTGAACCAAGATGGCTCTAATGGTGCGCAGAAGGTAAAATTGCGCGAACAGAGTAGTGAGGTTGTAAACCGTCAAATCCGATACGCGGCTAGGAAGCATGAAGAGAGGTTTGAGCCATTCGAGCTGGGTTACCACCTGATCGTTTTGTCAATACTGGGCGAGGACACCAGCAGCCTGACACAATCTGCGCTCGGGGCGATATTTGATTCCCAACTGGAACGCGGTGTCTGGGAGAAAAAAGTTCCGGTCGTTTATTTTGAACTAGGCAAGCCAGATGCTTATTGTTTTGCTTTCGAGTTTCTGGCGGCACTCTTGACAGAGTATCAAGACAAAGACCGACTGTTCGAATTGCTCCCCTTTGCTAATGGGCTCGAGCGAGCATTCAACTGGGCTGAGCGGAATGTGATTATAAGCGGCACGCGCCGCCAATGGTGCGCCAACTACGTCAATCTTATCGGTGTCGATCCTCGCCCAGAGTCCTGGGCGACGGCTGAGGTTCACCTCTTTCTTCGATGCTATAAGGCATTTTTAGCGAAAGTTGCTTCCCGAGCTTTTGATAGAATGGGTGTTTTGGTCAACCCAATTCCGCGAAAGCGGGAAGCGTCGTGCTGGACTTTTGCGAGGTCCGAGGTAGACCTCGAGAATGTGATTTCAACGGTCGCGAAGAGTAGGCACGGATCGGGGATTTTATTTGGCCCGCCAGGAACAGGTAAGACATTCTTGGTGGGCACTCTGGCAGCTGAGCTCAACTGGCCGCTGGTTACGATTACGCCCGCGGAGTTCGCCGCACGAGGGATGGATAACGTTGCAAGTGAAGCAGCCAAGTGCTTTCGAGCTTTGGGTGAGCTGGATGAGGCCGTCATTTTATTCGACGAAATGGATGTCTTGATTAACGACCGGACGGGCGGTTTCCAGTCGTTTGCGGCGCGTTTCCTTACGAATGCGATGCTACCATTGTTGCAGAATCTCAATGAGCGAAAGCGATGTATCGTAATTCTTGCGACGAATTTCGCTCGCTCGCTGGATAGTGCGGCAACTCGCGAAGGAAGATTCGATTTCTGCGTCCCGGTTCTTCCCACGCACCCTCAATGTAAGCTCGCCCAAGTAGAAGGGCTAGTAGCAGAGGGGAAGTGGACCCACGATCAATTGGATGCGTTCTTGAAAGCGGTTGATGCAAGGAGCGACCGGTTTCTAGAATCAGTTTGTGATTCGATCGAACGGCTGAAAGAAGCGAACAAGGAATCGAATTACTTTTCAGACGTCAGGATCGAGCTCGCGGACGCCTATTGGAGGGGCGCGGCATGGCTAGGTTGGCTTCCAAGGTCGAAGTGGGAACCCTTAAAGCGGAGCTCATTTGACGACGAGAGGAGTTTCGATTTTGCGCACCAAGCGGCGGTGGAGTGCTGCGCCGACTTTCTATTTAACAGAGTTCCAACTAGAATCCCCCAATCTATTAATTTGTGAGGTGATATTATGCAAAGAACGCTTGTGATATTGAAACCCGACTCGTATGAGCGGCGCCTTTTTGGCCAGATTACAGCAAGGTTTGAAGCCAAGGGCCTGAAGCTCGTCGGTTGCAAGTTGTCAAAGCTGTCTGAGGATATTTTGGCGGAACATTATGCGCATTTGGCATCGAGACCGTTTTATCCTCGAATTTCGCAGTTCATGAGAAGTCGTCCAGTTTTGTTGCAAGTTTGGGAGGGCAAAGACGCTGTGGCCGTGGGGCGACTTTTGGCGGGACCTACGAACGGTAGGGAGGCCGCACCAGGTACAATTCGAGGGGATTTTTCTGTTAGCGTGCAGTGTAATCTACTCCACGCTTCCGACTCAGTTGATGCAGCTGATTCAGAAATTCGCCGATTTTTTCGCGATGAGGAAGTTGTTGCTCCCGCAAATGAGTTCGATGCATTTCTTTATTCTGGCGACGAAGTTAGTTAATTGTCGCAAGACGGAACTCGCGTCGATTTTGGTAGATCGACGCTGGGTCGTCGGCTTTCTACTTTGAGAGAGGTAGCAGCTTTCGTGCAACGCGCGCGCGGCCGGAGCAAAAATCGTAAGGTTCTCGCTCAAGTGAGCGGAGCCAGTCTTTGACCGGCACCCAATTCGCTATCTCACTGGTTGGGATGGCGAGCTGCTTGGTGTTTATCAAGAAGCGAACATCGAAATGCAGGTGAGCTAACTCAGATTTTTCTTTATCGGCTGGTACTACATGTACATCTATGTCGATCGGAACAGTGTCTATCTGCAGGTGCGCCGGATCGATATGTTGTCCTGTTAACTCGCAGATCTCTTCTCGGCATTCTCTCTGGCAACCTTCTTGCAGTGTTTCACCAGGGTAAACATGTCCCCCGAGGGGCAGAAGGCCGTGGACTTGGTGGAAATGGAGATATATCGCACAGACATCGGCGTCGAACAAAATTGCCGTTGAAGAGAAGTGTGCTGGAGATTTTCGGTCGAAGCACACTCCATTGACCAGGGCTGATAACATTTGAAAGCGATAGTTTCGCTCGTTTCGAGTCGGTGGATAGTAACTTGCGAGTGTTCGGAATGCTTTCTGATTCTCGTTGATTGGACATGCTAGTTCGAATTCTTCGTGCTTTCGCTCCATTTCGCATCTCCAACAAAACACTCTTGAACAAAATCTGCGATTCTGCTTGAGATCAACCGCAGGGCTTGGGAATCGCCTGAAACTCCCAGGCTCTTCAGGCAACTGTATGAGGCCTGTAGTGATTTGGTTGGTGGCACTGCCGTAGCGGGATCTCCCAGATCTTCGCCGAAGTCTACTAAAACGGCGACGGCTCCCCGACACCAAAGGTCTGAAATTAAGTCCACGGGGCGATAACCCATGTCCACCAAGTCAACGACCATACTTGCGGCGCTTAGCGCGAGGTCGGACGCAAGGCCAGTTCCTTTCGCGGCAGTTAGCTTTGTCGGCAGCCGCTCTTCGAGCAATACGCAGTCCCCGACGGCGTAAAGATGGGGAGTTGCAATTCCGCGCTCGCTAACTGAACGCCGCCTTTGTAACCATTTCTGAAAACTTGATCGTACAGAGGCAACACCGAAGCCGGGCGTGCAGGCTTTGAGGATCATCGGCGCTTCTCGTGCACCTTCCACGAGATCGAACTCGTAGACGTAAGTCTCTGCGCCACCTCGGCGCCAGCCTGATCTCAGAGACGTGATTGACGCCCGACGCGAGAACCCCAGCCGCTCCATTGCCTCGCCGATTTCATTTACGCCTATGAGATCCCGCAACTCATTTTCCAATGACCAGGCCATGGCTGAACTCAGTTCCGTTCTATTGGGTCGAAATTAGCCGTGAAGTTTCCGGCGTCTCGTCATTGTATCGCTGGACCGCTCATTCTGGGGTCGTGCTGCAACGTTTGGCGAGCATGCTCGGGCAACAAGGCGGCTAAACGTTGGACTTTGGCTAGACCGTGTTGCCGGCGCGCGGTTCGTTGCTTGTCGATCTTGGCGCACTCCTGGATGTGCGCCCAGACCAGCTGATCGCGCTGCAATCGGTCGCGCTGCTGCGCTTGGAGGGCTTCAAGCTCGTTTCTTGCGCGTGTTTGCTTGGACTGGCCGGTGACCTTGTCCCACAGTCCGCTCCAGCCCTTGCGCAGTCTGGCGGAGCGTAGCTTGGCATCGGCAGCCCAGCGGGCTTCTTGTTGCTGGTGCAGGGCTTCGCGCTCGGCGCGCTGTTTTTCGATGAGGGTCTTTTTCAGCGCGTTGATCGGCGCAACCGATGCGGCGGATTTCCGCTGGCTCAAGTAATCGTCCCACGCTTGCATGAGCTTCGGACGCACTGCAGGCGCAATCCGGTGCTGCGGTATAGTGCCGGTGGGCTTAAAAAGACCAGCAACCATGAAACAGTTCCGCCACGGCGACGTCATCATTCAACAGGTCGATGCACTGCCTAAGGATCCGGAGCCGTTGCCGCATTTGATCCTGGCGCACGGCGAACTGACGGGTCACGCGCATCGGATCGCGCCGGCCAGCGGCGCCAAGCTCTTCCGGAGCGTCAAGGGTTTGTTTCTGGAAGTCGAATCCGAGGGCCTGGCGGTCGTCCACGAAGAGCACGCGAGCATTGCGCTGCCGCGGGGCATTTATCGTGTGTGGCGGCAGCGCGAGTACAGCCCGGAGGAGATCCGGATTGTTCGGGACTGACACGGGTCGCGGCGCGAAGATCGAGCTGCGCGATTGTTCGCAGCCGCTGCCGGCGAAACTGCGCTGCTTCGATCTCGACCTTACCGGCTACCAGCTCGATCGTCTGCCCGACGATCTGCACGTCGAGAGCCGTTTGATCCTGGACAATGCAACGCGCCTGCGTTCGCTACCGGCGAACCTCAAAGTCGGTTCCTTGAGCTTGCGCAATTGCGCCGTTCTCGACGCCTTGCCCGAAGGCCTTGAATGCTGGTTTCTGGACATGACCGGCTGCGAGCAGTTCAGCCGCTGGCCGCAGCGTGCGAACATCAGCACCGGCTCGGTGATCTTGCGGGATTGCAGGAGCCTTGCTTATTTGCCGCCATGGCTGACGCGCCTCGCGAATCTGGACCTGGCCGGCTGTCTGCAACTTCAGCAGCTCCCGCCCGATTTGATGCTGACCGGCTGGCTGGACCTCGCCGGTACCGCTATCGCCGCTTTGCCGCCGCATCTGGCCGATACGCGCTTGCGCTGGCGCGGGGTTCGGATCGATCGACGCATCGCCTTCGAGCCCGCGAGCATCTCTGCTATGGAGGCGCTCAGAGAACCCAACGCGGAATTGCGCCGGGTGATGATCGAGCGCATGGGTGCGCTTGAATTCGCCCAGCAGGCGAACGCTCAGGTACTCGATGAGGACACCGACGCGGGCGGGCGCCGGCGGCTTCTGCATATCCCGTTAGAGCAAGATGAGCCGCTCGTTGGCCTCAATTGTCGCTGCCCATCCACTGGGCGCGAGTACTTGCTGCGCGTGCCGCCGAAGACCAAGACCTGCCACCAAGCCGCGGCGTGGATCGCCGGATTCGACGACCCTCGCGACTACCACCCCGACTACGAAACTTGAGCCGCAGTGGGCGATCATGGCCAGAATCCGCCAAGAACGAATGTGGCCATGATGACGCATCCCTCCGCCTCCCGGATAACCGCGAGGCGCAGGGGCTGGACCAACGCCAATCACCATTGATCGACGGAACCACCATGATCGAACGCAAGCTGATTTACATGGATGCCAAATCCAGCAAGTTCTGGAACATTCGCCAGGACGGCGAGGCATTCACCGTGACTTATGGTCGTATCGGCACGTCGGGGCAGGAAACGGTCAAGACCTTTGCCAGCGAAGCCTTGGCGGTCAAAGAGGCCGAGAAGCTCATCAAAGAGAAGCTGGGCAAGGGTTATGTGGAAGCCTCGGCGCCGCCAGCGGAGGGCGCCCTTCCGCTCGCGGCATTCGCCAATATCAATCAACGCGACGATTTGTTCCGCAACGCCGGCACGTTCGTCGGGATGCGCGTGGTCGACTACGCGATGGACAAGCCGGCGCGCAGCGATGTGGCGTATCGATTTCGCAGCGACTGGGACGACGACCAGATCGTCCCTGCGCTTGAGCACTTTCTGGCAACACCTGCTGCACTGGAAGCGACGGCGATCGTCATCGGCGCCTGGTTCGGCGACGAGTCGTCCAACACCCCGGACGAGGTGTTGGACGTGCTCATCCAAAACCGCGCCCGCGTGCCGAAGTTGACGGCGCTTTTCGTGGGCGATGTGACCAGCGAAGAGAACGAGATGTCGTGGATCACGCAAACCGATATGGCGCCGCTGCTGACGGCGTTCCCGGATTTGCAGTTGCTACGCACGCGCGGCGGCACCGACCTTAAACTGACGCCGCTCAAGCACACGAATCTGCGCGCCCTGGCCATGGAAACCGGCGGCATGGATGCCAGCGTAGTGCGCAGCGTCTGCAGTTCCGACTTCGAGCGGCTCGAGCATCTGGAACTGTGGCTGGGCACGGACGAATACGGTGCCACCGTGCGCGTCGAGGACCTACAACCATTGTTATCCGGCAAACTGTTTCCGAACCTCAAGTACCTCGGCCTTCGCAACAGCCAGATCGCCGACCAGATCGCCGTTGTTGTCGTCAACAGCCCGCTGGTGCAGCGACTCGAAACCCTGGACTTGTCGCTCGGCACGCTCAGCGACGAGGGCGGTGAGGCCTTGCTGCACCTCAAGGACAGCCAGCTCAAGAAACTTAACTTGCACTATCACTATATGTCGCCGGAGATGGTCAAGCGCCTTCGAGCCCTGCCCTTCCCGGTTGATGCGACAACGCCGCCGGATATGGAAGTCGACGAGGAGGACCGCTTTGTCGCGGTCGGGGAGTAGCGCGTTGTATGCGACTGGCAACGGCCCGTTTCGCCATCAGGCCGCCCGCCGCTCGAACTCCGGCAGACGCGGCGTGGGCGACGGCACTGGTTCGGCCGGCGGCAGTTTCAGGCCCACACGATAAGGCACGAGCGCCTCGAAGCCGTAGCACTCGATAAAGGCGTACAACTCGTCGTCGCTGGCGGGAATAAAGTAGCGCATGGTCCTAAGCTCCAAAGCTCCGGCTTGTGTTCAGTCCATCACGCTCACGCGAAACCGCGGTGACGCGGGAAAGGCGAATCGCTGACAACAGCGTTGGTGAGTCCAATTTCGCATCAGATGCCGAGCGAAACTGAGCAGCAGTCCGTGAAACTCTGGTTCGATCCGGGAGCTGCGCTACTCCCGCGCCAGCAGACCTTGCCGCCACGCCCATACGGCCGCCTGCGTGCGATCGGTCAAACTCAGTTTCGCCAGCACATTGCCCACATGGGTCTTGACCGTGGCCTCGCCAATTCCAAGGCGGTCGGAAATTGCCTGGTTGGATAGCCCCTGCGCAATCAGCAGCAATACCTCGCGCTCGCGGGCGCTCAGCAAGCTCACTTGCGCACGATCTTCGCCGCGCAAGGCGCGGACCAGCCCCGGCGCAATCTTCGGGTGCAACACGGCTTCGCCGCGAGCGCTGCGGCGCACGGTGTCCACCAGCTCTGCGCCGCCGATTTCCTTGAGCTGGTAACCCGTCGCGCCGGCTTCGAGCGCTGGCCGGACTTGATCCTCATCGACGCTGGACGTCAGGATCACCACTCGCGTCGCCGGGCTTTCCGCGCAAATCATGCGCGTTGCATCGATTCCGCTGCCGCCGGGCATGAACATATCCACGAGCGCTACGTCGGGGCGGTGTTCGCGCGCCAGAACGGCGGCCTGGTCAGCGCTGCCGGCCTCGGCGCAGACGTCGATATCGGCGTGGAGCGACAGAAAGGCGCGCAAACCCTGGCGTACCACGGCATGGTCGTCGACTAACATTACGCGAATCATCCTAGAAACCTCAGTTGGACGTGGCAGAGTGTGCGGCTATGGGGGTGCAGGGCAAGGCGCAATGAGGAGGAATAGCTAGCTATTCCGACGAGTTGCAACGCCGCCATGCGCCGCCAGAGCCGTGCAATCTGCCGCGTAGCGCACTCACCCAATGGGTGAGTCGTTCCGGCTGCCGAAATGCCAATAGGAACATGAGTGTACGAGTCTCGAAAAGCGGTCACCTGAGGATTCTAGGATCATGTTTCTTCCTCGTATTGCAGCGTCACGGTCGTGCCCTGCCCATTCGGGCTATCGACCCGCAGCTCGCCGCCCAGGGCTGATGCGCGTTGGCGCAAATTGGACAAACCCATCCCAGGCGGCCGGGGCTGGGCCCCGCCGCGACCATCGTCGCTGATTCGGAGCGCAACCGTCTGCGCCGTGCGTTGCAGCTCGATCGTCGCCGTCGTTGCGCCGCTGTGGCGCCAGATGTTGGCCAGCGCCTCGTCGACGATGCGCAGCACACCATCGACTGCGCGCGGCCGCAGATAACATTCGGGTGGCAAGGCCATTTGCAGCGCGATGCCACTGCGCCTCGCGAAGTCCTCGCCGCGCTGGCGCAGCGCCGGCACCAGATCGTCGCGCTGATCGGCGTCGGCGCGCAGCTCGCGCAGCATATCGGATAGCTCGCGCTGAATTTCGCCGACGAGCAACGCGGCTTCGCCGAGCGCCTGGCCGGAGGCGCCTGCACGCGCCGCGTCGAGTTGCAGCGATAGCGCGAAGACTTTTTGCTTGACCGTGTCATGCAGATCGCGGGCCAGCCGGCGGCGCTCCTCGAGCGTTGCCAGTTGCGATCGGATTGCGAACTGCAGCTTGAGGTCTTGGGCCATTTGATTGAGCGCGCGCGCCAATTCGCCCAACTCATCGCCACTGGCATCGCTCAAGGCGCGGCTGAAATCGCCACGCGCCCAGGCGTTAGCAGCGCTACCCATTCTTGCCAGCCGATGCAACACGCGATAGCGCAAGAACGCGGCCGAGCCGATCAGGAACAGCACCAGATAGGCGACCGCTATCGGCCATTCGAAACTCAGTCCGCGTTCGAAATGGCGCCACGGCGAAGGTACGCGCATCGTCAGTCGCAATTCGTCGCCGCTGGGCAGCGGCGCATGCCAGCGGCGCTCGACGACGTGCGCTTGCGATGGCGGTGTCGGCGTTTGCGCCGCCACGATCTCGACGGCGAAGGGATGCTCGGTCAGCTCCAGCAGCACATAGGCAGCCTCGGTGCCAAGGCTTTCGCGCGGACGTTCAAGCTCAAGTACGAATCGGCGCAGGCGCTCCTGCAAATCGTCGGGATGAATTTGCCGCGCGAGCGCTGCCATCACGGCTTGCGCTTCACGATCCAGCACGCGCTGCACGCGGCCATCGTCCAACTCGCGCACGCAGCGCTGGAATTCGAAAGCTAGTATCGATTGCTCAATGAGCAAAAGCGCCGGTACGCTCAGCGCCAGATAGAACATCGCCAACTGCCACCGCAAGCCGCGCATTTCCGCCGTCGCACCGATCCCAAAGGTATCGCGACTATTCACCAGTTCGACTCCTCGCAACATCTCCACCTTAAGGCGTAGGCGCTACGACTTCGCGGCGATTCGATGCCGCTGTCCTGCTCCTATGCTTTGCCGCAGCCTGGATGCGGGAAAATGCGGATGCGACTGCGTTGTTTGAGTGTGCTGATCGGATCGACTTTGGCTGGCGCGGCGTCGGCGCAAACCAGCCCTGTGCCCACCGAACCCGACGCGCGGCTGCTGGATCGCATCCAGGTCACGGCAACGCGCCGCGCCGAATCGAGTTTCGATGTCCCGGTGGCCGTCACTGTGATCGGTCAGGAGCAGATTTCGGCATCTGCTGCGCAAACCGCCATGGATCTGCTGCACGGCGAACCGGGCACCTTTGTGCAGCAAACCACGCCGGGGCAAGCGGTGGTCATCGTGCGCGGGCTGAAGGGCTCCGAAGTGCTGCATCTGGTGGACGGCTTTCGCCTCAACACCGCCTTCTTCCGCAATGCGCCGAATCAATACATGGCGTTGGTCGACGGGCAAATGCTGGAGCGCATCGAAGTGGTGCGCGGCCCTTCGGGCACTTTGTACGGCAGCGATGCGATGGGCGGCGTGGTGCAATTGCTGAGTGCCTCACCGCGCTTCACCGATGGCGGCTGGCGTAGTCAGGGCCAGGTGCGCGGCATGTACGCCAGCGCCGATGATTCGTTGGTCACCCGCGTATCCGCGCAGGGCGGCAACGATCGCTTCTGGTTCAGTGCCGGTGCGACCTACCAGGATGTCGACGAACTCAAGGTTGGCGGCGGCACCACGCTGCCGTTCACTGCCTTCACAGCGCGCGCTGGCGATGCCAAAGCGGTGTTCAAGATCGGCGAGAGCTCCGATCTGACGCTGCAATTCCAAACGCTGGAGCAACCGAAAACGCCACGCCACGACGAACTGGTTCCAGGCTTCGGCCAGACCCGACCGAATTCGGCGACGTTCTTTTTCGAGCCGCAAGCGCGCGACTTCGCGCAATTGGTGTGGCACTGGGATGCCAACCTGCAGGCGTTCGACAGCGCGACTATTCATCTCGGCCGGCAAGATATCCAGGACGACCGCCGCACGCGCGACTTCGGCTCGAACAACGAAGAGCGCGAGCGCAATTCCAGCGAGCTCATCGGCACCACGGCGCAATTCGCCAAGAGCCTGGGCAGCCACTATCTGACCTACGGTATCGAGTTCTATCAGGACGAGATCGCATCCTTCCGCCAGCGTCGCAACGTCGCCACCGGCGCGATCAGCGCGCGCCCAAGCCGCTTTCCGGATGGCTCGACAATGGACACGCTGAGCGCCTACGTCGCCGACGACATTAAACTGAGCGATGCGCTCGACATCTACGGTGGCGTGCGCTGGAGCCGCAGCGACGTTGAGCTGCCGGCCGTCGGCGGCATCGGCGTCGATATCTCGCCGAGCGACTGGTCGGGACATTTTGGTGTGCGCTACAGCCTCACCGACACGCTCAATCTCGTCGGCAACTATGGACGCGGATTCCGCGCCCCGAACGTATTCGATCTGGGCACCTTTGGCGACCGACCCAGCAATCGCTTCAACATCCCGAACGCAGACCTGGATTCGGAAACGGTCGACACCATCGACGCCGGGTTGAAATGGGCGAGCGACAGCGTGGAGGCTGAGATCGTCGGCTATGTGTCGCGCTACAACGACAAGATCACCTCGGTGCTGACGGGCGACACAACCTCAACCGGCCGCCTGATCACGCAAAGCCGCAACGTGACGGCGCTCGACTTGTGGGGTTTCGAGGGCGGGCTGCGCTGGTTCGTGCGCGAGGATCTGGAAGCGTATGCGAGCGCCACCTACACGCGCGGCGATGAGGAATTCGACGGCGACACGGTCGCCGCGGACCGCATCCCGCCGCTGTTCGGCAAGCTCGGTGCGCTGTGGCGGCCTGGACCGTGGACGTTCGAAGCGTATAGCTACTACGCCACGAAGCAGGACCGCCTCAGCCCCCGCGATCGTATCGATCCGCGCATCAATCCAGAGGGCACCGCAGGCTGGATGACCTTAGGCGTGCGCGCCGCGTATTCCTTGAGCGATGCCTTCAGCGTATCGCTGCGCGCCGATAATCTTGCCGACAAACGTTATCGCGAGCACGGCACGGGCCTCGATGAGCCGGGGCGAAACCTCATCCTGACGGTAGATTGGCGGCCGGGGCGCTGAAAGCGCAAGTTGGGAGCCCGCGGGCTGATAGCGCGTTCTTATTCACACGAAGGCACGAAGCCATGAAGAAAGTCAGGCGTCGCAGTCCCCAGTGCCTGGCTACTTCGTTGTTTCGTGTCTTCGCGCTCTTCGCATGAAGTGCCTGCACTTGCCGCTGCAAACCGGCAGGTCGGCGCCGGAGCGCCGCCTGCTTGCGGATGTTGGCTAGCCGACTAGTTCAACGCCGGCGTGTTCTCGGCAAAGTACTCGTGGTTGTCGGCATTGTCGATGGCCCGCTTGGGATTGGTGCGCGCCAGATTCTTCGCCGCGGTCTGACCATAGGCATGGTCGTCGGTGCCGCCATTGACCGTGAAATGGCTCATCTCATGGATGATGGTGCCGGCGCGCGAGTCGGTGCCGGTGTTGGCTGCACTCCAAAAAGCGTTGCACAAATGGATGATGTACGGCTGATTCGGATACACATACGCGAATGCGCTCGCCGCCGATGGCGTGCAATAGCAGTCGTAGGTGGTCGTCAGGTTCTGCAGCGCGTTGTTGATCGATGAGAAGTGACTCCTCACGGTCGAATAGCGCGTTGCGGTGTAACTGCCGAACCAGGTCGTGTAGCGCGATCCGGTGGTGCCGGCGTTGAGATCGCCGAGCGAATTGCTGGAATAGGTCTTGGCCGCGCTATGAGCACTGGACAGTGCCGTTTGCTGCGACGATGAGCAGCTGGCGTATTGCACGCTGCCGGCCTTGGTCACTGCGCCGCTCAGGGCGCCGAGTCCCGCGTAATAGCCGGCGCTGCGGCCCGCCGAATAAAGACTCACCGAATCGGCATCGAGCTGCATCGCGCCGAGGTCGTCGACATGGCCTTTCAGTGTGTTTTCCGCGATCACATAGCTCAGCTGACCTTCGAAGGACACTTCGTACGTGGCCGCCTCGAGCATCTCGTAGGAGGCCGCAAGATTGACCTCAGCACTGATCGACTCGCCTGGCCCGACGCGCACGAAATCGCTCGCCTCCGGATGCCCGAAATGCACGATCTTGTCCATGTAACGCACCGGCTTGCCGCCGTAACGCACTTCGAATATCGAGCGCGACAAACCATCCAGCGGCGTTTCCCAGCGCAGCACGTACACCGTCTCGTCGGAGCGATTCGTGAGTTGCCAGCGTACGGTTTCGCTCGGCGCGGACTTCTCGTTGCTGGCCTGCAGCTCAACACTCAACGGCACATCGGCGAATGCAAGCGCGCACGAACCCAACAACACCGCGGCAACCGCCGCACGAACACAATTGATCATGACTTCCCCTCAACGTAAGTGATCCGGCGCATCCCCATGCGCCAGTAACAGAACTGTCTCAGGATTTGTTCATGGATGTCAACGTTACGTGATAACAGGGTCGCGCGCTTTCACTTCGGCAGCTCGCTGGTCATACCTGATTAGACGGGCGGTCTGGACTGTATTGGCCGAAGAATCGCATCGACTTCGTTCGAGAACTGCTCCGCCAGAGTGCAGCATTGGCGAACGTCGGCCCATCGCGCAGTGATCGTTCGTTCGCGGACTCGGTATTCACGCTCAGTTTTTCTCATGCGCTGCGGCTTCGGTAGCGCCTGCAACCGGGCGTCCAGCCTGGGATTGCACTCAAGTCCAGTCAGCAACGAGTGGCCAGGTTCTAAGACGGCAGCGGCCAGCCAGGCATCGACGGACTTCGATGGCACGCAGAGCACGGTCTTGGGCCCGAGCACCGCCATCCCAGTCCATGCGCGAAGGCATGCGCGCATGACATCGGCGCTCTCAGAGGGTGGCGGGCACTGTTTTGGGTCAGGAAGCAAAGGCCAGCCGCGCTGCGCTGCCAAATCGGCGATCTTTTCGCTGACATCGGCGTAACGCTTGTCGGCTACGTCGGCATCGATGTGAACCACAAAGAGATCAAAGCCCGGCAAGATTGGATCATCCTCAAAACGGGCACTACCCCGCGTCGCGAAGTCCAGGCACCACCGAAGAACCCCGCCCCATCCTGTTCCCACTTTTGGCCGGGTCGGCTCCGGTTGGAGCGACGTGAGGACAAAGGGACGCGACAGCAGCGCCCTCAGGGCCGCCTCTATCACGATCAGATCGGTCGGTCCTTCTGCTACCACGGCCACGCGAAAATCAGACATTGGGCACAGCCCCAAGATTGCCCATGGCCCAAAGACGTGAGAGCGGGTAATCCTGATTGAGCGCGAGCAACCCTTCTGTCAGCGTAATGCGCCGCACGGTCGTGTGCCCTTCGCTATTGCGCTCGACCGCAAACAGACGAATCTCCTCGTCTTTGAGGTCCAAACCGTCGAGCACCGTCGGGCTATGTGCCGTAAACAGAAGCTGTCGATCTGGATTCGTAGCCTTTAACCATGGCGCGAGGCATTCCACGAGCCTCGTCAGCAGGCGTGGATTAAGCGCCGAATCGAGGTTATCGATGGAAAACAGCGAAGGCGAGGACGGCAACAGGCACAGGACTGCGGCGAACAGCACATAAAGTGCGCCTTCGCTTGCATCGGCTGCCGTCAGCGTGTTGCGCGACGGCGACATGAAGCGATCCGCGAACTTGAGCACGTTTTTGGAGCGCGGAACAGACGGCGCAAGCAGATCGCCAACGACATTGGTGACACTGACATCGCTTACCCAATCGATGAGTCCAAGTATTTCGTCGAGGCGCTCGGCATCAATGCTGCGCTTCAGCGCCTCGAACCCCTCTGCAAGACCACCGCCAGCCAGACCGACCGGAAAGCGAGTTTGCGGGTCGGCCACGATGCCGCGAAGTGCTGGCGTATTCGGCGTGTAGATCGCGTAATCCTGTAGCGCCTTCAACAGTTGCGACGCTGGGTCGTCGGGCCGAAGGTCGACAATCTTGAGTGCTGACAATCCCCTGTTCGCGTCGAGATTTCTGGTGACGTCTTTTTTTCTACGCTCGCCCCGAACACCCCGACTCACGATCTCGACCGACCCAGAAGAGAGGGACTCAGTCTTGAAGGACCAAGCAGGCTCGGGCCTGTCGAGCGGGTTCAGCAACGACACTCGGAACGTCGCATTGGGATCACCTTCTGCTTCGAGATTGATGTGGGGTGGAATCCGCGCTCCGGAAAAAGACGTCTTGAAAAGCCGCGGCAATCCGGCGCGCACACCGTTGCGCACGATGTGCTCATCATCCACACGTCCATCTGCAGCCGCGCCCAGGACGCCGATAGCTTCCAGCACGTTGCTCTTGCCGACACCGTTCGCGCCGATAAAGCAGTTGACGCGGCCCAGCGAGATCGACTGGTCGACGATCGACTTGAAGCCCCGGATACGAATCGTGCGCAGCCTCATGTGTCTCTCTCCAAGTCCACCAACTCAGCTGTCGTCGCGAAGTCGCGCTTCAAGTCACAACACCTCAGTCATCACGGTCAGTGATTCCAACAACCAGGGCTGTTTGATTCGAAGAATTCTATATGCTGAACGCCGACGCTCTGCAGTCGACGTTTTACATGGCGCGCATATTGCCGATCTTCACTGTGGACTGAGACGGCGATGCGATCTGGCGGTTGTCGACCCAGTGCTTTGAGCACGTGACCGGCGCATCGTCCGTTCGCTTTGATCATATCCGTCGCTGGTGCATGCTTGGCCTCCGTTCTACGAGCGAGATCGATTCATGCGCCTGCGGGTACTGATCACCGGCGCCGGCAGTGGATTGGGCCGGGCCTTCGCGGAGTTCTATGCGGCGCGCGGCGATCGCGTGGCTTGTGTCGATATCGATGGCGAGCGTGCCGAGGAAACGCGGCAACGGTTGGCTGGCGATGGTCATGTCGCGCTGCAGGCGGATGTGGGTTCGGATGCATCGATGGCGGCGCTGAAGAATGCCGTGCTCAGCGCCTTCGATGGCATCGATGTGTTGATCAATAACGCCGGCATTGCCTGCGGCGGCGAGATTGCGCACTCGCCGCTGGCCGATTGGCAGCGCTCGATCAACATCAACTTGATGGGCGTGGTGCGCGGCGTACGCGAGTTCGTGCCGCTGCTGGAAGCGCAGGGGCGCGGTCGTGTGATCAATGTTGCGTCCTTCGCCGGATTAGCCGGCGCGCCGGGTCTGGGCGCATACGGCGTCGCCAAGGCGGCCGTCGTTGCGCTGAGCGAGAGTTTGCGTGCAGAACTCCATCCCAAGAGCATTGCCGTCAGCGTGTTATGCCCGAGCTTTTTCAAGACCAACTTGATGAAATCCTACGATGGTGATCCCAACGGCATGCTCGTAAGAATGGCCAGCCATCTGATGGAGAAAAGCGACATCAATGCCGCCGATGTCGCTCAGTTTGCGGTGTCGCAAGCCGAACGCGGCGTTTTCATGCTGCTGCCGCATAAAGACACGCGGCTGCGCTGGTGGCTCAAACGCTGGCTGCCCGAGGTGTACTTCCGCCAAATCCTGAAGTACGTCGAGAAACAGCAGCGACGCGCGGCGAGTGGCGGAAAGACGCGATGAGTCAACCAAAGCGAGCGCGAGTCATTGAATCGATGCCATCAATCCCAACGCGCAGGGCTTGCGCAGGGCAACCTCGCACTCCACCAAAGGCGAATGCCGCTCCTGGTCGTAACGCGCTAATGTAGTCGAAACCGCCCCTCAAGGCATGCGCGTGACACGATCGGAGTTCGAACCCAAACTGCTGACGGTGTGGCGCGAAGGTTACGGCCTTGGCCAGTTGCGCCGCGATGCGGTGGCTGGGCTGACCGTAGCGATTGTCGCCTTGCCATTGGCGATGGCACTGGCGATCGCCTCTGGAGCCGCGCCGGAAAAGGGTTTGTACACAGCGATCATCGCCGGCTTTCTGATTTCGGCGCTGGGCGGCAGTCGCGTGCAGATCGGTGGGCCAACAGGCGCCTTCATCCCCGTGGTGTTCGTCGTCATCGAACGCCACGGCTACGATGGGCTGGTGCTCGCAACGCTGATGGCCGGTGTGATGCTGCTTTTCGCCGGCTGGGCGCGCCTCGGCGCTTTGATGCGCTACGTCCCGCAGCCGGTGGTGACCGGCTTTACGGCGGGCATCGCGGTGATCATCTTCAGCAGCCAGTTGCGCGATCTTTTTGGCCTGCAGATGGCGGCGGTTCCGGCCGAATTCGGACCCAAGCTTGTGGCCTTGTGGCAGGCCTCGCCGACCATCAATCTCTCCGCCCTGGGCCTGGCCTTGACATGCATCGGTGTGATTGTGGCTCTGCGCACCTGGGCGCCCAAATGGCCGGCTTTTCTGATTGCGGTGTTGGTCGGGACGCTCGCCGCGAACCTCATCGATCTGCCGGTAGAGACCATCGGCAGCCGTTTTGGCGAGCTGCCGGGCACGATGCCCACCATTGCCATGCCGATGGTGAGTCTCGAGCGTCTGCGTACGCTGCTCCCAGATGCGTTCACGATCGCGTTTCTGGCGGGTATCGAATCGCTGCTGTCGGCCGTGGTTGCCGACGGCATGACCGGTCGGCGCCATCGCTCCAACGCCGAACTCGTTGCGCAAGGCAGTGCCAATATCGCTTCAGCGCTGTTCGGCGGCCTGCCAGCAACCGGCGCCATCGCGCGCACCGCTACCAACGTTCGTGCCGGCGCACAAACTCCCGTCGCTGGCATGCTGCATGCGCTGTTCGTACTGATCTTCATGCTGGCGCTGGCGCCTATGTTGAGCTACGTCCCGCTCGCAGCGTTAGCTGCGGTGTTGGTCATCGTTGCCTGGGGCATGAGCGAGATGGAGCGCTTCAAGCACTTGCTGCGCGCGCCTGTGGGCGACCGCGCGCTGTTGCTGGTGACGTTCGTACTGACGGTGACAGTCGATCTCACGGTGGCCATCGAAGTCGGCGTGGTGATGGCGGCTCTGCTGTTCATGCACCGCATGGCCAACACTGTGGAGGTGGAGAGCCATTCGAGCGCCACCGATGGCGAGGACGATGACCAGGACATGCGCGTGCGGCTGCCGCCGGATGTCGAGGCGTTTCGCATCACCGGCCCCCTGTTCTTCGGCGCGACCAGTCATCTCGAAGATGCGCTCCGCAGCTTTCGCGATACCGGTTACCCCAAGGTTTTCATTCTGCGCACGCGTTTGATGCCGATGGTGGATGCCAGCGGCGTCAACACCCTGGAGGTGTTCACGGCGCAATTGCGCAAAGCCGGCACGCTGTTGATCTTGTCCGGCCTGCAAGCGCAACCGCAGCGCGTCCTGGCGCGCATGGGCATGACCGAGAAGCCGGGCGAACTGGTTTTCGCCAGGGACTTTGAGCACGCACTGGCCATGGCGCAAGCGCATTTGCAGCGACCAACGCCACGCCGGACGTCAACCTGATACGCCAAACATCCATCCCACGGCCGCCGTCAGACCCATCGCCAGCGCGCCCCAAAAGGTCACGCGCAAAACCGACTTGACGATCGGCGCGCCGCCAGCGCGGGCTGCGAGAACGCCGAGAAACGCCAGGCTGGCGAGCGAGCCGAGCCCGAGGCCCCACATCAAACCCGATGCCGGAAGCGCCAGCGCCAGCAACAGCGGCAGCAGCGCACCCACGGCGAAGGCGCCAGCGGAAGCCAGCGCCGCCTGGACGGGTCTGGCGGCGAGCGTATCGGAAATGCCCAGCTCGTCGCGACTGTGTGCCGCGAGCGCGTCGTGCGCCGTGAGTTGCGTCGCGACGCTGGCGGCCAGCGTACGGTCCAATCCCCGCTGCATGTATATCGAGACCAGCTCCTCGTACTCTTGCTCGGGGCTGGTGGCCAGTTCGGCTCGCTCGCGCTCCAGATCGGCGCGCTCGGTGTCGGACTGCGAACTCACCGATACGTATTCGCCAGCGGCCATGGACATGGCACCGGCGACCAGACTGGCCACACCTGCGACCAGAATCGCGCGCGTCTCTGCCCCTGCTGCGGCCACGCCCAGCAGCAGACTTGCCGTCGAGACGATGCCATCGTTCGCCCCCAGCACCGCCGCGCGCAGCCAGCCGCTTCGATGCGTTCGGTGCCTCTCGCCATGTCGCATGGTTGTGCTCCTGGAGTGGCGCCATTTGGCCACTGCAGTCTACTCGTAAGCGCCCAAGGACTGCGTTTGGATTCAGTATGACGATGGCCCATGGAACAACACGGAGGACATAAAGCGCTATGACGCCGCTACGGTGCGATGGTCGGCCTTGATGGCAAAGTGATTTTGGTGTTCGGCGAGTTCGACGCCCGCAACCTGGGTCATCTCCCAATGAATTCGGGGACGATCCACAAGATGACTCGCGTAGATGCACGAGAAGGTTCCCAGAACTAACTACAGCAAGCCAGGCTTCAAGCAAGTTGCCTAGGAATTGATGTCCGGACCAGCCAAGCTCAGTCGGAATCGGGAATCGCACGTTGCGGTAGCGGCGGGGCTTCCTCCGTCGAGCATCAAGTGCCAATAAGCCCACGCCGATCAAGCGCGTCCGATGTACTCCCGCCGATTTGTCCGTACCCGAGTTATTCGCGCTCAAGGAAGCCGGCTACAAGTGCCTGAGCGCGATCGGCGTGGAGCGCAGCCTGAACGATTTGCGCGTCGTACAGGGGTCGCAACTGCAACTGATCTGCGACGAGCACACCCTGGAGTGCGCCATCGGCGCGCTCGCGGCACGCGTACTCGCCGTCGCCTGGATCGGCGCCGAAAGCGCCTGTTCGCACCCGCACCAATCTACATAGCTCAAACCGCCGGCCTGAGCGCCGCGCCGCGTCCTGGTGTTTTCGGGCCAATCCGCTGTCGCTATCGCGCCAACGCTCAGGCGCGCCCGGTGTACTCGCCGGTCTCGGTGTTGACGCGAATCCGCGTGCCGTTTTCGATGTACTCGGGCACGTGCACTTCAAGCCCGGTCGACAGCTTCGCCGGCTTGGCGCGCCCGGTGGCGCTGGCGCCTTTGACGTAGGGCGCGGTGTCCACGACCTCCAGTTCCACCGACTGCGGCAGTTGCAAACCGACCGGCTCGCCATCGATCAGCAGCAGCTTCAGATCCGGCAAATTGCCGTCCACCGAGTACTGCGGCAGATCGCCCACCATCGCTGGCGTGAGCGTGTATTGCGTGTAGTCCTCATTGTCCATGAACACGTAGTTTTCGCCGTCCATGTACGAGAACGCCGCCTCGCGCTTGCTGAGCTCAGCCTCGGTCATTTCATCGTCGGCGCGCAGGCTCAGATCGAGTTTGATGTCGGCGCCCACCTGGTACAGCCAGAAACGGAACGTGGTGTTGCCCCCGCGGCCCGTGGGCGCGCTGCGCTCGACCTCGCGGACCATCCAGAACTTGCCGAGGTGCTCGACAACCGTGCCGCGTTTGATGTCAGTGGCTTTCATCCTTGAAACCTCAGTCGACTGCTCGTGGTTTGTTCAATGTGTTTGTTTTTTTTGCCGCATCACTTGGGCTGCAAGCGCACGGCGCCATCGAGGCGCATCGTGGTGCCGTTGAGATAACGATTGCTCAGCGCAAAGCACACGGCATCGGCGAACTCCGCCGGTTCGCCAAGGCGCGACGGGAACGGCACCATCGCTTCGAGCGAGGCCTTCACGTCGGGCGGCATGCCGCCGGCCATCGGCGTCATGAAAATGCCAGGGGCGATCGTCACCACACGTACGCCAAAGCGCGCCAGCTCGCGCGCCATCGGCAGCGTCATGCCCACCACGCCGCCCTTGCTGGCGGAATAGGCCGCTTGCCCGATCTGTCCTTCGAAGGCCGCCACCGAGGCGGTGTTGATGATCGCGCCGCGTTCGCCATCGCTCCCGGCGGCGTTGTGCTGCATCAGATGCGCACCGGCCTTGGCGACGTTGAAGCTGCCGATCAAGTTGACGCGAATGGTGGTTTCGAAATTGCTGAGCGCCATCGGGCCGGTTTTTCCGAGCACACGACCCGCGCCGAGGATGCCGGCGCAGTTGATCACCGCGTTCAGTCCACCCATCGCCGACTGCGCCGCCGCGAGCGCGGCAGTCACGCCTTCTTCGTTGGTGACATCGGTGCGGAAAAACCGCGCACGTTCACCCAATTGCGCCACCGCAGCCGCGCCTTTGTCGTCCTGCACATCGAGCAGCGCCACCGATGCGCCTTCGGCAATGAGCCGCTCGGCGACCGCAAAACCCAATCCGGAAGCGCCACCCGTAATTGCGGCGCACACTGATTTCAGTTCCATTCGGGCGACTCCTGGCTATCGAGGGCGCGGAGAATACGCCAGCCACCGCAACTTGCGCGCGCAGTGCGGCATTCGCTGGTGTGGTACAAAATTCGCGCTGGCTGTTCGCAATCCCTGCTCTTCGGCATTCCTTCTCTGCGCACAACAACGTGCTTATGCAAGGAATTCACGATGAAGCGCATCGCGCTGCTGATCTCCGGGGTGCTCGCCAACGCGAGCGTATCTGCCGCAACGTTCGTGGTGACGCAGTTCGGCGATCCGCCCGTCAACGGCTGCACTGCCAACGATTGCACGCTGCGCGAGGCGGTACTGGCCGCCAACGCTACCGCGGCGCCCGATGTGATCGTGCTGCAGAC